>CAZJLJ010000031.1:29178-36338 GCA_964546935.1 uncultured bacterium | reverse complement strand
ACCAGCGACCCGCTGATTAACAGTCAGCTGCTCTACCAACTGAGCTAATCCGGAATAGCCAACGGCCCGGCATTATTGGCGGCCGGGGACCTTCATCCTTTTACCCGACGGCAAATGGAGTGTCAAGAGACGTTACGCGTCGTCGTTGGAAAATTATCCCAAGGACGCACCTTCCCGAACGGGCGCCACGAGGGTGCTTGCGGAGTCGTGAATCGCACCGATCGAGTGTTGAAGCGACGCTCCCCCGTGCCCGTAACGAGCAGCAATAAGTTCGGCCACGATCGAGACCGCTGTCTCTCCGACCGTTTGTCCACCGAGATCTAATCCCACCGGACCACGAATGCGAGCCAATGCAGCGTCATCGAAACCTTCTGCGCGCAATGTCTCACGACGTGCGCGTTGCGAGCGCCGGCTGCCCAACAACCCGATGAATGGACTCGTCGAACGCAACGCGCAGCGCAATGCCGGAATATCGAACTTTGGATCGTGCGAAAGCACCACGATTGAAGTTCGTTCATCCAGAACGCTGGGAAGAAATTCATCGGGCCAACGACGGACAATCTCATCGACATCCGGTAAGCGTTCCGCGACCGCAAATGCCGGCCGCGGATCGACGACGACGACACGAAATTCGGCTCGCGTCGCAATTCGCGCGATCTCTTCCGCGAGCGAAGTTGCTCCCACCAAAATGAGCGATTCGCGTGGCGGAATCTCTTGAGCAAACGTACCAGGTATATTTAACGTCACCCGCTCATTCCCGGCAGCGATTCGGTGCGCTGTTTCAATAAAAGTTGCGTCGGGACGCCAGACGGCCACGCGCATCACGGCTCCGCACGACGTTCCACCCATCAGTTCATCGTCGTCGGAAAGGCTGATATCTAGAAGACGCGTTTCACCGTCGATCGCAGTCGAAAGCGCCGCTTCGATGATCTCTCCTTCATAGCAACCCGCACCGATGTTGCCGGCAATATGCGCGTCGCTGTCAACGGCGATCGTGGTACCGATTGGCGCCGTTGCCGCGAGCCTCAACTCAATCAGTGTGGCCGCGGCAAAGGCCCTCTCTTCGTTGAGCCATCGCGCAATTGTTGCGAAAACGTCACGCACCTTTGCGAGCCTCCTCCTGGCGCTCTGCGCTATGCAGCGTTATGGAAAATGATTCCGAGCGCGTATCTTTTGCCCCGGTGAATTTGACTCACACCGTGGCGAGTTTTGACACGATAGTAACCGGTTCGGCCCCGAATAGGACGTTCGTTCGTGCAAAAAACGATCGCCTCGCCGCGCCGTGCCGTAATGACGTTCGCTTTCGATTGCATGCGCGGGCGCTGCTCGACCAAAATAAATTCGCCGCCTTCATACTCTTCGTTTGGTTCGCTAAGCATAATCACCATTTGCAGCGGAAACGCTAGCTCGCCGTAGAGATCTTGATGCAAGCAATTGTATCCGCCGCTTTCGTAACGAAGTATAAGCGGCGTAGGACGATGCTGTCCCGCGAGCGCACACCTTTTCAGGAACTCTTCTAGCGAGGCCGGATACTTCGTATCAACGCCCAGCTGGCTCATCCAGCGGTTCGCCACTGAAGCGAGCTGCGGATACGCACGATGGCGCAACTCATCGACGATGCCGGGCAGCGGATTCGCGAAGTACTTGTACTCGCCCAGCCCGAAGTTGTGGCGCTCCATCACGACCCGGCTGCGAAAACGCTCGTCGTCTTCGTACATTGCAATCAATTCGCGGCAATGCGCTTCATCAAGCAGGCGGCCCGCCCGGAAGTACCCGTTCTCTTCCAGAGATTTCACCAACGCATCTTCGTCGAACATCGCTCAATAATAACAAAAGCGGCCGGTTTTCACCGACCGCTTTCTTGCGGGACTAAGGAACGGCGCTTATTGGCCGCTGCCGCCACCCGTTTGCCGGCGAATTGTTACCGTGTTATTGAGCGTTACCTGAACGTTCGAGCCCGCCGGCATGTCGAAATTCGACTTTTTGTTAATGCCGTAGAGCAGGCCGCCGGCAGCGCCGACCGCGCCGCCCGCGTTCGTGTGGAAGATCGTTTTGCCGAGAATGTTCCCGATAAACATGCCGCCAAGCGTCGTCAAAGCGACGTGGCCGCCGTTTCCTTGCTCGGTCTTCCGCTGATCCTGGGTCATCGTAGCCGAGATATCAACCGTGCTGCCGTCAGCTAGGCGGAGATAGTCGAACTGGAGACCGAGTGCCGGCTTTTTCCCTTGTCCGGCCGGTTGAACGCTCGTTACTTCGCCGCCGATCACTGCACCCTGATAAACAGGGTTGCCGCTCGGATAAGGCGGCACGACGTCCATTAGAAAACGATCGCCGACGTGTGCGTTTCCGGTGTTGATGTCCGCACGCAGGCGTCCGTTGAGCTGTGCTCCCTGGTAGAGCGTCAACGTGCTTTGCGCCGACGCAACGAACGTCGTCCCTACGAAGGCGGCGAGCGCTGCCAGCGCCATTAAGCCGTTGCGAACTTTCATCTTCTCTCCTTTTGGGCGATTCAACTAAGTTAACGAGACAAGCCCGCTGGTCGTTTCAGCGGGCTTGTCTGAGGTCATTAAATTCGACAGATCTATCACGGAGTCTTAAGGTCGCTTGCCAGCTGCAACAAGACCTGCATCCCCTCGGCAACGTGAATGGGAACGCCGGGTTTACGGGCGTAGCCGATGCCTCCCGTCTGCGCTGTGGTGTTAGTGGTGTAGGTCGAACCGCTTGGACCGCCGATGTTTCGCTTCCACACGATAGTCGATGAACTGGGAGCAAAAAGCCCTTGGCCCTGCGGCGTCGCGACCGCCTCGGCGGCGGGCTGGGGCGTTCCGGCAGTGTGATTCACGACCCGGTTCGAGAGCACGTAACCGCGAAACGGCTCTTTCATCCCGTTTACAAACGTGATTGTGTCGAAAAGAAAGGTGATCGAGGCAGGGTCGACGCCGGAGGACGGCTTGATGTGAGTCAAGTGCCCGGCGATCTTTGCACCTGCGAGGTACGGAAATCGCGGGTCGTCCACGGTCAGCTGAAAATTATCGCCCGGCTGCGCGCTCGTTGAATCGATCGTCGTATTCAACGTGGTGCCGATCGTTGTGAACGCTTTTAGCGTAGTTGGATGCTGCGTCGTAACAACGCCGATACTCTCGGGGGCGTTCGCACCCGTCGTTATCAACGAGAACGCAACAGCCACCGAGAGCATCAGCGAGGCAAGCATGCCTACATGTTACTTGGCGAAGTCAGGAACGCGCAAGGCTTCACCGGTGAAGCCCGTCGCCGTGCGCAACGCTTCGACTTTGTCTAGACGTTCCCACGGCAGGTCGAGATCCGGACGGCCGAAATGTCCGTACGCCGCGGTCTGCTTGTAGATCGGACGGCGCAGTTCCAGATAGTGAATGATAGCTGCCGGACGCAAGTCGAAAACTTCCTTGACGGCTTTCGCGATTTGCTCTTCGGGAAGCTTTGCGGTACCGAAGGTTTCCACGAGCACGCTCATTGGTTCGGCGACGCCGATTGCATACGCAACCTGCACTTCGCATCGATCCGCAAGTCCCGCAGCAACCACGTTCTTCGCTACCCAACGCGCAGCGTACGCGGCGGAGCGGTCCACTTTCGTCGGATCTTTGCCCGAGAAGGCACCACCGCCGTGACGCGCCATACCGCCGTACGTATCGGCGATGATCTTGCGTCCGGTAAGACCGGCGTCGCCCATCGGTCCGCCAATGACGAAACGTCCGGTCGGATTCACGTAGATGCGCGTGTTCTCGTCCATCATCGTTGCCGGGATGACTTCTCTGATGACGAGTTCCGTTACGTCGCGACGAATTTGTTCGAGCGTTGCATCGGGATCGTGTTGCGTCGAAATAACGACGGCATCGATGCGAACCGGTTTGTCGCCTTCGTACTCGACCGTAACTTGCGATTTTCCGTCGGGACGAAGGTACGGCAGCGTGCCTTCTTTGCGTACGCGCGTCAGGCGACGCGTTAGGTTGTGCGCAAGAACGATCGGCAGCGGCATAAGTTCCGGCGTTTCGCGGCAAGCATAACCGAACATCATGCCTTGATCGCCCGCGCCCGTCGATTCGAACTCGTCGTTCTTTCCGGTCCGCGCTTCGAGCGACTTGTCGACGCCCATCGCGATATCCGGCGATTGCTCGTCGATCGAGACGTTCACGCCGCACGTGTTCGCATCGAATCCAACCACCGAATGGTTGTAACCGATTTCGCGAATCGTGTCGCGCACGAGACGCGGAATATCCACGTAGCTCTTCGTCGTTACTTCACCGCCGATGTGCACTTGGCCGGTGATAGCGAACGTTTCAACGGCAACGCGCGACATCGGATCGTCCCGCAGCATCGCGTCGAGGATAGCATCGGAAATCGCATCGGCGACTTTGTCGGGATGACCCTCAGTGACCGATTCAGAGGTAAAAAGACGGCGGTATTGATTCACTTTAGGTTCCTTCCGACCACGACGCCATATACTTCACTTGCTCCGGCGTCAACGTATCGATCTCGACACCCATCGACGACAACTTCAACGTCGCGACTTCTTCGTCGATCTCGACCGGCACGTCGTAAACGTGCTTCTGCATCTTTTGGTAGTTTAGCGCGATGTGCGCAGCGGCCATCGCCTGGTTCGCAAACGACATATCCATCACGGATGCCGGGTGGCCTTCGCCGGCGGCAAGGTTCACAAGACGTCCGTCGGCCAGAATGCAAACGAAGCGGCCGTCGTGCATTTCGTACTGCTCGACGAACTGACGCGGAACCGTCATGCCTTTGCTCAGGCGCTTGATGCCTTCGAGATCCAGCTCGTCGTTGAAGTGGCCCGAGTTACAAACAATCGCGCCGTCCTTCATCAACTTGAAGTGCTCTTCACGGATAACATGATAGTTGCCGGTCACGGTAACAAAGACGTCGCCGATCTTGGCAGCGTCGCTCATCGGCATTACACGGTAACCATCCATCACTGCTTCGATCGCCTTACGCGGATCGACTTCGGTGACGACTACGTGCGCACCCATGCCGGCCGCACGCGAAGCAACGCCGCGTCCGCACCAGCCGTACCCTACAACCACGAGCGTACGTCCGGCGAGCAGCACGTTCGTTGCACGAATGATGCCGTCGAGGGTCGACTGACCCGTGCCGTAACGATTATCGAACATGTGCTTCGTGAGCGCATTGTTCACCGCGATGACGGGATACGGAAGAACGCCGTCCTTTTCCATCGCCTTCAAACGGATCACACCGGTCGTCGTCTCTTCGCAACCGCCGATCATATCTTTCAGCAAATGGTTGTGCTTCGTATAAATCGTCGTCACGAGATCGCAGCCGTCGTCCATCGACATCTGCGGCTTCGTCGCGATCACCGATTCGATGTGCGAGTAGTACGTCTCGTTGTTTTCGCCTTTGATGGCGTACGTCGGAATTCCGTATTCGCAGAGCGCTGCGGCGACGTCATCTTGCGTAGAGAGCGGATTGGATGCGCAAAGCGCGATCTCGGCACCGCCCGCTTGCAGTGCAAGCATGAGATTAGCGGTTTCGGTCGTGACGTGAAGACATGCGCCGATGCGCACACCCTTCAGCGGTTTTTCGACCTCAAACCGGTCGCGAATTTGCCGGAGCACTGGCATGTAGGCACCGGCCCACGCGATGCGCGAGCGGCCAGTCTCTGCCAGGCTGCGGTCTTTGACATCACCAGCAAGCTTTTCCGTGACGGGCAAGACGAAACTCCTCGAATAGAAGGAAAGGTTGGGAATGCGTTTGGTTCTTCGCAAGAGCAATGTCCTCCGCTGCGGAATGCCCCGTGCGTGGAAACGCTCCCTGAATACTTAACACAACTCGCCTCCGAATGGCCGACCCCCGGAGGCGGAAGTGCTGCGACGATGGTCGCAGCTGCCGGTGCGGCGCTCGTTTCTATGGTGGGTCGCATCTGCTCCACGAACCCCAAGTATGCGGCGCAGAAGCAGCTAGCTTTGGAACTTGTCGGACGCGCCGACGAACTGCGCCAAGAGTTTCTTCGAGCAAGAGAGCGCGATGAAGCGGCATTCGATCGCGTTGTCGCCGCATCAGCGATGCCGAAAGACACCGAAGCCGAAAAACAAAGCAGGCGCAAGGCACTGGAACTTGCGCTGCACCATGCAGCCGCCGAGCCGCTTGCTTCAGCAGAAATGGCACTCGAAGTTTTACGGCTCGCCGCACAAGCGCTTCAGATCCCGAACAAAAACCTGGCAAGCGACGTCGGCTCCGCCGCCGAGTTCGCAGCGGCCGGCCTCAACGCATGCGCGTATAACGTTCGCATCAATCATCGTTTCATGCACGATGCCGATGCAATCGAAGCGCAAGCAAATGCGCTTGAGCGCTACGAACGGGAAGGCAATGCGTTGCTCGCCTCAGTGCGGCGCGGCACGATGGCCCTGATGGCCCGCCCTTCAGCAAGCGGAAACATGTAGCCCGCAATCGCAGAAGAACAGCACAAAGGAGCTTTCTATGCCTGAAACTATTGGAGCGCGCGAAACCATTGCGATGCCGGAAGCTACCGATGCATATCGCGCAGCACGAAAGCAATTGAGCGAAGCCGAGATGGCGCTGATCAGGCAGATTGAAGAGGTTGCGGCGATGCGCCGCTCGCTGCCCGCGGGACCGGTCGTTCAAGACTATGAATTCCTCGAGGGCGATAAGCGCGTTCGACTCTCCGAACTTTTCTCGCCGGACAAGCCAGAGTTATTCATGTACCACGTGATGTATTGGGCAGACGATGATGAGTTCTGCCCTATGTGTTCGATGTGGATCGACGGCCTAAACGGCGTTGCAAAGCACATCGAGCAACGGGCAAATTTCGTGGTGGCCTCGCGTGCACCGTTCGAAAAACTGCAAGCGTGGGCGAAACGCCGCGGCTGGGATAACGTGCGCCTTCTCTCGGACGCCGACGCAACGTTAGCGCGCGATAGCGGTGCGGAGGATGAAAATGGCGACCCGGTCGAGACCGTGCTTGTGTTCACCAAAAACGGTTCGGAGATTCGCAACTCGTATGTCGCGCACGCCTATTCGTTCGAAGAATGGCGCCGCATAGATCTGTTACAACCCGTTTGGAACGTGCTCGATTTGCTACCGTCCGGCCGCGACGATTGGCATCCGAGCAACGAGTACCCGTCATCCTGAGC
>CAZJLJ010000031.1:17697-29078 GCA_964546935.1 uncultured bacterium | reverse complement strand
AAGTGAGCGGGATCGATCCAGCGTCGCATGGCATCGCGAAGATTTTCCGGAGTAGTCGAGAGCAGGCGCGCGTAGTACCGATAGGTTTCGTTTGCGTCAACGCCGCTTTCGGCGGAGCTTAAAAGGTCGGCGGCTACACCGCTGTACGTGTCCAACCGCACGATATCGCGAGCGATGAGCAATGCTTTTGCTTGTTGCACCGTCTCCAACGGCAGCACCTCATGACGCATGCGCTCGATCTCGGCCAAGGCTGCCGTCTGTGCGTGTTCGACGTTCTTCGGATCCGACGCGAAATCGATCGAAAACGTAGCGCCGCTCCGGTTTACGTCGAAGCTGGAATCGATCGTATAAACGTAGCCCTTTGCTTCGCGAACGGTGCGAAAGAGAAGCGAGCCTGTTCCTTCTCCCGAGAGAATCGTGTTTGCTAGTTCAAGGGCGACAACATCACGATCGTCGCGATGCAATGCAATTGCCTGCGTCAGCGTCACGTTAGATTGCTTTGCACTGGCCGATTTCACCGTAACACTCGTTGCATTGTCGGTGCGCTTCAAACGCGGATACTTGAAGTCGGGTTTGTTTCCGCGTGCTTTCCATTCGCCGAAGTAGCGGTTCACGATTTCCCGGGCGTGTTGTGGATCCACGTCACCCACAATCGACATCGTCGTTAGATCGGGCCGGTAAGCGAATCCATACCACTTCTTCACGTCCCCGAGGGTAATCGATGAAACAGTTTGCTCGGTGGCGCGGCGCCGCCGGGGATCGCCCTTCGCATAAATAGCGTTTAGACGTGCGATCATAGCTTGCGTTTCGGGACGCCCCTGCATTGCGGCCGTCGTTTGCAACGCATTCTTTTGCACGAGAGCAAAGTAGCTCGGGTCGAACGCGGGATGGAGTTCGCCGTCGGCGAGCAATGCAATGGCTCTATCGAAGTCTTCGGCGCGTACCGTCAGCGCAAAATCTGTTCCAAGGGAAACGTTTGCAGCAATGGCATCGAGCTGCGCTTGATAATTCTTGTAATCGTACGTCGTGGTTCCGTACGGCAACAAGCCGGACGTGATCGACGCAACGCCGTCTTTGCCGCCCGGTTCGTAAAGTTGCGGGCTCGTGCGAATCTGCGCCGTCAGAACGACCGTCGGCGAAAACTGCTCGCGACGTACCGATAACACAAGGCCGTTGGAAAGCTTCGTCGTCTTTGCTTTGTCGTCGACGCGCGGCGCGCGTAGCGCGGCAGAAAAATACGGCGTCGCCCACACGGGCAGGCGGGTGCTCTTCGTCGCAGTGACTTGAACGTTTTCCTTACCCGCCCTCAGATCTTGACGCGGAACGGCAGCGCCGTTCGTCGCCGCAAGATCCATTGTCACTTGCTCGCCGGCCGCGACATATTTTTTCAACACGCGGTTTACGTCGTCAACGGTTACGCTTGCGTACGAGTCGTACGTTGCATCCGGCGACGACTGTCCTTCGGCAAGCGCAAGAGACCAGTCAAAAGCCTGTCCGGGAATCGACGCGGCTGCATAGGCTTTCGAAGCCAATAAGCGCGTTCGCGCGGCGTCAACGAATTCGGGTGGAACACCGCTCTTTGCGTAGGTATCGATGACGCTGCGCAAATCGGCGATTGCGGTCTTCGTATCGGAACCGGGTCGAGCGATGCCCAGCAGCATTCCGAACCCGACTTCAGGATATGCGCTTGCTACGCCGAACGCGCCGAGGACTTTGCCCTGAAGCGCGAGTCCCGTCAAATCGCTTCGGCCGTTATTCAATGCCGCGAACAACACTTCGGTCGCCGCGTAATCTTTGTCGTTGGACCCAGGAAGCCGGAAACCGAGCGCGACGATCGGAACGGGAAAATCGATCTTCTGCGCGATCGTGGTCGCTTTCACCGGAGTGATTTCGATCGGACGATGCTGCGGAAGCGATGCGGCGGGAATTCCCTCAAACGCCGCTTCTGTAGCGGCGAGCGTTGCCTTCGCATCGACATCACCGGAAATCACGAGCGTAGCGTTATTCGGGTGGTACCACGTGTGGTAGAAGGAGGCAATGTCGGCCGCGGTCATGCGGTCGAATCCGGCGATCGTTCCTAGCGCGTCGGTTGCGTATGGCGTATCGCCAAAGAAGAACGCCTGCAAACGTTGCGAGACACCGTAAAGCGGACTGCTTTGATGCGCCCGCACTTCTTGTTCTATCGCGCCGCGCTCGGTTTTCCAATCCTGAGAAAGCATCGCGGCTTTCGTCATGCGATCCGCTTCTAAATGAAGCGCGACCGGCAAATACGCCGACGGCATCGTGAAGTAGTAGCGCGTGTACTGGTTGGTCGTCTCGGCATTGTACTCAGCGCCGGTTCGCGTCGCGATGTCTGCAAACTGATCCGACGACACATCGTTTGTGCCTCGGAACAACATATGTTCTGTGGCATGCGCGATGCCCGGAATCGTATCGTCGTCCGAACCGATGCCGTAGGTCAGAGACGTCGTCACGACTGGTGCCAATTTGTTCGGGACAACGACAACGCGCATTCCGTTCTTCAGCGTCGACTGAAGAACCGAACCTATCGTCGGCGAAGCCGATGGCGATGGAACAGCAGAAGGCGCCGGCGTCTGCGCGACTGCCGGCGAAAACGCTAACGATCCGATCGTTAAGCCGGCAATCGTAGAATGGAAGAACGACAACGGAAGCCTCCTAAATATCACCCGAAGGCAACGCGTTCGAGGAAAGGCCGCAAGTCTTCCTCGTCTACCTCCATCCCGACGCCACGCGAATGATAGCGAATGTCGTGGAAATCCGATCCCGCCGTCATTACGAGTCCGTACTTCGCGGCCGTTTCGCGAAATTCGCGAATGTCGTCGGCATCGTGAAGGGGATAAAAGACTTCCAAGCCGGCCAAACCGTCGTTAGCTAATTCATCGATTAGCGCACGGTCTTTCAGCCGGCCAGGGTGAGCGAGCACTGCGACTCCGCCCGCCTCCGCGATCCGGCGAATCGCTTCTCGAGGCGTAATGTGGGATGACGGTACGTAGCCCGGCTTCCCTCTACGCAACAAATTGCGAAACGCCGTCTCGATGTCTTCGATCAGTCCCGCGCGGATCAACGCTTTTGCGACATGCGGCCGTCCTAACGCCTTCGCGTTATCGCCGCCTTCGCGCAACACATCCTCGACGCTGATGCCGTACCCCGCGCGGCGCAGCTGATCTACCATCTTCTCGACCCGTGTCCGCCGTTCAGTGCAGTTGTTTTCGATCATCTCACCGAGCACGGCAGAATCGAGCGGAAGGTTATAGCCCAGAATATGGACTTCGTTTTCGCGGTAGGTGGTGTTGATTTCGATTCCGGTCACGACGCGCGTTCCATTTTTCGGTTGGAACCGGCCGTAGGCCGAAAGCGAATCGTGATCGGTTATCGAGAAGATTTCGACGTTGCGCTCGCCCATGAAGTCGGCCAGCGCTTGTGGCGAGAGCGTTCCATCGCTCTCAAAGGTATGACTGTGAAAATCGACGATCAACGAGCTGTTTTCAATGAACCGCTTCTTCGCGGCGCTCGATGGCGAGCGAAATTCCGGTGCGTTCGTTTTCGCTGATCTCGACCGTAATAAACGAGGGGACGCAGATTACGTCAATCTCGCTTCCTTTAAGGTAACTCCGCGCAATCGCCACGGCCTTTATGGCCTGATTGATTGCGCCTGCCCCGACCGCTTGAATCTCGGCATTGTCGCGTTCGCGGATGACGGCAGCTAATGCTCCGGCAACCGCGTTTGGATTGCTTCGTGCCGAGACCTTAAGCGTTCCCGGCGTGACCTGAATTGTCCGGTCGCCGTTCATGCAATGCCTCGCAGAAAGATTCGTTTGATGTCCGCGGCTTTGCCCGTCACCCGATCGATCGAGACGATCGCGGCGCAAAACTGCTTTGTACCCGTCCTTTGTACGTTAAAGCGTTCTGACATGCCGGTTAGGAAGCGATCTAATACAGCTCCAACCTCCATGCCGATGACGCCTTCGGTTGGGCCCGTCATGCCCACATCGGTGATGTAGGCCGTTCCTCCCGGCAGAACTTGTTCGTCTGCAGTTTGAACGTGCGTGTGCGTACCAAAGATAGCAGAAGCACGTCCGTCAAGAAAACGAGCAAGCGCCACTTTCTCCGACGTCGCTTCCGCATGTACGTCCACGATGACGATCGGTGTGGCGACGCGCAAATCATCGATCAATGCATCGGCACAACGAAACGGATCGTCGACCGTAGGCATGAACGTCCGGCCCATCACGTTGAGGACGCCGACGGTGACACCGTCAACTTGGAGCGTTCCGCTTCCACGCCCAGGCACGGTGGGCGGATAGTTCGCTGGGCGAATCACGCGATCGGTGTTTTCAAGATACGTGCGGAAGTCGCGTTTGTCCCAGATGTGATTGCCGCTCGTGATGAAGTCCACGCCCGTTGCAAACATCTCTTCGGCGGTCTGCGCGGTAAGCCCGAAGCCGCCCGCGGCGTTCTCGCCGTTAGCAATGCACGCGTGGACGTTGTACTGCTCCCGAACAAGCGGCACGCATCGCTTCAGCGTGTCGCGGCCCGGAGAACCAACAACGTCTCCGATAAGTAAAATATTGAGGGGGTCGTTTAGCGGCGAGACGATGCCTTCGCTTTCCGTTGCGATTTCAAGAAGTAGACAAGCACCCGGGCTTCTTCGCGAAACCCAACGAGACTCTTCGACTGCGCGGGATCGCGCAAGGCTTCGATTGCATAGAGAGCGGCCTCGTCTTGAGCGACCGGATCTGCATCTAGATGATCTTCAGGAAGCGGGTTCCGCACCAGCGCATCCCCAAAGCGATGCGCGAAGAGCGAGACGAGCATCTCTAGTTCTTCCTTAGAAAAGGTTTCCAGATCGCGCGTTACGTGGACGAACGTCGTCGTCCGATCGCTCTCGAAAGCGACGCGTAGTGACTGAGGTTCATCTTTTGAAAGCAGCAAGTACCCGCCGACGTGATCCTCGATGCCGTCGGCCAAAGCGGCTTGTGACTTTTTGTCCAAGCGCGCCCTAACGGCAAACGTCAGCCGCACGGTGCGTTCGGCCGGCATCGATCGAATCGACGCGAGCTCAGGAAAACGCACCAGCAACGCACATACGAGGCTGACGGTGTCGGCATTTTCGACTGGTAGACGGCTATTCATATTTATTCGGAGAAGTCTTACTAAGAAGCATATCCCCCGGAAAGCGTCCCGCGGACAGGGCCGGTGGACTTATCTTTGGGGGAGGGCAGGGGATACGACGTGGGCTCAAGGCGACCCCTGGTGCCCACTAGAAGCAACCCGGGTGAGGGTACGGGAGTTGCCCGGAGCGGTGGCCCTTGGCCTGCTAGCTTCGGTACTCGGCCACACGGCGGCCTATGGAAATGGGCACGCCATGGGTGGCCCCTATCACGATTTGCTCATAACCCTCGTCGATGCCGGCGTGGGGAGCTTCGTCTTGGCGTTCTTGGCCCTGGCCTGGGCCGGGGCGGGTCAAATTTCGGACGGCAGCGTCCTTGCGGCCCGCCTTACCGGTTATCTTCCAAGCATTCCGCTCTTGGGCGCGTTCGCCGCGGGCTGGTATCAGTTATTCGAATCGTTCGAAGGCACACACGCGGGCGGCAGCGTTGCGCTGATCGCCGTGGCGCTTTGTATTGCAGTGTTCCTGGTTCATCGGCTGGCCATCTCCGCGATAGCGGCAATCGCGGTCCTTATTCTTTCGGTTTTCAGAAATCCGTTTGCACCGCGCGTCCGTCTATGGGTTCGATGCGCGGAACATCCGCTGCCGGTTCGCGAAGGCGCTCCACTCCGCAAACGGTTTGCACGTCCTCCTCCGTGCACGACGGCCCGCGCGTAATTCGCGCCTTCATTCCGTCTTCAGAAAACTTCACAGCATTGAGGAGACCATGCAACGATTGCTTGCGGCGATCATCGCCGTTTTATTCTTTTTCTACGCGCTGCCCGCCGCAGCCATAGACACCGGTGTCGTCCGTGGAACTATCGAGTTCCAAAATAAGCCCGCAGCTGCCGCCCACATTACTTTGACAGGCGAGGGATCGCGCTTGACGGCTACAACGGACACCCGCGGAACCTTCACGATTCCTAACGTGCCGTTCGGCCACTATCACGTCGTGGTTCAAGGAACCGGCGCGGATCCGCGCGCCATCGACATCGACGTGACCAGCGATTCGGTTGCGCGCGTTGATATATCGCTCGACCCCTTAAAGCAAATTGCCAACACGAACGTCACCGCACATGCCGGCGTCGGCGGCACCCCCGTCTCGGTTAACGTTATCCCGAAATCCCTGATCGCAACGTCGCCGAACCGTGACAGCCTGAACCGCCTGATCGAAACGGTGCCCGGCATCGTTCGCTTTTCGTACAACGAGCCCGTGGCCCACGGATTTCACGGACTCACCTACAATCTCGACGGCGCTCCGCTGCCGCAGGCGACCACTTCGAATTTCTCCGAAATCATCGATCCGAAGTTGATCGACTCGCTCGAGGTCTTTACCGGCGCGTTTCCGGCTGAGTTCGGCGGCAGCCGCCAAGGTGCGGTCGTCAACATCGTCTCGAGCCGCCTCACGGACGTTCCGCCGGGGATGTACGGCAGTCTAACCGTCGGCGGAGGCAACTACGCAACGGGCCTTAGCACGCTCCACGAGTTGGCCCGGTTCGGAAATACGCAAATCTCCTTAAATCTCGACAACGAAAGATCGGCCCGCGGCATTGATTCGCCGACGTACATTCCGATTCACGATAATGCTTCTCAATCGGGCGCATTCTTCCGGATCCTGACGCAACTCAACCAGCAATCAAGTCTGGCTTTCGACTTCTCCAACCAATTTTCGCAGTTTCAGATTCCGCTGAACACCGATCCGAATAATCCGAACGATCCGATTTTCAGTCCGTCGTCAACCGACGACGTGCAGCGCGAATATAGCCAGTTCTACAACCTGAATTTCAGCCGCACATCGAAAGACGGGAACGCGCTCTTTCAGTTTATTCCGTGGGTGAAGTACTCGCGGCTCGTTTATGCCGGCGATCTGCCGAACGACGTTCTTGCGATGGCGCCGAACACGGCGACGGACCCCACGGCGCCGGCATTTGCCAATCAGATCGGGCTTCAGCAAGACGGCCGCGAGACGGATTACGGCGTTCGCATCTCGCAATTGCGAACGACCGAACATCACAACATAAAAGTAGGCGCCGATCTAAGCTATCAGCACTACAACAACGCCCAAACCTTCGGCTGCTTTACCGCGGACTGTAACCCTGCGCCGTCGACACCCCCGCCGCCGCCTCCCGCACCGGGGTATTTTGCGTTCAATTCCGCACAAGCTCAGGCGGGATCGACGGTCGGTATTTACGCGCAAGATAAGTGGGAGCCGAATCAAAACCTCGCGATCAACTACGGCTTGCGTTACGATCACTCCACCGGCTATGTCGGCGGATGGATGCTCGAGCCGCGCATCGGCTTCAATCTCTCCGACGGCGGTAAGAATATCTTGCACGCATACTACGGACGGTTCTATGCGGCGCCGCAGCTCCAGGACGTGCGTGCCGATTGCGTTTTGCTCCAAGGCTGCGCGGGGACGCCGGTCTACGATCTGCAGCCGGAACAGGATGCGTACGTCGAATTGGGTCTTGCCCACACGTTCGATTCACACACGAAAGGCTACGTTAACGTCTTTCGAAAGACCGTATCGAACGTTTTGGATACGACGCAGTTCCTAAACACGCCACTCTTTGCGGTATTCAACAACGCGATCGGCATCGATACGGGTGTCGAACTGCGGTTGGAACAGCAGACGCACACGGGCGACTCGTGGTTCGTCAGCAGCACCGTTTCAGGTTCTTACGCCGGCGGTATCTCGGGTTCGACATTCCTCTTTCCGCCATCGGCCGTGAACAATGGCCTGCCGCTAACGTCACCGGCACAACTCTCGCCGGAGGATCACGATCAAACAGTCTCGGCGACCGGTGCATATACGCATCGCTTCGGTGCGCAGCGCTCATGGTACGGCACGTTGCAAGCAAACTACGGAACCGGCTATCCGGTCGCGTTTCAAAATGCCAACGTCAACTTGTCGGGACGTTTGCCGTCGCATCTAACCTTCGACATGTCACTCGGACGCACGATTCCGACCAACGCACGAACCGGTCTTGGGGTGAACCTCGACGTGCAAAACTTGTTGAATCATCAGTACATCATCAAGATCGCTAACGGGTTCAACACCACCCAAATAGCGAGTGGCCGCCAAGTGTTACTTCGCCTAACCGCTCCCTTCTAAGCAGAAGTAAAGCCACCTAAGCGAAGCGGCCGGCGAATAGTTCGCCGGCCGCTTCATTGTGAGTGGACTACAGACCCAACTAGTGTTGGCCGAACTGCAACCCGACTTGGAAGGTGCGCGGCATCGCATAATGATTGCCCTGCGCATTCAAGTACGTCACTCGATAACGG
The DNA here is from genome assembly GCA_964546935.1 of uncultured bacterium. Classification (GTDB taxonomy): domain Bacteria; phylum Vulcanimicrobiota; class Vulcanimicrobiia; order Vulcanimicrobiales; family Vulcanimicrobiaceae; genus JALYTY01. The sequence continues at coordinate 20,623 of CAZJLJ010000031.1, read as the reverse complement.
TCGTTGAACAAGTTTTGCACCGTGAACGTGAGCGCCGTTCCGCGACGAATCGCGATGCCTTTTTCAACGTCGAATGTCAAGTGTGGCGGCACTTTGCAGAACAGGATGTTCGTGTCTGCGCAGCCTGCCGTCGAAAGTCCGCTGCCATACTCGCTGCTGAACGAAACCCAACCACCACGGTGGTCATTAAGCAGCAGACCTGAGTTCACGTCCCACGTCTGATCGTGATCGGCCGGCGTCCAATCATCGGGCGCACCAAAGCAAGGAGCGAGCAGTTGCGTTTCGCATCCTTTGTTCACGGATCGGGTACGCGTCACCGAGAACGAAACGCGTCCACCGCGCGGTAGTCCCTGTTGATAGTAAGCGCTTTGCGAAGAGATACGTCCCTGCGCGTAGTTGATATCTTGGTGAAGTGCCGTTACACCGACTTGCGTGTCGTCGATCAAATCCGTTGCGTTCTTCTGCATCACGCGCAGGCCCAGCTGTCCCGGCCCGAGCGGCAGATGTCCGCCGATCTCGTAATCCGAATCGCGCTGAGGGCGCAAATCGAACTGTGCAACCGTTGGTTGGTTCGGCAGATTCAGCAGCTGGGCAGCCGTCGGCGATACGTTTTCAAGTGAGAACGGTGTAAAGAACCGCCCGTAATAAACGTACGCACTCGCGCGAGGGCCGAAGAACCGCGTGAACTTAATTCGCGGGCTCAGTTGCGCGAAGCCCTGATTGAATTGCGTCGACGAAACTTGGAAAGAGTCGCTGCGCAAACCGTAATCCAGCTCGTACAGGTTTCCCATCTTCCACGAATCCTGCAGATAGATCCATTCATCGTGGCCGATGTTCGGCGCGTTATCGACTACCGTATAAGGCGCGTTCGGTGTTGCGGGTGTAAAGATCGGCGCCAGGAAGTTTAGCGGCTGGAGCGTCACTTCGTACAGCTTTTGAACGTTGGTGGCGTCGTACCAAGCGCCGTACTTGACGTCGTGCTTCTCCGATTGCACATCGTTGTCTACGTTGAAGATAAAATCGCGCGCGAGGCGGGTCGAGTAGAGGGAATCGGCGCATGCCGAAACGGTGCCGCTCTGACAGTCGGTCGCACTACCGCCGTTACCTAAATTCAGATTTTGCCCGTAGATGAAGTCATTCGCCTGATCGGGGAAGTCGCTAATACTCGAGTTTTTGTAGCCCACTCCGAAGATCGTCGAGCCGCCTTGCCGCAGTGCATGGTGAAACTGCACCGTTCCGAAAAAGTCGCCCTGCGTTTCGTTGTCGTCCGTGTTTGCGGGTTCACCGCCCGCGACGTCGTTCGGAATTTGAAACGCTTGATACGAGTGGCTCAGCGACACGTTCAAGTAGTCGTTTCCGCTCGGAAGCGTAAAGCGAAAGAATTGATTCGTATTGCTTCCGGCGTTGTGGGGCGAATCTTCATTCGGCGGATCGAGGAAACGATCGCTGCGCACACCGCGAAGGTTAAAGACGAAAGAACCCTTGCCGATGTGTCCGTGATAACCGGCGCTGGAATCAGCATACCCGTACGCACCCATTTCGGCGTACCCTTCAGCGCCGGGCGGACCGCTGCCGACACGTGTGTTAATGTTTACGACCGAGGCGAAACGGTTGCCGTACTGTGCCGGATACGCGCCTTGCAGGATTTCCACGAAAGAGACGTTGTTGGTGTCGAACTCGGACCCGATGTTGCGGTTGAGCTCTTGCGGGATCGGCACGCCGTCGACAATGTAGTTGATGTCGCCGTGGTCACCGTTGATATGAACGACGCCGTTGGCGCCGCGCGCAGCTCCGGGTGCCTGAATGAGCAACGAGGGAAAGTCGCGCAACGCAGGGGACCGCTCAATGTACTGCTGATTGAAATTCAGATCGGTACCACTGCCACGTACCGGAGGAAGTGTATTCGTCCGGACGACCGCAACCGTGCGTAGAAGCGTCAGCGAAAGGCTTTCGCCCGTGCTTCCGAGGTCGACTTGCGTGGCCGCCGTTGCGTCTTTGGTTTCAGCGAGCAGTTCATACGTACCGACGTTGAGGCCGCCGAAGATGAAACGGCCGTGCTCGTCCGTCGTTTTATTCAGCGTAAGATTGTTGCCGGTAAGAGTCACCTTTGCGCCCGCAACGGGAGCGTGGGTGTCACTGTAAACCGTGCCCGAGATAGAAGTCGCTGCCAAGGCGCGACCGGTTAAAATTGAGGAGAGAACAGCTACGAGAACTGCCGCCACCGTCGCACGATATGCGAACGCGCGGAAAAACAACATGGAAAACCTTTCCGAGAATTAGTGAATGTTTTTAACGGACCGGAAAGGCGAGCGGCGGCGGACGATTTCCACGCGCAGGGACGTATGCGTAGTAGGGACCAAACGGCGAAACCCGAGGCGCGCGGAGCGCATGAATCGCGTGGAACGCACGAATGACAAATTGCGAGACGTCGATGTGAACCAAACGTTCGCGGACGACCGTAAGAACGGCGGAAAAGAGAACGCTCGCGATAGCAACGGCGATCAAAGCGAGCAACGCGGTAGCCGGATTGAGCGACTGCTCGCCCAGAAGCGTCCAGGATGCGAATATAAATTGAATACCGGCGCTGATGCCAAAAAAGCGCCAGCCCCGCCCGTGAAACGGTAACCCGTTCGCGAACAAACCGCTAAGCCTGCGGAATTCTCCGCGGCACGAAACGAAGATCCATGCGCTGGTTGCCAGACACCCGAGCGCGATTACTCCCAAGTAGATGTGCAGTGGGGACGTGGCGGCCGATAGCAGGCTCTCATGCAACGCCAAGGCCTCGCCTACCAGGTGGGAGGCGATGGCGAGAGGGACCGTTAGCGCTACATAAAGCAGGGCCGCGCGGGTGTGAGTCACGATTTGCGAGTCATTCTCAAATTGTCCGTCGAACCCCTGCCGCCCAACCGATGTGCGGCAAGCGTTC
>CAZJLJ010000031.1:0-17597 GCA_964546935.1 uncultured bacterium | reverse complement strand
CGCACAGGACTATCCGTTTTAGTGCAGGGAATAGGGGCCATTCGTTAGCCATGCACGATTCTTCACGCGGGATTACGGTCATAACCGGCGGCGCCGGCCTCATAGGCAGCGCCTTGATTTGGTTTCTAAACCGGCGAGGCCACGATGACATTGTCGTCGTCGACCGCCTTGATAACTCTGAGAAATGGAAACATTTCGTCCCGCTGCGCTTCGCGGAATACGTTGACGCCGAAGACTTCGCAGACGCGATAGCAAACGACCCGGGCGCTTTTGGTGACGTGAAAACCGTGTACCACATGGGTGCGTGTTCGTCGACGACCGAGACGAACTCGGATTACCTGATGCGCAACAACTACGAGTACACGAAACATCTCGCGCACTGGTCGATCGAACGCGGTGCGCGTTTTCTTTACGCATCATCGGCCGCAACGTACGGCGCACTCGAAGAGGGTCTCTCCGACACTGCCGATCTTCGTAGCTTGCGGCCGTTGAACATGTACGCGTATTCAAAACATCTTTTCGATTTGTACGCGCAGAGAACAGGCATCGACCGGCAAATCGTCGGCCTGAAATACTTCAACGTGTTCGGTCCGAACGAAGATCACAAGGGCGACATGCGAAGCATCGTCCTAAAGGCGTTCGAGCAGATTCAAAATACCGGATCGGTACGTCTGTTCAAGAGCTACCGGCCGGAGTTTCGTGACGGTGAACAGCAGCGCGACTTCATCTACGTGAAAGACGCCGCTGCAATGACGGTACATGCCGCGGAGTCCGACGTCAACGGACTGCTCAACATCGGTTCCGGCGAAGCGCACACGTGGCTCGAATTGGTTCGCCCCATCTTCCGCGCGCTTAACGTACCGGAGAGTATCGAATTCATCGACATGCCGGATCAGCTGCGTAACAAATACCAGTACTCCACCAGCGCGGATATGGAGAAATTCCGCACCACGGGCTACGAGGCCGAGATGACTCCGCTCGCGGTGGCCGTGACCGATTACGTTTCGAATTACCTGGTGCCCGGGCGCGCGCTCGATCCGGCCGATGCGAGCGTGGTTCCCACCCTTACCGCCCTATAGAGGATTGATGTCACAACCGAATTCCCGCGCTCAACGCCGGCAAACGACTCGCGGAGGCACAACGCCGCCGCCCCAACGGCGAGATCCGATGACAACGGTTTATATCTCCGTCGGCGTTATCGTCGTTCTAATCATTGCTGGGCTGGGACTCGCGCGCTGGCAACAAAATCGGGCGATGGAAGCCGCGGTCGCTACGCCCACGCCGGCACCCGTTGCTTCAGGCGCGGCAACGCCTGCACCGGTTCAACTCGCCGATGGTGGATCGCTCGGCGCTCCGTACTTCAAGACCTCAAACATGGGCGCGAACACCGCTCAGGGCGGCCACGGTCAGACGATCGACGGCATCACTTGCGCCGGCATGGAATACGCAACGCTGCACGTGCATTCGCATCTTGCGATTTTCAACAACGGCAAACAGATCCAAATTCCGAAGCTAATCGGTGGAACGCCCACCCCGAGCGGCGGATGTTTATATTGGATCCACACGCACGACGCGAGCGGTATCATTCACATTGAATCGCCGGTGCTTGCTCCGCAGGGACAAAGCGGCTTCACGCTCGGAAATCTCTTCGATATCTGGGGACAGCCGCTACAAAACGGAAACGTTGCCGGCATTAAGGGCCCGGTTACGGCTTACGTCAACGGCGTGAAGTACAACGGCGATCTTCGTGCCATTCCGCTTGGAGCACACCAGCAAATCGTGCTTGAAGTCGGCAAAGAAGTCCCCCCGCCGAACTACGCCTTCCCGGTCAACGATTAGTTATGGCATTCCCCGTTGAAATTTCGTACAAGGACGTCCCACACACGGACCGATTGGAACAACTGATTCGCGAGGAAGCCGCAAAATTAGAACGTTACTGTTCGCGAATCATCAGCGGTCGCGTCCTGATCGAACACGTGCATCATCGTGCACCATTTCACGCCATCGTGGAACTAAGCGTCCCCGGCGAAGAACTGGTCGCGCGCGGTCCTGAAAAACGCGATACCTTTATGAGCGAAGAGCTGGCGGTCCGCAACGCTTTCAAAGTCGTGAAACGCCAGCTCTTGGACTACGTCGACCGCTTAAAGAGCTAACCCTTAAGAGCTTTTTGTAGTTCGCGTTGAAGTTCGTCGTACGAAATTTCGCCGGAGTTGATGTACGAGATCTTCTTGTCTTTGCCGATGACTGCGATCGTCGGAAAACCGCCCGTCAGATACATATTCGCGATCGAGAGCGTGGGATCGTAAGCCGCGATCGGATACTGCGCGTGGAGCTTCTGCTGGAAATTCAGCACGTCCAGTTCGGATGACGGCGAGGTTCCATCCATGCCGGTGTCGCTTCCCGGAATCGCGATGAAGTCAACGCGCGACTTGTAGTTGCTGTACAACTTGTCAATTACGGCCGTCTCACGCTGGCAATGCGGGCACCACGTTGCAAACACCTCGAGAAAGACCGGCTTATCGGCCTTCGCCAAGTCAAACGCTCCGGCGGTCGTTGCAGCGGTGAATTCCGGCGCCGGCTGTCCGGTTTGCGCGGTGCTTACAACGGGCGCTTGCGACGCGTTTTGCAATTGATGCGAAGGTTTGAGCTTTACGTAAAGCACGCCGCCGATCACGAGGATAGCGACGATCAGAATAGAGATCGTGGCGAGCAGACGTTGATTCATTTAACGAGCGAGTCTCCGGTCTACGGCAAGCGCCCCAGGCGCGCCGTACGCGATAAATGCTGCCAAGGCAGCGAGGGCAAGGTCAAAAAAGACGTGGGGCCAATCGGCAGTCGCCGTATCGTTCGGCCCAAAGCACCCGCAGTTCGCGGGGATGTGCCGGATCACCGCCGAGGCGATGGCCACCGCGTATACGACAAACTGAACCGCCGCGATGGTTGCGACTGCGCGCGTAAAGAGTCCGGCAATGAGATAGAGTCCGAGTAAAATCTCGAAGTACGGAAGCACGAGGGCCAAAGGCGCCGTTACAACCGCAGGGAGCAAGCGAAAGCCCGCAATGGCGGATGCTAGATCGGGCGCATGGCCCACTTTCAAGGCACCGGCGAAAATCAGCATTCCGCCCAAAATCACCCGGGCTACCGCAACAGCTGCGTTCATCGCGGCGGTGGTTGCTCGCGACGCGGCCACTCCCTCCAAAAAACGAAAACCATTTTCACGGATATTTCTCGGAGGGCCACACCGGGGATTTAGGCTAACCTAACAACGGATGGCCGCCGTCGAATCGCCTGTTGCCCGCGCACACCGTCAATCCGACTGGCGGCGTTGGATTCTGCGTTTCTTGGCCGTTGCGGGTCCAGGCCTTGTTGTCGCATTTGCCGATACCGAAGCCGGCAGCATCACGACGGCCGCAACGTCCGGCGCGCAGTACGGCTACAAGCTGATCCTTCTGCAGTTACTGTTGATCGTGCCGCTTTTTGTCGTGCAAGAAATGACCGTGCGCCTCGGCGTTGTTACGGGCAAGGGTCATGCGCGCTTGATTCGCGAGCATTACGGCATCGGCTGGACCTGGGTGTCGCTCGGAACGATGCTCGTCACGAACATCGCTGCACTGATCACCGAGTTCGCCGGTATTGCGGGCGCCGCACTGATTTTCGGTTTGAACCCCGCCCCGATCGTTATTGCTGCAGCGGTGATGCTGATTGCGGTAATCTTCACCGCATCGTACAAGCGCGCGGAAGTTTTTGCACTGGGCCTCTGTCTGGTTGAAGTGCTATTTATTCCGGCGGCTTTTGCTGCGCATCCACCGGTGCGCGAAGTTGTGATGCAAGGGCTTTTCGGTTCGCAGCCGCTGCGAGATCACAACTATCTTCTCCTGATTGCCTCGAATATCGGCGCGGTCATCATGCCGTGGATGATCTTCTATCAACAGAGCGCTACCGTTGACAAAGGCCTGCGCGTTCCGGATTTAAACTTCGCGCGAATAGATACCGCGCTCGGCGCTGTCTTTACACAGGCGATCATGTGCGCCGTCATTGTCATGACCGCGGCGACGCTGTTCGTGCATCACATTCCGGTCAGCGACGCAGCGCACGCGGCGATCGCGCTAGAACCGCTTGTCGGCCACCTTGCCGGCGTCACGTTCGGCGTTGCGTTGATCGGCGCTTCGCTGCTCGGCGCGTTTGTGGTGTCGCTTGCGACGGCGTGGGCATTCGGCGAAGCATTCGGATGGCGTTGTTCGCTCAACGACGGACTGCGCGCAAAACGTTTTACCGGACTCTTCATCGCGTGCGTAGTCGTTGCCGCCGGAGTCGTCCTGATTCCGAATTTGCCGTTGATTCAGATTACAGTAAACGTCGAAGCGTTCAACGGCTTCGTGCTGCCGATCGTCCTTGGGTTCTTGCTCGTCCTCGTCAACGACAAGCGCGTCATCGGTGAGCGCCACAATCGCCCGCTCGGCAACGTCATCACCTTTACGCTTTCCGGCGTCTGCATCGTGCTGGGCGTGTGGATGGCCATCATGACCATCTTCCACCCCGGCAGTTAATTTTAGTCATAGCCTCGCGGCCTGTGCCGGCGTAGGCTAGAGGATGATGAATTCGTTTCGTCCGGTAGTCGTGCTTGTTTTGCTCCTCGCTCTTGCGGGCTGTGCTAGCATGCGCCGCGCGGACGTGCGGTTTCAGGGCGCGGCGCTTTCGCCGTCGCAAGCCCCAAACTTCACGTTGACCGATGATTCGAATGGTCCGTGGACGCTGGCGGATCAGCATGGAAAAACCGTGGCGCTGTTCTTCGGCTACACGCATTGTCCGGATACGTGTCCCGCGACGCTCGCAAAACTCACGAAAGCCGTCGAATCGCTTGGCTCCAAAGCGGAGAAAGTGGAGATTGCGTTCGTTACAGTCGATCCCCATCGCGATACTCCGTCGACAATGAAGAAATACATCGGGCAATTCAGCGGCGCCAAAATCGTGGGACTGACCGGGACGTCTGCGCAAGTAAGCCGCGTCGAACATGACTATCATGTATGGGCGCAGCGCATTCCCGGAAATCACACCGGAACCGATGATTACGACGACTCACACAGCGCTGTCGTCTATCTGATCGATCGCGACGGAAACCAACGGGTGGTACACGGCGATGACGACTCGTTAAAAGCTTTTTCTTCAGACATACAAACGCTGGTTCAATGAGCGCTATCCTCGCGTTTCTTTTTCTGCTCGTGCCGTTCCATGGAACGGTTCTCGCTGTTCCCACGCCGCATACAGCGATCGTTCGTAACGACGAAATTCCGGGAACTTTGCCAAGTTCGACGCGTAATTACGCCGTTCAATCCGATGCGCCGCTCGTTGCGGGAACGGGAATAGACGGACTGCTCGATCGTACAACAAAGCCATGGACGCTGCGCGAAGCCGTTGCTGCCGCACCGTTTTCGCCCGGCGCTCCCGAACCAGGCCGCGTTATTCCGGTCGACATCGGTATTGCGTTGCCCGACGCAAGGCTGATCGATCAGAACGAACGAGTCGTGCACCTAGCGAAGTCATACGCCGGCAAAACGATTCTGCTGAGTTTCATCTTCACGCGATGCCCGGATAAGACACTCTGCCCTGCGATTAGCGGAAAATTCGCGTACTTGCAATCGCACCTGGATCCGCAGCGGTTCGCGCTGGTTGAAATAACGTTGGATCCGCCGTATGATTCGCCCGCGATTCTGCGCCAGTACGGCGCATCGTACGGCGCCGATCCCAAGATCTGGCATCTACTGAGCGGCACGGGATCGACGATTCAGCACGTACTGAACCAGTTTGGTATCAACTCGCTGCGCGTGAGTTCGGCGAACTTCATCCATAACGACAAACTCTTCATCGTCGCGCCGACCGGCAAAGTCGCGTTCACCGCGGAGACCGGCGGCTGGGATCCCGACGGAGCCGTCGCCGAGGCTCAGTCGATCTCCGGCATGGCGAGCAACCCCTTCGAACGCCTGAAGCTCTCGCTGGTCGCGGGCGTCGTGGCGCTCTGCGGCGGCAGCCAGTTCGCCGGCGTCGTGCTCCTCGAGATTGCGCTGTTCTTTGTGATCCTTGGATTCGTGACGGCCGGACTCTGGGTCGTGGGCCGCGTCCTTTGGCGCAACCAGTAGTTTCGGCGCGCCTCTACCCCTTCGCGGGGCTAGGAGGCCGTGCGCTGCCTTCCAGGGTAAAAGCCCCTCGAATCCATGGCAGCACCGCGAAAGCCGTTTGAACCGCCGTCGCCCGAACAGCGAGCTTTTTTAGAGCGCGCCATCGAGCAGTACGGTAAGGCGACCTACAACTTCGCCTTCCGGCTCACGCACAATGAAGCCGACGCCCGGGATTTGACTCAGGATGCTTTTATCCGGGTCTACCGCGCTTGGCGCAGCTTCCAGCCCGGGACCTCATTTTTGTCGTGGATCTACCGGATTGTCACAAATCTCTACCGAGACGAACTTCGGCGGCGAAAAGGACGTTATCAAGAGGAGATACCGGAAGATAACGCCCCGCAGGAGTTCGGCGGGGAGCGCCCGCTCGCAGTGGCTCCGATCGACGAATATGTCGAATCGCAGTTTAGCGAAACAGTGTCGAAGGCATTGGACGCGCTCTCTCCCGATCAAAGGCAGGTCGTAATACTTGCCGATATCGAGGAGTACAGCTACCAAGAGATAGCAGAGATCGTAGGCTGCTCCATCGGAACGGTTCGCTCACGCCTTCACCGGGCACGGCATCAGCTCCGCAAACTCGTTGAACACTTTTCGGCAAAATCATGAAAAAACAACATCCAAGCACCGACACATTAATCGATTACATTCATCGCGAGCTGAGTCCCGAGGACGATGCGGCTATCTTGCTGCACGTCGAATCGTGCGACGAATGCCGCGCGAGTTACGAAATCGAAGCAACCCTATCGGAAGCCCTTCGTACGCATGCGATCGAGACGGAACGCGAGCTGCCGCAAGGTGTAGTGAATAGTATTTGGGCTGCAATCGAAGAAGGCGCGGCCGCGCCGAGCTTTGGCGAACGCCTGCGTGAGTTCTTCAAGCCCGTTGTTGCGGTGCCGCTCGTGGCAGCCGCTGCGGTCGCGATTTACTTCGGTGTGACCGGCACGCATCACACAGGTACCCGCACGACGATTGACGCTGCGTACTACCTTGACGATCACGCGGCGCTGAACAGCACGACCCCGTTCGGCGAGGGCAACGCTGTCCCGTCGCAACTCGACGGCGACCAATCGCTGAGTTCCGACGTAATAGCGCTGCAGTCCTCAATCATTACGACGGCGGATGCGCGTTAAAACTCTTCTCGCAGCAGCCGCGCTGAGTTTCGCACTCGGCGCGCCGCTGCCGGCGCTCAGCGCAACTAGCGAACCTGCGGAGACGTTACTTCGCGAAGCGATGGCCGCGCCACAACAGCTTTCGTACGTGGGCGAAGTACAAACGCTCCGTTTCGGCGCGCAAAAATCGGACGCAGCGATCTATCGGATCGAGCATAAAGCGCCGGACCTCACGAGGCGGTGGTATCTTGCCCCGCAAGATCTTTACGGTGATTCGGTCATTTCACGCGGCGAAACATCTTACGCCGTCGATGTGAAGCGCGGGCGCGTCGTCGTTACGCAGGACGATGAGATCGACGATCAAGTCGCGGAAGACGACAATTTCGCGTTGCTTAACGCGAACTATGACGCGATTTATGGACCCAATGAAGTAATGAACGGCCGGCCCGTAAAGGTCGTGCTCCTGAACAACAGGCACACGGGCCAAACGACAATGCGCGTTCGCATCGACGCTGCGACGAAGCTGGTTGTGTCGAGGGAGCAGTACGCTTCGAACGGATCGCTTGTCGCCCAAACGAAGTTCGAACAACTGCGTTATACCGGCGACATTCCGGCCGCCGTTTTCGACGTCCCGTCCGGCATGCCGCGCGTCAAAGGACCGAACCGCGGCATTCCCTCAAACAACTTAGCGTTGCTCGTTAAAACCGCCGGCTTCTCTGCGCGTGGTCCGAAGTATTTGCCCGAGGGGTTTACGCCGATCGAAGGCGACGTGGCCGACGTGAAAGGCGTCCGCACGCTGCATCTGCTGTACTCCGACGGGATCCGCACCGTTTCGCTCTTTCAGAACGCTACAGGCGCCGCAGTCGACATGTCGCACTATCGCGTGAACGATGCACGCGTCGAAAATAAAGACGCGAAGTACGTGCAACAAGGCCCGACAACATTGCTCGCGTGGTCCGAGAACGGGTTGCATTTCGCGCTCGTAGGTGAGTTGGATCTCGTCGAACTTCAACGTATCGCTGCATCGATCGTCCCGTAAAACCAATGGCTGAACGCGAACTTAACGTTCTCCTCGCTCAAATGAAACCGCAGTTGGATTCGCAACAGTGGGTCTTCTGCTCCGTCGACCCGACGTTTCCGTTGGCGCTGGCCAAACCACTCATGGTGTTTCACGAAGACGAAGGCACGACGATCGTGGTGACCGTGGAAGCAGCGGATCGCTACGAGCTTCCTTATGAGGGCCGCTGGCAGCGAATCACGGCAAACGTGAATTCCGCCTTGAACGCTGTGGGATTTATTGCGCAATTGACGCGGTGTCTCGCTGAACGCAATATTCCGGCGAATACGGTGAGCGCATACTATCACGACCATCTCTTCGTTCCGGCCGAACGTGCCGTTGAAGCGCTGCAGGCGTTGGAAGAGCTTTCCGCCGCTGCCGCAGCGTGCTAGCGAATCAGATCGTCAACACGTTTTAGATACTGTTGCGATTGCGCCGGTATCGATCCGGTTTCAGCGGATCCGAGCGGCTGCGCTCCCGCCTTAGCGGACTCTAAGACAAGAATCACCGATTGGGTAAGCGCCTCGATGTCGTAACCGCCCTCAAGCACGTACGCTACGCGATTGTTGCAATACCGAGCGCCGACGGCGGTAATTGCCGCGCCTAACGCGTACGCGGCGTCGATGTCGACGCCTAAATCGCCGACCGGATCGCCTTTCACGTAATCGAAGCCTGCGCTCACCACGATGGCATCAGGCCGAACGAACTCTGCGGTTCGCTCCAATAATCGTTCCCAGATCGCCACAAAGGCTTCCGTCGCAATACCGGTCACGGGAAGCGGAACATTTACGACCAGATCCTTGCCAATCGAAACCGTTTCGTAGCCCGTTCCAGGGTACGCGGGCGACGCGTGCGTTGAGACATACGAAATGCCTTCACCCGCAACGTCCTGCGTGCCGTTGCCGTGGTGATAATCGAAATCGACGATCAGCACGCGTCCGCCGTACTGCGCCTGATAAGCGCGCGCCGCGATTGCCGCATTGTTAAATAAACAGAAGCCCATCCCGCGCGCCGATTCCGCATGATGGCCCGGCGGTCGAATTAGCGCGAAGACCGGCTCGTTGTGCGCAGCCGCGAAATCTATTGCCGCAATCGCGCCCCCGGCCGCGCGTCTTGCCGCCGCGAGCGAGTGTTCATCTACGACCACGTCGCCTGTGGAGAGATAACGTGCCGCTTGCAGCCCGTTAGTCTCGCGCTTAACCAGCTCGACATAACCGTTGCGATGCACGCGTTCGATTTCCGCATCGCTCGCATCGCGCGCTACGATGGAATCGTCCAGATATCCGTGACGGCGTAAATGCGCAGCGACCACCTCCACGCGATCGGGCGATTCAGGATGCCCGAGTCCGCGGAGGTGGTCGCCGTAAAGTGGGTCGGTTACGACCTTCACCGGTTAGCCGTTAGTGGCTTTTTGTCTTATTGAGATTCGCAATCGCTTGTTGCACTTGTGCGTACTCCTTCGTGCCCTTGCGCATCTCGCCCAAGAGACGCTTGTATGCGGAGAGTGCCTTCTGCTTTTGATTCGTTTGCTGGTACGACTTCCCGGCGATGTAGAGTAGTTGCGGATTCTGTTCTAGATAACCGCGAGCCGCACGATCCAGCGCATCGAAGATCTGCGAGGCTTCCTTGTAATTACGGAGCTCGAAATCCGCGCCGGCAATGCAGCCGAGCGTCGAAGGCTGGCGAGTGATCTGGAAGCTCTTGCTGCATGCATCCTTCGAATTCGTGTAGTCGTGCGTGAACGAATACGCTTGGCCCAGCATTGCGAAGGTTTGCGCATCCGGCGCAACCTGCGTGAGATGCTTCAAATAACCGACCGCGTCGGTCATTTTGCCCTGGCTCATTGCGAGTTGCGCCAAACGCAACAGCGCATCGTGATCGTCTTTATTCAGGTTCAGTGCTTGTTGCCACTCTTGTTGCGCCTTCGGCAAGTTCTTTTGCGAGGCCCAGAAGTCGCCGTAGGCAACGTGTGCCGCACCGACTTTCGGATACTGCGCGATCATTTGATCGAAGATCGCCTGGGCTTGCGCCGTCTTCTTCTCATCCATGAAGTACGTCGCTTTACGGATCAGGATCGCAACCTTCTGCCCGTCTTCCGTCGAGGCGACAACCGCATCGTCGTAGGCGGCCGAGGCCTTTGCATCGTCATGTTGCTTGGCGTAGAGATCGGCCTTGAAAACGAGTCCCTGCACGTCTTTCGGATCGAGCGCGAGTTCGCGATCGATCGTTTGGAGCGCCATCGGGATGTTGTTCTGTTGGCCGTACGTTGTGGCGATTTGGAAAAGCGGACGCGTGTCTTTCGGATTGAGCGAATAAGCTTTTTCGAATTGCGTACGGGCGTCGTCGAATTTTTGTTGTGCAGCGTAAACCGAACCCAAGGTTGAGTACGCTTGGGCGTCGTCCTTGTTCAGGGTCACTGCACGTTTCGCGATACGCTCCGCGTCTTGCGGGCGATTCATACGCAGGTACAGATCCGTGAGATTCGAGAGCACGCCGATGTTGCTGGGGTCTAGGTTTTCGGCTTGCTCCAGGTCGGCAACCGCGTTGTCGACGCGGCCAATCTGCTCCATAGAGTAGCCGTCGAGGTAGTAGACCTGCGCTGTCTTATCGCCCATTTGCAGCAAATGCTGGGAGAGCTGCACGGCCAGGTCCGGGCGATTGATGCCGAGGAACTGTCCGGCCAGTTCGACCATGGTCTGCTGGTCGTTCGGATTCGCCTTCAGCTTCGCCTGAAGACGCGGAATCGCGACGTCGGGCGGTTCCGGCGATGCCGTGGGCAGTGCCGACGGTGATGGCGATGGGCTAGGCGACGCCGCTGCTTTCCCGCCGCCGAAGAGTCCGGCTTGGGCACTCGGCGTCGTGGAAAGGGCAGCCGCCGCAAAGGCGACGACCATCGAAGCAATTAAGGCGAAACGTTTCACGAGATCCAGGTCCTTTACAAGAGACGAACGCGGCAACCACCACGTTCGTCACGGGTACCGTCGAAAAATTATGCCTTTGCGGCCTGCACGAGCTTCGTTAGCTCGGGCACGATTGCAAATGCGTCGCCGACTACGGTGAGATCGGAGAATTCGGCAATGGGCGATTGGCCGTCTTTGTTGATCGAGACGATCGTGCCCGCCGACCGCATTCCAACCTTATGCTGAATCGCGCCGGAGATGCCGACTGCGATGTACAGATTAGGACTAACCGTCTTGCCGGTCTGTCCGATCTGCAGGCTGTACGGAACCCAACCAGCGTCGGCAGCGGCACGCGACGCACCGACTGCGCCGCCGAGTGCTTGAGCGAGCGGCTTCAGCATAGTATCAAACGGATCCGGTCCCCCGAGTCCACGGCCGCCGGCTACCACCACCGGTGCTTCCTCGAGTGCTAGCTCACCGGAGCCTTCTTCCACATCGTTCTCGACGAGCAGGGTGTAGCTCTTTCCAGCCGGTTTATCGATTGCTTGAACCGTTGCGCCGGCACCGCCCGCTTGCACGGCGAACGCATTGGGACGAACCGTCGCAACACCGTATTCGCCGGATTTCAATTGACACGTCGTGATCGCGACGCCGCCCATCTTCGGCATAACGCCGTCGACTTTTCCGCCTTCGATTTTGAAGTCGACGACGTCGGCGACAATACCGGCGCCCATGCGAGCCACAGCACGGCCGGCAATGTCTTTGCCGGTCAGCGTGTTCGGAATGAGGATCAACGACGGGCCGATCTTTCGCGCGGCGGCTTCGATGTAATCCACAACCGGGTCGAGCAGAAACTTATCGACTTCCGGATCGTCGTTGAAGTGAACGACATCGAGGGGAAAGGTTTTCAGCGTTTCAGCGAGCTGCGAGGATCCACTTCCAACGACGATCGCATGCGCTTTTCCGCCGAGCGCGTCGGCAAGTTTGCGCGCTTCGGTTGCCATTTCGAAGGTAACCTTCGGCGACTGACCGTTCTTGTGTTGAACGTAAACGAGAACGTTTTGCATTAGACGAGTTTCTTCTCTTTAAGGAAATCGAAGATAGCTTTAGCGCCGGATGCACCATCGGCAGCTTCAACGACTTGGCCTTTGCCGCGAGCGGCAGGCGGTTTTACGTCGAGTAATTCGGTTTTCGAACCGGCGAGGCCAACTGGTTGGTCGAGGCCGAGATCGCCCACCGTTAGCGGCGCAATCGTCTTTTTCTTCGCGCCCATGATGCCCTTAAGCGAGGCGTAACGCGGCTCACCGAACGTTAGCGCAGTCGTGATTACCGAGCGAACCGGACCGCTAACGGTTTGATGTCCCGTATCGGTTTCGCGTTGCACGTTCAACTTGTCGCCTGCGATATCGACTTTGACGGCGTTCGTGATCAGCGGCAATCCAAGGTGCTCGGCAATCGCGCCCGGCGTTGCACCGGTGCTGCCGTCGTCGGAAAGACCGCCCACGATGAGCAGATCGAAACCAATCTTTTTCAGAGCGTTTGCCATTGCGTACGAAGTCGCCCACACATCGCTGCCTTCAAGGGCGGTATCGCTCAACAGCACCGCATCATCGGCGCCCATTGCGAGCGCTTTGCGCAACGTTTCTTTCAGCGACTCAGGCGCCATAGCAAAGACAGTGACGGTTGTATCGCCACCTACTTTTTCTTTTATTTGCAGCGCCGCTTCAAGGGCGTATTCATCGTACGGGTTCAGCACCGTTTCAACGCCGGTGCGCACCAAACGCTTAGCGCCGGCGTCGATACGCTTTTCAGCGTTCGGGTCCGGCACGAGCTTGACCGTAACCACGATCTTCACGTGGAGAACTGACCTCCTAGAGTCCGCGGGGAAGAACCCGGCCCTATTGGGGTTGAGCGACGCTCAACCCTTTAAGCGCCGGGCCCTATAGCTTTTAATGTTGATAATTCTATCAGACGCCGGGTTCGCGGTCCATTGCGGCGGCTTTAGACTCGGTGAGATTTCCGTGCGCGCTCGTACTGCGGCGGCACGAAGGGCTCACCTCCGAGCTCGTCCGCGGCATCCCACGTCCAACGCGGATCGCGAATGAAGCCACGAGCAAGCTCTATGAAGTCTGCCTCGCCGTTTCGGACGATCGTTTCGGCCTGCATCGGTTCGTTGATCATCCCGACCGCCATGGTTGGGAGTCCCGTCGCATGTTTGATTTCGTTCGAAAACGGCACTTGATACCCGGGACCGACGGTAATCTTTTGATGCGGAACGAGACCGCCGCTGGAAACATCGATGAAGTCGCACTCGCGCTTCTTCAACTCTTTCGCCAACTCGACGCACTGCGGCAGATCCCATCCGTCGTCGGCCCAGTCGGTCGCGGAGACACGCACGCCGAGCGGTTTGCGCTCGGGCCAGACTTCACGCACGGCTTCGAAAAGTTCCAGCGGAAAGCGCATCCGATTCTCTAGCGATCCACCGTATTCGTCCGTACGATGATTGGTCAGCGGTGATAAGAATTGATGTCCCAGATATCCGTGCGCAAAATGCAATTCGATAACGTCGACACCAAGACGTTCGCAACGTTTCGCGGTCGCGACGAAATCCTCGCGAACTTTGCGCAGACCCGCTTTATCTAATGCGCGCGGCGTATGCCATCCCGGATACGGAATCGCCGACGGCGCGAAGGTTTCGTACGCCATGTCGCCGCTCGCGGGACCGCCGCCTTCCCATGGAGGCAGCGTTGAAGCTTTGCGGCCGGCATGCGCAACTTGCACGCCGATTTTGCTGCGCGTCCATTCGCGAATGAATCCGATAACGCGCGCCATACTGCGCTCGTTTTCATCGCTGTAGAGACCCAGATCGCGCGCCGTTATGCGTGCTTCAGGGCTTACCGCCGTCGCTTCAAAGAACGCCAAGCCGGGGCCGGATAAGGCGAAGTGCCCCAAGTTCACAACGTGCCAATCGTTCGCATTACCCTCGATCGCCGAGTACTGGCACATCGGTGAAACAACAAGGCGATTCTCTAGTTCGAGATCGCGCAGCTTAATCGGTGAAAAGAGTTTACTCACAACCTAGCGGTGTTGCTACGGTGAACCCCGAGCCCCTTCCGAACTGTTTAACAAGGCATGAGGATCGGAATAATCGGCGCCGGCAATATCGGGGGTTCTCTCGTTCGACGCTTTAGAGCAGTTGGCCACGACGTTTCCGTCGCGAATTCACGTGGACCCGAAACGCTGAAAGATCTTGCAGCGGAAACGGGCGCCAAAGCGGTGACCGTAACGGATGCTGCGCGGAACAACGATGTCGTTGTGGTTACGATTCAGGAGAAGCGCGTTGAGGATTTACCGAAAGATTTGTTTGCGGGTGTACCCGACAGCGTTGTGGTGATCGATACCGGCAATTACTATCCGCGACAGCGCGACGGGCGCATCGACGGCATTGAAAGCGGCTCGACGGAGAGCGGTTGGGTCTCGCAAATGATCGGCCGCCGTGTAGTCAAAGCATTTAACAATATTTATGCCGACCACCTGTTGAACAGGGGCAAACCGAAAGGGACACCAGGCCGCATCGCGCTTCCTATTTCGGGCGACAATGACGCCGATAAAGCGATCGTCGCAAAATTGATCGACGAAATCGGCTTCGATGTCGTTGACAACGGGAAGTTGGCCGATTCGTGGCGACAGCAGCCGGGAACGCCCGTTTATACGAAAGACTACGACGCCGACGGCGTTCGCCGTGCACTTTCCGAAGCGAAGCAAGAACGCACGCCCGACTGGCGCGCTACTGCTTCGAGCCCTGGAAGTTTTGATGCGCCGGCGTAGCGTTTAATTAACCGTAACGGTTCATGCTACGATAAGTCACAGAGCCGGTCTTACAGCGTCAGCCGTAAACGGGAGGCGTGAGCCGCGGTGACCGTTCAAGCAGTTGAGATTTTGATTGCAGCCGCATCGATTGCGCTTCTGCTTTCGGCTACGCAGCAAACGCTTCAGGTTGGCGCAGGATTTGCGGCTCGACCCGTTCCGCACGTTGAACGGAACCGGAAATTAACCGCGACGGTCGCTGTCGTACTTATCGTAGCGGGCGTTTTTGCAGCTCTTCTTAGCGTTTTTTTAAATTTGAGAGCGCCACGTTACGGGCGTCAGTTCCAAGAAACGCTTCATAAGTGGACGATTTCTGGAATAGCCGGTAAGAGTTTTCTTGATATACCGAAGAGCGTGGACATCAACGAATCGTTTTCAGCGCAACTTCGACTTTTTCTCCCCGCGACAAAGAGCCGTCGCGAAGTCGATCTTTGTAAAAACATGCACGTGGTACCTCGGATCGCGAGCCTAGGAATACAGTTCGCTTCTATGCCGCGCGACGTGCTGCACAAAGGTTGCACGTGGAGCTGGACTTGGGACGCGAGACCAATGAGCGAAGGCAAGCAGATCGTATCATCAAGCTTCAGCGTATCTGTGGTGCAAGGAACGCGCCGACAGGTGTCAAGCTTCGATGGGCCGGTGAGTACGCTGCAAGTTACTAAGCCGTTAGCTTTCGATTCACGCGTATCGGTCGCGTCGCTTTTTGTAACGATATTCTTCTCGTCCGCCACACTCGTGGTTTCAGTGATCGGACTCAAAAAGAAAGGATCGTAGCGCCGTTACGGTGTCATCTCGAGTTACGCGGGCAAGCCTGTTCCGGTGATATAGAAAACGGTTGAAGGATCAAATCGAGATTTGGCAGATTCGCCGATATGGTGAGGTGTCGTGCAGCACGCGATCTTCCCACCATTACCATTACAGGTCCGGGACTGACGGAAACAAAGTGAAAGTGCCCATCCTTCGATGCAGTTGTTGTTTGGGTCGGCTCACGATCTGACGTTACCGTAACCGTAATCGGACATGCCGGCGCGTGGTGTCCCGCTATCAGCACACGACCGTAAATCAGTCCCATGTTCGCGTCGGCCGCCGCCCAACCGATAGCTACGAGACAAATTCCGAACGCAAAAGGGAAACGACGCATCAAAATCACACCGCGATAAAAGCCCCGAAGCGGTGATGTTCCGGGGCTATTGTTATTACGTGCAGGCTCCTTGAGGAGAAGTGAAGGTCCCTTCGAACGAGTACAACCCGCCTGTACCATTCGATGGCGTACGGAAGAACCAGTCGAAAAACGCGAGCTCTTGTGGATGGTAGGTGAAACCGTTGAACGTTAGCGTGAATGCCGTACCCGTTAGTGGATCGCCGACTTCAAGGTTGTTCGCGCATCCCGCGACCTGTCCAACATGACCCCACGGCGGCGTCGCATTGTCTATGAAAGGATCGTTGAACAACTCCCCTAGCTCATGCGTCCACGCGTGGATGTCTTCAATCGGAACGCTGAAGATGCCGGCATCGTTGTAGGCGGAGACCGCATAGACTAGCGTCCCATTCGACGTGCCGATCGCACTGTGATAGCCGATTATGCAGCAACGACCGTTAGATGTTTGGAACACGTTGTACGAAAGAACGACGGGAATCTGCGAAGCCGTCGCATAGGTTGTGGCAATGCTTTGAATGATCGCATCGAACTTGTTGATCGGGATTTCGCCGATGTTGTGGGAGCTGCCATTGCAAACGCCTCCCGCGGTTTTTGACTCGGACGGTGCATCTACATCTACGACGCGAGGCTGTGCCGCCGCCTGAAGCACCGTGTGATAACGGGGGCGGTTTATGATGTTCCAAAACTCAGCGCGTTGAAATGCGTCGGTGACCTGCGTTGTTCCCACGGAAATACCGTTCGAAGTTATGCTCGTCGGCACGAAATTCGGTCCGTTGAAAAACCGGCTCTGCACCGAAACCCTATCGTTGCAGGCGGGTAGCGTAGGATCTAGGACCGTTCCGTCTGCAAAATGGAATCGGGCAACGATCGGCACATAGGAAACGTTCGTCGTCGTCTTACTTGTGCGCGGATCGGCGCCCACGATCTTGTAACTGTAGGTGTTGCCGTCAAGCGGCGAGGTAACGAATCCCGTAAAGAACGGAATTGTCGAAGCTGCCGCGGCCTGCTGCTTCAGTTGCGAGGATCTAACCCCGCGCGCAGGCAGCGTCGTGAAAACGTGCGTCCATCCATAGATCTGATCAAGGCTTTTCGCATGCCGTGATTGACCCTGGGTGTCAGTTGGCGAATTAGATTGGGACGGTGGTATTGCGCCCCCGTTACCGCCGCAGGCTGCCGGAAGCGCAGCTAAGAGTACGAGTGCGGCAAATCGAGCGAAGCTATGCACGAAAAACCTCCTCTACGAAGTCGCGCCTTCGTCGGCGCCGGAAGGTTTTGGATTACTTCTACAGGCCTTGTCCCGAACATCGCGGCCGAGCGCCCGCTCTCTGAACGCGC
>CAZJLJ010000030.1:12298-37784 GCA_964546935.1 uncultured bacterium | reverse complement strand
CTTCGACAGGCGGGGAACGCTTGTCGCACATCGTTTGCTGCGTTCCCTCACCACTTCCTGTGGTGATCAGGGTGACAAAGCGCGCGCCCCGTTTTAGCAGCACCTCCTGTGCTGCATCACTACGCAACCTCAAGATTCTTTTGCTCGCCACTCAGGTCTGCTCTTTTTCTCTCACCTCTAACTAATCAAGTTGCTTGCGCTCGTAACGAGCCATTGCTCTCGGGAGGCGGTGGTGCATCCGATCCCAGGAACTCGGACTTTTTCGGGCATGCCATGGATGGCATTTTCCAAACTTCGTTCTCCCGAAAAAGCCGTGTAGCGGAAAAATCACACGACGTGATTTTTCCAGCGGTCCTGGGATCGGATGCACCACCGCCTCCCGAGAGCTGCGGCGGAGTGGAAGGCCCGCAGAATCAGGAGGCCACTTGATTCGTTAGGGGTATATCCGGCTTCGTGGGGGCTCATTGCGCAAAGTAGTCATCGGCGTCGTTGCGGCGCTGGTCGTGATCGCTGCGATCCTCGTGGCTACGCGCCAGGCGGTGCTTTCGTCTGTGCTTCCGCGCATCATCAGCCTCGCTACCGGTTACGATATCTCGATCGGTGAGGAGCGCTTTACCGCGCATCACGGCGCTTTGCTGCACGTGCACGTGAGCCGGAACGGCGAGCCGGTGCTCGATGCGCAGCGCATCGACGTCGCGTATTCGCTTCGCGACTTACTTCCCGGAAGCAAACACCGCTACGGTGTTAGCGCGATCACCATTGATTCGCCGTCGGTCACGCTGGTACGGCATCAAGATGGAAGCTACAACGTCACGTTTCCGCAGGGCAACGG
Source organism: uncultured bacterium (assembly GCA_964546935.1). GTDB lineage: Bacteria > Vulcanimicrobiota > Vulcanimicrobiia > Vulcanimicrobiales > Vulcanimicrobiaceae > JALYTY01. Next base: position 36,952 of record CAZJLJ010000030.1, on the reverse strand, counting down.
CCCGGCCCCGATCGGTCCTCAGCCGATAAACCGCGTGCCCATTTCGCTTACGGTGCGGATTCGCAACGCGGCCGGACAAGTTCGCGCGCCGTACACCGTCGATCCGTCGGCGCGCAGCATCGGCGTCCATCGCATCAATGTCGATGCCGTAGTCAATACCGAGAGCCGGACGCACTATACGGTCAGCGGCGCCTTCGTCGAGCACCCCGACGAGCCGTTCACCGCCGTCGGCACGATCGATATGGATCGCGCGTACGCGATGCATCACATCTATGCAACGGCATTGCCTATGCGTGCCATCGCAAACTACTTCATCAACTCCGACGCCGCCCGCATTCTCGGGGGCGCCGCGACCGATCTCGACGTTCACATCTACGCGCTCGACGTCGAGCGATACCAACCCGTCGAGTACCACACCGGTTTGACCTTGAACATCGCAAACGGCGGAATCTCCGTCATCGGGCTGGCAAAACCGCTAACGAATATTCACGGACGCCTTGGGCTAGTCGACGGTGCCTTCTTCATGAACGAAGTCGACGGATCGCTCGCCGGATTGCCGATACGAATTACCGGCGCCATTTACAACTTCGCGTCCCCGCAATACAAGCTGGGCGTTACGGGGCAGGGCGACCTCAAACACCTTCGCACGGCGTTTGCGTTCATGAACGGCCAGCCCATTACGGGCGACGTGAAGCTCGGTGTGATGATCGAGGGACCGCTCGACTCACCGATTATCGCCGCAAACGCCGATACGTCGCACGCCATGTACCAGAACATTCCGTTGAACGACGTACACGCATCGATCGCCTACGATAACGGCTTCGTCTTTTTCTCGCCGCTCGAAGCTCACACGCACGGTGTCGCGGCATCGTTACGTGGACTCCTCGATACGACGGGGAAGGCGGTGCATTCCGAACTCGCTTTCCACATGACCGGCCCGGCCGATACGTTGCCGTACGCGGGCGAGCTGCTGGGAAACGAACCGCTCGTCGCCGATGCGCTAATGGACGGCAAAGATACAAACTTTTACGCGCATGGCGCGTTGGGATCGGCGAACGGGACGAATCGCGTCGTCGCGGCGTTCGATTTTGGACCGAGGGGAACGATTACCGTCGCGCCGTTGTGGATGCACACTAAAAGCGGGACGTTGGCCGGTGCGTATCATTTGGATCGTGCGCTAAACGACAGCGCGTATTGGATCGCGACAGACGGCCTCACCGTGCATACGCCGAAACAAACGTCGTTCTTGAACGTCGCGCTGCCGTCGCTTCCGCCGATTGAAGCAACGATCGACAGCGCGAACTTCGTCGGCGGCGGGCCGAGCGGCTACAACGCGATCGCGGCCGGATCGCTGCGCGCACACGGCGCCCGGATTGCCGGCGTGCAGATCGATTCGATGGAAGCGAAGTTCTCCGGAACGCTTTCGAATCTCGGCGTCGCGCCGATTCGCGCCAGCGGACCCTGGGGCACGATTGCCGGCAGCGGACAGTACACGGAGAACGCGCTCTATATGCGCGGGCATTATCACGGCACGTTAACCGGACTTCGCCAGTTCCTTTCAAACACACCGGCGCAGGGCGGAATCGACGGACCCGTCGCGATGGCAATCTCCCCGAAAGATATCACGGTGCAAGCGGTCGACGTCGCGCTGCAAAACGCGACGATTCAGGGCATTCCAATCTCGCACGCCACCGGGACGCTCGCCGTCAGCGGGAACATTTTAAAGATCTATAATGCGCATGCGTCGGCAGCGGGCGGCGATGTCGTCATGGCGGGCGCATACGATACGACGAACCGCCCCGGACCGAAAGCGCTCTCGCTCGTTGCGACGGGATTGACCGGTGCGGGTTTACACGGAATCGGTTTACCATTGGATTCCGGACGGCTCGATGCAAACGGCAATCTCTCAGGCGGTGCACCGTTGCCTCGCTTCGACGGCGGCGTTGCGGTCGCGAACGGACGCATGCAGCACTTCGAGCTCTCCGGAAGCGCCATCATTCATTTGGGCGGGAACAGCGTACAGCTCGAGCGCGTAATAGGCGGATTGAACGGGACCTACACCTTTGCAAACGGGACGCTCGGAAATCTGACGTCGGGAAGTCCCGCCTACGCATTGCACACCGACGTGCCTGCCGGCGCGATCGAACGCGTAATGAACATGTTGCAGCTTCCGACTTACAACACGACCGGGACGTTCAATGCGTCGATGACCATCGGCGGCGCGGGATTGCAACCAACGGTGTCCGGGCCGATGCAAGTGCCCGCCGGCGATGTGAATGGATTGCCGTTCGTTGATGCGTCCGCGTTTATCCTGGCGAATCATAACGGCGTGAGGGCGCGTCGCGCCAGCGTGCTGGTGGGAACGACGCGCATACGCTTTGGCGCGGTTAAAGAGCCGTCCATCAGCGGCGTTCATGTCCGCGCACCGGACGCTCATCTCTCCGACTTCGATAACTTCTTCGATACCGGCGATACGTTGCACGGCGACGGTGGGATCAATTTCAATCTCGTTTCGCAGCAGCACCGTTTGGTTTCATATGGAGACGTCGACATAAAAGCGCTGCGGTTTCGCAACCTTGCTATCGGCGACACGGACGCAACTTGGTCGAGCCGGCGCAATCTTCTGAACGGCTCGATTGCGGTCGGCGGCGAAAGCGGATCGCTGCACGCGAACGGTAATGTGAATCTCGTGCCGTCACCGGTTTGGCAAGACGTCGTTCGTAACGCGCGATACAACATGAAGCTCGACCTAGATGAAGCCGACCTTTCGACGTGGGTAGCTGCGCTCGGCTTTCCGGAAATTCCCATCACCGGCAAAGTGGACGCGGATGCAACTATCAACGGGCGTTTCCCGCAACTGAAGCTGCAGGGAACTTCGGAATTGCACCACGGAACGATCTGGCGTTTGCCGATCGATACATTCAATCTCGCGTTTAGTTCGAATAACTCGCGTTTGATGATCGATCGGGCGGAGATGACGGCGCCCGGCATAGAGGCCAGCGCGAACGGCAGCTTCGGGCTAACAAAAACGTCGCCGATCGACCTAAGCGTGCACGCGAGTTCGAACGACATTCCGCGACTCGTCGCGCAACTCTATCAGTTCGAGGTTCCGGTAATCGGCGCGTTCGAGTCGACGGTGAAAATCGGCGGGAGTTTCGCGCAGCCGACGTTCGATGCGGCCTTCGATGCCAGCAACGTCGTCGCGTATAATTTGAAGATCGTTTCCGCCTTCGGGGAGTTGCGTCTACACAACAAGGCTCTGGAGTTGCGCAACGCCGGCGTAGCGCTCGACAAAGGCGAAATGACGTTGGCGGGAACGCTGCCGTTGCAATTCGGGCCGCTTGGCGGATTCAGCGCGAACACGCCGGTCAGCGCCGATCTCGCCGTAAATCAAGTCGACCCGTCCGACTTCGAAACGTTGCTCGGCAATAACACGAAATTAACCGGAAAGATCAATGGGCAAGTCGGGTTGCGCGGAACGGTGGTAGAACCGCGACTTTTCGGAGAGTTCAGCCTAGCGAACGGAACTTATGTCAGCGACCTCGAGCGCGTTCCGATTACCGATATCACAACGGCGCTAACGTTCAATCGCACCGAGGCCTCGGTCGACAAATTGCACGCGCTCTTTGGCGGCGGTTCGGTGAACGGTTCGGGTCGCATCGTTTTGCCGCAAGGGTTGGAAAGCGGAAGCTCCGTCGGCGCCTCTTACAATATGAACGCCGTCGCCAAAGGTGCGCAACTGGATTTGCCCGCGTACGGCCGGGGAACGCTCGATGCGAATCTGGCGTTGACGCGCGTCGCGCCCAAGGATCCTGTCGTCAGCGGAGATGTTGTACTCTCGAACGCCACGATTCCGTTCTCGGCGTTTCTCGCCGCGACGCAAAACAGCAACGGATCGGGTATCGCCGGCCTGCCGTTCAATATCGGGTTCGATCTCGCGATGAAAGCGGGCAAGAACGTCCGCATTCGAGGCGGCGGTGTGGGCGCGGGTCTGGATATCGGCGTCGCGGGTGCCGTCAAGCTCGCCGGTGATTTGAAGTCGCCGAAACTCGACGGCGGCTTCTCTTCGACCGGCGGAACGCTCGTTTACGTCGATCGCGCGTTCCGCGTGGAACAAGCGCACGTTACGTTCAACCCGGACAACGGCGTAATCCCGGAACTCTATGCGGTGGGCGTGACGCACGTGACCAACCCGGATCCCAGTAGCGCGCGCAATCCATACGGCGCCGCGGACATCACGATCAACGTGAGCGGGCCGGTGACCAACCTAAAAATTGCGTTTGAATCGAATCCGCCCGGCTACACGCGCGAACAGATTCTCGCGATGCTGGCGCCTTTCGGCGGCTTCATCAACGGGATCGGGTACACACCAGGAATCCTTCAGACGACGAACCCGTCCGGCGTGCAGCAGCTTGGCGCCCTTCAGCCGGTCCCCGGAAGCGCCCTGACCACCCAACAAAGCAGCACCATCTCGGTGGGGCAGGAGGCCTTCAACATCCTCAACGCCCAGTTTGCGACCGGGCTCTTGTCGCCGCTCGAGAGCGCGATATCGCAAGGGCTGGGGTTCCAGAACTTCAACCTGACCGTCGACTACTACGGAAACGTGGGATTTTCGGCCCGCAAGGTGCTTGGAAAGACGGTGAACTTCATTTACTCCAGTACCTTTGGACTGCCCACGCGCCAGTCGTTCGGGTTGGCGCTGCAGAACAGCGACACGACGAGCGCGCAGCTTTCGTTCTTCTTTGTGAACGGGCCTACAAGGCTGTTCCAAACGCCGGGTACTATCGTTACCACAAACTCACGGCTAAATGTCGGCGAGGCATTGGAGGGGACCAGCGGGTTCAGCTTCACCCTACAGCGCCTTTATTGGTGAAATCCCAGGATTTGAGACAGGCAAGGACCGGGGGGGCCTCTCGCGAACAGTCGGCCGGAATCCGAAACAACGCGTGCCTATCGCGCGTTAGTTTGGCTGACACCGTCAGCTTTCTTTATTCGTTCGAGGACAACGTTTTCGCATGACCTTTGACCTTCGGCGCGCGGCTCGTGCACTGGTCCGGTGCGTGGGTGCCCTGCTCGCTCTTGTCGTTCTGGTGACGGTTGTAGCATCACCGGCCGCTATCTCGGCGCCGGCTGCTCCGCAAATCGTCTCCGTCGACGTGACGGGCAACTTGCACGTCCCGACCTCGGCCATTATGGAAGTGGTCGCAGCGCGCCCGGGCCAACAGTACGACCCGCGCGTCGTTGCCGCCGACCTACAGCGCATCAACGCGCTTGGGTATTTCGCCGACGTGGCGCCGCCGCTGGTGCGCCCTCGTCCGAACGGCGTTGCGATCACGTATCGCGTCATAGAAAATCCGGTGATCTCTTCAATCAAGTTCACCGGCAATAACAAGGTCCCGAGCGATACGCTTCTTGCGCTGATGGATCTCTCCGTCGGCCAGGTCTTCAACACGAACACGTTCCGCCAAGACGTTTTGAAGATCAACAACTATTACGAGCGCATCGGTTACGGCGGCCAGGTGCCCACGCACGTCAAGGACATCAATCTCGATCCGAAAACCGGTTCGTTGACCCTTGTGGTTCAAGAGGGCTTGGTCGTCAAGAACATCGTCATCGGCGGCGATCCGCTGTTGCCGCCGCAGTACTTGCTCCCGCAGCTGACGCTCAAGCCGGGCATGGTTTACTCCGACGACATCCGTCAAAAAGATTCCGAAGCGCTCAAGAAGTTCTACGACGACAAACTTCACGTCGAACTCGGAAACTTCGAAGGCGGCATCGATCCGTCGTCGATCGATTTGAAGAACGGCACGGCCGACGTGAAGTACAACGTATACGTAGCGCGCGTCGCGGCCGTTCAGATCACCGGCAACACGCGAACCAAAGACCCGGTAATCCGTCGCGAGCTGCGCGTGCGCCCGGGCATGGTGTTGAACACCGATGCCGTGAAACGCGATTACGAGCGCCTGAACGCTCTTGGGTTCTTCTCGAAAGTTACGCCGGACGTTAAAGAAGGTCCGGATCCGAAGAAGCCTCAGGATGTAACGCTCGTGTGGAACGTCACCGAACAACGCACGGCGTCCGCTTCGGTCGGCTTCGGCTACTCCGGCGGTATCACGGGCCAAGGTTTGTACGGCACGCTCGGCTACCAAGATAACAATTTGCACGGAACCGGTAACACCGCTTCGATTCAATTCCAGCGCGGTGCGCGCACCTATCAGACGCAGCTGCAAGTCCAGGTGCCTTATCTCGGCAACACGCCGCAGTCGCAGAAGTACTCGGTTGGCGGCAGCCTGTTCTCGAACGGGTCGACGTACTATTATCCGGTTTACAATATCGCGCAAAACGGCGCTATCGGCTCGCCCACGGTCGGCGGAACGCCGGCTCCGATTCCCGTAACGTTGTATCCGAACACGAACTCTTCGTTGATCAGCGGCGTCGTAGCGACGAGTCAATCTTCGGCCATCGGCGGAAGCGCCAACATCGGCCGCCGTTTGACGGACTACGTTCAAGCCGGCGTGCAAGGGACGATTCAATCGGTGAAGTACAACACGCAGGTTCCGTCGCCGTACTTCTTCCAGGGATCGCAGCCGAACGTGCTCATCGGACCGACGCCCGGTCCGCTCAACTCGTCGAATCAGAACATCAACGGTTCGTTCGGCATCAACGCGACTTCGATCGCAAACGTCAACACAGGCCAGCCGTATCAGCTGAACTCGGTGACATTGACGCTCGGAACGACGACCGCAACGGTGGACGATCCGTTCAACCCGCGTATCGGGTACAACGCGCAGTTGAGCAGCACGATTTCTACTCCGGGCCTCTTGCGTTCCAGCTTCCGCTTTACGCAAGAAGCGCTGAACGTCTCGCGGTTCTTCCCGGTTTTGCGTTCCGCGACGTTCGCCGTGCACGGTCTCGGACAACTCTCGACCGGCGTTATTCCCCCGAGTCAGTTGTTCACGTTCTCCGACCAGCAACTGCGTGGTTACGACCAAGTCTTCTACGCTACCGACGCGGTCCTAGGACAAGCCGAACTGCGTCAGCCGCTGACGGCAGATCGCCGCCTCTCGGTGGTCGCGTTCGTCGACGAACTGAACTACCGCATCCGCGGTGCAGCACCGCTGCTTGATCCGTACACCAACCGAATCATCGGTTACCCGGGCAATTGGGCGCTACGCGGCGACTACGGTATCGGGTTCCGGTTCGACGTTCCCCAGCTTGGTCTGAGAACAGTTCGTATCGATTTCGCGAAGGGTGCAAACGGAACGCATACCAGTTTCGGCATCGGTCAAAGTTTCTAATTTCAACTCGCTCGAAGGATAGCATGAGAAAACGCCTCATCAAAACATTGCTTGCAACGGCAGCGCTCGCTACCGTCATTGCGCCGGCTGCGATCGCAGCGGATCTGACCGACGTCGGATTTCTCGATCAGTCGGCGGTCGGCAGTCTCCCGCAGTTCGCACGCGCGAACGCGGAGCTGGCGCAATATAAAGCGCAGCTCGATTCGCAATTCGCGAACGCGATGCGCGGCGCTAAAAGTGATGCCGACAAGCAACGCGTTTCGCTGCAATTCCAGCAGCAGTTCGCCGATAAACAGCGCGAAGTCGTTGGACCGCTTTTCCAACGTGCCCAGCTTGCGATCGCGCAGGTCGCCGGAAGCAAGAATCTCTCGGTCGTTGTAGACAAACGAATCGTCGTCTACGGTGGACAGGACATCACCAAAGACGTCACCGGCGCACTCCAAAGCTCGCAGGCGTTAACGCCGCCGAGCGGCTCGCCCGCGCCGTCGGAGATCGGTTACGTAGATCAGACGGCGCTCGACGGCTCGACGAAGGTCAAAGACGCCGCCGATCAGCTGCAAAAGTATCAAACCGATCAGCAGAAAGCTTACAGCGGCAAGCTTCAATCGGCTAAAACCGACATCGACAAACAGGCCGTGTTGGCCGAGTACAACAAGTCGCTGCAAGACAAGAAAGACGCGCTGCTCAAGCCGCTCGTGGATCAAACAAAATCCGCAACGGCCGAGGCTGCCAAGAAGCACAACTTGTTGCTGGTGATCGACCGTGCGGACATTATCTACGGAGGCACGGACATCACGAAAGATGTCCAGGATACCCTCAATAAATAAACTCGGCCTTGTAGCGCTGGTTTGTTCCGCTGCGTTTTTCGGCTGCAGTCACGTAGATGTGAATGCGCCGAACATTCGCGGTGTAGCTTACGTGCGAATGGATGAAGTTATCAAGCACCATCCGCTCTACAGCCAGCTCTCGCAACTAGACGATTCCATTACCGCGATCAATTTGGAAGCGGCCGGTCCTCGCGTACCCAAAAGCGCAGCGGAAGTTGCTGCGGGCATCAAGCAGTTGAACCAGCAATTGCGCGATGCGCAAGACCGCGCGAACAAAGCGATCGCGCAAAAGCAGCAAGACTACATGAAAAAAGAGCAGCAGGCCGACGCCGCTGCACTCTCCGCCGCGGGAATCGATCCGTCGACTTTTCAAGCCGCGGCGCAAATGAGCGTTACCTCACGCCAGCAGGCAGCGAGTGCGGCGCAGCAAGCCAATAAAGACTACGTGGCTTACCAGCAGAGCGTTATTTCGCAAGATAACGCGGCCGTAAGCGCGGTTGCGGGGCAGCTGCAGAAGCAGGCCGATCAGAAATTCCGCGCCAAGGCGGAACAGTTTCAGCAGAATGAGACCGACCTATCATTGCGCCTCGCCCAAGAAGACGCAACGGAGCGTTCGGCGCTGAAATTGAAACTGAACAACCTTGCACTCGATGCGGCGACCCGCGCGTCGGTGAATCAGCAACTGGCGGCGCTCGATAAGAAAGAAGCCGATCAGGTCAACGCGTTGCGGGAGCGCGATCAGCGCGATCTCGCCACGTATCGTACGCAGCTGCACGGCGAGACCGACACCGCTATTCGCCAGCAAGTGGGAAAGATTCGTTCGCAGACTTCCGCCAAATTGAACGAACGCCGCAACGAAGTGGGCGCGCAGTTGAAGTCGCTCACCGGCCCTGTGGCGCCTAACGTGCCGCCCGACATGCAGAAAAAACTTGCGCAGATTCACGCGCAGTATTCGTCGTTGTTCCAAAGCGACGCGCAAAAGACCGTCGCCGAATACAACGCCACCAAGACCGATCTCGACCGCCAATATGCGGCCCTACAAGGGCAGGATGTCGGCGCAACGGGTCAAGCTGCGAAAGAACTTGCGTCGCTGCAGAAACGTCACGATGATCTGCAGGCGCAAATGACCGACCAAATCCAACGCGAAGCGCAACGGATTGCCAAAGAGATGGGCTTTTCCGTCGTCTTCGGAAACATCGCCGCTGCCAACGGCGGCTACGATCTAACGAACGACCTAATTCACGACGTCGAAAGCTTACACGAATGAAAAAGTACACCCTGATTGCTGCTTGTGCCACCGCCCTGCTTGCAGGATGCGCGGGAAATAACAGTCCCGTCGGTTTGATCGATATCAACCGCGTGGTCGCGAATTGGCCGACCTATCAGAACTATCAACAGCAGCTTCTTCAAGAAGAGCAGAAGATCGTACAAAGCAAAGCCAGCAGCGGCAAGAAAACCGCTGAGGCTCAGGCGCTGCAGAAGAAGTACGCCGGCATCACGGACCAGCTGACGAAGCAGATTCGCGATGCGGCGAACAAAGTTGCGCAAGATAAGAGCTTGAAGCTCGTCGTCACGAAAGAGGGCGTCGGCTACGGCGGCGTCGACATCACGCCGGACGTCGAAAAGCTGATGAACATTACGGAGAAGGCGACGCCGTCGCCGACGTAAGCTCGTGCTAGGTACGTTGCAAGAGATAGCCGCCCGAGTCGGCGGTCGCGTTGAAGGCGATGGATCCGTATCGATCGCGTGCGTAAGTGCGATCGACGATGCGTCCTCCGATGCGCTGACGTTTGCGACGGACGAGAAATATCTCGCCCAGGCGCTTGGAAGCGATGCGGCGGCGGTCCTCGTCGATGCGTCCGTTCCGCGTACGAACGAAGCTGCAAAGAAGCCGCTGCTTGTTGTAGAGAACGCCCGCGCGGCTCTTGCCGCGATCCTAGCAGCGCTCAAACCGCCGCGTCCGAAAGGTCCGTTCCGTCACTCGACCGCGATCGTGGAAGACGGTGCGCAAATCGGCGAAGACGTTTATCTCGGCGCGAACTGCTTTATTTCGGCAGGCGCCAAAATCGGCCGCGGGACCGTAATCGACGTCGGATCGTACGTCGGCGCTCAAACCACCATCGGCGAAGACTGCTGGCTGCATCCGCGTGCGACGGTGCACGAAAAATGCGTCATCGGGAATCGCGTCGTGTTGTATACCGGAAGCGTCATCGGCAGCGAAGGTTTCGGCTGGGCGTTTCTCGAGGGACGTCTGGAGCGAATTCCGCAGATCGGCAACGTCGTTCTCGAAGACGAAGTGGAGATCGGTGCGAACACGTGCGTCGATCGCGCGCAGACCGGCAGCACGTTGCTCGGCCGCGGAACGAAAATCGACAACCTCGTGCAGATCGGACACAACTCGCGCACCGGCATGTATACCGTGATCGCGGCCCAAACCGGCTTCGCCGGTTCGACGACCACCGGCGACGGCGTGAAGATTGCCGGCCAGGTCGGCACGCGTGGACACGTGCACATCGGCTCCGGCGCGACAGTCGCCGGGCAGTCAGGCGTATGGGGCGACATCGAGGAAGGCAAGACCGTATCCGGGGGTCCGGCGCGCGATCATCGGGAGACGATGCGCGCGGAGGTCATGCTTCGTAACCTGCCAAAGCTGATTGCTCGTGTGGATGCGTTGGAGCGCGACCGAGCGCGCAACCCCGAGTAGCTTTTCCGATCGATGAACGCCGCAACGCTGCGAGACACCCTGCGTTTTCAGGGCGTCGGCCTTCACACGGGCGATAATGCCTCGATGGAAGTGCGGCCCGCGCAACCGGGCACCGGGTATGTTTTCGTTCTAAGCGACGGCACGCGTATTCCGGCGTTGGCCGAATTCGCCGTTGAAACGCCGCTCGCCACAATCATTCAATCGCACGGTCGCAGCATCTCGACGATCGAGCACATTCTCTCCGCATTGATGGGGATGGGCGTAAGCGATGCCGAGATCGCCTTGCACGGCCCGGAGATTCCGATCCTCGATGGGTCGGCGAAAATCTACGCCGATGCCATTGCCGCAACGGGACTAAACGTAAGCGACCGGCCGCGGCCGCAAATAACGATAAAGGAACCGTTCGAGCTGCGGGAACGAGACAAAGCCGTTGTCGTCTTGCCGGCGAACGAATTTCGCGTCCGGTTCATCGCTCATTATGACGAACCGATCGGTACGCATTACTTTGACGGCACAATTACGCCGCAGAACTACCGTAATGAGATAGCGCCGGCCCGTACGTTCACGTTCTTGCGTGACGTTGAGGCAATGCGCGCGCAAGGGCTCGCGCGTGGCGGGAGCTTGGACAACGCGCTGGTCTACGACGAAGAAGGCCCGATGCAGACGCTCTTTTGGGGCAATGAAGTCGTTCGTCACAAAGTTTTGGATTTGATCGGTGATTTCGCTCTGCTCGGCGCGTGGCCGCGTTGCGAAGTCATCGCCATCAAGAGCGGTCATGCAATGCACGCGCGAGTAACGCGCGCGCTGCGGCAGCAATTGGGCGTCGCAACTCTAGCGTAGAGGTATCGTGGGACAAATGGACATCCGGCAGATCATGGAGATCTTGCCGCATCGTTATCCGCTTCTGTTGATAGATCGGATTCTCGAACTTGAACCGGGCGTTCGCGCGCTGGGCTATAAGAACATTACGTTCAACGAGCCCGTCTTCACCGGGCACTTTCCGGGGAACCCGCTCTTTCCGGGCGTTTACATGATCGAGGCGATGGCGCAGCTCGGCGGCGCGGTAGTTCTGGAGCCGGGCGAATTCTCGCGGAAAACGCCGTACCTCGCGGGCATCGACAAAGCGAAGTTTCGGCGTCCCGTCGTTCCGGGAGACCGTTTGATGATGGAAGTGAAACTCGAACGTCACAAGCGCAACATCGGTTGGGTTAGCGCGGAAGCCAAAGTCGAGGACCAGTTGGCGTGTTCGTGCGAGCTAATGTTCTCGATTGCTTCGGATCCGCGCATGTTCGGCGCGGACGCGGCGATCCTGCACGCGTAGATGATACATCCCACGGCTATAGTGCATCCGAATGCGAAGATTGCGAGAGGCGTTGAAGTCGGTCCGTATTGTGTCGTCGGCGAAAATGTCGAGATCGGCAAGGGCACCGTTCTGCAGGCGCACGTTGTCCTAAACGGGTGGACGACGATCGGCGAAGATTGCAATATTTATCCCTTTGCAACCATCGGCGCCGCATCGCAGGATCGTAAGTATCATGGCGAACGCGCGTTCACGCGCGTCGGCAGTCGTACTGTGCTGCGCGAGTATGTGAGCATTCAACGTGCCACAGGCGAAGACGAAGTAACCGCCGTCGGCGACGACTGTTTGCTATTGGCCTACACGCACATCGCTCACAATTGCGTGCTGGGAAATTTCGTGACCATGAGCAACCTGGCGCAGCTCGCCGGACATGTAATGGTGGGCGACTACACCACGATCGGCGGACAAGCCGGCGTTCATCAATTCACGCGCATCGGACGTTACGCGATGATCGGCGGCGCCAGCAAACTTACTAAAGACGTGCCGCCGTTTTTTCTCGTCGAGGGCAATCCGGCGCAACCTTACGGTTTGAACAGCGTGGGTTTACGCCGCGCGGGTTTCACCGTGTCCGAGCGCAACGAGATCAAGAAGTTCTATAAGATTCTCTACAACCCGAAGCTCAACGTCTCCCAAGCTATTTCTGAAATGAAAGCCGAAGCGATCAGCGATCCGGGCCGCGAGATCATTGCGTTTCTGGAAGGCGACTCGCAGCGGGGCATCCTCAAATAACACCGTGCGTTATTTTTTTTCGAGCGGTGAGGCTTCGGGTGAGCTGAGCGCGGTTTTACTCGCGCAGGCGATTCGCCGTTACGATCCCGAAGCCGAGTTCGAAGGGATCGGCGCGCAAGCGATGCGCGACGAGGGGTTTAAATTGTGGCGGGATCACACCGGATGGGCCAGCATGGGTCCGCTCGCAGCGATTCCTCGTGTACCGAAATTACTTGCAACGATGTGGCAAACGGCCGCGCACATCTCGCACGCACGGCCGGATTTAGCGGTGCTCGTAGATTTCGGTGTATTCAACTTACGCCTCGCGAAAGAGCTGCGAACACGGTATAAGTACACCGGGCCCATCCTCGATGTTTTTCCGCCCGCTACGTGGCTCGACAAAGAAAAGACTGCGCAAGAGGTTAGTACCTATGCCGTTCCGCTTACGGCGTTTCAGCATCAATACGATTTCTACAAATCGCAGCGACTGCCGATCGTCTACTTCGGTCATCCTCTAGCGTCGCAGTATCAGACGCGTCCGCCGCGCAGCGCGCCGCCTACAGACGGCGGAACGGTGGCGTTGCTTCCCGGCAGCCGCAGCGGCGAATTGCGCTATCACGTCCCCGCGCTTATCGCGGCATTCAAGTTGCTCAAAGAACGTAGACCGAACTTACGCGGCATCTTGGGCGCAGCAAACGATAAGAATGAGGCGTTCATCACTCGCGCGATTGCGCGCGAAAAGCTGCAAGACGTTTCGATCGTGCGCGGCGTGCCGGCGGCCGTCGAAAATGCCGATGCTGCGTGGGTCGCTTCCGGCACGGCCGTCCTCGAAACGGCACTCCTCGGCGTCCCGGTCGTAGCGCTGTATATTATCGCACCCGTGCTCGTTCGTCATGCGCGACGCGTCTACTCGGGCAAACACATTACGTTGCCGAATCTTGTGCTCGAACGGGAAGTCGTTCCGGAGCTGTTGCAAACCGACGCGACGCCGCAGAACCTCGCCGATGCGATGGATCTCGTGCTGCTGTACCCGTCTACCCAATACGGCGCGTTTCTCGAGTTGCGGCGCAAACTAGGGCCGCCGGATGCCTTGGATCTCTGCGCGAAGTTTTGCGTTGCGCTCGCAAAAGCGGGCAAGGTCTAGCCGTGCGGATCTATCACACGTCGGATCTCCACGATCATCGCGGTTTCGTTCCACGGTTACGTGCGTTGCGCGACGAGCGTCCCGGATTGTTGTTCGATTGCGGCGATTCTTTGCGCGGCAGCCAAACCGTCTACTATCGCAACGAACCGATCGTCGGCGAGATCGACGCGGCCGGCTATGACGCGCAAGCTATCGGAAATCGCGAATTCCACTATCTCTACCGATTGCTTCGAGCACGCGCTGCAAAGATGCAACATCCGCTTCTGTGCACGAATCTGCTCGACACCAAGGGCCGCGAACTTCCGTTCATTCGTTCTATGACGTTGCGAGCGGCGGCCGGTGAATCCAACGGCATCACGATCCATTTGCTTGGGCTTCTGATCATGCAGTATCCCGTGGGCAGTCCGTACGAGCGCGTTTTCGGGTGGCGCTTCTTGGACCCGTGGGATGCAATAGCGCCGTACGCGGAGCGCATTCCGGAGGGCGACGCCCTCATTGTGCTTTCGCACGTTGGCTTGAAACTGGACCGTAAGCTGGCGCAAGCTGTGCCACGCATCGATTTGATTCTCGGCGGGCACAGTCACGACACACTTTTCGAACCGGAGTACGTGGCGGGCGTTCCAATCGTGCACGCAGGGCCGTACGGCCAATACGTTTCGCGGACTGAACTTTCATACGACCGTCCAGCGAGGCGTTTGCGTATCGACGACTTCGCGCTCGTTCCGCTTCTCGGAGCGCCATAATGGCGCGCGTGCTGTTCGTTACGAACGGCAACGGCGAGATGGCGATAGCCGATCGTGTTGCCGAAGAACTTCGCGTCATCGCACCTACGGCGAAGATCGATCATCTCGCGCTCGTAGGCCGTAGCAAATCGCAATTCATGCAAGACGTCGGACCGCAAGCCGCACTGCCGAGCGGCGGTTTAATCGCGATGGGGAACGTGCGAAATATCCTGCGCGACGTGGGCGGCGGGCTGATCGGTCTGACGCTTGCACAGCGTCGCTTCTTGGTGAAATCGCGAGGTGAGTACGATCGCGCTGTTGCCGTCGGAGACATTTACGCGCTCCTGATGACGTTGGCTGCGCGTGCGCCGACGACGTACATCGGTACGGCAAAAAGCGTGCGCGTCGCGCCCTACGGTCCGATGGAACGGCGAGTGCTCAAACGTGCGGATGAAATTTTCGTACGCGATAGCGCAACCGCGCAGCGGTTGCAGGCTCAAGGCGTCAACGCCGAAGCCCCGGGCAACGTTATCGTAGATCTCTTCGCATCTGCGGACGATCCGCAAGCCGCCACCGCTCTTTCAGGCTTCGAACCGGCCGTGGCGCTCTTCCCAGGCAGCCGCGAAGCCGCGTACGGCGATGCGGTTTTTCTGGCCGATGTCCTACGTCGTTCGGCCGCGATGCTTCCCCATTTAGGCGCGGCGCTTTCGATTGCGCCGATGCTGGACGTGGAGCGGTTCAAGCAGCTTTTTGCGCAGACGTGGACCGTGATCCCCGGCTCCGGCAATGCCATCGCATTCGAACTCCATGCCGGCGGGCGCCCATTGATCCGCGCGTGGCGCGGCTCGCTTGGACCTTTATTGTCGCGCGTGCAAGCGGTTGTCGGCCAGGCCGGCACGGCGAACGAAGCTGCGGCGGCGGCCGGCGTTCCGGTCGTGGCGTTCGAACATGGTGCAGACCGGAAGACCGCCTGGTACCGCATGCGGCAATCCGGGCTTCTCGGCGAAGCGCTTGCGGTTTTGCCCGGCGAAACGGACACCGCTGCAAGAGAGCTCGTTGCGCTTCTGCAGGACCAATCACGGCGTGAAGGGATGGCCGCGACCGGCATCGAGATGATGGGACCGCCCGGCGGAGCACGCGCTATTGCGGCGGCGGTCGCAGAACGGTTGCCGGGATGAACGCGTTTGCCGAACGGTTCATGCCGGTTGTAGAGATCATCGTCTACGCGTGCGTGCCACTCTTTCCGATTTTCATCACGTTGACAAGCGTGAATTTCCCCGGCGTCTCGCTGCTTCCGATTCCGGTCGCGCTATCAATCCTTGGCGTCATGGTATGCTTGGCGATCTTCGGCGGGGTCGCAGTCGCGGTTGCTCCCAAGCGTCCGCTGCCGTTAATCCCGCAAATGACGGCGTGGTTAGGAACCGCGCTCTTCGCCGCACTCGTGGGATTCAATCCGCATGACGGCGTGTTGTTCATTGGAATTTTGTTTCTGCAATTCGCGTGGTATTGCACGATCGTGCGGTACTACGAGGCACCCGGTGTAGCGCGCGCGATTTTTTGGTCGTATATGGTCTCCGGTTTGTTTGCGTGCGTGCTCGCGATTGTCATGGTGGCAGCGCGCCATCCGGCTTCGCTCTACACGATCGGACACGGGCGCGCAATCGGAACATTTATTCTTCCGGGCGAACTTGCAGGGTATTTGATTGTTTTTATCCCGATCGCATACGCGGTTTCGCGCGCAGCGCATTCCACTGCGCTGCGCACGGTTGCGATGGTTGCGTTAGGGGCCGGCGCGTTGGCAATGGTTCTTACGTTCTCGCGTGCGGGCTGGATCGGTCTCGCAAGTGCGATAGCGTTCTTCGCGGCGATGCGTTCCCGTGGGAAACGCGCGGGGTTGGCAATGGCCATCGGTATCGTTGGATCGGCGTTGATCGTCGTGTTCTTGCTTTTCAACGCGCACCACGATCCCAGCGAAAACTACACGCGCATCTCGATTTGGCAAACCGCGACGGCCGTGATCGACCGCTTCCCGTTTACCGGTGTGGGTCCGTTCGGCTTTTCAAGGCTCTACGCGCTGGTGCGACTGCCCGATGGCGATGCGACGGCATTTCACGCTCACAGCGTCTACCTTACATTTCTTGCCGAGTTAGGAATCGTTGGCGTTTCTGCAATCGTCTGGACGTTCTGGGCGTTTGCTGTGGAACTTCGGCAGCGTCTAGCATTAGCAACCGATGAGGCTGCGTTCGTGGCGATCGCAATAACGGCGGGACTTGTGGGAACGCTCGTGCAAGGCCTGATCGATACCGTGAGTGTTGTAATTTTCGGGTTGTGGTTTCCCACGCTGGCGCTGGCGCTTGTCAGCGCGCGCTCCGGCTTGGAGGATGCTTGAGTTGGCGTTGGGCCGCACTTGCGGCCGTTGCTTTGCTTACCGCTTGCAACCCTCAGGCCCCGAAGAATGCCGCATATACGGCTCCCTCGCCCAGTCCGACCATTTCGGCGCCGCTATCGTTGAAAATCACCGGAAGCGGGACGGCGAAGAAACCGGTTCGGATCGTGCAGCAAATGGGGAACGGCAAACAATACGAGCTCTTGGCGCGTTCGTTCGTAAGCCAGGGAGCGCCGGGATCGGCCCGGGCCACGTTCGTCAACCCGCACGTCACCTTCTATGGGAAAGACGGATCAACGTTGATTGCCGACGCGCCTCGCGCGATCGTCGATCAGAACTCGAACTTCGTACAGCTGGAAGGCGGCGTAACCGCTCACAACAGCAGCGGTATGACGCTGCAGTGCGATAAGCTCGTCTACGATCGGACAACTCAAATGTTTCATGGAACGGGACACGTTGTAATTACGGAACAAAACGGCTTTCACGCGACCGGGCAGCGCGTCGATTCCGATATAACGCTTACTCACACACAAATGCAATGAAAAGCTCAGTAGCAGCCTTACACTTACACTCGATCAAGATTCGCGGACTCGTGAAGAACTACGGTGAACGCGCCGTCGTAAACGGCGTGAGCGCCGAAGTAAACACGAGCGAAGTCGTCGGACTTTTGGGACCGAACGGCGCCGGGAAGACGACGACGTTTTACATGGTGGTCGGACTCGTGAAGCCCGACGGCGGTACGGTCGTGCTGGACAACGGCGAGCGCGAGATCAACCTCTCGGGCCGCCCCATGTACGAACGCGCTCGCAACGGCATCGGTTATCTAGCGCAAGAGAATTCGATCTTCCGCAAACTCTCCGTCGGCGACAACATTCGCCTCATTTGGGAGCAAAACGGAGTTCCGCGCGCGGAACAAGAGCGGCGTCTTCCGGCCTTGCTTGAAGAGTTCGGGCTGCGGCGTTTCGTGGACGCACGCGGCGACAGTCTCTCCGGCGGCGAACGCCGGCGCGTGGAGATCGCTCGCGCGATTGCAACCGAACCGGCGTTTCTTCTGCTCGACGAACCGTTTACCGGTATCGACCCGATTGCCGTTGCCGACATTCAAGCGATGATCCGGCAACTTCGCGACCGCGGACTTGGCGTATTGATCACCGACCACCAAGTACGTGAAACGCTCGCTATCGTCGATCGAGCTTACATCATGAACAACGGCCGCATAGAAGTCTCCGGTACGGCGCAAGAAGTGCTGGATTCGCCGATTGCACGCCAGTTCTATCTAGGCGAGGGCTTCCGGCTCTAGTGGCAGCGACTGCACGTATCGCGAAGCCGTGGTACCGTTACCTCCCGCGGATCATTCGGCCGACGATCCTCGACCGGTATATGATTTCCGAGTTGGCGGGGCCGTTCGGCTTTGGGCTCTCCGCGTTCACGTTGATTTTTGCGGCGACGCAGTTGCTTCAGCTAAGCCGGCTCGTTTCGCAAGAACACGCGCCGGTTTGGGCCGCGATCGAAATCTTTTTATGGAATCTGCCGAGCGAAATCGTGCTCGTCATTCCGATGGCACTGTTGCTTGGAACGTTGCTTGCGATGCAACGGCTTTCGGGCGAGAGCGAAATCACCGCGATGAAGGCCGGCGGCATTACGTTCACGCGCATCGTCTTTCCGCTGCTGGCAGCCGGCTTTATCATGTCCATCGTGACATTCGTGTTGCAAGAAGTCGTGGCGCCATATGCGGCCGACGAAGTCACGACTATCGAGAACAATGCGATCACGCACACAAGCGCGTTTAACCACGACCTAACCGTAACGGCGCCGCTGCCGGGCGGAGGACGCCAAGTCACGCTCGCGACCGCCTATGAACCGCACACTCAGGCGCTCCTTCACGTGACACTGGTGCAGTACGACCGCAATAACCAGCCGACGCAAGTTGTTTTTGCAGATCGCGCCGACTTCGCCGTCGATCACTGGGACCTGGAAAACGTCAGTTTGTACCGCTTCAACAAAGACGGCACGATTCTCGCGGAACCCAATGTCCCGCGCCAAGAAGTCGCGCTCGGTGAAAAGCCGACCGACATCGTTCAGCGCCTCAGCCAAAACGATCCCGAAAATATGAGCCGGGCCGAGATTCGCGGCATCGTCCGATCCGGCCAACTTACGCCCACGGAACTGCGCCACTACGTAACGACTTATCAGGAGAAGTTGGCGCGTCCGTTCGCATGCTTCGTCTTCACGCTCATCGCGGTACCTTTCGGCATCCGGGCAGCGCGTGGAGGCGGCAGTACCAGCCTCGGGTTCGGGTTGGCGGTGGCGATCGTCTTCGTGTACTACATCGTGATGACGATTTTCTCGTATATCGGCGAGGCGTTCTTGCCTCTCGCGCCAATCACCGCGTGGATGCCGAATCTGATCTTCACCGTCATTGGAGCTGTGCGGCTGCGCCGCGCGGCTGAAGTTTAAGCTCGATGATCGTAGACCTGATTCGCGGCGCGCTGACCGTGCTGTTCATCATGATCGTTGCCGGCGCGATCGCTTATGTGGGCGATCGTGTTGGGCATCAGGTCGGGCGCAAACGGTTGACGCTTTTCGGAATCCGCCCTCGTTACACGTCTACGATCGTCGCAGTCGGCACGGGAATGCTGATTGCGTTCATTGTGACAATGGTCGCGATTCTCGCGTCGCAAGAAGTGAAGACGGCGTTCTTCAAGCTAAACCAAATCAATTCGCAGATTTCCGAATTGACTTCGCGCGAGAAAGAGCTAGAAAGCAAAGTCAATAACGGCCGGCTTGTCGTGCGCGTCGACACGCTGATGGTGCCGTTCTATCGCCTTTTGCCGCAAGCCGATCCGGTAGACGACCGGATGAAGCGAATCAAATCGTTCTACAACGAAGCCGTGCGCTTTATCAACAGTACGTATCCGAATCTGGGGCTGCGTCCGTTCAAGCCGCCGGCGGATATCGATAAACGTTTGGCGGATACGTACAGTGCGCCGGCCGCAACCGCGGTCCTAATGAACAGCCCCGTCATTATGCTTATCACATCGGATCAAAATCTCTACGAACACGACGAGATTCATTTTGCGTTGACGTTGGTGCCGGATACGCGGCGCATTCAAAAAGGCCAGGTCATCGCGCAACTCCGCATTCCGGGCGCGGCAAACGCCAATCCGAACATCGCCCTGAACGAACTTCAGCCGCTGATCGTGAATGCCGCGCGTTCGATCGCTGCACTTCCGCCGGTGCTGGCAAACAACGTGCAGGCGCTTCAGTTGCTGCCCGATGCGGCGACCATGCAACGCATGCTGCAAAAGGCCGGCACCTATGTAATGACGGCGTACGCCGCGGAGGACGTTTATCCGCACACAGGCGGGGTGCCGATCGTCATTACGCTCACACCCGTACGATGAGCCGCGTTATCTTAGGGGTAGACCCCGGGACCCGGAAGGCGGGATACGCGCTGGTCGACGGGGCCGGCGACGTGCTGATCCAGGGTATCGAGGAGCTTGAAGAGCTGGCAGCCCGCATCGCGGAGATCTCAGCGGCCCACGAGATCGACACAGTTGCCTTGGGTACCGGGACAAACGCCGAGCGATTGCGTGCTATCCTGACAGCCTTGGGGGTGCCGGTTCACCTTGTCGACGAGCGGGAAACTACTCTACGGGCACGGGTCCTGTACTTCGCCGATCATCCGCCAAGGGGGTGGCGCCGGCTTGTTCCCCTGGGGATGCAAGTGCCACCTAGGCCCATCGACGATTACGCAGCGGTCCTCATAGCCCGTCGCTACCTGGCCGACGAAGGCGAGCAAAAAATCTGCTAAACTGAAACGACGACCGCTTTTAGACGATAATAATAGTCCCTGTGGATAATGTTGGTCGCCATCTGTGGGGTACGGGAGGATTCATGCGCCGCTGGTTGGGCGTGATCGTGGCATCGGCACTAGTGGCAGTGCTGTATCCCCGTATTGCGTTTGCGTCCTACCAAACGATGCTTCCGAACTCGGGTTCGGGAGATTTCAGCGCGCAAATTTTCCACCGCGCTTTCGGTGAGGCGGCGGATCGCGATCCCGCATTTACTCCCGACGGGCGCGTCGCCGAATCGTTCTTCCGCGACTACGCGCTTCGCGTTGCTGCGATTCCAACGGGAACCGGCACCGCGCAAATCAGCGTTCCGCAAGTGGCGCTGCCGCTTCTTTCCGTCAATCTTTTCCGCTCGGTTCGCCTCGGCGGCATAACCCGCATCAGCGCATCGGATTATCGCGTTCCCACAATTGCCGCACCCGATACGCCGGGCGATACACAAGAGAGCAATGCAGTGGCACCGGTGATCGGCCTTTATCGTGACGCGTCGCCCGCTCCGACGACCGGACCCGCATCGTTCCGCTTCGATCTCACGAGCGCGCGCGACAACGCGCCCCGTCTTGCTACGTTCAGTCCAACACTGAATCCGCAGGAAGCCTTCACCGCGGGCGCGGCAGGTCCCGATCCGGCAACTACACTTCCGCAGGCGCAAGCCGGTCTCGCGGTTCCGGTCCGCGTTGGCCACGTTCGCATGCAACCGCACGTTGAAGGCGCCCAATCCGATGTACCTTCGCTGGCGCTGCGCGACAACGCCGTCAACACGGGTGCAACGTTCAAGACGCGCGTCGGCGCTCAGAAGTTCGACATCGACGTATCGAGCGGATTCGAACATCTAACGGTCAACGATCCAACGATCAATTCGTCCAGCTTCGATTCGACGGCTAACGTTCAAATCGGCGACGGCAATTTGCCGGTGCTCGTTCCGGCATACGCCGATGTCAGCAAACACACCGTTGCGGCCGGCGTTGGAGTTCCCGTTACCAAGAACGTAACGCTGAATGTCCAAGCCGAGACGCAACACTTGATGGGCGGTTACGGCGCTCCCGGGCTCTCGAACCTCGACGCACGCAACAACGTGTACGGCGGTAAGGTGACGTTCCAATTGCCCCACGCGGCGAGCGTCTCGCTTTCGGCGAAGCAATACCGCTACCAAGATAATTTGACGCCGACGACGTTCACGCAGACGAGCGCGAACCTGAACTTCACGGTTAAGTTCTAGAATCTCCAGCTTGACAGGAACGAAGATCGATCGCTCGACCCGAACGATCGTGCTGACGGCGTTAGCGCTTGTGCTGTGCGCATTTGCCGGTATCCAGTTTGCGTCGGATGCGCTCTACAAAGAAGCGGCGGCGCCCGGTTCGTTTCCCACCCGCATCGCGCGTGCTTTCGGCCTGCGCGTCTACGACATGCTCGATAGCATCGCTCCGGCACCGTACGTAGAAAGTACGCTTGCGCGTGTGGCGCTTCAAGACGGGAATTTGGATGCGGCCCGACATCATGCGCTGCGCCTACCCGCCTCGCCGGTGCGCGACGGGCTGCTGGAGCAAATTGCTGCCGCGCGTGGTGAAGCAACGCTCGCGTTCGAATACGCTTTCGCGGCGCCTGACATCGCCGCCGTAGAGTCCACCGTAATGCAGATGCGCAAACGCGACCCGCAACGCGCATACGCTTTGGAAGAATCATTTATCAATCGCTTGACGCAGCTGCAGACCCATCCCGATGCCGTCGCGCACGGCTGGTGGATCCTTGGAACGATCGCTGCGCAGACGCAAGACAAGGCGAGCCAGCAACTCGCCTATCGTGATTATGTTACTGCGGCGCAGCTCGCCCCGCTCGATCTAACAAATGTATTGGGGGCGGCAAACGAGGCCGTCACGTTGCATTCGTGGCGAGATGCGCGCAGATGGTACAACCGCGCACTTCAAGTGAATCCCGCAACCGCCGATGCCATAGCGGGAATCGGCGTCGTTGCTTTGAACGAAGGGCACGACGTCGATGCGGCCCAGGAACAGTTGCGAAAAGCTCGTGCCGTGGATCCGCACTCCGCACTCGCCGACGAATTGGAACGCGAACTGCGGAGGGGTCCGTGAAAGTTGCTATCGACGCTCAGCTGACGGTTGGGACGGCGACGGGAATCGGCGAGTACGTTCGCGGTCTGATCGACTCGCTGCACGAACGCGGCGTCGAAGTGATTCCGTTGAGCGAGCCGCGACTCGATCCATGGCGTTTCGACCGGCGCGTCTTTTGGGATCAAGTATTGCTGCCGCAGCGCGCGCGCCAATCCGGCGCCGATTTGCTGCATTGCGCCTCGGGAACGGTGCCGTTGAGTTCATCGCTTCCAGTCGTTGCGACGGTACACGATGTTGCGTGGCTGCGGGTGCAGACGCATACGCGTCCATATGCCCGTTACTATTTCGGAAAATTCTCGATCGATCGCTACCGCAACACGTCGGCGATCGCGGTCGACTCGGAGTTTTCTCGCACCGAACTCTTGGATGTGATGCCGGAGTTGGATCCGGAGCGCGTGCGCGTTGTGTATCCAGGTGTTTCAAGCGATTTCTTCACGATGAATCGCAACGGTCGCGGCGACGGACACACGATTTTGGTGGTGGGAACCGTCGAACGGCGGAAGAACATCGAAATGATTCTTCGTGCCCTGCCGGCACTACCGGCCGCACGCGTGATCTCCGTCGGTCCATACACGCCGTATCAAGATGATTGCATCGCGATCGCGCAAGAACTCGGCGTTGCGGATCGTGTGGAGTTTCGCGGATACGTCGACCGCGCTGATTTGCTGAACCTCTACGCCACGTGTGCGGTCGTGGCCGTTCCTTCGCGGTATGAAGGTTTCGGCTATGCGGCGGCGCAGGCGCTGTGCGCCGCTGCACCTTGCGTCGTTTCGAACCAAGCATCGCTGCCCGAAATCGCGGGCGATATTGCGCGCGTCGTTCCGGTCGACGACTTGGAAGAGTGGATCGAAGCGCTGCGATCGGGCTTGCGCGGCGACGACGATGCGCGTGCCGCTGCAGAACGCCCGCGCGCACTCGAACGGTTTGCGTGGAGTAAAAGCGCGCACAATATGATAGCGACGTACGAACTATGCTGAAGAACGCGCTGGGGTACCAAGTGCGGTTGCGTAACGGCGATTGGGAGCCGCTTGTCTATGATGGAACGGCCGCGGGAACGATCGCGGGCATCGACGGTATCCGGATCGTAGGGACAGGCACAGAGATTCAGTATCGTGCGCATGTGGAAAATTTCGGCTGGCTCGAATGGGTCGGCGAAGGTGAAGTTGCCGGCTCACCGGATCGCCGTCAAGTGGAAGCGTTACAGTTCCATTTCATCGACGGCAACGTCGAAGGAAAAGATCACGTGTGGGGACGCGTCGTCTCTGCAAAAATCGGTTTGCAGCCGGTGTTGCTGCCGTTTATCGAATACGGCGAACACAACTACCTCGGTACGACGGCGAAGCACTTGCAGTTGGAGCGTTTGCAGCTCTGGAAAAGCTTGACGGTCGAAGGCGACGCTTCTTCGTTGCCGTTCGTCCTCGACGCGCTCGCGGAGCCGCATCCCACGGACGGCGCTATTTACGCGCGTTGGGGCGGCATGCGCCTCGAAATTCCAAGCGCTATTTAAAGGCGCGCGCGACGC
>CAZJLJ010000030.1:0-12198 GCA_964546935.1 uncultured bacterium | reverse complement strand
TTGGGGCGGCATGCGCCTCGAAATTCCAAGCGCTATTTAAAGGCGCGCGCGACGCATCTGTTCGTCGAAGTGTGTTTGCGCGTATTCGTACAGCCCCGTATCTTCAGCTTCGATCCGTTTAACCAACGGATCGCGAATCGCGGCCAACTGACGCAAAAATTCCGCGGGTTCTTGCGCAATCGCCGCAGCGCCGGGCCAGCGATCGCAGAACTTTTCGAAGGCCACCCGCAGACCGCCCATTTCCTGTTGGTAGCGTATTGCGGTCTCGCGTATTTGTGCGTCGGGAGAACGCTGCAACTCAGGATAGAGCTGTGTATCTTCGAGCTTTAAGTGGCGCTCCAAAACATTTCCCAAACGGGATAATAGCTTCCGAGTTGCGTGTGCATCGAACGGCTCCGCTTCCGGCATATCGGCGAGAATGAATTTGATGACGACGTGTTGCTGGCGGCACGTGTGAATATCAATCGACCGGTTTAGAGCGTCGCTCACCGTTGTAATTTTGCCAATTAATAGACGGGCGAACCGGGAGCACCCGGAGCGACCGAACCATCGTCCGGTGCGAAGATCAACTTTAGCGGATAGCTGGAACCCGCTTCCGGCATCGTGACGATGGTAATGCGGACGAAGCCCTTGGCAGGTACAACGTATTGGCGTAGCTTGTACCGCGAAAACGCCGGGACTTGATGCGATTGAACCAAGACGCCGTCGATTACATAGGTTCCGGTCGAATGGCCGCCGCGCGGATTTTCGTAAATAGCGATCGCTTGCGGACGGTTGAGCGGATTTTGAACGTTCACTACAAACGACTGCAAAACGGCGTAGTCGCCGGCCAGCGTTTCGCCCTTGATAGTGTTCGGCAGTGGAATTTGACCGATGGGCAACTCGAGATAGGCGTCGTTAACGTTCCATTGTGCGGCGTAATGGAATTCGGGGATGTCGTAAATCCCGCGTGCGTGTTTCACGGTGCTCATTAGAAGCGCGCCTGTGGTCAAGGCGCTTCCCGGGTCTTCGTTCGCATCTTGCGCGACAAGCGTTAAATGAATATCCCCGCCCGAGAGGACGCGCAGTTGCAGCAAATTCGCAACGACCGAGGCGGCCGGCAGATCTTGCAATGCGATCGGCACCGTTGAAGACGCCGGAATCGTGATCAG
Source organism: uncultured bacterium (assembly GCA_964546935.1). GTDB lineage: Bacteria > Vulcanimicrobiota > Vulcanimicrobiia > Vulcanimicrobiales > Vulcanimicrobiaceae > JALYTY01. Next base: position 11,047 of record CAZJLJ010000030.1, on the reverse strand, counting down.
CCGCCCTTGGTTCTGCACGACCGAGACAAGGAAGTCGCGCGTGGCGTCGTGCCCGACGCTCATTTCATTATTGGTCGGGCCGCCGCGTCCGCTGATAAATTGCACGATCGAGGGTTCGGTGGAATGATTCTCCGCCATCAAAACGATGCGGCGATTCGGTTCGCCCGGCGGATTGTAGTGGAAGTACAGAAAGCGCGACGGCGCGTCCCGGTGGAGATCGGCGGTGAAGAGCGTTCCGTTCGCGGTGAGACGTTCGGGATAGTCGGACACCATCAACGAGTCGGGGGAAATGCGCGGCGCCGCGATGTTTTCCAGTTGGATGCGCGTGTTGCCCTGAACGGTAAAGTACTGCTCACCCTGTGCGAGGAGAGGAACATCGAAGACTTCGGAGTTGTCTTGCGGGAGATTACGACGAACGGGAACATCGTCGCCGGTTACGATTAATTGGGCGCCTTTTTGCAAGGTCGTGGCGTTAGCAATTTGTCGCGCCACCACCTGACGAAGAAAGTCGGCTGATGCCGGATCGCCGGTGACCCGAATCGTTAGGAACTGCGGCAAGGTCGCGGCATTGTATGCCGTACGTACACCGACGTAGCCGGTAACACCACGCGCATCGGTAATAGTAACGCTCGTTGCACCGGGCACTTTACCGGAGATCGAAATCGTCCGGGTCTCTTGATTGACGGCGATGTCGACAAGCTTCGGATCTTGCGCGACCGCAGTGAACGTCCCGAAGATGCCGTTCAGCGACACCGTTTGCGTCGTTCCGATCGGCACTTGCACGTTCTGCGGATTAGCGGTGATCGGGGGAGGCGTCGGTGTCGGCGAAACCGTTGGACTGGGCGATACACCGGGCGACCCACTCGGTGTTGCGCTCGGAATACCGCTCGGCGCTTCGCTCGGAACTCCGCCGGCCGATGCCGACGGAGCAGCCGTGGGCTGCGTGGTCAGCGCGGGTTGCGCGAAGGGCGTAGCACCGGGAGCCGGAGTTTCTTGCGCGTGCACGGGACCGACCGTGAGCACACAACCGAGACATACGGCAAACATCAGCGAGCGTGTAAGCACGTTACGTTTTGTACCGTTAAACTTCCGTGTCACCCTTGGCCTCGTCGAAGAGGTCGAGAAATTTGCTTAAGCGATCTTCGCCGCTTCCGCGCGGCTTACCGCCGACGCGAGCAGCGTTTTATATCCTACGTTGGGGAAGAGCACCGTGACCAGGTCTTTTTCAGTGCGTTCGATCGTCCCCGTTCCAAACTTCGGGTGGGTGACGACGTCGGCGATCTTATACGGCCCGGGTGCAGCCGGTGCGCCGCTTGCAATGGCGACCGCGGCAATGCTTTTCGCGCGCAAACAGTTATCGCATTTGCCGCAGTTCGGGAGCTCGAAGTCTTCGCCGAAGTAGTTCAAGATGAAGCGCCGGCGGCACGAGGTGTTCTCGGCGTACTGCAGCATCATCGCGAGCTTCGATTGATCGTACGATTTTTTCGTTTCATAATTCGCAAGGCTCAAGACAAGCTCGCGGTTCTTGCGTACTGCCTCGGTGAGCCCGTACTTCGATTTGCCGGTCATCTCTACGTAGCCCGACTTTTTCAGCAGCGCAAGGATGACTTTGAGCTTCGTTAACGGCAGCTGCAGAATCTTGCGCAGATCGGTCATCGAGACACCGTCTTCTTGACCGCCGAAAACCTCGATCGTGCCGAAAACGCGTTGCACTTCTTCGATATCGGGATACTTGCCGGTAAGGAAGTAGTTCTGCACGCGCGTGTCACTCATGCGATAGATCAGGATGCAACGCGACTTCTCACCGTCTCGACCGGAGCGTCCCGCTTCTTGGGTGTACGCTTCCAGCGATCCCGGCAAATCGTAGTGCACCACAAACCGGATATTCGGTTTATCGATCCCAAGGCCGAAGGCGTTCGTCGCGACGACGGCGCGAATCGTCTCGTTCATAAAGCACTCGTGAACGAGCGTGCGGTCTTCTTTGTGCAGCTTCGAATGGTACACCGCAGCCGGAATGTTCAGCGAATCCGTAAGATAGCGCTGAACTTCGAGAGCATTTTTGATTGTCGCAGTGTAGATGATCCCGGTGCCTTCTAGGGTGTCGCGGCCGGTGAAGAGTTGACTGAGGATTTTCAGCTTGTCGGACTCTTTGTCGGCCTTGCGTGCTTCATACACCAGGTTCGGGCGATCGAAACCTTTGACTATCGGCTTCACGTGCTCGATGCCAAGTTGGTGCAAAATATCCTCGCGGACGGCCGGCGTTGCCGTCGCGGTCAGCGCAAGAACCGTCGGATGGCCGAGGCGTTTGATGACGGCGCCGAGCGCGAGGTACGCGGGGCGGAAATCATGGCCCCACTGTGAGATACAATGCGCTTCGTCGACTACAAAAAGCGGCGTTTCGATGGACTGCAACAACTCGAGAAAAGTTTGGTCTTCGAGTTTCTCCGGCGTCGTATAAACGATCCTGATTTTCTTACCGGCAATGCGCTGGCGCGCGCGAATCTCTTGATCTTCCGAGAGCGTGGAATTCAATGCGACGACGTCGGTAATGCCGCGTTCTTTCAACATGTCGAGCTGATCTTTCATCAGCGCGATAAGCGGGCTCACAACGACGGTCGTTCCGTCCAGCATTAACGCCGGCAATTGATAGGTAAGGCTTTTGCCCGCGCCCGTTGCCAAGATCGCAAGCGTATCTTGTCCCTCGATGACTCGCGAGACAACTTCTTCTTGACCCGGGTAGAATGACTCGAACCCGAATTTTTCCTTAAGCGCAGCGCGCAAATCCACCGCTGTTCCTATAGCCTCCCCACCGAGTGAGCATAGCGCACCGGCGGATATAAAAGCATTACCTTTGGCTTAATCCTGGTACCCGCAAGCAGGCGGGACCAAACGGAAAGCCCGAATCCTGGGACCGTGTCCCTTTATCGTACCTGGCGCCCGAAGTCGTTTGCCGACCTCGTCGGGCAAGACGCGGTCGTCCGCACTTTAACCTCCGCAATAGAAAGCGGCAAACTCGCACACGCGTACATGTTTTCGGGTCCGCGCGGTTCCGGCAAAACGTCGGCCGCGAAGATCCTTGCGCGTTGTATCAATTGCGAGCACGGACCCACCGCACATCCGGACAACACTTGCGACAATTGCGTCGCAATGTTGAATGGTACGGCGCTGGACGTTTTGGAGATCGACGCCGCAAGCAATCGCGGTATCGACGAGATTCGTGCACTACGCGACGCGGTGAAATTTGCACCTTCGGTCATGCGTATGAAAGTGTACATCATCGACGAAGCGCACATGCTTACGAAAGAAGGCGCGAACGCTTTTCTTAAAACGCTTGAGGAGCCGCCCGCCCATGTCGTCTTCATTCTTGCAACTACCGAACCGGAGAAACTGCCGGTAACGATTCTTTCGCGTTGTCAGCGTTACGGTTTCCGTCGCATTTCGATTCCCGTCATGATCGAGCGCATGCGTGAAATCGCGACGTACGAAGGAATCAAAATCGACGAAGCTGCACTCGCTGCCATTGCATATCGCGCGGACGGCGGATTGCGTGACGCGCTGACGATGCTGGAACAAGCGGCAGCATTTGCGGATGGAACGATAACCACGGCGACGATTGAACTTGCCTTCGGCGCGAGCGGCCGCGGGTATGCGAATCTTTTGCTCGATGCGGTCCTGGCGCGCGATGCGTCTTCCGTATTACGCATTATCGAAGAGGCGAGCGACGCCGGCACCGACATGCAAGTGTTAACGCGTTCGCTCATCGCCGGGTTTCGCAATCTGCTGGTCGCACGGGTGAACCCGGAACTGCTTGCACGCGATCTTGCCCCCGAAGATGCAGAGCGTGCGACGGAACGCGCGCAAACCGTCGGGCAGGCTTCCATCGTGCGTGCGCTGCGCGTCCTCACGGATGCCGTGAGTTTGGCGCGGACGGGTGGCAATGCGCGTTTGGAGCTCGAGACCGCGTTGTTGCGCTTCGTGCTTGCGACCGAGGATCCGACGCTCGAGGCGATTTCGGCACGCCTTGCAGCATTAGAGGAAGGCGGGGGCACGCCGGTCGCTTCCGCACCCTCCGTCCCGGACTCGAAACCCAAGCCGGAAAGAAAACCGCGCGCCGAAGAAGATCGCCCGCCGTCGCCACCGCAACCGCAGCCGCCGGTGAAAGGCCCGGAGCCGGAAGTAGAAGTCGTACCGAAGATACGTGAACCGGAATCGCGGGGGCCGGTCACCGTGCAAAAAGTGCGCGCCGCATGGCACAACATTCGAGGCAAAGTCGAAAGCGAACGCGCTTCCTTACGCGTGCCGTTGTCGCGAACGTCGGTCGACAGCATAGACGGGAATGCAGTCTTGCTAAAACTGCCCGACAGTTTCAGCGCTGATATCCTGCGCGATCACCTCAAACTGCTGGAGAACGCGATCGCGGACATTCTCGGAACGCCGCTGAAGGTAACGCTAAAGGTGGACGGAAGCGCGAAGAGCGCCGCGCGGGCGCCCGAGCCGGCAGCGCCGGAAGAAGAATCGGGCGAAGATGTGGATGCCCTATTCAACTATGCCAACGAACGGATCCGAGAACGATGAATCAAGCGCAATTGATGGCGCAAGTCAAAAAAATGCAAGCCGAAATGGTGAAGGCGCAAGAAGAGCTTGCGAATACCGTTGTTACCGGAAGCGCCGCAAACGGAATCGTGACGGTAGAGATGACGTGCGATCAGCGTATGAAATCGATCAAGATCGGCGCCGACGCCGTCGATCCGGAAGATATTGAAACGCTCGAAGACCTCGTTACCGTGGCGGTGAACGACGCTTTGACGAAAGCGTCGGAAAAAGCGCAAGCGCGCATGGGCGGTCTCACGGGCGGCATGCGCATTCCCGGCTTGATGTGAGCAGTCGCACAAACGGCGGTGTAGCAGGACCCGTTCAGGCGCTCATCAACGAGTTTTCGAAACTGCCGACCGTAGGACCAAAGACGGCGGCGCGGCTGGTGTTCTACCTGTTGAATCGACCGCGCAACGAAGCACAATCCTTAGCCGAAGCGATCCTTGCCGTTAAAGACAAGGTTCGTTTCTGTTCGGTTTGCTTTTCGTTGACCGAAGAAGATCCGTGCGATCTTTGTACCGACGAGCGACGCGACGCAAAAATAATTTGCGTGGTTGCCGAAGCCAAAGATATTTACGCAATCGAACGCACGAGTGCGTTCAAGGGGCGTTACCACGTTTTGGGCGGTCTAATCTCGCCGATGGACGGCATCGGGCCGGCGCAGTTGCGGGTGAAAGAACTCGTGGAACGCATCGGCAGCGAATCGCCGCACGAAATCATCCTCGCAACGAATCCGAACGCGGAAGGGGAAGCGACGGCGCTTTACCTGTCGCGATTGCTTCAACCACTCGGCGTTACCGTAACACGCCTCGCGTACGGCTTACCGATCGGCGCCGATCTCGATTACGCAGACGAAGTCACGCTCGCGAGAGCGCTCGAGGGACGGCGGACGCTGTAGTCCATCCAAGCCATTGCTAGAAAAGCCGCAGGGATAAACGGGGGCTCGGTACAACGCTCTCGGTAATTCCCGCGGTGTGTTGCCGCGTTTCGTAACCGGGCACCGGACTGTCGTTGCGGTCGTGTTGGCACACGACTCGCGTTGCCAGTCGTGTTGGCTCACGCTGTAGCTTAGGGGGGACCCGCGTCTCATGGCGCCTCGGCGGCATAGCAACGCGCCCATTCCGACCTTGCTGCTGGTCGTGGACCGCAGCCTTTCCATCTCAACGTTCGTCGCGCCCGAATCGGTAGGCGGCATTTTCGAAGATGCCGTTGGCAGCGGCGATGCACTGCATTTGCTCCCGTGGTCGGATTCGAAGAAGGTCGCAACAACGCTAAAGGCAGCGTTGCAAGGACGGCGTCAACATTTCTCCGGCTGGCAATTGGGGACGCACCAATTCGACGGTTCCGTGTTGCCGTTGCGCAACGTCGGAAAAGCCGTCTCCGGAGCGATCGTTGTCGGCACCGATGCAGCCGAACTGCTCGATCTGCGCCACGCACTGCGTCAATCGCAAGAGATGACGTCGTCGGCGTACTTCGTGCTCGACATGGCTTCGATGACGGTCAACGTCACGCCGGCTTTCGCGCAGATTTGGGGCTTCGATCCCAATTTCACGAAGATTCCGTTCGATGCGATCTTAGAGCGCGTGCACGAGGAAGATCGCGAAGCCTTCAGCCGGCAGCAAGACGCGGTCGCGCTCTACCCGGATCTGCGTTTAGATTATCGCATCGAACATCCGCACAACGGAACCCGGCACCTTCGCACGCACGGTTCGTTTCTGCGGGACAAAGCCGGCGAGATTCGACGCACGGTCGGCACCGTCGTAGACATTACGGAACACGTGCTGGCAAAGCACACCGCGGCGTTTCTTGCAAGTCACGATCCGCTGACAGGATTGCTAAACCGCAAAGTTTTCATCGATCTCTTGAAAGAGTCGACGGCGAACTCCGAAGATAGAGCGTCGCTGATCATCATCGACATCGATCGCTTTGCGCAAATCAACGACGTTGCCGGACACGCGATCGGCGACCGTTTGCTCTGCGCTGTGGCCGAAAGGCTTCAATTTCTGGAGAAATTGGGTCATTCGGTGGCGCGGCTCGGCGCCGATGAATTCGCGTGCCTGCTTATAGAATCGAAAGGTTCAGCGACCGCAGACCGCATTGTCGAAAGCCTGCGGCAGCGGTTAGACGTTCCATTTTCGATCGACGAAAATCAATATTTCATTCATACGACCATCGGCGTCGCGGAGTATCCCAAGGACGGCAGCGGTGATTTGCTATTGCAGAACGCCGGCATTGCACTGCTCAGCGCGAAATCGTCGGCGCGTGGGAGTGTGGCAAAGTACCATTCCGATTTGGAGCGCAAGCTCAGCGCGCGCAGCCGCATCGAGCGCGATCTCACACGCGCAATCGAGCGCGAGCAATTCGAAATGTTCTATCAGCCGGTCATCAACGCTGCGACGGGACAAATGATTGGAGCCGAAGCGTTGCTGCGTTGGAAACATCCTGATCTCGGGCTTCTGACCCCCGACTCGTTTCTCAACGTGGCGGAAGAAAGCGATGCCGTCGTCAGCATCGGACGTTGGACGATCGAACGCGCCTGTCGCGATGCGATAGAACTGAGGGGCAGACTTGGCAAAGAGATGCGGTTGAACGTGAACGTGTCGCCGCGCCACGTCCAATCGTCGGCGCTCGTGGACGACGTTACGTCGGCGCTCTCGTCTTCCGGTTGGAGTGCCTCGCAGTTGCAGTTGGAAGTCACCGAGCAGCTGTTGATTGCCGATATTCCCAGTGCCGCGTCGACGTTGCGACAATTGCGCGGACACGGCGTTACCGTGGCCATCGACGATTTCGGAACGGGATATAACACGCTCAGTTACCTGAAGTCGTATCCGGTTTCGTGCATCAAGATCGACCGTGCATTCGTCCGTGACGCTGAATCGGATGACTACAGCCGCGCCATCTGCCGCTCCGTGACGGCTCTGGCCGAGTCGCTCGACATGAACCTGATCGGCGAAGGGGTTGAGACCCCCGGCCAGGCCGCTTTTCTGAAAAATATCGGGTGCCGCGAGCTTCAAGGGTATCATTTCGGACGGCCGGCGGCGGTAAGCGACTTCATCAGCGCCTACGCTTCCTAGTCCAAAGTGCCCGATTGGCTGCTAAGCAGACGGAACGGCGCATGCAAAAGACCAATATATTGAGTTCTCGATGATTCAGAAAGGCAGCTTTTGTTGGACGATCTTCTCGGGATCGTCGAAACCCTGATCGGGAAACGACCCGAGACCGCGCGAGTTCCCAAGGCGACTGGCGGCCGACCGGCTGACCGGCTTAGCTCGCTGCACGATCTTTTGATCCATCTCGACCGCGAGCTGCCGCAAGTGATTGCCGAATCGCTCTTTGAGGCCGGCGCAGCGTTGAGTGCCGATGTTGCGATGCTGGTGGAAGTGCAAAACAACGCGCTTTTCATCGCGTATTCGAGCGATCCGTCGTTGCTGGAAGAGACCGTCCCATGGATGCGAGCCGTGACGCCCGGTGCCCCGCACCTCACGCGTCGCACGATTGAAGCGCTTGATTTTAAAGATGCTGTTGCAACGCGATTGACGCCGGCAAACCGTGAGTGGCTGCTGGTGTTCGGTTCTCGAAATGCCCCGATCGATCGCCGGCTTTTCGAAGAGTACGAAGAACGCCTCGCAAATTTGTTTTCCGTCTTACTGCGCAAGCGCGCCGGCGATGCTGCAAATCAGGCGAATGTCGATCATCTCACCGGTCTGCCGGATCGCTGGGCAACGATGCGACGGATCGCCGAAGCCGTCATTGCGGCGCAGCGAAATAATACGCGGGCAGCGGTGCTATTCATCGACGTCAACGGGTTCAAGCAAGTCAACGATACGCTCGGACACGGCGAAGGCGATAAAGTGCTTCGTTCCATTGCGACGCAGATGCGTTCTTCGTTACGCACCAATGAGTTTGTCGGCCGGATCGGCGGCGATGAGTTTGCCGTGGTGCTTTCGCCCGTGAAGTCCGTAGAGGAAGCGGAGCACGTCGCGCAACGCTTGTATGCCGGCGCGCAAGAGTTTCCGAAACGGCCCGGCATGTCGGTCTCTCTCGGAATCGGCATCGCGCTCTATCCCGACCATGCTTCGGATCAAGAAGAGTGGCTGCACCACGCGGATCTGGCGATGTATCGCGCCAAGCGCACGCGCAAATCGTATTGCGTGTACGATCGCTCCTGGAGTGACGAAGGCGATAGTGTAACGCCGGTCGTACACGGCGGGCGCCGCTACGAAGAACAGTTTTTACTGTGTTTCCAGCCGATCTTCGACGTTCACACGGGTCGCGTTGCCGCAGCGGAGGCGCTTGTGCGTTGGCTTCACCCGCAAGACGGTTTGCTTTCGGCGACCAGCGCGATAAATGCAGCGGGCCATCGTGAAAAGTTCGAGATCGACATGTGGGTAGCGCGCAATGCTTTGATGTACGCCGAAGAATGGCGCGCGCACGGGATCGAACGCGTGCATGTCAACTTAGGTGATTACAGCGATGAAACGTATCGCGGTCTGATGCAAGTCATCGCGGCTAGCGAAGTTGATCCACAGCTTCTCGCGGTCGAATTGAATAAAAACCGCGACGCCGAAGAAGATCAGAAGTTTGCGCGCTTCGTCGGTATGGTCGGCGCGACCGGCGCAAGCGTCGGAATCGACGATTTTGCTGCGGGTCCGCTCGACTTGGCGATGCTGGAGCAGCTTCCGATTCGTTTCGTCAAGCTCTCACGGCTACTATTGCCGTCCGCCGGGGTGAGCGGCAAAGGCATCGAAGCAATCGTCGCGTTTTCGAAAGTTTTGGATTGGGATGTCATAGCAACGCGCGTTGCAAGCAGCGACGACCGGCGTTTGATCCGCAATTCCGGCGTGAAGTACATGCAAGGTTTTGCGTTCGCGCAACCAATGACGGCGATCGATTTCCAGAGCTGGGTGGAAGGTACGCCGCATACCGGACTCGTCGGCTGACGAATTAGACGCCGGAAATTACTTCGATTTCATCGACGTTGACGTAACCGTTCGGATGCGTCTGTGAACCTTTCATGACTACGAGCCCCGCACTTTGCACGTTTCCGTTGAGCCGCCCGCTGTCGTACAACAACCGGTGCGTTTCTTTTCGCGCTGAATAGAACGAAGCGACGTGCGCTGGTATCCCGGGAATGACAACGCTCCCCCGTCCGCCGTTCGGGCCAGTAACGCCATAAATACGAAGACGATTGCCCAGGAAGACGATTGTCATCGAATCGCCCGGGTGGTACGAACGCGCGCTAGCGCCGGCAAAACGGCCATCCTTGCGATTGGAAACGAACTCCCAGTTGCCTTTATAGGAAACATGGTGCAGTTCACCGCCGCCACGCTCCGTTGCGGAGATGCCGATGTCCGAGCGAGGCACGGCGGTTGTCGCCTCATGGCTTGCTTCCGGACCGGCGCTTTCCGCGGACTGTTGGTTGCCGCATGCGCACAACGCGAGGAGTAGCGCCGGAAGACTGGCTCGGATTGCTTGCATCGTTTCCCTCAGGTTTCATCAGAGCACCCGGCCGCCGGTGAAACGTTTTGCCGTGGTGCCGGGAACGCACCTAGCTTCTATAGCGGCGGTTCGTTGCTTCAGGTACTTGACGTCATACACTATGTGTCATACAGTATGTGACATACAGGTATGAACTTCGAAAACTTTCGTCTCGAACTCCGGCGTGGCTGCCTCACCTTAGCCGTGCTGGCCCAATTGCGCAGCGAGCAGTATGGATATACGCTTCGCAAGGCGCTGGACGACGCCGGCCTAGAGATCGACGAAGGGACCCTGTACCCGTTGCTGCGGCGACTGGAGACTCAAGGCTTGCTGCAGAGTGAGTGGCGCGAGGAGAATAAACGCAAGAAGCGCTTCTATCGCCTCTCGCCGGACGGGGACCAAATGCTCGCCCAACTCTTAGACGAGTTCGAACGTATTAACGCGTCGCTAAACCGCATTGTCCAGGAGGCGTAACGCCATGACGCTTTTCGACCGCTACTTGTACGAAATTCGCCGGCAGCTGCCGAAGGCGCAGGCTGACGACATCGTCGCGGAAATTGCGGACGACCTGCAGTCGCAAATCGAAGCGCGTGAAGCTGCGCTGGACCGCGTGCTGACCGAAGATGAAGAAGCCGCGCTGATCAAAGCCTACGGTCATCCGACCGTGGTCGCCGCTCGCTATAACTCCGTGCAGTATCTTGTCGGACCGGAATCGTTCCCGTTCTACTTCTCGGCTTTGAGGTTGGTCGCCACTGTCGTCATTGCGATCGAACTGCTCGCCGGTGCGGTGGGAGCGCTCGTGTCGCACAACGGTGCCGTATTTTTCTCCGCACTCGGCGCAGCGTGGAATTCGCTGATTTGGATCTTCGGTATCGTAACCATTATTTTTGCTGTGAGCGAACGCGTACCGCATTCGGCAACGTCGCGCTTACCGTTTCGTCGGAGGAATTGGGATCCGCGTCGTCTGCCTTCACCC
>CAZJLJ010000029.1:8044-37832 GCA_964546935.1 uncultured bacterium | reverse complement strand
GAGCTCGGACAAGTGAACGCCGCAGTGTTCGGCGATGGACTCGGGCTAGGGCTGCCTCCAGCGCCCGGCGTCGGCGTTGCAGTGGAACTGCCGGTCGGAACCGGAACCGGTGAATTCGTCAATCCCGATGTCGGGGGCGTCGCGCCTCCCCCGCCACCGCCGCCGCAAGCCGGCAACACTAATGCAACGGCCAGCAATGCAACGCCGAACAACCGTGGTCCCATTCCCCCTCCTATTGGTACGCGATTCGTACCCATGAAACGCAACGCGCTTAAGGGACGTTCGCCTCCACCGCCTGCGAAAGCGATTTCCAAACTAGACCAAGTGCCATCGTCGTCGCCCGGCGTTGCACTGCTTCACGATTGCCCGGAAAGATGAATTTTCTCGTAATGCGATCCGAACCGTCGTCCAGTGCAAACCATACGAGTCCGACCGGCTTCTCTTCGCTGCCTCCGTCGGGCCCCGCGATCCCGGTGGTAGAAACCGCATAGCCGGAACGTAGGGCCTGACGTACGCCGCTGGCCATTTCTATCGCGGTTTCTTCGCTGACGGCCCCGAACCGTTCTAGCGTTGACTCGTTTACGTTAAGAATCTGAATCTTTACCGAATTGTCGTACGCGACGACACCACCCAAGAAGCTCTTCGATGACCCAGGCGTGGTCGTCAGTGCAGAGGCAATGCGGCCGCCGGTGCATGACTCCGCGACAGCAATCGTAGAGCCGGCGTTTTGTAAAAGTCTGTGAATGGCGCTTTCGAGTGTTTCGGAATCGAAACCGAAGACGTGGCCGCGCAGCCGTTCCTCGATTTGGCTCTGCAACGGGCCGATCATTGCCCGCGCTTCTTCCGCCGAGCGAGCTTTGGCCATGATCTTCACGTCGCACAGGCCTTCGTGCGCAAGGACGGCGATCTTCGGATTCTCCGATTCGCGGAAGAGATCTTCGATCCGATGATCGATCTCTGATTCGGCGATATTCACCGTGTGAATGATCCGCGTGACGATCGTTTCTTCAATGTGATAGCGCTCGCGCAGAAACGGGATCAGATGCTGGGTAAGCATGGGTTTCATTTCACGCGGAACGCCGGGCATGCATGCGATGAACTTTCCGTCGCTGCGAAACGCGACGAAGCCGGGCGCCGTGCCGTTATCGTTCGGCAAAACATGGCTGCCACGTGGAACTTCGGCTTGCTTTCGATTGTTCTCGCGCATCGTGCGGCCTAGTTGCGCGAAGAACTGTTTCATGTGCTCGTAGGACGGTTCGTGCAATTCGGTGTCGATGGCAAGCAAGTCACACACCGCTTCTTTCGTCATATCATCGACCGTGGGTCCGAGCCCGCCGGTGGTGATGACGCCGTCTGCGCGTTCCAACGCCGCAGCCATAGCGCCGGCTATACGTTTGCGATTGTCGCCGACCGCGTGGGTTGCGAACACATCGATGCCGCTTTGCGCCAATTGCGACGCAACGAATGTGGTATTGGTATCGACGAGTTGACCCAGCAGCAACTCGGTGCCGACGGCGATGAGTTCTACGCTAAGATTTGCCATTTTCGAACCACTGCGGATAACGGAAAGCAACGTCGGCTTCGAAGCCCTTTGCCAACTCGATCATCGCTTCGCGCCGGATCGGCGATTCCTCGGGGTTGGGATGTTCCATCTGGGTGCGCTCCCGCTCGCTCGCGAGATGATCGATGAATCGCGCGAATTTCGAATCCATCGCCCGCTGAAGCGCTTCTTTCAACACCTTGCCGACGCGGGGCGCCAGTCCGGCGGTGGAAATAGCGACGCGAACCGGTCCCGCTTTGGCAATAGCGGCCATCGCAACAAATCCGTACTTCGGCTGATCGATGCAGCACAGAAGAAACCTATGCTGGTCGGCAAGTTTGCGCAGTCGCTCGGAAAGTGCGGCACTCTGTGGCGTCGAGATTACGAAAAATGCATCGGTAACGTCGCTATCCTGAAGCGACGATACGTCCTGAATCCACCGAACGTCCGCCCCCGCTTCGCGCAACGCTGCTTCTTTTTCGATGGCTTCGCGATCGTTTGCCGCCCCGATCACGACACAGGACCGCCCCTTCAGATTCAAGCTTACCGGAAAGAACACTCTGTCTTTCATTTGGAAATCAGAAATCGACCGGGCGCAAATAAAACTCGTTGATGGCGGTGTTGGTGAGCATTGCGGTCGTTGGTAAATGGCGTTTCCAGTGTGTGGAGTCAACGCGGTGACGAACGAGTTTCACGTCTTTCTCGTCGAACCCGCGATCGATGAGTTGCTGGTCGGAGTATCCCAACAGCATCTGCGAGAGAATCGCATCGGCGCGCGCATAAGTGATGCCCAAATCGCCTTCGTCTGTCTGATCGGCCTCGAGGTCGGCACTCGGCGCTTTCTCGACTAATTGTTGCGGAACGCCGAGATAACGCGCAAGCTCCCAGACCTGCGTCTTAAAGAGATCGCCGATGGGATTTACCGGCGGCGTGTCATCCGCGTGCCAGGTAAAATATCCGAGAAGACGTTCGGTCTTGTTTCCCGTTCCGATCGGAAGTGCCGACAGTTTTGCGGATTGGTCGAAGAGAACGACCATGCGCGTACGCGCCATCACGTTTCCGCGGCGGCGCGCATCCGCGTCCGGTTCGAACTGCAAGTAGCCGTCTACGGCGTCGCTGATTTCAATCGTGCGGCAATTCACCCCGAGCGCGTCGACGACGAGCTGTGCGTCGACGACGCTCGCCTGACTCGACGTTTTGTAGGGCATGCGGATCGTATATACGTTTTTGGGCCCGAGTGCGCGCGCACACAGATATGTCGTTACCGCCGAATCTACGCCGCCGGAGAGTCCCACCACCGCACGTTCGATTCCCCGGCGAACGATCAACTCGTCGCGAAGAAACGCTTCGAGCCACTCCGCCGTAACCGACGGATTGATGCGCGGCGCTTCGACTCGTTCGCGAACCGCATCAACTACGGGGAACATACAACGCCTCGTCCGAGAGCAGATCCGGAAGAACCGCTTCCAAATCACCCAGCAGCGGAAGACCGGCGCGAGCGAGATCGATTTCGCGCAGATCGAGGGTTGCGCGCAAAATACATTCACCCAGAGGCGGCGCTTGAACCAAAACTTCACCGCGCGGATCGACGATGCACGAGGATCCGGTCATTCCTTTGCCGCCTTCGAATCCGCTCAATCCCGCATACACAATGTAGATGCCGTGTTCCGCTGCGGTCGCGCGAAGAATCTCGCGCCAACGCGTGATCGAACTCAGTTCACCGTCGCCTTCAATACCGCGTCCCGGCGACGCACTGGGAACCACGATGATGCGGGCTCCTTTGATAGCCGCGATCGTCGGCATGATCGCATGCCACACGTCTTCGCAAATCAAAATCGCGGCCGTTCCGAAACGCGTCTCGAACGTTTGTAAGCGGCGGCCGCGCGAAAGAAAACGCTCTTCGTCGAAAACGCCGTACGTCGGCAGAAACATTTTGCGATGAACGTGCTCGATTTCGTGTACGTCGCCGTCGACGTGCATGTACACGGCACTGTTGTAATACGTGCCTTCGCTGTTCTCGAAAAATCCCGCGACCAGATCCACCGGCCGTCCGACGCCGGCGTTACGCCACGCCGCTGCAAGGTCGGCAGCAAAGCGCTGCGCCGGCACGGCTAAATCGTAAACGGCTCCCTCGAGAAAATACCCGGTAGTCGTTGCTTCGGGAAGCGCTACCAGCGACGGCGGATTCTCTCGCAACTGCGAAAAGGCTTCAGTGAGCCGCTGAAGGTTTTCGGCGTAGCGCCCTTTTCGCGGCGCGTTTTGAACGATCGCTACGTCTAGAAGCGACGTTTCGGGACTGAGACTAACCGGCAGTTCCACTCGTTGCCACTTCGATTTGCTGGTCGACAGGCGCCTTCAAACCGAGTTGCGCGGCGCACTCTTCCGCCGGATAGGTCCAAATTTCCGCAAGCGTCGGATGCAGATGCGGAATCCGCATGAACTGCTCGACGGTGGAATGGAAGTTCATCGCGACGATCACTTCATGAATGAGCTCGGAGGCTTGCGGACCGATGATCGCCGCTCCCAGGATCTCGCCGGAAATCGGATCGGCCATCATCTTTACAAAGCCCTGCGTTTTATTCAGCGTCAGGGCTTTGCCGTGTTCGGCAAAGTCGTACCGGCCGACGACGTAACCGGTGCCATCGCGCTGTAACTTCTTCTCGGAAGCGCCGACGACGGCGACTTGCGGATCGCTGAAAATCGTGTGCGCGGTGGTGATACGATAGTCGGCTTCTTCGAAGGCGCCGGTAATCGCATTTCGCGCTGCAATTTCACCTTGATAGATCGCAACGTGTACGAGCGGATAGTCGCCGGTGACATCACCCACAGCGTAGATATGCGGATTGCTGGTGCGCAACGTGAGATCGACGTCGATACCGGTAACCAAGTGATGCGCGACTCCGGCCTCGTCGAGCCCAAGACCCGAAACGTTCGGCGTTCGCCCGAGCGCGTAGAATATTTCGTGTGCCGCAAATTCACGCAGCTCGCCTTCAACTTCCGCAATCACGACCTTCAGCCCGTTGCGCACCTCCACGCGGCGAAGCTGCGTGTGGGTGACGACGTCGATGCCTTCCTGCCCAAAATACGACGTGAGCGCATCGCCGATATCGTCGTCTTGTTCGGTTAACAAGTGTCCGCTGCGGATCAGCATCGTGGTGCGCGCGCCCATGCGCGAAAGAAACTGCCCGAGCTCGCAAGCCGTGTAACCGCCGCCCAAAACGATAACGGATTCGGGGATTCGCTCGAGTTCAAGGGCCGCATCGGTATCGATATATCCCGCTTCAGCCAATCCGGGCAATACGCCGGGCGCAACCGAGCTGCCCGTGGAGACGATGAATTTCGGCGCTTCAAGGATCACGTCGCCGACTTCGACTTCGGTGGGCGAAAGAAAACGTGTGTTGCCCATGAACAGCGGAAACGTTTCGATGCCGGCGATACGGTAATCCGCAAAATCTTTCACCAACAGCCGTTTGCGCTTAAGAATGTACGGCATGTCGATCGAGATGCCGCCGACCTTCACACCGAGCGCATGCGCCTCACGAGCATCGTGCGCAGCATCGCTCGATGCAAGGAAAGCCTTGCTTGGCATACACCCTTGTAAGATGCACAACCCGCCAAGCGGTCCCCGGTCGGTCAAGGCGACCTTCGCACCTAAGTCACGCGCAGTCCGCGCTGCAGCGTAGCCGCCGGAACCTGCGCCGACGACCACGAGATCGAAACGTTCTCTTTGCATATCCAGTCCCTACAACGCTGCGCGGGGCAGAACGGTTGTCAGTGGCCCGGCGGCCGGGCGCCTAAACGGTGGACCGATTCGATAAAGCGCACCGTCCCGTTAGCGTGAACGAGAATCGAGTGGGTGCGCGCATGGTTTCCGAAGAAGCGAACGCCCTTCATCAAGTCGCCATCCGTAATACCGGTCGCGCAAAAGACGACGTTGTCGCTTTTGGCGAGATCGTTCAAGTACAGCACGCGGTCGAGTTTTCCGAAGCCCATTGCGACGGCACGATCGGCTTCTTCTTTATTGCGCGGCTCTAGCCGGCCCATGAAGTTACCGCCCAAACACTTGATCGCCGCCGCAGCCAGCACGCCCTCGGGAGCGCCGCCGGTTCCCATGGCGATGTGAATGCCCGTCGCTTCGATGGTGGTCGCGATACACGCGTCGACGTCACCGTCGGAAATCAGCTTGATGCGGGCCCCGGCGTTGCGTACTTCCTCAATAAGGGTGGCGTGCCGCGGACGATCCAGAATCACGACGCAAACGTCGTTGATCGGTTTTTCCAGGGCATTGGCGACGGCCTCGATGTTGTCGCGGACCGGCGCGTCGATGTGGACGTAAGGCGCGGCTTTTGGCCCCACTGCCAACTTCTTCATATAAGAGTCGGGCGCGTGGAGCAGTCCGCCCCGCTCGGCGATCGCCATGACGGCGATCGAATTGGGCAGGCCGTTCGCAACCAGGTTCGTGCCCTCGACGGGGTCTACGGCAATGTCGATCTCGGCGCCGCCGCGGCCAAGCTCTTCACCGATATAGAGCATGGGGGCCTCATCGCGCTCGCCTTCGCCGATAACGATGCGCCCCGAGATATCCATCTCGCCCAGCGCCTCGCGCATCTTTTCGACTGCTGCGCCATCGGCTGCATCACGCTCGCCGCGTCCCATCCATCGGGATGCAGCTAATGCGGCAATCTCGGTTACCTTTACAAAATCGAGAGAGTTGACCATGCTGCCCTTGGCTACCAGGGAGACCCGGCATTTCCTTTTGCTAGCGAACGCTTGGAGCGACGGTGAATCCGCGCTCTCCGGTTGGTGAAACGATCGTTTGTAGCACTTCTTCAATTCTTGCATGACGTGGCGGATTCTCCAGCACATCGTTGATGAAAGCGCGAAGCGTCTGCGACTCGCCTTCCGCTTCGATCTCCAAAACTCGGGCACCGACATTGCGCACGAATCCCGCGACGTCATAGCGACGCGCTATTCGTCGAACGGTGTCGCGGAAAAAGACGCCCTGCACCACCCCCTGGACCTTCACGTTCCACCGTTCGATTGCCGGGGTCATGCGCCAGGTAACCGCCTGCCCGGCAGTGGAGAACGGGCGCGTATCAAAGGGGCCACACCCGTTGCGTATAAGACAGAGCGCCGTGTCGGCCCACGTTCACGCACCCCGCAGCACCACTCAATCGCGCGCATTGGTCTTCAGCGACGCCCTCGTCGCCGGACCTGCGTCGCTGACGATTATTGCGCTTGCCGGGCTTACGGTGGGATTCTTCACGTGGTACGGCTTCATCGTCCCGCGCCATAGCGCATTCCTGAACGAAACCGGCCTGCTGTTCAGCCTCGTCGCGAGCGTTGCCGCGGTGTTTTGGGCCTGGAAGAGCTACGCACTGTATTTCTCCAGACGAACCGGCATTACGTACGCGCGTTCACTGCGTTATGACGCCATTACATGGGCTCCGGCGCTTCTTCTCTGGCTGACGTTTGTTCTATCGCCGGAATGGGGCCACGGTGCGCGCCTTCTCGCGATCGCGACGGGACTGTTCTGCGTCGGCAAAGTGCTCATTGCAGCGCGTTTCAATCAAACGGTTCGTGAAGTGTTGCTCGATTTTGTTGCAACACGTCTCGCAATTATCGTTATTGCCGAACTTGCCGCGGTCATCGTCGGCCAACGCGGCGGAACTCACGTTCAAGAGTCGACGAATCTGCTGCTCAACGTTTGGGGACGTTGGGACGCAGTTCACTACCTGGATATCGCGACGCAGGGGTACCAGGGCACCGATATGGCGTTCTTCCCGCTCTATCCGTTCCTGATTCGCGTCTTGGGCGCGTTCACGGCGAACCATTTGATTGCCGGACTCCTGATCTCCAACGCGTCGTTCTTTTTCGGCCTGCTGTTCCTCTATAAATTGCTGGAACACGAATACGACCGCAGCGTCGCCCGTCGCGCGATCTTTTACGTCTCGATCTTTCCGTCGGCGGTCTTCTTCTCGGCCATATACAGCGAGTCGCTCTTTTTCATGCTGACGGTAGCATCGTTCTACTACATGCGTTCGCATCGTTGGTGGCTGGCCGGTGTCATCGGCTTCTTCGCTGCCATGACGCGCGTCGAAGGCGTGCTGCTTGTGGTGCCCTTCGCAATCGAATGGTACTCGCAGAATAAGAACGACTTGAAGGCCGGCTTGCGCGATTTGGTTCCGGCCGCATTGATGCCACTCGGCCTCGCCGTCTATATGGCTTACCTCTGGGTGTTGCGTGGCGACCCGCTCTATTTCTCGCACGTGCAAATTCACTGGAACCGCCACTTGGCTCCGCCGTGGGTCAGTCTTAGCAACGCCTTCGACAAGATCGCTCACGCGACGCAGGGCCAAACGGTTGCGAACCAGTCGCTCGAAATCGCGTTCACGTTCCTCATGCTCGCGGTGCTCATCGGCGGCTGGCGCCAGTTGCGGCCGTCGTACATCGCCTATATGGCGCTCTCGATCCTGATCCCGATGTCCACGTCGAGCTTGATGAGCATGCCACGATTCGCGCTCGTGCTTTTCCCGATGTTCGCGATCTTAGCGCGTTGGGGCGAGCGCCCGTGGGTGAACACCCTGATCCTGGCGTTCTCTCTCCCGTTGCTTGGACTTTTCACCGTGCTCTTCGCAGATTGGTATTGGGTTGCATAACGGAATATCAGCCATCGCATCGCATCGAGGCGTGCGTCAGTTCGTCAAATTCGGAATCGTCGGCGCTTCCGGTCTCGTCGTAAACTTCGTCATCGCACACGTTTTGCAGAAAACCACGAACCTCTCCGGGTTCGCCGATTTCGCAATCGGTTTTATGACGGGCGGCGTTTCCAACTACATCTTGAACCGGGTTTGGACGTTCCGGTCGAACCGCCATCCGATTGGCGAAGGCCTACAATTCTTGCTCGTTTCGCTCATCGCGCTCGGGCTCGGAAAAGTGGTCTTCTTGCTTGCGGACCGATACGAATTCCATCACTTCACGATGACGTGGTTCGCTGCGACGGTTGCGGGCGTGTTCGTGAACTTCTTCCTGAACAAATATTGGACGTTCAAACACGTCAACTGAGCTCGCGTTGGTGGACGATCGGCATGCTGCTGATCGTGCTGCTCGCGATTGTTCTCCGGCTTAAGGGTGTTCACGATCCACTTCTGGATCATCCGGCATGGCGGCAAGGCGATACCGCAAGTATCGCCCGCAATTTCGCCTTGCTGCAGTACGACATTCTCTACCCGCAGACCAACTACAACGGTCCGCCGCCGAACTACGTAGAGCTGGAACTGCAAATCGTTCCGTTTCTCGCAGCCACGCTTTACAAATTCTTCGGCGTGCACGAGATTTTCGGGCGTTTGATTACAATCGCGTTTTCGACCGGCACCGTTGTCGTCGTGGGTCTGTTTGCGCGTTGGCTGTTCACCAGCACCGTCGCCGGACTCATCGCCGCGTTCTTCTTCGCGACGTTTCCGGGAAGCCTATACTACGGGCGCACGTTCACGCCGGATACGACGATGGTGTTCTTTCTTACGGCGGCGCTTTATGCGGTAACCCGATTCATCGTTGAAGATGAAGCGCTCAATCCCCGGGGACTCGCTCGCGTCACCGCATTGCTGACGTTTGCATATCTCGCGAAACCCGTTGCCGTCGCGGGCATCATTCCGGTTCTAGGCGTTATTTGGGAGCGCGCTCGCGCCGGGAGAACGATGCGCGTGACCGCGCTCGCCGTGCTTCTCATCGTACCGCTGCTCATTCTCGGCGTTTACGATCAGCACGTCAGCGCGCACGCGGAGTGGCATTGGGCGAGCGGCATTACGTCGCTCCACGTCATTCCCGCTTTGAAGGCCGCATTTACTTCCGGGAGCGGCTTCATGGTAAAGCTGACGCAGTTCCGCGAAGTGCTTGGAATGTTCCGCGTCACGATGCTTGGAACGCTCGCGACCGTTCTTACCGTCATTAGCTTCGTGGCGTTGCCGTGGATTGAAGCGCGGAGCAAAGCGCTGCTGTGGGGATGGCTCATCGGCGGACTAGCTTATACGTACGTCGTCGTAACGGTCGAGCGCGTCGATTACTACATGTACCTGCTGCTGCCGCTCTGCGCGATTGTCATCGGCGGAGCGTTGGCGCGTTTTCTTTCGATGGCAATGAACGTGGACGCGTCCCCCGCGGCGCGCTATGCAATCGCTGCGCTCGTCCCAATTTTGGCCGTGGGCTGCTTCGCGCAAGGACGTGCCGCTATTGCACCCTACTACGGGTACAACAAGCAAGCTTACGTCAACGCAACCGCCTTGAACTACACGCTCGATCCCCACGCATTGATCGTCCTCGGCCATTACGGACCCGACGTGCTCTACTACATCAACCGTTACGGGTGGGAAGAGGATCCGTACCTTTGGACCACGTTCGATGAAGAGAGCGCGATCCGCAAAGGTGCGCGATACTTCGTTTCGATCGAGGATAACCGTTTGCGGCGCAACGTCGAACTCTGCGCGTGGCTGCAGCGCTTTCCGTTAATGAACGCGAACGCGCAGTGGCCCGTCTACATCACGGATCCGGCCCGCGAACTGCCCGGGGCGGACAACTTTTGGAAAGCATTCAGGAATGCCGAGCGCGCCGGAAAGGGCCGCGCTTTTCTCGACGCGCACCACGTTTGCACTCTGAGCCCCGCAAAGGGTACGCTGAAGTGAGCTATGCGTCCTCACGATATCGGCGGCTCACTTGAATTCGGAGCCATAGACGTCCAAGACGACGGAGCGCCCTTCCACCACGAGTGGGAAGCTCGCGTTTTTGCCATCAATCGAACGCTGCTCGCGCGCGGCACGTACACGTTGGACGAATTCCGCTACGCTGTCGAGCAAATGAGCCCGGAAGAGTACGCGGCCGCGTCTTACTACGAACGATGGCTCTTTGCCATCGAACGGCTTCTCGCCGAAAAAGGCGTCGATGGCTCCGCTCTTTAAACCGGGCGCGAAAGTTCGCACGCGGGAACAACAGCCGGAGGGTCACACCCGGCTGCCGCGCTATCTCGCAAGAAAACCTGCGACGATAGTCCGTACTCTCGGCCGGTTTCCGCTTCCCGATGAGGCTGCAATAGATCCGCCGAAAGCGCGTAAATCCGAACTATACACCGTAGAGTTCGATGCTCGCGATGTATGGGAACGCGCGGACGCGCACGGTCGCATCTGCGCCGATGTCTTCGAAGAGTATCTGGAGATGCAAGAATGAGCGCACACCTTCACGATCACGATCGCAGCGCGGCCATCTCCCAACGGGTGAAAGGCCTGGTCGGTGAACTGGAGCGTAAAGGCGTTACGACCGAAACCGAACTCGACTCGATCGTCGAGCGCTTTTTGCTCAATTCGCGTCCGGAGAACGGCTATCGCGTCGTGGCACGCGCATGGGTCGATCCAGAATTCAAACAGCGCCTTCTAAACGACGCGAACGTTGCGGTTTCCGAAGTCGGCGTCGACTTGAGCTATTGGTCTCCGGTAAAACTTCGCGTCGTCGAGAATACGGATTCGCAACACAATTTGATTGTCTGCACCCTGTGCTCGTGTTACCCGATCGCTCTTTTGGGGCCATCCCCGCCTTGGTATAAGAGCGATGCCTATCGCGCCCGCGCCGTCCGCGACCCGCGCGGCGTCCTGGCCGAATTCGGCACGACGCTTCCGCCGGAAAAAGAAATCGTCGTCTGGGACAGCACCGCCGACGTGAGATATATGGTCCTTCCACAGCGTCCCGCGGGCACCGAGCGTCTGAACGAAGCGGAACTCGCCGCGCTTGTTACGCGCAACGGACTAATAGGAACCGCTCTGGTTTAAGGCGCTGAAACAAGGGGCGCCGGCAGCCGTACAAGGCTACAAAGCGCTCAACGGAGGGACACGCGATGGTCGAGAACGCACGCCTCTACGCGCGTACCTGCGGCTGGATCTACGTGCTGATATTCATAGCCGGGGTCTTCGGCGAAGTGTTCGTCAGCGGACGGCTCGTGGTTGAGGGCGACGGGGCGGCGACCGCTGCGAAGATCGTTGGTTCGGAGCAGCTTTGGAGAGACGGATTCGCCGCGCAAGTCGTGACGATGCTCTGCGATGTCGCAGTCGCGTGGCTGCTCTACCTGCTGCTTGCACCCGTAAACCGCAATCTTGCACTGTTAAGCGCGTTCTTCCGGCTCACATACGTCGCGATCTACGGCGCAGCGGCGGCTGCTCAATTCGCTGCGCTTCCGTTGGCTCAGCAGCATCTGCAAAACGCAGCGATGTTTTCGCTACGCCTGCACAATTTGTGCTTCGCGCTGAGTTTGGTGTTTTTCGGGGCAAATCTTGTCCTTGTCGGCTATTTGATAGCGCGCATACCACTAGCCGTACAGTGGCTCGGCGTTGCTCTTCAGATCGCCGGTGGTTGTTACATCCTCAATAGCTTTGCGTTGTGGGTCGCACCCGCCGTGCACTCAGTACTCTATCCATGGATACTTCTTCCGCCGTTTTTCGGTGAAGTGAGCCTAACGTTTTGGCTGCTGCTCACACGGCGGTTTCAAGCCGCGGCCGAATCGTTCGAAATTGAAACGGCGCCCGTTTGAGGCGCCGTTCGGATCAGATCGTTATATTCAATATCTCGATCTCTTCGATTTCGAGCTCTTCCTCCGGCACCGGAGCCGGCGTGAGGAAACTCTTGACGAACGCGTCACGATGGCGCGCCATGTCTTTGTAATAGGAGGGCGCGTCGTCGAGCGTGCCGCGATGCGTGATGACGAACGACGGATCGATCTCGCCGCGTTCGATGAGTCCGAGGAGCGGTGCTAGATAACGCTGCACGTGCGTCTGCCCCGTTCGTAATTGCAGCCCTTTGCCGAACACCGTTCCCATCGGCATCATGTTCACGAACCCGGTGTACACACCGGGAATCGAAATCGTGCCGCCTTTTCCGCACGCCATGATGGCTTCGCGCAAGACGTGCGGACGGTCCAGCTCCAAACGCATCGATTGCTGAACTTTGTCCAAAACGGCATCCGGCGTAACACCGTGTGCTTCCATTCCGACACAATCGATGCAAGAATCCGGTCCGCGGCCCCCGGTCACTTGATAGAGCGCGTCCAACACGTTCACTGCATCGTGATTGATGGTTTCCGCGCCGGCGTCTCGCGCCAAATCCAAGCGCTCGTCGAAGCGGTCGATAGCGATAACACGTTCGGCTCCTAGTAAGAACGCGCTTCGGATTGCGAATTGTCCGACGGGACCGCATCCCCATATCGCCACAACGTCGCCTGGGCTAATGTCGGCGTTTTCCGCGGCCATGTATCCGGTTGGAAAAATGTCCGACAGATATAAAACTTGATCGTCCCGCAATGTATTGGGAACTTTGATCGGGCCGACATCGGCGTACGGAACGCGCACGTACTCGGCCTGCCCGCCCGAGTACCCGCCATACAAGTGTGAATAGCCGTAGAGTCCGGCACCGGTGTATCCGTAAAGCCGTTCGACGATGTGAGCGTTCGGGTTCGAATTATCGCACAGCGACCAGCGTTGCTTTAGGCACGGCTCGCATCTTCCGCACGAAATGGTAAACGGAACGACGACGCGGTCGCCGGGCATGAGATTCTCAACGGCAGGGCCGACTTCTTCGACAATGCCCATGAACTCGTGACCGAGAATGTCGCCGGGTTCCATCATGAGCACGAAGCCGTTGTAAAGATGTAAATCGGATCCGCAAATGGCCGTAGACGTTACTCGAATGATTGCATCACGAGGATTAATAATCTGCGGATCGTCGACAGACTCCACTCGAACGTCGTGAATTCCATGCCATACTACGGCCTTCATACAGTTCTCGCTCCCGTGGGAATTTCGCCCGCCTCCAAGAGGTACTTCAGGCGGCGAACGACTTCTTTGACATTGTATTTGCGGTCGTTCATTACGAGGTGCAGCTCGGTTCCCCGATCGTCCGGTGCGTCGATCAATGCAAGACGTGCCCAGTGGCGATCTGCATGCGCTGCGCATCCCCATTCGTAAACGAACATCGCTTCATCGCGCTTTACGTTTACTTCTTCGCACTCCATCGCTATAGCGAACATTTCATCGTCGGCGAGCGCTTCCGCAGTCGATTCACGATCTAACGTGACCGTCATCGTTTGCGCGATCTTGTGGCCGCCTCGTGGCCGATTTCGCACGATGTTAGCCGCGACTGCAGCAACCAGAACACCGCTCGCGGCAATCGCCACGTTACGATAGGTCGGTTTCATCGAAATCTCCTCACTCCAGCCTGGTTCATGTTCCGCGACGATCCTGCGACCCAAACCTGCACGCCCGCCGGGTAGAACACCGAGCGCAACGTCGATCAGCGGGTGTAATCTCGGGAACAACGGCGATATGCGAATTCGCCGCTGGGTTGGGCTCTCGATCGGTGTCGCTGCATTCTCTGCTCTCGCATCGGTAGCAGTACTCGCCCCC
This sequence comes from uncultured bacterium, assembly GCA_964546935.1. Lineage (GTDB taxonomy): Bacteria > Vulcanimicrobiota > Vulcanimicrobiia > Vulcanimicrobiales > Vulcanimicrobiaceae > JALYTY01. Next base: position 23,858 of record CAZJLJ010000029.1, on the reverse strand, counting down.
CGTAGAAAAGACGCGCGCTTCGATGGACGAGTCGTTGTGATTACCGGTGGATCCCGCGGATTAGGCCTCGCAATGGCAAGAGAATTCGCACGCCGCGGAGCGCGTATCGCAATCCTCGGTAGAGACGAATTGCATCTTCAAAAAGCGCGCGATCTTCTGGAACAAGAATTTGGCCAAGAAGTAACAGCTCGGCTCTGCGACGTTCGCGATCGCGCCCGCGTCGCGCGGGCCGTTGCGGAGATCTGCCGCACGAATGGACGGATCGACGTTCTGGTAAACAACGCCGGAATCATCAGCGTCGGGCCGATCGAGACGATGACGCGAAGCGATTACGAAGAGGCTCTGGCGACGCATTTCTGGGGGATGTACAACACTATCGAAGCGGCGTGGAAAGCGCTCGGCGAAAGCCGCGGCCGCATCGTAAATATAACGTCGATAGGTGGACGCATCAGCGTGCCGCATCTGTTGCCCTATTCCACCAGCAAATTCGCTGCGGTAGGGTACTCGGAGGGCTTGGCCGCCGAAGCACCGCGCTTCGGTATCTCGGTCACTACGATTGCACCGGGACTTATGCGCACCGGCAGTCCGCGAAACGCATGGTTCAAAGGCCGAAACGAGGCGGAATATGCGTGGTTCATCTTATCCGACACACTGCCGTTTCTCTCGGTCTCGGCAACTACCGCCGCACGGCGCATCGTCGATGCGTGCGCGCGCCGCGAGCTTACGGTAGATATCGGTCTTCCAGCTAAACTAGCATCCCGAATTCACGGGGTTGCGCCGGGGACGTTCATCCGCGCTATGCAGATTGTTGCGCGGCTGCTCCCGAAGGCCGATGAAAATCAAAAACTGCCTATCCGCGGCGCCATGAGTGAAACGGGCATCACGCAATCCCCGTTGACCGCTCTCGGGCGGAAGGCGGAAACCGAGTTCAATCAGCGTTCGTAAGTGTCGACGTGATCGAAGTCGAGCAGCAAATGATGAAAAGCCTCGGGTTGCACCGCGACGCTGCCTCGAAATGGAAAATCCAGGCTCATGGTGAGGAAGATCACTAGACCAATAAGCGTTGCGAGCGTTCCTATCATCGCCGCTTGCATCCGGTCATTTTTGAATCCAAAAAGATACGTGAACCCGATGGTGATGACCGCGCCGAGAAAAACAATCCACCACATCACCTTGTTCAATCCCGTCACGTCCTCGGAGAGGCGCTGATCGCGGTCGGCGAGAGCCGCGCCGAATGCCGAGAGCATGTTTCCATAGATCTGTTGCTGTGCCGGCGTCTTCGGATCGAGGTGACGGATCGTTCGCGCCACAGCGGTCAATTGTCCGGTGGAAAACGCCGACGCTTCTCTTGCCTGGCGAAGCTCGGGCCACTCCAGGTTGATTATGGATTCCACGTAATGCCGTAGTTGCGGGCGCAGATGATCGCCACCGGGAAATGCCTCAGAGTCGCGATAGACGATCAGCAGCTGGCCGGCTTCGTCGTACGTCCGTGTTTCGGCAGCAGTGAACCGCTCCCACACACCGATCGCTATAAACGCCAACAATACGGCGTAGATGACGCCGACAACGGCAAAAATGAACCCGGCCAGATCGTTGTGTTCGCGGAAAACTTCGCGGTTTTTTGAAAACCGTTGCGTGACGCGCGCAAAGACAACCGAAATCAGGACGACGCCGCCAACGACTAGGATGGCGCCCGGAAGGAGCGGTAAATGCTCGATCCAGACGCGTGGCGTCACGGCAGGGGCAGCAGCGAGGCTGCGTTCGACGACGTCGATTCGTGCGGACTTACCGGAACTCCCGAAGCGACGACCTGCCTATAGGTAATTAGGCGATTCGTGTTCTTCGCAATTTCCAGTTCAAGCCCGTAGCTGCGTTTGATCGCACTCGTAAGATCCGCGGGATCGTACGTGTAACTGAAACGCTTTAGGCTCGTGAGAATCCCCTTGTTGGCAATGTCCAGCTGTTCGTACTCGCGTTGCAGCTGCGAGCCGGCCTCACGATAGGTCGGATAATTCGAGATCACGATCTCGCGCTTCAGGCGCGCCTGTTCGATCGCAGTCTTCAGCGCGGAGAGCCGTACGCTGGACGGGTCGTATCGCAACGCATTATTGATCGTAGCCAGCGCATCTTCGAATTGCCCCTCCGCGTATTCGGCCTGGGCAAGATCGGCAGCGGCTTGAATGTACCCCTTGCGCGCGCGCGGATCCGACGGATTGACACGCAGCGCAAGCTGGTAGGAAAGCTCCGCGTCGCGGACGTTGCCGCGTTGAAGAGCCACTTCGCCTTGATGAAGGCGCGTGTTGACGATCCAATTCTGAACCGAACCGGCGCAGCCGGTTAAAGTGAGGGCGGCGAGGCAAATCGCCGCGAGACGTTTAGAAATGAAAGAGTACTGCAAATCGGGCCACATATTCGATAAGAACGGCCGCCGGATAAAAGACGATCTGCGAAAGCAGCGTCCCTAAAATGGCCGTCAGCGAAAGATAGAACACCATCGCGCGAACTTCCTCGACGGTCCGCTGCCCATGAATGGCCTGATCGGTCATCATCGAGGACGTCGGGTCGACGAAGAGCGTGAAAGAAATCGTGCCGATACCGTTGATTACGCCGGAAAGGCTGGTCGCCGTTCGAGCGGCGCTGCCCGCATAGACCGACGCAAGAAATGCCGCCGGAACGCCGATTGCATAGACGCCGGTAACGATGATATTGAAAATCAACAGCCGCTTCGGAATCGCGCGCCAATTGAACGACCGGATCTCGCTCCAGCTTGGCAGACGCTCGGAGCGCAGCACGTCCATGACGTTCGATGGTTTGAGGAGCTGTGCGAGCGAATGCGGCACCGAACCGCGCCGTTCGAAAGAATGCACGCCGCGACGGAATAGATACGTGAACATCGGAAGAAACAGCGCAAAGAGCACCATCCCCAACGTTCCCGCTAAAATGATGAGGCGCAGCTGCAGCTCGTAGGTATGCTGCCAGGCCTGCACGACCTCGGGAAAATGGCTGTACTTCGTGATGGCATTGCCGGCATCGTCCGCGAGCGGTGCAACGAAGAACACCGAGAACAGCGTGGCCAACCGGCCCACGGTTACAAAGAGATTGAAGAGCGAAATCGATGTAGCGATTCGCCGCGTTTGCACGCCGGCAAGACGCGCGGCGTAAGCACCGATCGTGATTCCTTGAACGATAAACGTAATGAGCATTGCGCCGATGACTTTGCCGCTCCAAAGGACCGGCGTCATCGGCACCGTGGCGCTAGGCGGCGTCACGATTCCAAGCTATCGATGCTTCGTCAACGGGACCTAAAATGCAGAGGCCGAGCTGCTCTTCACTGAACAGGTCTGCGGCGATCGCTTGAATGTCTTCAACGTTGACCGCGTCGACGCGCTCTTCGATTTCTTCAGGCGTCATCTGACGGCCTAACGCGAACTCGTTTCTACCGAGACGGATCATGCGGCTCGACGTCGACTCGAGCGAAAGCGTCAAACCGCCTTTGATGTGCTCTTTCGCAAGCGAGAGCTCCGACTGGGTGACGCTGAAATTGCGCATCGCCGCGAGCTGTTCCGCGATAACGTCGATACACGGCTGAACGCTCTCAGCCGACGTGCCCGCGTAGATGCCGAAAAGCCCCGCAGCGCGGTACGCCGCTTGAAACGAGTAAACCGTATAAACTAGGCCGCGCTTTTCACGAATCTCCTGGAACAACCGGCTGGACATGCCGCCGCCGAGAATCGTGTCCAACACGGAAAGCGCGAAACGACGGTCGTCGCGTATCGAGAGACCGCGCGATCCGACGACTACGTAAGCTTGTTCGCTATCTTTTTGACGCACCAACGTCTGCGGCGTGGTCGACGGGGCATCGGGTGGTGCCAGTTCGCATGAGCCACGGAAATCCCGGAAACGGTCCGCGACCAACTGACAAAACTTATCGTGATCGACGTTGCCCGCTGCGGCAACCACGACCGAGTTCGGCGCGTAGTGGTTCTGCATGTGTTTGCGCAGATCGGCCGGCGTGATTTTAGTAACCGTATCTACGAATCCGATCGTCGGCTCGCCGAGATTCGAACCGCTCCACATCGTTTGCAGAAACAGGTCGTGAATCAGCTCGTCGGGTGAGTCCTCGTACATCTTGATCTCTTCGAGGACCACCTTTTGCTCTTTCGCCAGTTCGCCAGGATCGAACGTGGAGTGCAAAAACATGTCCGAGAGCACGTCCAACGCCAAGGGAACGTGACGATCCATCACCTTAGCGTAGTAGCAGGTCGTCTCTTTATCGGTGAACGCATTGAGGTTGCCGCCGACGCCGTCCATCGTCTCGGCGATATCTCGCGCGCTGCGGCGGTCCGTCCCCTTGAAGAGCATGTGCTCGACCAGGTGGGAAATACCGCGCTGCTCGCGACGCTCAACGGAAGACCCCACGTCTGCCCAAATACCTATGCTCGCGGAACGAACCGCGGGCATCGTTTCCGTAAGGACCCGAAGGCCACTCGGGAGCGTGGTTTTTCTGTACATCTATCCTGCCTTTTTGAAAGCCGTACGCGTCCATTCCTCGTCCCAATACGCCTTCGAAGGCGCAAATAGGGACGGCACGGAGAGCGCAGGCACGTTTTTCCGAGTAACGGCGACCGAGAAGACGGTGCGCGTCGTGGGCTTGGCCAGATCGCCGGTGACTATAACGCCCTTTCCGACGTTGATCGGGACCACCGTCCACACGTCCACCTCTTCCGCGTCGGGAAGCGTGTCAAACGCTTTCTTCACCAATGTGGAGACTTCAGCCGCGAACTCGCTTTGGGTGATCGGATGGTGGAATTTCACGCCGTAGAGACCGAGCCCGACCACCACGTGAGACCCAATGCTATCCGCGGAGATGCGAAAGATCTGCACGGGCCATTCGTTTTGAAAGATCGCGTCGCCAAGGCGCATCGCGAGTTCTTTGCGATTGCCGCCTGCGCGGCTCGCGGCATCGAGATCCGCCACGGTGGGCTGCTTCGCAAACGCGGTTGCCGGCAGCAGCGCCAGCAAAATCGCAACGAATGCTTTAATACGACTGAGCAAAATATGCACGTACTTTCGCGGGTTCGCCGCAGGCAACGCAGACCGCATTCGCGTCGCCCGGTTCGAGCGGGCGCGTGTTGCGCGTCGTTGCGCCGGTCTCGGCCTTGACGTGTAGTTCGCACTCGATGCGGTTGCACCACGGAATATCGATCATGCCGGCGCGTTCGCGGCATTTCTCGAAGAACTCCGTGCGATCGCTAACGCGGAACGTGTGCGATTCGAGAAACGCTTTGGCTTGCTCGTAGAGCGAACGCTGGATCTCTTCCAGCAGTGCGCGCAGCCGCTGCGGCAGATCCGAAACCGGAACGACTTGCTTCTGATCCGGATCGCCCTTTGCCCGATCGCGGCGAACGAGCACCACGTTGCCCGCATCAACGTCGCGCGGACCGATCTCGATGCGAACCGGAACGCCGCGCATATCCCACTCAGCGTACTTCCATCCCGGCTGCTGATCGCGATCGTCAACGCGAACGCGGAATCCGGCCGACGCTAACTCTTTCGCAATCGACTTCGCGACATCGCGAGCACGTTCGTCGTTCGATCTGACAATCGGCACGAAAACCGCTTCGATCGGAGCCATCCTCGGCGGAATGCGCAATCCGCGATCGTCGCCATGCGTCATGATCAGCCCGCCGAGCATGCGCCATGACATGCCCCACGACGTGGTGTAAACGTGTTTGATCTGTTGATCCGCGTCGACGAATTTGATGTCGTAGGCCTTCGAAAAGTTTTGCCCCAGATCGTGAGACGTTCCGGATTGCAACGCTTTTCCGTCCGGCATCAATGCTTCGATCGAATAGGTTTCGACCGCGCCGGGAAACCGCTCGTTCGCGCTTTTGATCCCCGCGTAAACCGGAACGGCAGCGACGTTCTCCGCGAAGTCGCGGTACACGTCTAGCATTTGCAGCGTTTCGGCGCGCGCTTCTTCCGCTGTGGCGTGCGCGGTGTGGCCTTCTTGCCACAGAAACTCCATCGTGCGCAAGAACGGGCGTGTCGCCTTCTCCCAGCGCAGCACGTTCGCCCACTGATTGATGAGCACGGGAAGATCGCGATACGACTCGATCCACTGCGCGTACATCACGCCGATGATAACTTCCGAGGTCGGCCGGATCGCAAGTCGCTCGGTGAGCACTTCATTTCCGCCCTGCGTTACCCACGCGACTTCAGGTGCGAAGCCTTCGACGTGCTCCGCTTCCTTTAAAAGCAAATGCTCCGGAATGAGCAGCGGAAAGTAAGCGTTCTCGTGTCCCGTGGCTTTGAACCGAAGGTCCAGTTCGCGCTGCAGATTCTCCCACAGACCGTAACCGTAGGGGCGCAAAACGACGCAGCCGCGCACGGGCGAGTACGACGAAAGCTCGGCTTTAATGCAAACGGCCGTGTACCACGCGGAAAGATCGGCCGCTTTCGGAGGAATCTCCTTAACGACCGGCTGGAGCTGAACCTCGGACATGACCGGCCTCGGGTTCTAGCGGGGCGCCCGGCGTGCCTGCTACGAGCAACGTTCGACGACGATTCGCATCCCGTCGTAGGCAACCTCGCAACCCAAGGCAGTTAGGTTAGAAGCTTGCTCGCTCAAAGGGTCCAAGACCGGATTCGTGTTGTTCAGGTGAACGAAGATTCGGCGGTTGCGCATCTGTGCAATGCGCGAAAGCGTGCCGGCCTCGCCGTCGATCGGAGCGTGGCCCAGCCCGCGTGCGGTTTTCTCCACGCCACCCTGGCTTTGAAGCTCGCCATCATTGTAGAAACTGCCGTCGACTAAAATCACGTCGCACCGTTCCGCAATTCGAGCGAGCCCCTCATCGAACTCAGCGAAAACGGGAGCAACCAGCAGACGCGCTTCGCTGCTCCGGTCGCGAATCAGGAAAGCGACGACCGCACCGGCGGCGGGCCTTCGCCCCGCGTACCCGGGCAACAAGCCGGGCACTTCAATCGCGCGAATGTCGAGCCCCGCGGAGATACTTTCGCCGATTGCGGGAGCGATGTCGCGCTCTTCGTCTGGTTCGAAAACAAGCCAACGGTTCGGCGGCCGATCGAAGCGGCTATAGGGTTCTTGCGGTACAAGCAGCGACCGGACTACTGCCGTCGACGCAACCACGAACGATTGAGGTTGTTGACGCAATTCACCCAAGCCGGCCGTATGATCGACGTTGGCGTCGGTGAGTAAGATCGCTACGAACGGCGTGCGTCGTACGCCGGTAATCCAGAACTGCGGCGTAGCCGCAAATTGGCGTGCGATATCAACCGACGCGTTGACGAGGATCCAACTCTCGCCATCGGCAGAAACAGCAATCGACGACTGCGACCGTGACGGAATCTCCCCTAGCCGCGCGCGAACGCAATTACGGCAACCGCAATTCCATTGCGGTACGCCGCCACCGGCGGCCGAACCCAAGATATGCGCAATCACGCTTTCGAAGGCGACGGCATTCGCCTCGGAATGAAACTCTGCGGCGCCTCTTCCGTTAAGGCTGAAGCGATAACGGAGTGGAAGGGGCTCTTACTGCATGCCGGGTCCGTCGCGCCCGCGTCACCGAGCAGCTCGAACGCTTGGCAACGACAACCGCCGAAATCGATTTCGCGCCGTTCGCACGAACGGCACGGTTCCGGCATCCATGCGGTGCCACGATACGCAACAAAAGCGTCGGAGCTTTCCCAAATCTCTCGCAGCGACCGGTCGCGAACGTTTTCAAAATGCAGTGTTTTTATCTCACCCGCGGCGGGACATGGAAGCACTTCTCCATTCGGCGCTACCGTCATGAAGGCGTTTCCCCAGCCATGCATGCACGGTTTGGGATATGTTTCGTAGTAATCCGGAAGGACGTACGCAATCTGCATGCGTCCCTTCAACCGTTCTTGCGCCTGCGCAACGATACGCGCACCTGATTCCACTTGTTCGCGCGTGGGCATCAACCAAGCGCGATTTTCGAAGGCCCATCCATAGAATTGTGTATTCGCGAGCTCAAGGCGCTTTACGCCAAGCCGTTCCGCCAGATCGATGGTGTTTGGGAGCAGATCGTGGTTTGCGCGATGCAACACGACGTTTAGGGTGAAAGCCACGTTGTGAGAAAGCACGCGTTCGATGGCACGCATCTTCTTCGCATGCACTTGCGCGCCAGCGATTCGATCCGCCAGCTGAGCCTCCGGCGCTTGAATGCTTATTTGAATGTGCTCCAGACCCGCGTCGAGCAAACGATCGAGAAGGTCGTCTTCGAGAAATGTTCCTTGCGTAATGAGGTTCGTGTACATCGCTCGGGATCGCGCTGCCGCGATCGTTTCAACGGCCACTTGTGCACGCAGCGTTGGTTCGCCGCCTGAGAGATGCAGTTGCAGCACTCCCAGATCCGCCGCCTCGCGGACAACGCGGCTCCACGTTTCGCCGTCCAATTCGTCGCGATACGCGGAAAGGTTACGCGGGTTATAGCAATACGGGCACTGCAGATTGCAGCGATAGGTCAATTCGCAGAGGATCGAAAGCGGGCGCGGTACGTTCATACGATTAAGAATCCGCGCTCGTGAAGACTCGCGCAAAGATCGTACACGTCGCTTTCCAGTTCGCTCTCCGGGGCGTCGTAGATTTTTGCCAACAACGTCGCAATTTCGTGCGGTGATCGCTTTCCATCGAGAAGTGCCAAGGCCGCTGAGGCGCTATCGCTCAAATCGACGACGCCTTCCGGAACAAGAAGAACGGGGCGTTCGGGCGCGTCGTTTCGCAGACGCACGCCTGGTGCAAAGCGAAAGACGTTTGAGTTCATTTAAAAACTCCGCATTGCAACGCTGTCGCATCGAGCAGCGACCAAAGCACGTCGCACTTAAAATTCAAAGCAGCTACGCATGCGTCTTGTTGTTCTCGAGTTCGCGCAGCCTCAACCACCCACGACAGCGCCGCATCGGCGTCGCGCGGAGCGAGCACAATTCGATCGTCGAAATACGCGAGACCTGACCGATCGATCCAGGGATAGTTTTGCACGATGGCTTCAACCCGGCGCTGCATTACGGGCGGCCCGAAGAGTTCGGTTAGCGACGAAGCTACCGCCTCGAGCCACGATCTTTCACGCGCAAAATCGACGTAAGCATCAACCGCAAATTTGGCTCCCGGTGCAATCAGCGTTTCTCGGCGAACTTCTTCTGCATCCAATCCAACCGCACGGACAAGCGCCATCCACTTCTCCGTACCGCCGGTCGAGCCGTCGGCCCCATCGTGATCCACGATCCGTTGTAACCACACGCGGCGGTACTGCGCCGAAGGAAGCTTCGCCAAAACGAACGCGTCCTTCACCGGAATCATTTTCTGATAATAATAGCGGTTCGCGACCCACGCGCGAACCGCATTAACGTCTAGATCGCCCGCCACCAGGCGGCGGTGAAAGGGATGCTTGTCGTGATACTTCCGTTCGCCGACCTCGCGTAAACGCTCGACGAATGAAGATTCTTTCAAGCGTATGTCTATAGCTTTGGAGTTTGTTTCGCTTGAGCGACGTAGGCAGTCACTTCTGCGCCGAGGGGAGTTTCTTTATACTCGGGTTTCTCCCAATGCTGTTTTTGCACGAGTTCCTCCGCTTTATCCCGGCGCGTCGCCGGTGCTCCCTTATCGTATCGCGAATGAAACTCACTTTCAACGCGCGCGGGAGTCCATAATGCACCGTTACCACACAAGCGGGCGACCGTGTGCCGCTCGTAGAAAAATTAAAAAATGCCCAAGTTGACTCGTATTTACACGCGAACCGGCGATGCCGGTATGACCGGTCTCGTTGGTGGTCAACGCGTAAAAAAGAACGCGTTGCGCATTGAAACTTATGGTACCGTCGATGAACTTTCGAGTGCGATCGGTCTTGCGAGAACTGCGCTTAGGCCGCTGTTGGAGCGGCCCCGCGCAAAGCGGCTTGACGATTGGCTCGCGTGGACCCAGGATGCGCTTTTCAACTTGGGCAGCGACTTAGCGACGCTTCCTCAGAACCGCTGGGAAGGCATGCCGCTCATGACCGAAGGCGATGCGAAAGCGCTCGAGCGCGCGATCGATGAAGCGCAAGCCGATTTGGAACCGCTGGATAATTTCATTCATCCCGGCGGCTCGTATCCCGGTGCTTTTTTGCATCAAGCGCGCACCGTATGCCGTCGTGCTGAACGTTTGTTGGTTACGTTACGCGAAGAAGACGAGGGCGTTTCGGCAGAAACGCAGCGGTACTTGAATCGTCTTTCCGATGCGCTTTTCGTGTGGTCCCGTTGGATCAACGCCGATCTCGGTGAACCCGAATATCTTTGGAACGCTTCGACGAAACCGCCGGAGTAGCGGGTCGTTATGGAAGCATCAAATAGCGAAAGAGCAACGCCATCGTAACGGCATCCTCAATTTCGCTCGTCATTGAACCGCCGAAGACCTCATCGATGGGCACGCGCACGGGTGCAATCGATTCGATGTCGTCAGGTTCGCTCTCGACTCGCGTGATGGATGAAGCGAGAAACAGCGTCACCGGCGGCGCGACGATTGATGGGATCTCAAAAACTTCACCCAGCCCGGTCCACTCGGCGGCTTCGATGCCAAGCTCTTCGCGCAGTTCGCGTTGAGCGGCTTCGAGCGGCGTTTCGTTCCCGTCGGCCCCGCCCTTCACAACTTCAAGGACGTGCCTTCCTGCTGCGAAGCGCGGCTGCGTCGTGAAGATGAAGTATTCGCCATCTTCTACTAATATCGCAACGGCAGGCGGTGGAACCACAACGAGATGTTCGCCGGCAACCCCGGTGGGATGCACCATGTCGTGCACCTCTACAGCCAGCCAGCGATTGCGATAAATCTCGCGAGCCGCAACGCGTTTGTAGGGGTCCATGTGACGCGTCTTCCGGGGGGACGCTGCCTCCCTCCTTGCGAACCGTCGCGGAATGTCTTTCGTTTCCGACCTGTTTGCGACGACCAACGTCGACAAGCTGCGTGAGCTTGCGTCGCGTCGCATTCTACGCCGTGCACTGACGGCGAAGGACCTAGTCGCTATCGGCCTCGGGACGATGATCGGCGGCGGGATCTTCACCACCATCGGCACCGGCGTAAAGGGTGCCGGCCCCGCGGTTATCGTTTCGTACTTGCTCGCGGGCCTTACGTCGTTCTTTGCTGCGCTTTGTTACGCAGAACTCGGAGCAATGGTTCCGATTGCGGGAAGCGCATACACGTACGCTTACGCAACGCTCGGAAAACTCTTTGCATGGATCATCGGGTTCGCTCTGCTTTTTGAATACGGAATCAGCGCCGCTCCGGTAGCGCAGCAATTCTCCGCTGCACTGCAAGATGTTTTAAAAACGATAGGCATCGCTCTCCCAACTTGGGCACAACAATCGAATCTCGTTCTTAATGGCCCGTGGTGGCATCCGGGCAGTTGGGACTTAGCGCATTCGCAGTGCGACTTACTCGGGGCTCTCTTCGTAATTGCACTGAGCGTTTTGCTTTCGATCGGCATTCGCGAATCGGCAACCACCAACAATATTTTCGTCGTTCTGAAAATCTCCGCGCTGATCGTTTTTATCATAGCCGGCATTTGGCTTTTCCATCCCGATCACTTCGCGCACTTTGCACCCTACGGATGGGGAACGCTGAGGCCGTTCGGTGGAATGGCGGATTACTCGTCGTCGGCGCAGCCATACGGCATTATTGCGATTGCTGCGTACGTCTTCTTCAGCTACATCGGCTTCGATACGGCCACGACGACCGCGGAGGAGTGTAAGAATCCGCAACGCGACGTGCCGATGGGCGTTATCGGTGCACTAGCCATCGGAACGTTGATTTATTGTGCAACCGCGGTCGTTTTAATCGGCGCTGTGCCGTGGAATCAGGTGCCCGTCCGCGACCCGCTCGTGTACGCTCTGAATCCGCTGCATATGCCATGGCTAAGCTGGGTCATTACGATCGGCGTGCTCGCCGGTACAACAAGCGTTGCTCTGAGTTCGTTGCTTGGCCAAACGCGAATCTTCTACGTGATGGCGCGCGATAAGATGCTGCCGCCTGCGGTTGCTGAAGTTCATCCCCGCTTCAAAACGCCCGTCCGCACGACGATGCTCACGGGCGTAGCGGTCGCGATTTTAACACTAATCGTTCCGCTGAATCAGCTGCTCAATTTGGTAAACATCGGCACGCTTATTGCCTTCACCGTCGTCTGCGCAGGCGTGCTTTATCTGCGTAAACGCAAGCCGGATCTTCCGCGTACGTTCCGCGTACCGTTTGTTCCGCTCTTCCCGATTCTTGGAATAGTTTTCTCGGCGTTTCTCGCCGTCTTCGGACTATCACGCACGACATGGACGTGGTTCCTTATCGCCCTCGTCGTGGGTCTCGCGTTCTTCTTTAGCTATGGGTTCTGGAAGTCAAATCCGGCGGAAGTCGTTCCGGTCGAAGAACCGGAGGCGCTACTAGAAGCCTAGAGCGTCGTCGCCAAATCATCCTTGATATTGACCGCACTTGGCGCGTCGTCTGCGAGCAGATGCACGATGACTTTGTCGCCGGCAACCACGCCTGCGCCGGCGCGTACTTCGGCGTTCAGCGGCAAGACATGACAGCCGCCCATGGGCGAAAGCGTGCTTCGGTACGAGTAGTGGTTGATGGTTACTACCACCGGCACGCGGCCTTTACGGCCGAACCAGTGCATCACATCGACGCTTGCAAAAACAATACCGCAAGCAGAACCGTCCTCGGCCTTCTGAACCGTGGCTTGGACCGTAATTTGATCCGGCATATGAACTACTCCGCGGAAGTTTGTTGCTGCGCGGTCTCGGCCTCGCCGATGCCCGGCGTGAGCACGTCGATCCGAGCCGTACGCCTATCGTAGTTCACACGAACGTCAAATGCACGTGCGACGGCTCGCAAACTTACCATCACACGCCCGCGCACTCGAAACGGCGCTTGCTTGAACGTGAACGGTTCGCCGTTAATCGTCGCGTGACCGTCGCCGATCCGCAAGCGAAGCGACTGATTGCCACGCGTTACTATCACTTTGTCGCCTTGGACTTCCGTCTGCGCTCCTAGCGCGTCTCCGAGCGAGCGCAGCGGCACGTAAACTCGGTCACCCACGGTCGTTACGGGCGGAACGTCGCTCTCCACGCGTTGCCCGTCGACCCGCAGCTCCACCGGCCGGGCAAACGCCGTCAGCGCTGATACGAACAGTGCAACGACTGCCGTCAGCGTGATGGTTTGCCAGCCGGGGCGCTTGTATCTCATGCGTTCACAGCGATCTCGTGTACGTAGTCGGGATACTTTTCTGCGATGACTTTCTCGATCTCGAGGCGCAGCATGCCGAGCAGTTGATCTTCGGGATATGTCCCGACGAGCTCGCCGCCACGGTAGATGGCACCCTTCCCTTTGCCGCCGGCTACGCCGACGTCGGCCATCTTCGATTCACCGGGCCCGTTCACGACGCAGCCCATCACGGCTACTTTCACCGGCGCCGTATATTCTTTGGCAATCGCTTCGACTGCACGCCCAAGTTCTAGGACTGAAATCTCGGCGCGGCCGCACGACGGGCACGCGGTGATTTCGAAACCTTTTTCGCGCAACCCGAGCGATTTTAAAATGCCCCAGCATACGGGAACTTCCTCAACGGGATCGGCCGCGAGCGAAACGCGGATGGTATCACCGATGCCGTCGAAGAGCAGAATGCCAAGACCGATCGACGATTTGATCGTGCCGTCGCGCAACATGCCGGCTTCCGTAATGCCGAGATGCAATGCGTATGACGTGTCGCGCTCGCGCAGGCGTTTGTCCATCAAACGATACGCAGCGACGGTCGTCATAACGTCGTGTGCTTTAAGCGAGATGGCGATGTCGGTGTGACCGTTCTGTTCGATCAGTTCAATGTGACGCATCGCGGATTCCACCATCGCTTCGGGCGTAAGACCGAGCGTCTTTTCCAAATCCGGCGCAAGCGATCCCATGTTGACGCCGACGCGAATCGGAATGCCGCGTTCTTTCGCGGCCGTCACGACTTCAACGACTTTCTTCGGATCGCGAATGTTGCCGGGATTCAAGCGGAGCTTTGCAACGCCGGCCTCGATGGCCGCAAGCGCCATCTTGTGATCGAAATGAATGTCGGCGACGATCGGTACGGGCGAACGGTGAACGATCGCCGGCAAACCGGCAGCATCGGGCGGATCTTTCACCGTGACACGAACGACTTCGCAGCCTTCCATGGCAAGGGCGTAGATTTGCTCCAGCGTTTTATCGGCGTCGGCAGTATCCGTCGTTGTCATCGACTGAACGACGATAGGATTATCTCCGCCGATCCACACGCTTTTCGCGTCGGCTTTGCCGGTCTTGTTTTGCAGAAAGATCGGTTTGCTTTTGCGACGCAAACGAAGCATGTCTCTTAAAGAACTCCCTTACCCGAAACGATCCGGGCGATGTCGTGGAAAGCAACTAGGACCATCAGCGCCATCAGGGCCGCGAAGCCCGCAATGTGCACCAAAGCTTCTTTCTCGGGATCGACGGGTTTACCACGCAACATCTCCGCGATGATGAACGCGGCGCGGCCACCGTCGAGCGCCGGAATCGGAATCAGGTTGAAAAAGCCGAGGGCGAACGAAATTGTCGCTGCCAGCGTGAAGTACGGGCCCCAGCCGAAATCTTGAACGACCGTTGCCGCCTGACCCATGCCGATCGGGCCTGAGACTTGGCTCGCGTAGGTGTTGAAATGAGTAACGAGCAGGCTGATGCTCATGAACGTGTTGTCGGCGATGTTGTAAAACTCGATGCCGCTATCTTTAACGGCTTCGACGAATCCAACATGTACGAACGACGGCTCGGGAACGAAGCCGATGCAGCCTTGGTGGGCATTCTGCGGGCACGGCTCGGGGGCGATGTTGAGCGTGTGCGAAACACCGTTGCGGACGTAGGTCACGGCCAAACGTTTGCCGAGCGATGCGTGAATCGTCTCGATCAACGCGCCGGCATTGGTAACGTCTTTTCCGTTGATGTGTACCGCGACGATGTGGTCGCCGGGCTGCAAACCGTTTCGCGCGGCCGGGGACTTCGGCACGACTTGCGTGACAACCGCCGAGACGCTCTTCTCGCTCGGAACACCGAATGCGAGCGCGCCGATCAGTAGAATAACGAACGACAGAACGAAGTTCGCGGCCGGACCCGCGAGCACGATCAGGAGACGGCGCCACGCAGGTTTGCTTTGGAAATTTCCGTCGCCCGTGGCGTTGTGCGAATCGCTCGCGAGAAATTCGCGTTGCTGTTCGGCCTCGGACGTTTTGCCGTCCTCACCTTCCATCGCGCAATAACCACCGATGGGAAGCGCACGTATGGAATAGAGCGTACCGCTGCGCTTGCTCCGCCACCCGATGACTTTCGGACCCATGCCGATCGCAAACTCGTTCACGCGAACGCGATTGCGGCGCGCGACGATGAAGTGTCCAAACTCGTGCAGCATCACGAGGATGCCGAGCATCACCAAAAAGGTGGCGACTTTTTCGAGTGAGGTGAGCGTGTTCGTTGCTAGCAAAGCTGAATATCCCCTACGAATTCGGCGGCGGCCACGCGGGCCTCGCGATCGGCGCTCCGAACGGCCTCCAACGTTAGCTCGCGCTGGGGAACTCGCTCGAGAGCAGCTTCCACGATGCGCGGAATCGCCCCGAATTTGATCTTCTCTTCTACGAACGCCCGAACCGCGACTTCGTTTGCGGCCGATAAGACCGCCGGGGCGACTCCGCCCCGCTTAAGCGCTTCATAGGCAAGCCCCAGACACGGGAACCGCTCCACATCCGGACGTTCGAAGTGGTAGGTTAGCTC
>CAZJLJ010000029.1:0-7944 GCA_964546935.1 uncultured bacterium | reverse complement strand
GACAACCGTCTCCAACCGTTGCGGATATGCCAACGCGTACCCAATAGGCACGCGCATGTCGGGAGCGCCGAGCTGGCTCTTCACGCTCTTGTCGGTGAAAACGACGAATCCATGTTGGATCGACTGCGGATGAACGGCAACGTGCAGGCGCTCGCCCGGCACGTCGAAGAGGCGGCTGGCCTCGATGATTTCTAAGCCCTTGTTCATCAGACTCGCCGAGTCGATGGTGTTCTTGGTTCCCATTTGCCACGTCGGGTGTGCTAGCGCCTCGGTGACCGTCGCGTTAGCGATATACTCCGCGGATTTCGTTCGGAACGGTCCACCGGAAGCGGTGAGAATGATCGCCGCTACGCGCGACGGATCTTCGCCGACGAGACACTGAAAGATCGCACTGTGTTCGCTGTCGACGGGAATAATTTGCGAACCGCTGCGCTTCGCGGCCGCCATAAATAGCTCGCCTGCCGCAACGATCAATTCTTTGTTTGCCACCGCGACATCGATGCCGCGCTCAACCGCTGCAAACACCGCATCGAATGCAACGGCGCCATCGGTCGCCGCCAGCACGATATCCGGCTTGCTCTCGACGGCAGCACGCAGCAATCCCGCGGGACCGTCGTCGGCGGACGTTACTATCTCCGGCTGAAATGTTTCAGCTTGTTCGCGAAGCAACGAAATGTTACGGCCCGCCGCGAGCGCGACGACTTTAAAAATGTCGCGGTGACGCGAAATAACGTCGAGCGCTTGCGTTCCGATCGATCCCGTCGATCCGAGAATCGCAACCCGGCGCATTATGACGGCACCTGCAGAATGCCGAGCAAGTGTAAGGCTCCGAAAAACGCCGTACCGCCGAACAAATAGGAATCGAAACGATCGAGCACGCCGCCGTGTCCTACAATCACGCTTCCAGTATCCTTTACTCCGGCGTCGCGTTTCAATGCGGATTCCGCTAGATCGCCCGCTTGTGCGGCGATGCTTGTAAAGAGTCCAATCACGCCGCCTTGCCACCACGCCATATGCAGTTCGGGACGCGCCGTGACCGCAATGGCAATCGCCGTAACAACTACCGCTGCGCCAACGGAACCTTCAATCGTTTTCTTCGGAGAAATAACTGTAAGCTGATGACGCCCGATCAGCGTACCGATCGCCATCGCACTGATGTCTGTCACCGCGATGAGCACTACCACTTCGAACGTCAACGCTAAACCCAGTCCCGGGACTTGGCGAATGAAGACGAAATACGAAAGCAGTTTGCCGATGTAGAGAACGGCAAGCAACGTGTAGGCCGTGCGCGCGAAGTACCCTTTTTGTTCGCCGTACATCCCGAGCCAAAACGTCGCGACGACGATACCTGCAAGCAACACGCCTTCCCACTTGTGGAGCAGGTTGAATCCGGCGAGCACGATGTATCCGAAGACGCCGATCGCTGCGATCGGATACTCGATGGCCTGCCCTTTCATTTCGCAGAGCGCGTTTAGCTCGTAGAGCGACGCGAAGCCGATGATCAACACGAGGACGTAAAACGCCCACGGAATGAAAACTGAACCTAGCCCAACGGCCGCCAAAATGAGCCCGACCACGATGCGGCGCACCGTGAAGGGCTGAGCCGCAGCCGAGGCCGGCGCCGTCACGATCCGTAGCGGCGCTGCCGCTGTTGGTACTCGCGTACCGCCGCGACGAACTGCGCTTGTTTATAGTCGGGCCACAAAACATCGGTCATCACAAGCTCAGTATACGCAGCCTGGTAGAGCAGAAAATTAGAGAGCCGGTGTTCGCCGCCGGGACGAATCAATAGGTCCGGATCGGGAATGCCGGCGGTATAAAGAAACGATGCGATTCGCTCCTCATCGATTTCTTCGGCGCGCAGCTTTCCTTCGGCAACGTCTTTCGCCATCGCTCGCATTGCACGGGTCAATTCGCTACGCGAGCTGTAATTTACCGCAATGTTCAGCGTCAGCCCGGTGTTTTGGGCGGTTTCCTCTTGGAGTTGCGCGAGAGCGTTGCGCGAGGCGGGAGGCAAAACCATCCAATCGCCGAGGATGCGCACGCGGACGTTATTCCGATTCAGTTCGGCAAGTTCGCTCTTTGCGAAATAGACGCAAAGATCGAAGAGAAACGAAACTTCACTCGCCTCACGACGCCAGTTTTCCGTGGAGAAGCCGTAGACAGTAACGATCGAAACGCCGAGGTCGCTCGCGGCACGCGTTACTTCCCGCAGCGCCAGAATGCCGCGCCGATGCCCCTCAACGCCCGGCAAACCTCGACGCTTCGCCCACCGCCGGTTGCCGTCCATAATGATGGCGACGTGCCGGGGAATGCGCTTTGGGTCTAGATCGACAGCCTCGCTAAGGGCGGAGGTGGCAATACTCACGGGGTGGCCTTTGTTTGATCTAGGCGTACGTAGGATTCGTAACCGCAGACGAGCTCGACCGCGTCTTCATCGCCGTCGATCTTGGGGGTAGCGCGAAGGACGCGCAAAACGCCGCGCCCCGCCCACGCGCCGACCGGCGCAAGCACCGAAAAAAGCACGCGGCGGCCTGCAAGGGCCGCACGCGCTTCAACTTCCGGCATCAACGTCAAATCGCCCGTATCGCTCGACATGGGCTTTAGACTTCCATGATGTCTTTTTCTTTTGCTGCTACCAGCGTATCGATCTCTTTCACGTAGCGATCGGTAAGCTTCTGCAGTTGATCCTGTTGACGTTTGCTGTCGTCTTCGGTGATGTCACCCTTCTTCAGCTGCGCCTTTAGATCGTCGTGCGCTTTGTGGCGCACGTTGCGAACGGCAACTTTGCCGTCTTCGGCTTTCTTTTTCAGAACTTTGACGAGGTCTTTGCGACGCTCTTCGTTTAGCGGCGGAACGATCAAGCGAATCGCCGTGCCGTCGATGTTGGGCGTTAAGCCCAAATCGCTTTTTTCGATGGCCTTGCGGATATCGCTGACTACGCCTTTATCCCACGCGGTAATGACAAGCGTACGTGCATCGGGCGTTGTTACGCCGGCGACTTGTTTCAGCGGGACGGCTTGACCGTACGCTTCTACATGCAATCGATCGAGGAGCGCGGGCGTTGCGCGGCCGGTACGAATCGATGCGAATTCAGCACGCGTTGCATCCAAGCATTTGCCCATCTTCGACTCGACGTCTTTGAAGAAATCTGCCATTGCTACTGCAAACCTCCAACATGTACCGGATCGCCGCTGCGTCCTACGGTGGTGCCGATCGGCTCGCCGAAGATCACGCGGCGGATATTACCCGGTTGCGCCATATCGAACACGATGATCGGTAAATTGTTATCCATGCACAGTGCCATCGCAGTGGAGTCCATGACTTCCAAACCGCGTTGCAACACTTCCATGTATTCGAGGCGTTCAAAACGGGTTGCCGTTGGGTCTTTCTTCGGATCCGCGGTGTAAATGCCGTCGACTTTCGTGGCCTTCAAAATCGCTTCCGCGTTCATTTCAACGGCGCGAAGCGCGGCCGTTGTATCCGTGGTGAAGTACGGATTGCCGGTGCCCGCTGCAAAAATCACGACGCGTCCTTTTTCCAAGTGACGCATCGCGCGGCGGCGGATATACGGTTCAGCGATTTGATGCATCGCAATTGCGGTTTGCACGCGCGACGGCACGCCCATGCGTTCGAGCGCATCTTGCAATGCCAGCGCATTGATAACCGTCGCGAGCATGCCCATGTAATCGGCCGTCGCGCGATCCATGCCGGCCTCTTCGTGGATTTTTCCACGCCAAATGTTTCCGCCGCCGACAACGACGGCGACGGAAACTCCAGCGTGGCTTACTTCCGCAATTTGTTCGGCCATGGCGCGTGTCGTATCGACATCAACGCCCGTTTCTTTTCCGGCGAACGCCTCGCCGGAGATCTTCAGAAGAACCCGTTTGAACTTTGGATGACTACTATCGGTAGGTTCCAAGCGCGTTTAGTTTTCTCCGAGAGCGAACTTCGTAAAGCGGCGAACCTTGATGTTCTCACCAAGAGCTCCGACCGCGGCGTTGATAAGGTCATTCACGGAGAGTGAATCGTCCTTCACAAACGGCTGGTCGAGCAGCACGTGTTCCTCGTACCACTTGTTGAGCTTGCCTTCGACGATCTTTTCGGCAACGTCGGCCGGCTTGCCGGCAGGCACGTTTTTCCGGAACTCTGCCTTGGCTTGGTCAACGACCTCGGCAGGCACCGAGGCACGGTCGAGGTACCGCGGCGACATCGCGGCGATGTGCATGGCAATATCGCGCCCGAGTTCCGCGAACTTCGGATTGCGCGCAACGAAGTCGGTCTCGCTGTTGACCTCGACAAGCACGCCGATCTTGCCGCCGGCGTGGATGTAGCTGGTCACGAGGCCTTCGTTGGCCGAACGCTCGGCCTTCTTCTCGGCCTGCGCAGCGCCGCGCTCGAGGAGCAGCGCTTTGGCCTTCGCCGTGTCGCCTGCCGCTTCGATGAGGGCCTTGCGGCAATCCATCATCGGCGCGCTTGTGGCTTCGCGGAGCGCCTTAACTTCGTCGGCTTTGGGTTGGTACGTGGTGGACACCAAAATTCTCCAGTTTCGAAATAGGACTTAGGTTAGGCGTTGGCTTCGGCTTCCGCGAGCGTCGTGGGCGCTTCTTCCGCATAGGTCTCGCCGTACGCGGCCTCGGTTTCCATCGCGCTTTCGCCCTCGGTCTTGCCCTCGATGATTGCGTCGGCGATCTTGCTGACCATCAGCTTGACGGCGCGGATGGCGTCGTCGTTGCCCGGGATCGGGTAATCGATCTCGTCCGGATCGCAGTTCGTATCGATCACGGCAATGATCGGGATGTTCAGCTTCTGGGCTTCGAGAACGGCAATGCGCTCTTTCTTCGGGTCGACGATGAACACGGCGTCCGGCAGGCGGTGCATGTCTTTGATGCCGCCGAGGAAGCGCTCGAGCTTGTTCATCTCGTCCTGAAGCTTCGCCACTTCTTTCTTGGGCAGGCGGTCGAAATCGCCCTGAGTCTTCATGCCTTCGAGCTCACGCAGGCGCGCGATGCGCTTTTGAATCGTGGCGAAGTTGGTCAGGGTGCCGCCGAGCCAGCGCTGGTTGATGTAGAAGGTGCCGGCGCGTTCCGCCTCTTCCTTGACTACGTCTTGCGCTTGCTTCTTGGTGCCGACGAAAAGGATGACTTTCTTTTCACGGGCCATCTGCTTGACGGCCTCGTACGTCTCGCGCAGCTTCTGTACGGTGAGCGCGAGATCGATAATGTAAATTCCGTTGCGCTCTTGGAAGATGAATGGCTTCATCTTGGGGTTCCAGCGACGGGTTTGATGACCGAAGTGGACGCCTGCCTCTAGCAGCTCGCGCATGGTAACAACAGACACAAGGTTCTCCCTTCTGATCCCGGGCCGCTGGCCATCTTGGCAGTGCGAACCGTGTCTTGGGATCATTGCGCCCTGCCTCCATGCTGGGCGTAGTGAAAAAAGCGTTGCCTCAATGGGACAACTTCCGAAGTATAACACGGGCCTCAAGGGCCCTCAAGGGGCGCCGTCAGTGGCGCCGGACCCGGTGCCGGCGCTTACTGGCTACGTGCGGGGCTTACGGGTTCTTATTGCACGTTTCCGTGACGTTGACGACGCGGCCGTTCGTCTCGGTGAAAGACGTGGTCATCGTCTTTTTCGTGTCGCTTACCCTTGAGTAAACTTCGGGCGCGTAGGACGCAATATCCGGTGCCTTCGTCTGGATCACGTAGGTGTAGGTCTTCTTGTTGTTTTCCGGCATCGGCGCAGTGGCGAGGGAGTAAGCGCCCGCATCGCCCATGGTTACGCGGACCCATCGCTTTCCGTAGTTATCCCACGTATATTTCGTGTCCGCAGTAAACTCGCGCGGAATCCACGAGGCCTTGTGGGTTACGGTTTTTCGATCCATCCAGTATCCCGTGGGCTCCATCGAGTAGGTTTCGGTGACCGTAAACGGGCCAGGACGACGGGAACTCACGTCCGAGCACGTCCACGTTCCGATAAGGAATTTCATCGAGGAGAAGTCCGGCTTAGGATTCGTCGGGACCGGCGTCCCTTCGACGTTCGGAGCGGCGGCAAGCGCGCTAACTGCGCCTGCAAGCACTAGCATGGTAAGACCAGCCAAGAAACCTCTGAATTTCATCCAGTTGGGCCCTCCTTATACAAGAGGGCGTTCGGCCACACTGCTGGTCCTCCTAGGCGTCGTCAAGGTTGAGCGCCTTTTGACGATATCAATTGGGTATGCGTTGGTTAGTTACGGGCGGCCTGGGGTTTATCGGCTCGAATTTTATTCGCGTTGCGCTGCGCGAACGGCCGAATCTCGAAATCGTCAATCTCGACGCGATGACCTACGCCGGCAATCCCGCAAACCTGCGCGACATTGAAACCGACGCCCGCTATCGTTTCGTTCATGGCGATATCTGCGACGCGGCCGTCGTTGCGCACGCGATTGGCAGCGGCGTCGATGCGATCGTTAATTTCGCGGCGGAGACGCACGTCGACCGCTCGATCCTGGATCCCGAACAATTCCTGCGCACCGATATTCTCGGAACCCACGTGTTGCTGGAAGCGGTTCGTACGCATTCCATTCCGCGATATCTGCAGGTTTCCACCGATGAAGTTTACGGCGACGTTTCGGTTGGTGAATCGGTGGAGACCGACGGTCTGCATCCGCGCAGTCCGTATTCGGCAAGTAAAGCCGGCGGCGATTTGCAAGTGCTTGCGTATTGGACGACGTTCAAGACGCCGGTATTGATTACACGCGGTAGCAACACGTACGGTCCGTATCAGTATCCCGAAAAACTGATTCCGCTCTTCGTTACGAATCTGCTCGACGATCAGACGGTGCCGGTCTACGGCGACGGCATGCAGATTCGTGATTGGCTGTACGTTGAGGATCACGCTCGCGGCATCATGCATGTGCTGGAACACGGCGAACTCGGCAACGTGTACAACGTCGGCGGCGGCAATCCGCGCACCAACATGGAAATCACGCAGCTGCTGGTCGACGGTTGTAACCGTTCGATGGACGCGCACGTGCGTCACGTTGCCGACCGTCCGGGGCACGACCGTCGTTACGCCGTCGACACCACGAAAGCCCGCGCTCTCGGCTGGGCGCCTCGCATGAACTTCGACGAAGGTTTACGCGCAACAATCGAATGGTATCGCGCGAACGAAGCCTGGTGGCGTCCGCTCAAGTCGGGCGAGTTTTTGGATTACTACAAGCGCCAATATGCGCATCGTTAATTAGGGCTAATCAGGGGTTTTTATGAAGGGCGTTATTCTTGCAGGTGGTCTCGGATCGCGTTTGCGTCCGCTGACGAAGGTCACTAACAAACATCTGCTGCCGATTTACGACAAGCCGATGATCTACTATCCGATAGAAACGCTTGTTACCGCCGGAATCAAAGACATCATGATTGTCACCGGCGGAAACTCGGCCGGCGACTTTCTGCGTCTGCTCGGCAACGGCAAAGAATTCGGCCTGAAAGATATCTACTACACATATCAAGAAGGCGAAGGCGGCATCGCCGATGCTCTGAAGCTTTGCGAACATTTCGCTGAGGGCGAGCGCATCGTCGTCATTTTGGGCGACAACATCATCCAAGACGACATCACGCCGTACGTTCGCAAATTCGAAGATCAAAATTCCGGCGCGCGCATTCTCCTCAAAGAAGTCGAGGATCCGGAACGCTTCGGCGTCCCCGAGCTCGACGGCGACCGCATCGTACGCATTGAAGAAAAGCCCAAAGTGCCGAAGAGCAGCTATGCTGTGACCGGCATTTACATGTACGACCGTCGCGTTTTTGACTTCTGCAAACGCCTAAAGCCCTCGGATCGCGGCGAACTCGAAATCACCGATGTCAACAACGCCTATATCAAGGAAGGCGATTTGTATTACGACGTCCTCGACGGCTGGTGGACCGACGCGGGTCAATTCGAATCTTTGTACCGCGCTGCGCAATTGGT
>CAZJLJ010000028.1:32100-40464 GCA_964546935.1 uncultured bacterium | reverse complement strand
AGATTTCGCAACGCCAGATGAGCGACAGGCTGCTTACCGGTACTGCCGAAGCAGCGATGGCAAACGGGAGGCGTTGCGGTGAAGCGATACTCATTCCTGGCCTTCGTGTGGGCGGTTACGGCTTACGCGATCTACGATATGCTCTCGGCCGGCGCGTTTGCGCCGTTGACGTATCAAACAGCGTGGGATCGCACATTTGGCATCGTTGGTATGGCGCTCGCTATCGCGGCAGTCGTTATCGCGGCAGTGCTGGCAACGCTACGCCCCGGCATCATGACGCTGTGTCTCTTGCTCCCTTTGATCGACCTTGGGAACGATCTCTCGACTCCGTGGCCCGTCTTGAACTTCGTCTCAACGGTTCTCAGCCATAACGGATTGTGGGTGCTTCTCGTCATCTTTGCGGTGCGTTTTCCGGAAGACCACGTTTCCGGATGGCGAGCGGTGGTCGAGCGTGCCGGCATCGTAGCGTTCGTCGCAATGGAAGCCACCGTCATCGTTTCAGCGATTCCGATCCTTTCCGGCGGACGGCTCGTGTTCTCGGGCGCCGAGAAGTCGTTCTACGTCGCGGCCGGAGCAGTTGCGATGTTCTTCACGAGCGTCATCCTCCTCGTACGCCTCACCGGCGTCTCACCGGCGGAACGTATTCGCCTACGGTGGGCTTTCCTAGGGGCCGCTGCGGGCGCAACCGGGTTGGCGTTTTATGGCGTGATATACGCAATGGGCGCCGAGACGCCAGCCGACGTGCTGATCGGCGTCACTATCGTTTTTCTGCCGGCTTCGGCTGCGTATGCATTGCTGCGCACGCGCTTTACCGATCCTGTATTTTTGTTAAACCGCGCGACCGTCTACGCAGTCACCGTGGCGTTCCTTTCGGTCGTCATCGGCGGAATCGATTTCCTCACCGGGAAGTTCTTGTCATCACGCGGCGTCGCGCTCGTACTGGAAGCGGCCATCTCCATCGGACTCGGATTCACGCTCACGACTGTACGTCGACGCATTGAAACATTGGTCGAAGGAACACTATTCCGCCGGCGCCATGAGGCGAGCGAATTTCTGCGGCGTCTAGGAACGTCGCTTCCTTTGGCATCGAGCGAAGAACCGATCCATCACGCCCTCGCCGTGGACGCGCCGCGCGAGCTGGAACTCACCTCGGCCGCGCTCTTCAGGTACGATTCCGAAACGCAACGCTACGTCCGGCGTGCCTCATGCGGTTGGGAGCCGCACCACGTCAGCACGCTCGACGCCGAAGACCCGCTCGTGCGGTTCCTCATGATCGAGCGACAACCGTTACGAACCCACGACGCACGCTGGCAACGCGACGATGCTCCGAGAGGCTTAGCTGCGCCGGCGCTTGCGGTTCCCGTTCTGCTCCGCGGGCGTGTTGCGGCATTCGTCTTGTACGGTATTCACGCCGACCACAGCGATATCGATTCTACCGAAACCGCAGAGATTGTGACGCTTGCAGAACGCAGTGCCGCAGCCCTCGATCACGTGGAATCCCACGCACTACGAACAAGGCTTGCCGAAATGCAGGCAATTGTGGCAAGACTGGAACTCCCAACCACCGCCTAGCGATCTGGGCGGGCTTAAAAGAGATTGGCTTCTTCTGCGTCGTAGGACACAGGGAACATGAGTTCGTACATTCCGGCGGACCCGACCATCGCAGAGTTTGCTGCGTACTTGCGCCTGGAGCGCGGGCAATCGCCGCGCACGTCTGAAGAGTATGCGCGCGATATCGAACGCTTCGGAGTCTATCTCGAACCCGGCCATCCGAAGACAGCGCCGTTTCTGAAGTTAGGCTCGGCGACGACATCGGATGTGCGGCGCTTCGTCATGGAACTCATGGGCCCGGGGAAGTACAAAGCCGACTCGGTACGCCGGAAGATTGCCGCATTGCGGTCCTACTATGCGCTGCAGAAACGCGAAGGACGCCGGGCCGATAATCCGGCTCAAGACGTGCCGCCGCCTAAAGCGCCTAAGCGGCTGCCCCACGTGATGTCCGAACCGGAAGTTGGAAAGCTGCTGCGTACGCGCATCTCGGGAAAGAGCGACTTTCAGCGACTGCGCGATACGGCGATCATGGAGGTGCTCTACGCCAGCGGAATTCGCCGCGCGGAACTCGTCGGATTAAATATTAGCGACGTTGACTTAGAGCGCCGGCTGATGCGCGTGATCGGCAAAGGCAACAAACAACGCACCGTCTTCATCAATAAAGCGTCGGCCGAAGCGATTCGAAATTATCTCGGCGTACGTCCGCGAACGCCCGACGAAGCGCTGTTTCTCTCTAAGCGCAAGACGCGGCTCTCACATCGTCAAGCGTGGGTTATCTTCCGCCAATACGCGGACCTCTCCGGACTTACGCAGCACGTTACACCGCACGTGATGCGACATTCGTTCGCGACGCATCTGCTTGAAAACGGCGCGGACCTGATGACCATCAAAGAGTTGCTCGGCCACGAGAGTTTGTCGACGACGCAGATTTATACAAACGTCTCACTCGAGCACATGCGCCGCAGCTACGAAGAGGCCCATCCGCGCGATCGCACCGAAGAACGTTAGCGTGAAATCGATCGCGACGCTCGTCCTTCTTCTGTTCGTTACAGCATGTTCTTCGCAAAAGCCATACGCCACAACTACGGGATCGCTAAGACCCGGCGAAACGATGACGGTCATGGTATCCAACGCCGACGTAAACGCGTATAAACCGGCGGCCGGCGAACCATCGGATCGCTTTACCGTTGCTGCCACTGCACCATCGAGTGAGCCGCCTGCACCAAAAATCCGGCGCGCCGGCAACGGCATCGTTATTACTGCACCGGATCCCTTAGCGCAGTTGCTCATACGCGTCCCGGACCGCGTGAATCTTGTCGTCGATTCGAAGAGCGGGGCCGTCAACGTGACCGATGTTACGGGAAACGTCGATGTCAGCGCTGGAAAGGGTGATGTGCGCGTAATGGTCCCGGGATATGCGCAAGCTTCAACGCAGAACGGTCATCTCGCGGTGACGTTCGGGGCAACGAATTGGCCGGGCACGCTGAAGTTTTACAACGGCAACGGCGACATCGAAGTCTATATTCCCGAGATTGCGAAATTTCACGTTCGGATGCATACCGACAACGGCACGCTCTTCAGCGATTTCGGCCTGAAAGGCACGTCGGAGGGCACGGCGGAGACAATCGATGGGCCGGTCAACGGCGGCGGCGTTCAGGGCGTCGATATCGAGGCGAAACACGGCACGATCCGCTTGTTGCGCCTCGCTCCGCAAGCTTAGGCTAAAGGACAGCTCCCGGATTCATCGTATCGTGCGGGTCGACGGCGCGTTTTATCGCGCGCATTAGATCCATTTCGGCCCCACCGCGATACTGCGCGAGTTCGTCGCGGCGGTAGCGGCCGATTCCGTGCTCCGCCGTAATGCTTCCGCGATATTTTGCAACAAGTGCGTGAACGGCTTCGTTGACGCGAGCTGCTGTAGCGGAACCGTCTGCAGGCAACAACACGTTGAAGTGAATGTTCCCGTCGCCCACGTGACCGAAAACCAGCGCTCGAGCTCCGGGGAATTCTCGTTCCACCGTCTGCGTTGCGAGGGTAACGAATTCCGGAATATCCGAGATAGGCACGGAGACGTCGTGCTTTGCACTCGGACCGGTGCGCTTTTCATTTTCCGAAATGGTTTCACGCCATTCCCACAACGCGGTGGCCTGGTTCGGACTCGAAGCGACTATGCAATCCGTAGCGATCTCCGCTTCCAGAACCGATGCAAACGCAGCTTCGGCGGCGTCGTGCAGCCCGGCCAATGTTGAAGCCGCTTCGACCAGCAGATACCACGCACGCCGTTCCATCGGCAACTCCACACCCGGTTCGTACTTCACCCGAAGGCCAACGGCAACGTCGCTGAAGAGTTCGCATGCTTCGAGCGTATCGCCAAGCCCGTTCTGCAGGGCTTCGAATGCGTGGAGCACGTTCTGTAGCGTGTCGATTGAAAGCAACGCGGTACTGCGTTGGGTCAGCTTCGGAAAGAGCCGCAGCACCGCGCCGGTGATTACGCCCAACGTGCCTTCGGAACCGATGAAGAGCTGTTTCCAATCATAGCCGGCGTTGTCTTTGCGCAACGCGCGCATGCCGTCTACGATGCGTCCGTCGGGCAAGACCGCTTCGACCCCGAGGACGAGCGCGCGCATCGTGCCGTAACGCAGCACCGCCGTGCCGCCCGCGTTCGTTGCGATGAGGCCGCCGATCTGCGCGGTGCCTTCGGCCGCAAGCGAAAGTGGGAAGAAACGATTTGCGTTTAGGGCGGCCTCCTGAATCTCACTCAGAACGCAACCCGCATCGACAGCAATCGTATTTCCGATCGGGTCAAGCGCACGAACCGATCGCATCCGGTTTAGGCTCAGAACGATTGCATTCTCTAGATCGAACGGGGTTGCGCCCGCCGCGAGTCCGGTATTTCCGCCTTGCGGCACAACCGCGACTCCGTTTTGGGCGCAATGGCCAACGACAGCTGCAACGGTTTGTGCGGACGACGGACGAACGACGGCCTGTGCGTGCCCATGAAAAACGCCCCGCCAATCCGTGACGTACGGTTCAACGTCGCTGCCGGTAAGCACGGCGTCTTCGCCGGCGATGCTCCGCAGGTCGTCGACGAGCGTGGGGCTCATGTGGCATTGCCGGCGTAGAGACCCCAAATGTCGATGTCGAGATCCAAGCGCGGATGTTTGATGCGCTTGAGGATTCGCATACCATTGCGTTTGGCTACTTCTTGCGAGCGTTTGTTTTCCGGCGTAATGAACGACACGACGCGATCGGGATGAAAACGCGCGAAGGCGTAATCGCGCATCGCGCGCGCGGCTTCGGTGGCATATCCCTTACCCCACTGCTTTCGTGCAAGCATGTAGCCGACTTCCAAGTCGGGACGGCCGTCCCAATCTTGGCGAATAATGCCAACCTGCCCGATAAATTCACCCGTGTCGACGTGCTCGACGACGAAAAGCCCATGCCCGTAGTGCTCGTATTGATCGAAGACCCAATTCATCCAAAGCTGCGTTTCGGCACGATCGCGCAATGCGGGATAGTACTTCATCACTTCCGGGTCGTTGAAGAGCGCATATAACGAATCGAAGTCGCGCTGCTCCATGTGGCGCAGCACGAGCCGATCGGTAATCAAGATGGTGCTCAAGCGCGGATCCGCGCCAGCAGCGATTCCTTCGACTTGATCAAGCGCACCATTGCATCATTATACGGCGTCGGAACTCCGGTCCGCCGCCCAAAGGCGACGACGGCGCCGTTGATGTGATCGATTTCACTCGGATGACCGGATTCCAGATCGAAGGCCATCGAACTTCGCGAATCGGCGCCGACTGCAATAACTTGCGTGACGTACTGCCATGGATTCACGAACGGCAGATTGATCTTCAGCGCGGATGCCACCGCGGCGGCTTCTTCTGCCAGCAGCTCGGCAAGGTGTGCCGCATTTGCATCCTTCGGAATCTCGCCGGCGTCGCAGTCAAGAATCGCGGATAACGCGTTGATCGCTGCGTTTGCTACGAGCTTGCCCCACAGATGCGGCCGGATGTCGTACACTACCGACGTGCGCAGGCCGCTGCCGGTGAGCAGCTCCGCAATCGTTCGCGATGTTGCGGGCGCCGCGGACGTGGAACCAAGAATAGTCGTGCCTTCTTCGGAGCTGCGAACGCGACCGGGAGCCGTGGTCAACGACGATTCAGTTGTGATTCCAAGCAGCACGGGAACCGCACCGCCGAGCGCGGTCTTGATGGCATCTTCGTTCCCCACGCCGTTTTGCAGCGAAACGATCGGCGTCGCCGGATTCAATTCGCCGGCAAACGGGCGCAATGCGCGGAGTGTGTCGACCGCTTTTACGAAGAGAAACAAAACTTGCGAGTTGTAGAGCTCGCGCGGGTGCCACGCAATCGAGACCTTCCGCGGCGTCGCGTCGTTGACGCTTAAGCCGTCCGATTCGACGTTGCGCAACAGCTCCTGGTTCGTATCGAGCATCGTCACGTCGCACGTCTGCGCGAGGTGAAATCCGAAGAGGGTGCCCATAGAGCCCGCGCCTATGATGCCGACTTTAAGTTTGCCGTCGTTCATGATGCCCTACGGAAACTGTGCCTGAATACCGAAAACGGTCCGGCGCTCGGGATGATTCACAGCCCGCTCGCCAACGAAGAGCTGCAACTGCCGCGTTAAATTGAAGTTGCCGTAGAGATCGAGCGTCAGCCGCCGCGGATCGTAGTAACGTCCTTCCAGGCCGAAGACTCCCGCGTTGTACTGTGTGAGTATACCTAGACGCGAGTACAGAACACCGCCTCCGACACGGAATTGGGGCGACAACGATTGCAGAACCCCAACATTTGTCGTCGCGGCATACCCAATGTTGCTTGCGCCGACGAAACCGCTTGTTCTGGAGCGTGGAAAGATAATAGCGTTGATGTCCGTTTGCGGTCCCTGATCGGCCGTTAGCAGCGGCGTTCCACCGATAAACGTTTGCTTATTCAACTCGCTCATGCGAATCTGAATCGCCACGAGATTTTTCGCGATCGAGCCTAAGCGCTGCTTGAGCTGAATTTGCTTCGGCGTTAGGCCGGCATTCTTTTGTGTGGGATAAGGCGTGGCGGAACCACCCGGAGCGGGTGTAGCTCCTGCCGGCGGATACGTGACCGGACCTCCGCTTGGATACGTTACCGGACTTCCGCTTGGCATCGGATAAGGAGTCGCGCCCTGGTCGACGCCATAGACACTGCTGCTTCCACCCAAAGCGCCCAGTAACGAGTTCGCGCGTTGCATCGTCGCATCTAGGTTCGCGATGGTGTTCTTGATCTGCGCTTGCGTCTGCGGATCGCCCGTCACCGTGCGAAAATCTCTCGTCAGGTCGGCGATGTTTTGAGTGGTGTCCGCGATGTTCTTGGTAGTGGCGATGAGGTTCCCTTTTAAATCTTTGTTCGTCGAGAGCTGCTCCAACTGGTTCATAGAAACATTCAACGCTTTAGCGCTCTGATCGAATTGCAAGAGCAGATCGCTGATTCGCGGGGCGTTGAGCTGCGCGGTATCGTTCAGCGTTCCCGTCAGTGCAACGATGTTGCGGCTGGCCTTGCCCAAGCTATCGGATAGCTGGGCAGAAAGCGAGCTTGCGGTCGACCTCAAAGAAATGGTGAGCGCATTTGCGTTATCGAGCGTCTTCTGAAACGTGTTGAGCAACTTCGGCGCGCGCGTTTCGAGATCGCTCATCATCACATCGAGTTTTTTGATCTCGCCTTGACCCTGTTCGAGCAGATCGGCAACCGTCGCCGTGTTCGTGCCTTGCGGCTGTTCGTCGACCGGAAGAACGCGATGTTCGAGAACGGCGACCGCCGGTGGCGCCGGCGTCGGCCCGGTCACTCCCGAGGGCTTCGGCTTCGGAACCGGCGGAACGATCACCAAGTTCGGATCGCCGGTCAGCGGCGCTTGAATCAAAAATCGCGAGTTGCGCGGAATATCGATATCGCGATTGATCGCGAGAATGACATCGACGGTGTCATCCGGCAGCAGCGTGATCGAATCGACCGTACCGACCGTAACGCCGCTAAAGTAAACCAGGGCTCCCGAGTGAAGTCCGGCTGCCGATTCGAAATGGACGCCTACGCGATACCCTGTATGCCGCGTTCCGAAGTCCGTAATTACGTAGAAAACTCCGAACAGCAATAAAAGGGCGAGCAGCGCGAATGCTCCGACTTGAGCTTGCCTGGTCATGGAACGCTACTACTCGTTCTCGCTGGCCGGAGCCTGTCCGCGTGAGGTCCGCGTGACGGTCCCTTTTTCGTATAATGGTGGAATCGAGGGCCCGTTAAACCCGCCACCGCGCTGGCTCAAAGCAACGCACGCAATGGCTGCGTGAATCAGTGGCTCTTCAATGGCGTCTGGCGTGCGAGGGTCGACAAAATCGAGCCGTTTATAAAAGACGGTCAACAACAAGGCTGGCAAGTCACCCAGACATGGCGCAACGGCGTCTCACGACAACTTTCTCCTGCCGACTCAATGATGACCGGTGAGGAATTACAACTTGCTAGCGGCAACGTGCTCCAGCCCGATCCGTACCGGCAACAGTCTCTTGTGTTCAATGACTTCGCGCCGTCCGGTGAAGAAACGTACGTCCAAGGCTTTCTCTTTCCGAATCTCAAAGGCGATCCGAACGACAAACCAAAGGCGCTAAGCGTCAAGTTCGACGCGGCGAAGCTGGCGCAGCAAAATAAGCCGCACTTTACGACGAACCAATAGAACTTTCACTACGATCTCGGTTGCACTGCAACTGGAGCAGAGGCCACCGTTGCTCAGAACAAAGTGCAACTGTCATTTCCGGTACCGCGGTACACGCGC
>CAZJLJ010000028.1:0-32000 GCA_964546935.1 uncultured bacterium | reverse complement strand
GCGAAGCTGCGCAGTGCTTTTAAACAATAGGGCTCCCATTTGAACGGATGTTCAAGGGGGACCCGTGCGATTTACTCGCACGGGGCGCGCAGCAGCGAAGCTGCGCAGTGCTTTTAAACAATAGGGCTCCCATTTGAACGGATGTTCAAATGGGAATGGGGCCAACTTCGGAGCCTTCTAGGAATTGCTGAACGATGGGATTTGCGGAGCGTTTGATTTCGTCGCGACTACCGTAGGCAATAATTGCGCCTTCGAAGAGCATCGCAACGTAGTCCGCCATCATGAAGATCGACTGAAGGTCGTGAGAAATCACGACCGCCGTTCCGTTGAGCTTCTCGCGTAGGCGCACGATCGTGTCGGTGATCAAATGCGTAACGATCGGATCGAGCCCGGTCGTCGGTTCGTCGTAAAGAATCAACTCCGGACGCGTAACGATCGCACGCGCAAAGCCGGCGCGCTTCAGCATGCCGCCCGAGAGTTCGCTCGGCATGTTGTCGTAGGTGTGCGCGAGTCCAACGCTGTCGAGCGCGTCGACCACGATCTGCCGGATTTTCGCATCGGGAAGGTGCGTATGTTCACGTAGGGGCAAAGCCACGTTTTCGCCGACCGTCATACTGTCGAGCAACGCTGCGAACTGGAACGACAAGCTGATCTGCTTGCGAACGTCGTTGATCTGATCTTCCGGCATGTGACACAGGTCCTTACCGGTAACGTACACGTGCCCTTCATCGGGTTTGCGCAGACCATCCAGCAATCGCAGAATGGTCGACTTGCCCGCGCCGGAAAGGCCGATGATGCACGTTATCGCGCCTTTGACGATATCAAGGTTGCAGTTCTTCAAAACGACCCGGTCGCCGTAATAAAGCGATACGTCGTCGAGTTTCGCGATGACGTCGGCCATCTAGTGTGCGCCGCCGAAGAGCACGAAAGACAGAATGAAATTCGAGACGAAAATCGCGATGATCGAGATAACCACGGCACCCGTCGTCGCTTGGCCGACACCGGCGGCGCCGCCGCGCGTGGAGAGCCCTTGATACGATCCGACAAGCGAGATAATCAAGCCGAAAACGACCGATTTGACCAATCCCTTTAAGACATCTTCGAATCCGACCGCCTGGCGAGCCGATGAGATGAACGTGTCACCCGAGATATGCGCATACGTCTGTGCGATCCACATACCGCCGCCGATCGAAACGACGTCGCCGAAGATGGTAAGCAGCGGTAACATAATAACGAGCGCAAGCACGCGAGGAACAACCAAAAACCGCGCGGGCTCCAATCCCATCGAGGTCAGCGCTTCGATCTGCTCCGTAACCACCATCGAGCCCAACTCGGCCGCGATCGCGGATCCGACGCGCCCGGCCACGACCACAGCGGTCAACATCGGGCCGAGCTCGCGGACCGACGCAAAGGCTACGGCTCCGCCGACAAGGTTGCCGACGCCGAAAGACACCGCCTGAACGGCCGATTCGAGCGAAATCACCATACCGGTGAAGAGCGACGTCAAAAGCACGATCGACGTGGATTGAACGCCGAGAAAATAACACTGATTGACTGTTTCTAGAAATCGAATGCGCAGCCGGCTGATAAAGCTGCCGGCCTGCGCCGCAAGAATCGCAAGGCCGCCGGTGTACTCCAAGAATCCCGTGGTGGCGCGTCCGAAGCGATCGAGCACTTTCATGCGTTCGAAGACTCCATCGCGGAAAGATCGGCCAAGACCGACTGCGTCGCCTCGATCCGTTTAACGGCGACGCCGCGCTCGGCATTCAAGTTGAACTGCACTTGATTGATGTGCTCTAGCCGGCGATCGACATCGCGCAGATGCGTCCGCGCCTCTTTTTCGAAGCCGGTAAAGTATTTGCGCACCGCCTGCAAGTAGCGGCGGCGAATTCCATCATCGACGCTTCCCTGGCGAAGGCGGTCTTCGGTTTCCGTTTGAACTTGTTTCATGGCGCGGTCCGTAATATGAAACTCACCCACACGGGCAACGAGTGTCGCGAATTTGTCGTCAGTGGACACGCGGTGCCACCGGAACGCCCGCACTTTCCAGAGCCACGCGCTGCACGTCGAAGAGGCGTTGAATTCCCGTCTCCGCAAGCGCCAGGAGCCGGTCGAGCTCGCTGCGGTCGAACGGCGCCGCTTCGGCCGTACCTTGCAACTCGACAAAACGCCCGGCATCGGTCATGAACACGTTCATGTCGGTGTGGGCTTGGCTATCTTCATCGTAGGCAAGATCCAACATCGGAATCCCGCTGACGATCCCGACACTTGTCGCGGCGACCATTCCGGTTAACGGCCATTTCGCAACACTGCCGTAGGCGGAAGTCTGCGCAAGAGCGAGTGCAAGCGCGACATACGCGCCCGTTACCGAAGCGGTCCGCGTTCCACCGTCGGCCTGCAAAACGTCGCAATCGATCCACACGGTACGCTCGCCGAGCTTCGCCATGTCGGTGACTGCTCGCAGCGCCCGTCCGATGATGCGCTGAATCTCGTGCGTGCGGCCGCCGACACGCCCCTTAGAGGCTTCACGCTGCGTACGTTCTTGCGTAGCGCGCGGCAGCATCGAATATTCTGCCGTAACCCAGCCCACGCCGCGGCCCTTCATCCACTGCGGGACCTTTTCGTCAATGCTCGCGGCACAAAGTACGCGGGTATTGCCCACGCTTATCAGCGCGCTACCCTCAGCGTATTTTAGAAAACCGGACTCAATCGAAACCGGGCGGAGTTCGTCGGGGCGCCGCCCATCGCTACGCATCATACGGGCCAATACTCCGGCCCGGTAGCTTC
This sequence comes from uncultured bacterium, assembly GCA_964546935.1. GTDB lineage: Bacteria > Vulcanimicrobiota > Vulcanimicrobiia > Vulcanimicrobiales > Vulcanimicrobiaceae > JALYTY01. The sequence continues at coordinate 29,213 of CAZJLJ010000028.1, read as the reverse complement.
AACCTCGAATGGTACCCAGAGCCGCCGCGACGTCGTGCGTCAAATCGGCCGCACCTGCATGCGAGCGATCGTTGTAGACTTTGCCTAGTCCGCGATCCCGTGCGATTCTGTCCGCTTCGGCTTCGATCTGTGCCCGCATCTCGGAAATGAGCCGGTCGCGTTCCGCGCGCAAGGCCACAATTTCGTCACGCATCGAGGATACGTAGCCGGCGTTTAAATCGCGCAATTGAGTGAAACGCGCGCTGAGATCTTCATTCGCCTGCACGAATGCAGCGGCGGTTTGCGCGCTGTTGGTTCGCGATGGGATCGCTTCGGCGCGCGCCACGATTGTATTGCGGGGTTGCGGAATGCTGCGGACGGCGGCCGCGTGAGCGCGCAAATCTTCTTCCATCGACGCCAGCTGCCGCGCAGCATCGGCTGCGAGAGTTCCCCGGTACCGCGCGATCTCGTCGGCATCGCGGGCTTGCTGTTCGGCAAGCGTGCGGTTTTCTTGTCGTTGGATTGCATTCAACTGCCCGAGAAGCGAATTGCGTTCGTGTTGATCGAGGTACGGGCTGCGCAAACGCAGTTGCAGACGCAGAACGCCGCCGGAATGCGAACGTCCGAATTGATAATCTGCCGTAGCCTCCTTCTCTCGCAGTTGCGCTTCTCGCAAGGCGAGGGCACGGTCCATTCGCGCTTGCAACGCGGCCCGATATTGCGCCAGCCCGCGATCGCCTGCTAAATCACGGACCGCCGGCGGTTGCACGCGCGAGCGCGCAGGCGGTGCGATCTCGATTCCACGAGCACGTGCGGCGGCATTATTAAGCTGAGCCTGCATGACGGTACGGCTTCCCGCAAGGGCCGTTCCCGCATTGCTCAATCCGCCGCGCAGCGTGGATTGCAGCGTATTGATATTTGCGTCTAGTTGCGCAACCACCGGCGCGAACGGATGCATTCGAAGCAAAGCCGCTTCATCGATTCGCGCGGCGGCCCCCGCGACCGAATCCGCGACGCGTCCCTTCTCCGATGGCGCGGTGGAGCACGCGCTAAGCAAGACTATCAACGCGAGTACAGCAAAGCGCTTCACGGAAACTTCTTCTCCAGCTTGAGATCGACGCCGCTCTGACCTGTATCCATCGGAATGGTCGTCGTATTACCGAACCCCGGTTGAAGCGCGTTTACCGCCGTCGGCGATTGCAGCGCAAGCAGCGACTGGCCTTGCGTGTTGTACGTCGTAAGATCGACTTCCATCGCGTCCGACGGATGTGCGGCAACAGTAATACTTTCACGCCGCGGCAAGCTGAACGTATCGGCGTAGATGAAGTTCACCGTTTTTCCGAGTGCCTTCACCGCGTTGACACCGAACCCGCCTTGCAGATCGTTGGTGATTTGCAGGTTGGAAAGTCCGAGCGCGCCGCCGGCCGCGACGTCGAACGGTTCCAGAAGATTGCGCGTGAAGAGCTGATTGAGCTGTCCTTGCGCTAGGCCCGCGATCGCGTTCTGCTTAGCCCCGCCATTGCCGGTCGCAGCGACTCCGTGCACCGCGCCAAGCGATTGCGCGTTCACGAGCAAGCCGAGAATCTGTTCGCGATCGTAGGGCGGTTGCGAAGCAAATGCAATGTTGAGCTGCGTGGCCGGGCCATGGACTTCGAGCGCAACCTCGGTCGGCGGGTTATCAACGTGCGTCGTTGCTACCGCATCGACGTACGGCATGATGCCGCCGGACGGATCGAAGGTTACCGTTCCGCGCTGAATTCGGAACGTCCGCATGAAACTGACCGTGCCGCCGGTGGAAACGAACGTTCCCGCGAGCACCGGATGCGGAAGCGTACCCTTGACGTCGAGATAGCCTTCGGCGCCGACGTCAACGTTCGGGCTTTGCACGCGGACGTCGCGTCCGGCAACGATGTGCAAGCCGAGCCCAATATCCGGCGGCGGCGGCGCAGGTGCGTTGGATGACTTCGGATTGTAGAGCGCCGTCAGCGGAATACGGGCGGTGTTGGTTTGCACCGTTCCGGCAAGCATTGGACGGGTACCCGGTCGTTTGCTGATATGGATATCGCTGTCGAAGGTTCCTTTGACATACTGCGGAGCGTCGATGTTCGCGTGGTTCGCACGCGCGTTCAGTTGCAGCGAAACTTTGTTTGCATCGCGGACGTCCGGAATCGACGCACGCCCGTCCGCGTCGATCGTTCCGTGCCCAACGTCAGCGTGCGTATTTTGAAGCGTTGCACTGGTTCCCGAAAAGGCGAGTTGCGCACCCACGTTGCGAATCGGAACGCGCTCCATCGGGCTCGAGAACGAGCCTTTTGCGAAGGAAATCATCCCGCCCATTCGCGGTGCGTGAACCGTTCCACCCACGGTGACCGTTCCGTCAAGCCGGCCTGTTGCATGCGTCCCGTCGGGCAATAACGGAACAAAATTCGAAGCTTCAATGTCGTCCGCCGTCATCGACAGCGCAATGGGGCGATCGTGCGGATCGATCTGTCGCGTCTTGAGATCCACCGGCAAATTGCCCGCGAGCAGCATCCTTCCGCGTTCAAGATTTACTTGCGTCCCGGTCAGCGCAATTGTCCGTTCGTCGGCGCGAACTTCACCTTGCGCGTGCGGAACTTTGAAGCGTGCGTATCTTAAGCGATCGGCCGTGAAGCGATCGTCGACGCGAGGATGCAGTCGCGTGCCGCTAATCGCGACCGTCGTGCGCACCGCGCCGGCGGCGTCCACCACCCGGCCGGTCAGCGTGCGCGTGAGCGCGCCGATGTTCGGAGTCTGCGCGTTAAAGGCTAGCGCCAACGTATCGGATGCGAGCAGTCCGAAGGAGCCCGAACCGCCGGCGGTCGCATTCGGCAAGCGAACGCTAAAACTCCGGAGAGTGCCGCGATGGCCGGCAAGCGCCGCCGCAACGTCGACCGCGTCAATGGGAATGCGATTCAGGCTCGCGTTACGCGCGTGCGCGTGCAACGAGCCGTTTATCGAGGGGAATCGTCCCGACACTGTTGCGTCGGCATCGGCGATACCCGTGACCGGCATCGCAAATCCGCCCATAGCGAGCCAGTTTCCGACGTTTACGTTTCGGGCGCGAATCGTCATTCCGCTTATGCTTCGATCCGTTCTAACGATTCCAGCGGCATGCACTGTTCCGTTCGGACCGCCAAAAGCAAGCGCGGTATTGATGCCGGCGCTCGCGGTCTTCCAGCGTGCCGTAGCGGCGCCGACCGAGAAGTTCCGCAGCTGCGTGTTGTGCAATGCGACATCACCGTTCGTACGAATCGACGTGCCGGCCATCGCTACGTCTGCTGCGATACGCCCCGTTCCGGCGAGCATATCGCCTTGATCGAAGAAATCGTTGAAATCCGCCAGGTCGGCGTGCTGTGAGCTGATCGACATTTGCTTCAACGACGGCGAATACGAGCCGGAAAAGTCCACGTCGGTCGAGCCGACATCGACGCCGCCGTTTTGGATCGCGAGCGCAGTTGGAGTTCCGCCAAACGACGCATCGAGCGCGTGGAACGGCAATCCATTCACTGCGCCTTCGGGAGCATGAAGGGAACCGGCAACCGATGGACGCGTCCCCGTACCCACGACGTGAACGTTGGCCACGGCGCTGCCTTCGAGCAGTCGCGCCTTACTCGGCTGCGCGACCGCTACGAGTGAAGAGAGATCCGCGGAGTGCATGCGTGCGCTGAGATCGTACCGTGGTGCGCCCTTGGCAAGGTTTGCAATCGATCCACGTGCGTCGACGAAGGTTCCGGCACCGGATGCCGACGCGTCCCGAACGTTGACCGTCCCGTTTGAATACGTCATCATTGCGGTCGCTACCGCGCCTAGTGCGCCGATTCCCGATGCATCGACGGCGAGCGCCAAGCTGTGATGGTCCGTCTCACCGAAGCGCGCGTCGGCGCGAGCGATGGTCGTGTATGCAGTTCGAATGTCGTTGAATTGGCTCCAACCGCCGGCGCTGATTTTTCCGTTTGCGTACGATCCTGCGATGCGGCCATCAAGCGTGGCGGAGAGCTGAGGCATGGTAAGACGGAAATGGCTCGCGTCGACCAAGGCATCGATGTGTTGATGCGGACGATCGACAAATGCGGTGGCATAGAGCGTAGAGCCGCCGGGACGCGTGATCCGTACCGGTCCAACGGTACCCACGCCGCCGCCCGTTACATCGAAGACACCGGCGATGTTCGAGGCGCCGGAACTGCCGACGAGAATTCCGCGTCCGTCGATGTTCCGTAGCGTGTCGCTTGTTGCGAGGATCGATGCGTGCAGCGGCAGAGCGGGCACGATTGCGCTCGAGTACGGAATGGCGCTCGGCGGCGCATCAACTCCGGCCACGACTTCAAGCGCGCGCTGTTTCGGGTGCAAGCCGACTTTGCCGCGGACGCTCATACCGACGCCCTTATAGCGAGCGTTGAAGTTCGCGACGTCTGCCTCTTGGCCGTCGAATGCAATGAGACCGCTCGCGTTATCGATGAAGGCCGTCGCATAATGCACACGAGGCGCCGAAATGCCGATGAGCACGAGCGGTTTCGACGGATGCCCTTCGACTAATACATTTAGAAGCGCGCTGCCGGAGACCGGCAGCGACGACGATTGCCCTATCACGGTGCGCAGTTGGTGCAGATCGCCTTTGCCGTCGACCGTCAAACGAAACGCCGGCGAGGTTAAATGGTAGACGCCGCCGCCCAAACGGACGGGCATACCCGCCATTGTGGCCGAGATCGACTGGAGTAAGAGGCCGTCGCCGTAAACGGCTAAAGGTCCATGAACGTCACGCAGTGGTTTGCGCAGACCGCCGATCGCGATGCGCGCTTTGTCCAGATACGCCGTTGCATCCATGTGCTGGTCCAGCGATCCGCCGGGCTTCCCGAGCGCTACTATGCGTGCGTCGACATTGCGTAAGGATCCGCCGACGATGTGCATGCTCGGGGAGTTCAGGCCCACGTCAACGATGTGCGCGATGGGGATCTCTGCGGTGCTCCATCGCTGCGTTCCGTACCCGGCCTGAACGTCGATGCGCCCGCTGCCGCGCAACGGATAGCGTTGCCCCGCCTCAAGGTAGTCCAACCCGGCGGTGTAGGTCGTGCGCGCGTTTGTCGCGACGTCCATCGCGACGTTGACGTTGCGAATCATCAGATGCCTTGCCGACGGCACGCCTTGCGCCTGATCGAAGACATCGACCGATCCATTGGCGATTTTGCCGGCGAAAATCATCGGCGCACCGGGTCCGCCGCCTTGCTGCTGCTTCGGCGTCGGGACGTTCCAGCTGCCGTCTTTATGGCGGATCAGCGTAATGCGCGGACGCTCGACATCGAAGTACTCGAATCCGAACATCCGAGTGTTACGCAACGCGTCGGGAATTGAGTAGCGAGCATCGAGGGAGTCGATCTCCGCGACCGGCTCACCCCCAGTCGTGCGAATCGAAAGATTGCGCGCGCTCGCGCGGTCCAAATGAATGGATAGCGCGTCGTAGCTCAAGTTGTAGCCCATTGCCCGGGCGCCCGCTCCTGCGACGGCACGCGCAATTGGTTGCGCGGCGACCACAGCAACGAGGAAAAGCAGCGCGCAAGCTGCCGCTATTCCGATTGCCCACTTCTGCCACCGTTGAACTCCCATTGCCTACGGTTGTTCCCACCGCGGCAGGAAGAGGGCAGCCTAGCAAGCCGAAATTAGCTTGTTCTTATTAACTATTCTACGGTGACGGTCTTAGCAAGATTGCGCGGCTGATCGACGTCTTTGCCTTCGATATCTGCGATGTGATACGCAAGCAACTGCAACGGGATCACGTTCACGATCGGCGAGAGCAATTCGTCGACTTTCGGCACCCAGAAGACGTAGTCGGCAACTTCCGCTGCTTCTTCATCACCGTGGTTGGCGACGACGATGATGGGTGCTTCGCGAGCCTTTGACTCCATCAAATTCGAGAGAATCTTCTCGCGCACACGACCGTCCGTCATGACGCCGATCACCGGCGTTTCGGTATCTAAGAGCGCGATCGGACCGTGCTTCATTTCACCGGCCGCGTACCCCTCAGCGTGGATGTAGCTGATTTCTTTCAGCTTCAGCGCGCCTTCGAGTGCGGTGGGGAAATTGATGTAGCGGCCGATGAACAGACAGCTACGCATCTTGCGAATTTTGCGCGCAACGTCCCGGATATAGCTCGACGTGTTTAAAATCACATCGACCGAAGCAGGAAGCAACTTCGTGTTTTCGCCGATTTGCTTCAAACGCGCCGGATCGACCGTGCCTCGAATCTTTGAAAGATACAGCGAGAACAACGTCATCGCGGTAACTTGCGAGACGTACGTTTTGGTAGCTGCAACGCCGATTTCCGGTCCGCCGCGCGTGTAGAGCGTGCCGTCGGCGATGCGTGTAAGATGCGAACCCAGGACGTTGCAGATGCCAAGGACCGTGGTGCCCGCGTCTTTCGCAATACGCACGGCTTCGATCGTGTCGGCGGTTTCGCCGGATTGGGACATCGCAAGTACGAGCGCCGTCGGATCGATCACCGGATCGCCGTAACGAAATTCGCTCGCGAGTTCCATTTCGACCGGCAACTTCACAAGCGAACGCAGCAAATACATGCCGACCATGCCCGCGTGGTATGCGGTGCCGCAGCCGGTAATGGCGATCTTCGAAATGTCGCGGAGTTTCTTATCGGCGGCTTCGCCGATCTCGGCCGCCAAATGCACCATGCCGTCTTCGTCGATGCGTCCGGCCAGGGTCTCTTTGATGACGTTCGGCTGCTCGAAGATCTCCTTGAGCATGAAGTGCTTGTAGCCGCTCTTTTCCGCAGACGTAGCATCCCACGTGACGTGCGTGACGTCCCGATGAATCGGCGTTCCGTCGTAGCGCGTAAGCGTATAGCCGTCGCGGCCGACGACAACCATCTCGCCTTCTTGCAAGATGATCTCTTTGCGGGTGTACGGCAGAATCGCCGGCGTATCGGAGGCGACGTACATCTCACCGTCGCCGATACCAACGACGAGCGGGCTTGCGCCGTTGCGCGCAAAGATCAGGCTCTCGGGATCGTCACTTGAAATGACGCCGAGCGCATAGGCGCCCACGACTTCGGCAAGCGTCTTGCGGACCGCCGCAACCAGGTCGCCGTCGTAGTGCAGCTCGATGAGGTGCGCCAGCACTTCGGTGTCCGTTTCGCTCTTGAAAATGTGGCCGAGCTCCAACAGTTTCGCGCGAAGCGGGGCATAGTTTTCAATGATGCCGTTGTGGACGACGGCAATGTTGCCGGTGCAATCCATGTGCGGATGCGCGTTCGCGTCGTTCGGACGACCGTGCGTCGCCCATCGGGTGTGGCCGACGCCGACCTTGCCTGCGATCCGGCCGCCGTTTTGCAGACGCTCCGTAAGGCGTGAAAGTTTGCCTTCCGCCTTCGTCCCGGTCAGCGCACCGCGCGCATCGATAACCGCGATGCCGGCGCTATCGTATCCTCGATACTCCAATCGAGAAAGCGAATCGAGAATAATTGGAACGCTGTCGCGCTCCCCGATATAGCCAACGATCCCGCACATCCTGTTTAACTCCCCACGACAAAATTAAGCGCTAGCTTAATTCTGTTACTTGATACCCTCTTTGGTGCGGTGATATTCGATGTGGCCTTCTGCGATCTCATCCAGCGCGATCGAGACGGGCTTGTTCGGATTGATGTCTTCCTTATCGACCAACGGCTCGCTTGCAAAGTACTCGCGACGATCCGACGGCGCCAGCTGCTGAACGCGAATCCAGTTGTTCAATTGGCGCGCGCGTTTGGTCACGATATTCACGAGGCTAAACTTCGAGTCCGCATGTTTTAAAAGGGCATCGAGGTCGCCAAAGACGGTTTTACTCATATAGTTCCTATAACGATCTAAGTTAGTTCGACGTTCTTTAAAGAATCGTCGCTGTAGCGATGAATGCGAAAGCGTTCGGCTTGCAATATTGCTTGCAGATCGCGAATCGCATCTTCCGAGCGTCCTTGCTCGTTGATCACGATGTAATCGAAGTCCCGAATCGACTTCATCTCCTGGTGCGCGATTTCGAGACGGCGCGCAATCTCTTCGTTCGTTTCGGTGCGCCGGGCCAGTAAACGCTCGCGCAAGTGTGAAAACCGGTCCGGAACGAGGAAGATCAGCACCGCATCGGGGTACGTGGACTTGATCTTCAAAGCCCCATTGACTTCAGGCTTCATGATTAAGTCATAGCCATCGGTCAGCGTTCCCACCACGTAATCCCGCGGCGTCCCGTAAAGGTTGCCGTTGTACTCGCGATACTCGAGAAAACCGTCCGAGTCGCGCATGCGCTCGAACTCTTCTCTCGTAAGGAAGAAATAATGCTCGCCGTGTATTTCGCCCGGTCGAGGCTCACGGGTGGTCGCCGAGACCGAGTAACGTAAACGCGGCATCCGCGCTCGAAGCGCATCTACCAACGTGTCTTTTCCGGCCCCGGAAGGCCCCGACACCACGAATAGCAACCCCGGGCCGGTGATCACACGAACTCCTCTGGCGGGCAAAGCCTCATCAGTTCACACAAGGACGGAAGGAAACCTCGTTATGGCGTTGTCGTTAGCCTCAATCTTAGCGGAAAGTGCCTTCCGGCATCCGCAAAAGACCGCGGTCGTGGCCGGCTCGAGCTCCATTTCCTACGCTGAGCTCTGGGAGCAGGCGCGCAGGTACGCTCGCCTTTTCGTGGCGGCCGGAGTTCAAGCGGGCGACCGGGTGGCGATTTTGCTTCCGAACTGTCCCGACTTCCCGCGCGCGTATTACGGGATCTTAGCGGCCGGAGGCGTCGTCGTTCCGGTCCACGCCTTGCTTACCGCCGAAGAAGTCGCGTACATCTTGCAAGACTCCGGCGCCAAGATGATCGTTTGCCACGATGCGCTGGCGGCAGCGGGCCGTCCGGCGGCCGAGGTTTGCGAAATTCCGTTTATTCCCGCCGGCATTCCGGATTGCGATCCCATCGAATCTTTCTTCCTGCGAGAAGAGAACGACGACGCCGTAGTGTTATATACGAGCGGCACGACAGGGACGCCTAAGGGCGCGGTGCTTTCGCAGAGCAACCTCGTGTTCAATGCGTCCGTTTGCGCATTCGATCTTTTCAAAGCTGAAACGGACGACATCTTTTTTTGCGCGCTTCCGCTTTTTCATTCGTTCGGCCAAACGTGCGTGATGAATTCGGCATTTCGTGTTGGTGCAAAGATCGTAATGATGCCGCGCTTCGAGGGGGCGGGCGCACTCGATCTTATGATCCAAGAAAAAGTAACTCTCTTCAACGGCGTCCCCACGATGTACGTCGCGCTGCTGGATGCAGCAAAGAAGACTGACCGCCTTCCGGCGCTACGTTTTGCCGCTTCGGGCGGATCGTCTTTGCCGCTGGCAGTGCTTGAAGCTTGGGAAGCTGCGTTCAACACAGAGATCTACGAAGGTTACGGTCTTTCGGAGACGTCGCCAGTCGCATGTTTCAATCAACGAGAGTTCGGGCGCAAACCGGGAACGGTGGGGCGCGGCATTTGGGGCGTCGACGTTGCGATTGCACGCGCAGAGCTTGAAGATCGCATCGAACTTCTTCCGGCGAACGAACTGGGCGAAATCGTAATCCGCGGACACGACGTTTTTAAAGGGTACTTGAACAAGCCCGAAGCTACTGCAGCGGCGATCGTCGACGGCTGGTTTCGCTCGGGCGATCTCGGAACCAAAGATGAAGACGGGTTCATTAGCATCGTGGATCGCAAGAAAGACATGATCTTGCGCGGCGGATTCAATGTTTATCCGCGTGAAGTCGAAGAGTGCTTGATGCGGCATCCCGCTGTAAAACAAGTCGCGGTCATCGGCATTCCTCATCAGACGCATGGTGAAGAAATTCACGCCGTCATCGTTGCGCACGCCGAGAACGCCGTCGTGGCCGAGGAGCTGATCGAGTGGTCGCAAGAGCACCTTGCGAAGTACAAATATCCGCGCCACGTGCATTTCATCGAAGCGATGCCGCTTGGCCCGAGCGGCAAGATCTTGAAACGCGAATTGCGCCAACGCTACGCCTCGCCGTTAACTCCATCGTAGGAAGCTTGCCTGTTGCTTTAGACTAGCGCACGATCTGGAGAAAATTCTTTGCAACTTACGGTAGACAATAGCTGGTTCTTACGTAAGTCCGAGCAAGGGTTTATACAGTGCAGAACAATCGCGAGCAGGTCCGCGAACGTGTCCCTTTTGGGCAACTTTTGCGCGAATTGCGAATTGAAGCGGGTCTTTCGCAAGAAGCGTTGGCGGAACTCGCACGCATGAGTACGGGCGGCGTCGGCGTTTTAGAACGAGGGATTCGCCGGGCGCCGCAGCGAGAGACTCTTGAACTGCTCGCAAGCGCTTTGAATCTTTCCACCGTACAACGCGAAGAGTTCGAAGGGGCGGCACGCCGTGCGGGTAACGCGCGCCGGCGCCGCGGTCAACCCGTTGCTGTTGCCACGCACCGTCACAACCTGCCGTTCTCGTTAACAAGCTTCGTCGGTCGCGAGAATGCCGTTGGTTCGTTGCATAAATACATTCTCGATCAACGGCTCATTACTCTCACAGGAACCGGCGGCGTTGGGAAAACCCGGCTTGCGATCGAGACCGGGCATAGCGTAGTCAACGAATTCGCCGACGGCGTTTGGCTCGTTGAGTTGGCGACGCTCGCCGACGCCGGACTCGTACCTCTGCGGATAGCCGAAACGTTAGGCGTAGAAGCGGGCACGGAAAGCGGCACGAATGCGTGGATCGATGGGCTCGCCGGAAAGCGGCTTTTGCTGATTCTCGATAATTCAGAACACTTGCTCCAAGCGGTCACCGCGATATCGAAGCAGCTGTTGGAGCGCTGCCCTCACTTGCACATTTTAACCACGAGCCGTGAACCGCTGCGGCTTACGGGCGAACGCGTTATCCGCCTTCGTCCGCTCGCGGAGCCCGAAGCAATCGAGATGTTCTTAGACCGCGCTCGGAACGCTTCGCTTGGATTTCAAATCGCCGAGGAAGATGCGCAATCGTGGCGTTACGTTCGCACCATCGTGACGCAACTGGACGGGATTCCGTTTGCCATCGAGCTGGCCGCCGCACGCGTATCTACGCTCTCGTTAAAAACGCTCGCCGAAAACATCGGGCAACGGCTTAAGTTCTTAGGCCGCTCCAGCAACGAGCCGGACACAAAACATGCGACGATGCGCGCGCTGATCGATTGGAGCTACGACTTACTTACACCTGAAGAGCAAGCAGTATTTGAAGAACTCGCTGTGTTTAGCGGCGGGTGCACGGTCGAGAGCGCGATCGACGTCTGCAGTTGCGAACACGCCGACTTTTTCGACGTTTTGGATCGCCTTACGTCGCTGGTCGAAAAATCGTTGGTTGTGGTTGATTTCGACGTTGACGAACCGCGCTATAATCTGCTCGAAACCTCCCGCGAGTATGCGTTTGACAAGCTGGTCGAACGTGGCGATCACGAACTCACGGTGTTGCGGCATGCCGCGGCGTATCTTCGACTTGCAGAACGCCTTGAGAATGAATGGAGCAGCGCTCCTAATCGTGCGTGGACTCAGAGGGCGCGCGTGGAGTTAGAGAACTGGCGCGCAGCGATGCATTGGACGCTTGGTCAGCGGCGCGATGTTCTTCTGGGGCAAAGGCTGGCCGGAGCGCTTCGTCCGGTATGGACGTCCTTCGCAATTGCTGAGGGACGGCGTTGGTGCGAGCTCGCACTTGAAGCGGTCGACGAAACGACACCGCGAGATGTAGTAGCGAAGCTCGCCTATGCCTGTGCCAGCATTGCGTTTCAGGGTGGTGAGTTGAAACTTGCATTAACGTCGGCCGAGCGCGCCGCAAACGAATATCGTATATTGAACGACAACGCAGGCGTGGTCAGAGCCGAAACTATCGTCGGCAGAGTGCTGATCGAGTCCGGCAAACTCGTCGAAGGTGAAACAAGATTGCTGGAGGTGCTCGAAATCGCGCGCGGCACCGACGATCCGCTGTTGCTTGCGTTAGTGCACAACGATCTCGGTCTGAGCCGCGGCATGGCAGGTGATATCGAATCGGCCCGCGCTCACGTTGCCGATGCGCTCGCGATCGCGAAAGCTGCATCGGCCGAACGGGTTGCACTTATTGCGCGCATGGTTTCGGCTGAAGCGCACTTCCGCGTCGGCGATATGAACGCCGCCGTTGAGCTTGGAGCTGAGGCTGTGGACGATGCGCGCGCGCTGGGCGATGAGTTTGTGATGATGAGAACGCTCTCGAACCTGGCCGGCTATCTGCTCGCGGCCGGAAAATACGATGAAGCACGCAATGCGTCGCGCGAGGCACTGAATTACTCTCAACTCGCGAGGGGCGCAACGACCGTGCTTTTCGCGCTGCAACATCTTGCGCTGCTAGCCGCACTTCAGGTGTTCGGCGAGAATCCGACTGCCGAGAATCGGGCGCGAGCCGCTCGCCTTTTCGGCTTCATCGAATCGCGAATTGCAGCCCTCGGGGCGCGCGGCGATTTCTCGGAGCGACAGGAACACGAACGTTTGGAGAACCTGCTGAAAAAAACGTTCTCTCCGCCGGAGCTGGACCGATTTACGCTCGCCGGTTCGGTAATGTCCGAGGCGGAAGCAATCCGAGAAGCGATGGCGATCTAAACCGGGACGGGGTGCCCGTCGGCGTAGATCTTAGTTTTGTCCGTCCAAAAAGAAACGTAGTCGCGTACGAGTTGTGCTTCGCCGTATGGCTCGTGTAGCGTCCACGCCGCATCTTCGATCGACTCATCGCCGGTGCGCACGTGGAAATAGGTCGCTTCGCCTTTGTACGGACAATACGTGCGGGTGACCGAACCGACCAGAACGTCGCGCGCGACGTCTTCAGGCGGGATATAGTAACGCGTGACGGTACTGGTTTCAAACAACTTGACGGCACGTCGTGTTTCAGCGACGACGTTTCCAGCTACTTCAACCCGCACGTGCTCGGATGTGCGACGCACGTCGAATCGATGGTAGGGATCGCGCGGGTGCCCAAAGATTTGGTCGTCCTCCTCGAACCACGCGTCGATCGCATCGAAATCGAACGCGACGAGTCCGTGTAGAAATTCAGCGCTCGCCGGCGCTGAGGCGTGATCCCAAGCCGCATCGGCGTGGACTTTGTCACCCACGCGAACGTTGTAGAAAGTGGTTTCGCCTTTGAAAGCACTCCCCGGGCGAGTCGTGCTCTTTTCCAATACCCCTTCAGCTACATCTTCTAGGGGGAAGTACCACTGAATAAACTCGCCGGTCTCGTGCAGCATCTTGGCATGCGTCGAGTCCACAATGACTTTTGCATTGAAGACGCCGCGAACGCGCTTCGGCACACGCTCCAAATAGAGAATGCGCTCCGGTGTGACACCCTCGAAATCGAAGTTATATTTTCCAGCGCCAGGCCGCGTTAAAGGGCCCTTTCCGAAAGTCAAAGCCATGGTCGATATTTTACTCTCGCCGGCACTAAGATGCCATCCGGCTTTGCAGTCTATGCCAGTGAGGATTGGGAGCTGCAGCGAAGTACCTAAAATGCTTACCGATTGGGTAATGGTGCGCCGGATGGCGCACGAGATCGAGACGCGCTTTCGGGGGGCGAAAGTTCGCGACGTAGGTCTATTGCCCGACGGACGCACGGCCATCGCCCTTTGGAAACGAGGCGAAACACAGCTTCTGTGCATCGACGTTTTTAGTTCGCCACCTTTGGTTACGGTCGAAGATGCGGAGTTGCCGATTGCGGCTGAACCCGGTTTCATCCGTGCGACGGGTGCGGCTTTGCGTGGCATGTCGCTGCTCTCGGCAAAGTCACGAAAAGGCGATCGATTGATGCGCCTTACATTCGGAACGAGATCGCGGTTTGGTGTAGGCGATCAAGTCGATCTATACATCGAACTGGTACCGCGCTTCGGAAACATCGTCCTCGTTAAAGGCGAGAGCGTCGTTGCGGCGGCGAAGGAATTTTCGCTCGCGCAAAACGGCACTCGTGCGGTCGAGGCGGGCATGCAGTATCAGCCTCCGCCGATTGTAGAACGGCCGACGCTTGCCGGTGCGCAACATACCGGTGAAATCGAAAGCGACGAGCTGCTTCACAATGCCGTTTACGTTTACCGGCGCAACGGTGTTATCGATCAAGCATACTTAACTCCGCTCGCGCGCTTCGCTGACGAGCCTGCGACGCGTAACGACTCGTTGCTCGACGTGCTGCATCAGTATCGTGAAGAACGAATCGGTTCCGGCGAACGGCGCCGTACGGCGCTACGTCGCAACGCACTCTTGAAGCGGCTCGAGGACCGTGAGCGAAAGGCAGAGGACGAGATAGCGGCGATCTCGGCGAAACGGCGCAAAGCGGAAGGACGCGAAAAGCTGCGCGAAGAGGGCGAAGCCATCTATGCGTCACTGTACGAAATAGCAGGCGAAAACGAACAGAACGAGGCAAAAGAACGAGCTGCTAAACTCTTCGCGCAGTACAAAAAGCTCGGCTCCGCCATTCCACATCTTGACGAGCGCGAAAAGACGCTGAACGAACTGCGCCGGTCCATCGATCACTTGCGATGGGAGGTGGAACGCGCCGATGACAGCGATCTCGACGATGTCGCCGCTGCCGTGGCCCACGTCGATCCTAGAACGCAGCGCACAACGGTTCAAACGCGCAAGCGGAAACGTCCTCCGCTAGAATTCCGCACTTCCAGTGGATCGCGGATTCTCGTCGGACGTTCGCCAAGCGAGAATGCCGACCTGACGTTCCGCGTCGCCCGGCCGAACGATTTGTGGTTCCACGCGCAAAATATTCCCGGCGCGCACGTGATTCTGCAACGCGACGATCGTGATGAACCGCCGGACGAAGACATAGCGAAAGCAGCGGCCCTTGCTGCTTCTTACTCGAAAGCGAAGTCTTCCGGCAAGGTACCCATTGACTACACGCAGCGCAAGTATGTGCGCGCCCAAAAGAATGCGCCGCCCGGCCTAGTTTGGTACACGAATCCGCGTACGATCATTGCGGAAAGGGAAGACGATACGGCCCCAATACAAAAGGGACGGCACTGACGCCGTCCCTTTTCCTATTCCGATTCCTCTAGTACGTCGGTTTGCGGCGGCGGAGGATCGCTTGCCGGAAACGACTCAGCGTCGACGCTATCGTAGCCTTTGAGCGGTTCGAGCGGCTTTGCCGCTCGCTCTTGCTGTTTCAACATCTCCGCGTCTTTGCGTTCCACTTCCGCGGCGATGTCGTCGCGCTGATCGCTGGCGCGTGCACCTTCGTTTTCCATGCCCGCGTTCTACCCGCCGGCGCAGCGAACTCACGCTCTAAGGAAGCCGAGCCTCGGCCGCATTCCAATCCACGTTGGCCAAGAACGCCTCGATGTACTTTCCTTTGTCGGCCGGTTTGTAGTCGCGAAACCACGCGTGCTCCCAAAGATCCATCACTACAATCGGTTCGCAGCCGGCGAGATTGTTGATGTTATGATCGCCGACCCACACGTTGACGATTTGATCCGTTACGGGATCGTGATGAGCGACGGCCCAGCCGATACCACGCATGCCGCCGACCGCTACGAAATCCTTTCTCCACGCATCGAATCCGCCGTACTGTTCGCCGAGGATATCGTACAAACGTCCGGATTTCAGCTGTTGCGGATTCTTCGTAAGGTTATCGAAATAGTATTCGTGGAGACGCATGCCATCGAACTCCCACCCAAGACGGCGTACGAGCTCTGCGTATGCGGGATCGGCACCTGCCGCTTTCCCCGACTGACGAAGCTCCGTAAGACGTTCGTTTATCGTGTTGGTATTCTTGACGTAGCCTTCGTACAGGCCGAAGTGAATCTGCAACGTGTCATCGGAGATCCCTTGAAGTCCTGAGAGATCCCACTTCTTCGGCGTATAGACTTTCATGCGAAACGTTACCCTTCCTAATCACCAGACGTGAGTAGTTGTTGTCTTTTCTTTTGGGGAGTTTGGCCTTCGCCGAACCGTTGCGGCGCTCTTGCGACCTACGGGTCGGGCACGAGAACGATCTTGCCGATGTGCTCGCTTGATTCCAAACGTTCGTGCGCGCGAGCCGCATCGCTGAACGTAAAGACAGAATCTACGATGGGATAAATTGGGTTGCGCGCAGGCAAAAGGGGCCATACGTGCTGCCGCAATTTTGAGGCAATTTCGGCCTTTTCTTCGGAAGTCCGGGGACGGAGGCTCGAGCCTAGAATGGCCGCGCGCCGGTGCAACAGCAATCGAAGATCGATGGTCGATTCAAATCCGCCGGAGGTCGCCAGGCACGCGATGCGACCCTCCAACGCGAGACACTCTAAATCCCGGCCCACGTAGGACCCTCCAACGATATCCAATACGACATCGACGCCCCGACCGTTGGTATATCGGAGAACCTCTTTCACGAAATCCGTTTCGCGATAATTGATCGCCGCGTCGGCTCCTAATTGCAGCGTCGCCTCGCACTTCTTCTGCGAACCGGCCGTTGCGATCACGCGCGCGCCTATGGCCCGCCCAAGTTGTATTGCGGTCGTTCCGACACCGCTCGTGCCGCCGTGAACGAGCAACACATCGCCCTTCGAAAGCTTCGCCCGATCTAGAAGGTTGTCGTAGACGGTAAACACGTTCTCGGGCAGCGTCGCTCCTTCGATGAACGACCACTCATCGGGTAACGGGAGAACCTGTCCCACCGGAACCGCGACGTATTGTGCGTACCCGCCGCCATTCACCAACGCTACGACGCGATCGCCGATTGCAAAATCGTTCGTGTCCTTCCCGCGTTTCACAACCGTGCCCGAGACTTCCAGGCCGAGTTCGCGTGAGGCGCCTGGCGGCGGCGGATATTTACCGGCGCGCTGCATTGCATCGGAACGGGCGATGCCGGCCGCTTCCACTTCGATAAGAACCTCGCCTACGCCGGGCGATGGAATCGCGGTTTTAGCCACGTGGAGCACCGACGGTTCGCCGGGATTATCGAACGTCACATATTGCATTGCCGTCATGGGTTGGCTTTCGTGAGAAACATCGCGTCTCCAAATGAGAAAAACCGGTACTCGCGTTCGACTGCGATACGGTATGCGTTTAAAATTCGTTCGCGCCCCGCAAACGCACTGACAAGCACCAGCAGAGTGGATTGCGGCAGGTGGAAATTCGTGATCATCGCGTCGACGACACGAAACACATATCCGGGCCGAATAAAAATATCGGTTTCTTCCTCACCTGCGACAACATGGCCGTGTTGCGCGGCACTCCCCTCCAACGCACGGACGACGGTTGTTCCGGCGGCGACGACGCGCCGTCCTTCGCGTTTCGCGCGAGCGATCGCACTCGCAGTACTCTCCGGAATTCCATACGCCTCGGCGTGCATCGTATGCTCTTCCAGCCGTTCCGTTTTCATCGGGCGGAACGTTCCAAGGCCAACGTCCAGTGCAAGGTAAACGATCTCGACGCCGCGCTCTTGGATGCTCCGAAGTACTTCCGGCGTAAAATGCAAAGACGCGGTGGGGGCTGCAACGCTCCCGGGCGCCCGCGCAAAAACAGTCTGATACCGGATTTGGGCCTCTTCGCTATCGTTGTGAATGTATGGCGGCAGAGGCAGCCTTCCCGCGCTCTCCAAAAACGTTTCGAAGGTAACGTTTAACGCAAAGTGGACTTCTCGCAGCCCCTCTTCCAGTTCCGCAGCGACAACCGCTTCGCCGAGTTCACCGAAGAGGACGCGTTGCCCGGCACGCATGCGACGCCCGGGCCGCACCAATGCAATCCAGGACGTCGCTTTTTCGTCGTAGCGCATCGATTCCGAGGGATGCAACAACAACAGTTCCACCCGTCCGCCGCTCGCCGCGCGCCTACCGAACACGCGCGCGGCAATAACCCGTGTTTCGTTCAACACAAGGACGTCGCCAGGGGAAAAGAGCTCCGGCACTTCCCGAAAAATGCGATGCTCGAGTCCGTCTTCTTTAACGACCATCAAACGGCTTGCGTCCCGCTCGGCCGCAGGATGCTGCGCTATCAGGTTTTCCGGAAGATCGAAATCGTAAGCCGCCGCAAGGCTTAGGTCGTCAGACGTTTTTGTTCCAGTTCCAGGAAATTGTTTAGGCGTTTCGTGTCGTCTTCCGTCGCGTCCACGATAAGCACACCGACTTGGTAAGTCTCGCCCTCGAACGGACGAATCCAGCGCACTTGTCCGCGCAATTTCAGAAATGGGTTTCGCTTCATCGTGAACGTGTACTTGGTATTCACCGGCAAGTACTGATCGACGATGACCCGCATGCCGGTAGGTGAGATGTCTGCTATGGCGCCTCGAAAAAGCATAGACGCGAGCGGGTCTTCAACCGTCACATCGATGTATTTGCGCAAACGCAGCGATCCGCGAGCTTCAGTCATGCACGATATCCGTACCCGGAAAGTATAACGCCAAAATATCCTTAACAGATCCGCCCGCGATCGCGTAACCGCGAGCGCCCCACTGACACAGGCCCACGCCGTGGCCGAGCCCTCCGCCTTCTATCGAGAACTGGTCCGGGGCTGCGTTGGTTCCATCGACCTTCGTAATTAACAGACTGGGAATCACGCGGGCGCCCACTCGCGTACGAAAGACGCTTCCTTTAACAAACGCTGAGCCGTGCTCGGCGACAAGCTCTACCATTTTTGCACGGCCGCTCGAGTCGGCAGCCGAAATACGCACGCTTTGGAGTGCACCGTAATTCATCAGCTCGGCCGCAAAAGTAGAAGCCAGCGCATTTTTTTCAATGACACGCTGCCAACGATATTCGGGTGAAGCCGTGCAATACGGGCAGATCACACCGCCCAAGTACGCGAACGGCGCGCCGCCCCACGCATCGCTAGATGCTTCCGTGTGACCACCGCAACACGACGAATACATGATCTGCGCGAACTCGTCTCCGAAATGGAGGACTGTATTCGCGGTCGCCTCCACTGCGGCTCGTCCGGAAAGCGTTTCCGATGCGACTCCGCCATAGACCTGATCGAGCTCCGATGGGACTAGGTCGTAATTCCGTCGCGGACTGCTTCGCTGCAAAACATAAGTGCGCGCGCAGATTGCTTGCGCCTGCAGTGCCGCTGCAGGCCATGACGGCGGCATCTCTCGCGGAACGACGCTGTAGAGATACTCCTCGAGCGATACGGTGTTGACAACGAATCCGTCGGGCGTCTGCGCGTACGTCCCACGATACGAGCGGCCGTTGAAGGAAAACGTCCCGCCCGCAGCCGGCGTGGCGGCGCCTTTTCCAAGCAGCACGCGAAGCGCTTGGGACGGCGCGCTAATTGCGGGATCGAACTCATCGCCGGCGTCGGTTTGCGCAGCGAAGGCGGTTTTACCGAGAACGATGGGCGTGATGCCGGCCAGAACGGCGCCGAGAAACGTCGACCGGCGCAGCACTACAGCAATCGCTCCTGCGATCCACTCTTGGGAATCGCGCCTAAGTGGCGATATGCCTCGGGCGTCGCTTTTCTTCCGCTTGCGGTCCTCATTACGAATCCGTGTTTCAAAAGATAAGGCTCGACTACATCTTCTAACGTTTCGGCGTCCTCGGTTAGCGTAGCCGCAATCGCACCGAGCCCGACGGGGCCGCCCCCGTAATGTTCGACGATCGTGCGTAAAAACGCGCGGTCGAGCCGGTCCAGACCTAAATCGTCAACGCCCTCGCGACGTAATGCCTCGTCGGCAACCGGCGCGGTGATTTCGCCTTCGGCGCGAACTTCGGCGTAATCGCGCACGCGCCGCAGCAGCCGGTTCGCAATACGGGGAGTTCCACGGCTGCGACGCGCAATTGTGAGCGCCCCGTCGCGATCGATCGGAACGCCGAGCACGCTCGCGGACCGCATGACGATTCGCTCCAATTCTTCGACGTTGTAGTAATCCAAATGGTGAACGATCCCGAAACGCTCGCGCAGCGGCGCAGTCAACATTCCGGCACGAGTCGTCGCGCCGACCAAAGTGAAACGCTTGAGCGGAAGTTTGATCGTTTTCGCATAGGCGCCGCGGTCGACGACGAAGTCTATTTGAAAGTCTTCCATCGCCGGATACAAGAACTCTTCGACCACGCGGCCCAAGCGATGGATCTCGTCGATGAAAAGAACGTCGCCGTCTTCGAGTGCGGTAAGGATGCCGACAAGGTCCTTCGGCTTCTCCAGGGTCGGGCCGCTGGTTGGCCGGAAATTTGCGCCGATTTCGCGAGCGATCAAACCCGCGAGCGTTGTTTTTCCTAAGCCCGGAGGTCCGTAAAAGAGCACGTGTTCCAGCGGCTCGCTCCGACGCTTTGCCGCATCGATGGAGATGCGCAGATTCTCGACGACATTTGTTTGCCCGACGTAATCCGCGAAGGTCCGCGGCCGCAAACTTGCGCCGTAAACTTCATCCTCGAGCGTATCTTGGGGATCCAGTAAACGCTCATCGGAGGGCGGAAGCACCGAATCCGGTCCAAGAATTCGCTTGCGCGCGCCGGCGTCGCTCATCCGGCTTTTCCACCTTCGGCTTCACGCAGTGCTTTGCGCCGGTAGATCTGCGCGAGCAGCGTCTCGGCGTCTTTGATTTGCGGCGCGGTATCAAGTGTTTCGCGAATCATCGCTTCGGCTTCAGGACGTTTGTACTCGAGCTGCAACAAGACCGCTAAGGCTTCGCCCGCAAAATCGGGCATCGGTTCAGGCGCAGTGACCGGCGCGTCTTGAATCAACAAGAACTTCGCGACCTTGCCTTGCAGTTTGGCAACGATATCTCGCGCCTTCTGCTGGCCGATGCCGGGCAGCGTCTTTAGATAGGCATGATCGCCGCGATCGATCGCGCCGGCAATGGAAGACATCGGCTGCGAAAAAGCCCGTGCCGCCGATCGAGGGCCGATCGACGCGACGCTCAAGAGCGATTCGAAAAATTCGCGCTCGATTGCGTTCGTGAAGCCGTAATAGCTGAAGTGCCCGCTGTTCCCGTCCATGTTTAGAACGGAGAAAACCTCAAGCGTGAGCGGATCGCCCGGAGAAGCGGAGATCTTCTCGGCGACGCACGGCGGAAGGATCAGTTCGTAACCAAGACCGTGCACCTCCAAGACAAGGCGGTCACGGTCGCGCTCGATGAGCGATCCACTAATGCGCGAAAACACTGTTCTGCATATTCATGTAGGCAAGGGCGATGGCAAGTGCATCCGATACGTCGTTCGGCTTCGGGGCCGTTCGCAACTTCAAAAGATGCGTAACCATTGCATTGACTTGGTCTTTTCTCGCCGCGCCGGAGCCGACCAGTGCGCGCTTGACGTGGGCGTGTCCGAGCGTTTGAACCGGAACGCCGGCCTGCGCGCTTGCAAGGCACATCACGCCACGTGCATGACCCATTAGGATCGCCGTCATCGGATTCTTGTACGTTGTATATAACTCTTCGATCACAACGACGTCGGGCTTCGTTTGATTCAATACTTCGGCGATGCCGCGGTACAGATCGGCGAGCCTTCGTTCCAGCGATTGATCGGTGCGCGGCGAAACGACACCCGCCTCCACGAGCGCAACACCCCGGCCGGAGCGCTGAATGACGCCGTACCCGGTAACCCGCAGCGCTGGATCGATGCCCAGCACGCGCATTAGTGAGCTACACCGTTGACGATCAGGGTCACGGGCGACGTTGGCTGAAGCGGTGTCCCGGCTTCCGGCTGCGTGGCAACGACTTTCCCGTCGGCGCCGGCCGTGGTCGTGTACTGAATCTTGTTCACGGGATAACCGTTGGCAAGTAGTTTCGCCTGAGCATCGGCGAGCGACATGCCTTCCGTATCGGGAACTTCGCCCGGAACCGAGACCGTAATCGTCACGTTCGAACCGTTCTGCGCTTGCACCGTCGCATCGGGCTGCTGCGCCACGACGAGCTCGTTGCTGTCGGGTTGAACCGAGTACTTCACGACCGCCGTGAAACCGGCTCCGTTCAACTGCGAGATTGCATCGGCGTACTTCATGTTCACCACGTTCGGCACGCCGACGACCTGCGTAGTATTAGCGCCGCCGCCGGACCCCGTACTGACCGTCGCATGAATCGTGGTGTTGCGGTCGATTTGCTGACCCGCTTGAATATCTTGCGCCGCAACGACGTTGTTCGCCACGTTCGGGTAGGCAGCGCGCTGTGATGTCTCGAGTGTGACACCGCTGCGTTTAGCGAGCGCAAGCGCTTCGTTCACGTTCATGTTCACGAAATTCGGCGCGAGGATCGGTTGCGGTCCATCGGACCCGACTAGGGTCACCGTCGCACCTTTACGCAGCTGCGTTCCGGGTTTCGGCTGCTGATCTACGACACTGTCCTTTGGTCCGTTGTCGTAGCGGCGGTTGGTCTTCACCTTGAAGTTGTCCGCTTGCAACGTGCGCTGAGCGTCGGCAATGGTAAAACCGCGAACGTCGCGCAATCCGACGAGCGGCAACCCGTTGCTAACGTTCAACTCGACGAGCGAATCCTTATCGACCTTCGAACCTGGAGCTGGATTCTGCCGGATGACGCGGTTTACAGGGACGGTATCACTCGGACTTTTGATGATCCGCGACTTCAAGCCCGCATTTACGATCGCTTGCTGCGCCTGCGTGTCGGTCATATTCGTATAATCCGCCAGCGTGACGCTTTGCGCGAATTGGGGCACCGGCAGCGAGCGTCCGAAGAGCAGATAGCCTGCAATCGTCGCAATTGCCGCGAGCGCAATGAGAATCGTTACGGCACCGGAACCAATTTTTGAACGACGCTCTTCTTCTTCGCTAATCGAGGTGTACGAGTGGTCCGGCATCGGCGAACGGCGCGGAGGCGGCACGGTGCGGAAGATTTGAGTCGGGGCGTCGTCTTGAATTTCGTACGGCGCGTGCGCCGGACGTTCGCGCGCTTCGCGTAATGCGGTCGCGACTTCGCTTGCGGACTGGAAACGGTTCTCCGCTTTCTTCTGCAAGAGTTTGTTGACGATCGAGGCGAGCGCCGGACTTACACCAAGAGCGCGCGTGTCCAGCGTCGGAACGGGATCGCCGATGTGTTTGAGCGCCACGGTAACCGGAGACTCGCCCGTATACGGGAGTTTTCCGGTAAGCATTTGGTAGAGCACCACACCGACCGAATAAAGGTCCGACGTTTCGTGAAGTTCGTGCCCCTGCGCTTGCTCGGGTGAAATGTAATAGACGCTTCCCATTACAAGACCCGGTTTCGTTAGCGCCATCGTTTGCTGTGAGACGGCACGCGCAATGCCGAAGTCCGAGAGTTTGACGACGTCGTCTTTGGTTACCAGGATGTTTGCAGGCTTTATGTCGCGGTGAAGCAGTCCGGTGCGATGTGCGTAGGCCAGGCCGTTGCAAATCTGTGCCGCGTAATCGATCGCGACCGGTTCGGGAAGCTTCCCATCGACGGCGATAATTTCGGCAAGCGACGGCCCGTCGACGAGCTCCATCACGATATAGTAGGTGTTTCCCTCGCGGCCGACGTCGTACGTATTGACGATGTTCGGATGGGAAAGCCGTGCGGCAGATTCAGCTTCTTGATAGAAGCGGCGCACGAATTCTTCATCGGCGGCATATTGTTCTCGAAGAACTTTGATGGCTACCCGGCGGCGGAGCACCGTATCGGTCCCGCGATAGACGGTAGCCATACCGCCTTCGCCAAGTTTGCGATCGAGTTTGTACCGGTTGTTAAACGTCTCTTGCTCGATCACTTTATGCTTTCCAAAGCCACTCGCAGAACCTCTCGCGCGATGGGTGCTGCCACTGCTGCGCCGTAACCCCCGTTTTCTACGATCACCGCGACGGCAACGCGAGGATGATCGGCCGGAGCGAAGCAGACGAACCACGAGTGCGCACGTCCGTGCGGATTGGTCGCGGTGCCGGTTTTTCCGGCCACGGCCACATTCGGGAGCCGTGCAACCGTCCCCGTTCCGCGCTGCACAACGGCTACCATCATGTTCTTCACGTTTGCCGCGGTGTCCGCCGAGACCGGGGAAGCGAGCGTCCCAGGATCGCTCACGCTCGCCACGGTTCCGTCACGCACGATTTGGCGAACGATGTACGGACGCGGTTCGTTCCCCGCATTCGCAATCGTCGATGCGAGCAGCGCCATTTGCAGCGGCGTCATAAGAAGGGCTCCCTGCCCAAATCCCATTTGCGCCAGCTCGCCGGGAACGATCGAGGCTCGGTCGGGAACGCGGTCGCGCTCGGCGGGCAGCTGGAAGTCGAGCGAATTCCCAATCCCCCACTTTGCAAGCGCGTCGTAGAACGTGTTGGTCCCCATCTTGAGCGCGATCTGGGCGAAGTCCACATTGCTGGAGAGTGCGAACGCGGTCGTGAGATCGGCGTACCCAGTGGCTTCGGTTTCATCGTTGTGCAGCGTGAAATCGCCGACCGTCAGATATCCGGGGTCGTCGAAATGCGAATCCATCGTGACCGTCCCGGCCTCCAGCGCCGAAGCCGCGGTAAAAACCTTGAACGTCGAACCGGGCGGATAAAGACCGTCGATCGCGCGGTCGATCAGCGGACTCGACGGGTCGGAATTCAACGACGAGAATTCCGAATCGATTCGATTCGGATTGTAACTTGGCACGCTCGCGAGGGCGAGCACCGCGCCGGTGCGCGGATCCAACACAACGCCCGCAGCATGATTGTAGCGTGATAGACGGTTCCAAAGCTCGTTTTGGATCGCGGGTTCGATAGTCGTGATGACGTCGGCGCCGTTCGAAACTTTCGTTTTTCCTTGAATTGACGCGACGATCTCTTCGAACTGCGCGAGCGGATCGCCGGTTGTATCTGCCGGCGTCAACGCACGATCGTAAGTGTCTTCGATGCCGCTCGTGCCGTAACGTGACGAAACGTACCCCAACGTTTGCGCAAGCGATTCTCCAAGCGGGTATGCGCGTTTCGTTCCGTGTGTCGCGGCTAATACCGTACCATCAGTTGCAAGAATGCGGCCCCGACGCTCGTCTAGCAATGCATGGCGCGGGTTATACGGTTTCGCGGCGATCGCCGGACCCTCAACGAGTTGTACCCACGCCTGCCGAATCATCAGAATCGCGAAGAGCGCAACGAACAGCGCCGCGAGACGCGTGATGGCGCGATTCGTCATTCCGAGTGGTTAACTCGCGAGCTCGCGAAGCACGGTAAAGCCGCCGCCGGAGCGCACGGCCATGTGGGGACGATCCGCCTCCGCCTCAAGCAGCAAATTGATGATGCTGCGCGCAACGCTTTCGTCGACCGAATTGGTGGCCATCACCACTTCGACGTTCATTTCACCAAGGAGCTGCGGCGCAACATACGCGCACTCCGGCAGCGTTTCGAAGTGCCGGTCTTCGTACGGACCGTCTCGCCATGGGCCGCGCTTGCCGAAGACCTGTGCGTGGTAGTCCCACGCACACAGCTGCTTTTCTTTCCAAACGAAGTCGTCGCGAACGCAAAGTCGCCGGCACGCTGCGCATTGCACGATCGTCGACGGAGGATGCGCCAATCCATTGGCAATGTCTTCGGGAACGTCTTCGATGTTCAATACGGTTTCGTCCGTCAACGTTTCGGGAAGTTCGGCGTGCCATTGAACGCGCGCTAACAATTCGATATCTCTCATCGGCGCAACGAACGAGTGCTCGTCTTCGGGCGGAAACGTGCGATCTACCCAATCGAGCAAATTCGGCAACGCAATGCCGACATTTTGCCAGCTATCGCCGATGACGACGCCGATCGGGGTCCACGCAACGGAAACGAGGCGCGCAGTGATCGCGCCGTTGTCACTGCGAAAGCTGTTGACGAACCCAAGGCCGCTGCCGCTGCCGCCCAAGACGAAGACGCGCGGCTCTTCGCGAAGATCTAGATGTCGATCGTCGCTTGTGCGCTGCGATACTCTTGAAGACTCCGCGGCGGACCCGCTGAACTTCCGAGAGCCTCCGCGAGCGCCCGAGCCGTATCCAAACTGGTCAAACACGCAATATTTGCTTCTACCGCGGCGCGGCGAATCTTGTAGTTGTCCGAGATTTCGCGAGGGCCTTTAGCGTCGTTGATTACGAGGTCGACCTTGCGTTGGTGGATCAAGTCTAGTACATGAGGCGATCCATCGGAGATTTTATTCACGGGCTCGCATGGGATGCCGGCCGCTTCGAGCACCGCGCGTGTTCCGGGCGTTGCAACTAGCGTATGTCCGAGTTCCGCGTAGCGCCGCAGGACCGGGACAGCTTCGTTCTTCTCTTCATCTGCGATGGAGACGAGAATGCGTCCGCCGGTTCCGGGCAGGCGAACACCGGCGCCGATGAACCCTTTGCGTAACGCGCCGCCGAAGCTATCGTCGATCCCGAGGACTTCACCGGTCGACTTCATTTCGGGTCCGAGGATGGTTTCAACGCCGCGCATTTTCGAGAATGAAAAGACGGGTACTTTCACGACAACATACGGCGTACGTGGATGCAAACCCGTGCCGTACTCCATATCGCGCAGGCGTTCGCCGAGTGCGATGCGTGTCGCGGCGGCGACAAGATTGACGCCGGTCGCCTTTTGAATGATCGGAACCGTGCGGCTTGCGCGCGGATTCGCCTCGATAATGTAGAGCTTGCCGTCGTGCACCACGAATTGAATGTTGATCAGACCGCGAATGCGCAACTCTTTCGCGATATCCGTCGTGACGTCCACGATTCGCCGCGTCATCGCTTCATCGATTGTCTGCGTAGGATAGACGCTGATGGAGTCACCCGAATGAATACCGGCACGCTCGATGTGCTCGAAGATGCCCGGAATCAAGATGTCGTCGCCGTCGAAGACGGCGTCGACTTCGACTTCGAGTCCTTTTAGATACTTATCAACGAGCAGCGGCGCATCGGCTTGAATCGGCGGCGCGGACTCCGCGTACGATGCCAGTTGGCCTTCATTATATATGATTTCCATGCCGCGCCCGCCCAGCACGAACGACGGACGCACGAGCACCGGAAATCCTAACTCACGTGCGAACGCACGAGCTTCACGGAAACTGGTTGCCGCTCTGCCTTCGGGACGGGCAACGCCCAAGCGCTCCAGGGCCGCGTCGAATTGTGCACGGTCTTCGGCCATATCGACGCTGGCACGGTCGCTACCGACGATCGGCACGCCGCGGCGGCTCAATTCACCGGCGAGGTTGATTGCGGTCTGCCCGCCGAACGCCAGCATTACGCCACGCGCGTTGCTCGAACGGTACGCGGCTTCCACTTCGTCCGCACCCGGAGGTTCGAATATCAGCGCGTCGGAGATATCGAAGTCGGTCGAGACGGTCTCGGGATTGTTGTTGATGACGACAGGCGACTTGCCGGCGTTCTTCAGCGCCCATGCCGCGTGCACGCACGAGTAGTCGAATTCTATACCTTGACCGATGCGAATCGGTCCGCTTCCCACGACAACGACGGCCTCCTCCGGCGTTGTCCGGATCTCGTCCATTTCGCCGCGCGAAAGATAGTAGTACGGTGACCTTGCCGGAAACTCCGCAGCGGCAGTATCCACCATTCGAAACGCCGCATGGCCGTCGCGCATCGCGCCGTTGTGTTGCGATTCGCGTAGCGCCGGGAAACTCAACGTCGAATAGCCGGCCTCGAGCGCTGCCGTAAAATCTTCCGGCGCCGGCGACGTGCGCAGACGTTCTTCGAGTGCGACGAGGTCGGCAAATTCGTAGAGCCAGAATTCGTCGATATCGGAGATTTCGTGAATGCGCTCAACGGAGTCGTCGATGCTCTTCTCGTCACCCGCAAGGACTGCGCGCCGCAGCAACTCGCAAACCGCAAAAAGCCGTTCGTGCGTTGGCTTCGTGACGATCCCTTCGAGTTCGGCGACGCTCCACTCCAGGTATTCGCCGCCGGTTAGCGTTTCGCGCTTGAGATCGAGGCCGCGCACGGCTTTCATCAGCGCGGCACGGAACGTACGGCCGATGCCCATCGCTTCGCCGGTGGACTTCATCTGCGTACCCAGTAGCGTGTCGGCGAGCGGGAATTTGTCGAACGGCCAACGCGGAATCTTCACGACGACGTAGTCGAGCGTCGGTTCGTACGCGGCTTTGGTAACGCCGGTGACGGGGTTCGGAATCTCATCCAGCGTTTGCCCGAGTGCGATGCGCGTCGAGATCTTTGCGATCGGATATCCCGTTGCTTTCGAAGCCAATGCGGAGCTTCGAGAGACGCGCGGATTCACTTCGATGATCGCGTATTCGCTGCGCTCGGGATGCAACGCGAACTGAATGTTGCAGCCGCCCTGGACGTTGAGCGCCCGGATGACGTTCAGCGATGACGACCGCAACATCTGGTACTCGATGTCCGAAAGCGTCTGCGAAGGGGCAACCACGATTGAGTCGCCGGTGTGCACGCCCACCGGATCGATATTCTCCATGTTGCAAACGATGATGCAATTGTCCGCGCTGTCGCGCAGAACTTCGTACTCGACTTCTTTCCAGCCGAGAAGTGACGTCTCTAAAAGCGCTTGATGGATGAGCGAGGCGCTCAAACCCGCATCTAGCCGTTCGCGGAGCTCCGCTTCGTTATAAACGACGCCGCCGCCCGTACCGCCAAGGGTGTATGCCGGCCGCACGACGAGCGGATAGCCGACGCTACTTGCAAACTCGACGCCTTGTTCGATATCGGTGATGACTTCGCTTTCGACAACCGGTTCGCCGATCTCGAGCATCTTTTTCTTGAAGAGCTCGCGATCTTCAGCAAGTTTTATCGTCTCAACCGGCGTGCCGAGCAACTCAACGCCGTAGCGTTCCAAAACCCCGGCTTCATCTAATTCAACGGCAAGGTTGAGCCCGGTTTGCCCGCCGAGTGTCGGCAGCAATGCGTCGGGACGCTCGCGAGCGATGATTTGTTCGAGCGATGCAACCGTGAGGGGCTCTAAATAAACCGCATCCGCAATCTCCGGATCGGTCATGATCGTGGCCGGATTGGAGTTGACGAGAACGACCCGGTGGCCTTCTTCGCGCAACGCGCGGCACGCTTGCACGCCCGCATAATCGAATTCGGCTGCCTGACCGATGATGATCGGTCCGGAGCCGATGACCATAATGTTGCGGCGCGACATGCTGGGGAGGCTGGATTAGCCGAACGGCTCAGGAGTCCTGGACGATAAACGTCGCATTACGCGGATTCAAGGGTCACCAGCCATACCGAGTCACCGGCGGGCTTCACGCTTGCACGGTATGTTAGCGATTCGCCGTTGCCCGAATCCAATTGCAACTGCGACGCCGGCTCTCTCCACTGATCGCCCGTCGCGCTGAGCAAGCCGGGATTAAGCGCCTGCAACTCTTCGTAACGCGTAGATGCCACCGCGA
>CAZJLJ010000027.1:0-42498 GCA_964546935.1 uncultured bacterium | reverse complement strand
GCACTCCTTATCGCAAACGCGACGACACCGCAGAGATGCGCAAACACGTCGATCCCGCTTGGGAGCGGGTTATCCCGCGTTGGTGACCTTTCATATCGACGCATACCTCGTCACGCATTGTAGCGGCGTAAGGGTAGCGATACCGCGGCTGAAAAATGCCCCTTTGGGGGAACTCGAACTTTTTCGGGCTTGCCATGGATGGCAATTACAAAACTTCGTTCTCCCGAAAAAGTCGCGTAGCGGAAAAATCGCACGATGCGATTTTTCCAGCGGTCCCACAAAGGGGCATTTTTCAGCTGCGGTATCGCTACCCTTACGTAGCGGTCGTCACAGATTTAGTGACGAGATAAGCGTCTAGGCCTTCTGTGCCGCCTTCGGAGCCGTAGCCGGATTCTTTGACGCCGCCGAAGGGAATTTCGGCGAGTCCGAGTGCGAAGTGATTGATGCCGATCATGCCGGCTTGCAGGTCGTTTGAGATTTCGAGTTGTTCTGCGAAATCTTGGGTGAAGGCATACGATGCGAGGCCGTACGGCAACGAATTGCCGATGCGGATTGCGGTTGCGAGATCCGGCACCTTGGTGACGATAGCGATGGGGCCGAACGGTTCTTCGTTCAGAACGCGTGCGTCGGTGGGAACTTCCGCGAGGACCGTCGGGGCGAAGAAGTACCCGTCGCCGTCGACGCGGCAGCCGCCGGTGATAACCTGTGCGCCGCGTTCTTTTGCATCTTCGATGAACGTTTCGACAGCGTTGCGGCGGCGTTCGTTTGTTAATGCGCCCATTTGGGTTGCTTCGTCGATTCCCGAACCAACGCGAAGGCCTGCAACCGTTTTCGAGAATCCGTCGATGAACTCGTCGTAGACGCGTTCGTGGACGAGAAAACGTCCCGGCGCTGCGCAGACTTGCCCCGCGTTTCGGTATTTGAAAATCGTTGAAAGGGAAACGGCTTTGTCGAGGTCGGCTTTTTCCGTAACAATAACGGGAGCGTGTCCTCCGAGCTCGAGCGTGCATGCTTTCACGTGGGCTGCCGCAAGTTTTGCGAGATGTTTTCCGACGGCTGTCGATCCCGTGAAAGAAATTTTCCGTATGATCGGAGAGGCGATGAGCGTTTCCGAAATAGGTGACGGTGTTCCGAATACAACGTTGACGACGTCTTCCGGTAAGCCGGCATCCAGAAGGGCTTGAACTAGCGCGAGCGCTGTTCCCGGAGTCTCTTCATCGGGTTTCAAAATGATGGAACAGCCGGCTGCAAGAGAACCCGCGAGTTTGCGTCCGGGCAATACGGCCGGGAAGTTCCACGGCGTGAAAGCTGCAACGGGGCCGACCGGTTCCCGCAATACGAGTTGGCGTATCGAAGGGGAACGTGCCGGAACGACGCGTCCATATGCGCGACGGCTCTCTTCCGCCATCCATTCAAAGATCTCGGCGGTGGACGTGACCTCGAGGCGCGCCTCGTACAGCGGTTTGCCTTGTTCGAGCGTCATCGTGCGTGCGATCTCTTCGAGACGCTCGCGAATCAAAGCGGCTGCAACTCGTAAAATGCCGCTGCGTTCAAGTGCCGGCGTCTTGCGCCACCGTTCGAAGCCGCGGGCTGCAGATTCCAGTGCTCGCGCTAAATCGTCGCTCGTGGCTTTCGGTAAATGGCCGATGATTTGCGAAGTCGCAGGATTGATAACCGGAATCGTCTCACGTGCGTTCGCACGGATCTCTTCGCCGCCAACGATCAAACGAAGGTCGGCGTACGGGTGGGCTACGGTGGCGGTCATCTAATCGGTTTCCCTGACAGAAAGGCTGTCGTCGGTAAATTCGGATGCAGCCATCAAACGGCGTGTCGCGGCTTCAATATGCGCCCGCATCCAGCGGCGCGCACTCTCCGGGTCGTGTCGCACCAAGGCTTCGTAGATCGCCTCGTGCTCTTCTAGTGAAACCGGCTCGCCTTTCGCTTTTCGCAAAATGCGACTGATGCCGCCACGGATAACAATTTGCAGCATGTCGAGCGCGGAATACAGGATGTCGTTTCGCGCGGCTTTTCCAACCGTCAAATGAAAGTCGACATCCGCCGTCAGAAACGACGAGTCGGTGCTGGTGCGCATTCGCTGCAGGCACTCGTGGAGTCGTTCCAGCTCTTCGTCCGTAATGCGCTCCGCCGCTAACGCCGCAAGTTCCGATTCCAAAACCATCCGCGCTTCCGTTGCCTGGAGAAGGCTGGACGAATTTAGAAACACCGCCCAGGAAAGCGGTCTATGCAACGCCGTCGTGCCGCCGCGGCCAACGTACATTCCGCCACCGGCTACAACGTCGATTGCGCCCACGGCGCGCAGCGCTTTGATGGCTTCGCGTAGCGAGGAGCGTCCGACGCGCAGATATTCCATCAGTTCGCGTTCGGCGGGAAGCTTTTCGCCCGGCCGCAGACCGCGTTGCATGATGTATTCGCCCAGACGATAAACGACTTCGTCGGAGATCGACCGGCGCTCTACGGGCGCGAGGTCGCCGCCCGTCGCGAGATTTGCACCGTTGTTCAAGTGAAACGGCCTTTATAAGGATCGAGATAGCTATTAATAGTGTACAGGCCGGCGTACCTGTCTGACAAGCGGACTGGTCGAAGTGCGCAGCTTGTCCGGGTTAAAAGTGCAAGTGTTCGTGCTCCTCGGTTTCAACGAGTGGCATCATGATCTGGAAGGCGGCATCGGGCTGGCGCCCGGCAGCTTTAAGGCCGATGTAGTACACAGACGGCCGCGTAAGAAGCGGCGCCTGGCAAGCGCTATTCATACTAGACTCACCCTGGGGGTATAACTTCGCGAGATGAACGGATACATATTACTGGCCGCGTACCGGCTGAGCATCAAGGCAGCGGAGAACCTCGTCCTCGTGCGCGGAAGCAAATCCGAAGTGGAAATGCAAATGCGCGATCGTAACGGCGATCTCTTCCACCGGATCCAGCTGCGTAGCGAATCCCCTCAATAGCGATCGCGCATCACGAAGTCAATTCGCGCTAGGCGTTTCCTTTGTCATGTGCACGATAGGGAGTGTTTCACCGCGGGGAAGTTCAAGCTCGATTCGTTTTCGAGCGGTGTATCCGTGCTTTTCATAAAGCGGAACTCCCGTCAGCGTTGCACCCATCTCAAAACGAGTAAACCCGTACGCGGCGGCAGCTTCCTCACTAGCATGCAAAATCGCCGAGCCGATTCCGCGACGGCTCCATTTTGGATGCACGAAGAAGGCGCGAATCTTTGCAGCATCGCGGGTTGCGTCTAAGTACGCATCGTCTCGTTCCGTCCACGTGTCCGCCCCGTACATCGTTTTGCGCCGGCTCCATCCTCCACACGCGACGATTTCTCCGTGTGCTTCCACCACAAAGTACGTGCCGTCCTCGATAAGCCGCGTATCGATCCCGTAAACGGAATCAAGCGCGGCGTGCAGTTGCGCGGAAGTGTAATCGTTGCTCTGCAATCCAAAAACCGACGCTTGGATTAGTGCCTGAAGCACCGGGATGTCCGCGAAAGCAGCGAGGCGCAACGTGAATTCGCCGTCGTGGCGCATGGTTATAAGTGTAACCGTGCTGCGGCGTGAAATCTACCGCTTCTCTCCCGGCAACGGAATGAAGTAAAGAATCGGAATAATCAAAAGCGCAACGAGCGCAAACAAACGCGTGAGGTCATCGTAGGCCAGCACCGATGCTTGCTGGCCGACATACGCCGCGAGCGCGTGCGTGCCGCCGTGTTCGGCAAACGTGGCGACGTCGGGTCTGGAAAGGGTTACGGATCCCGCCAAATCCGAGAGATGCTGTGCCGTGTGCGTGTCCAGCAACCGTTGCGAGAACGCGTTGCCGATCGATGTTGCAAGCAGCGGTGCCATTTTATAAATAATCGCGCCCATCGGCAGTTCCGCTTGCGTAAGACTGCCGAAAACAAGCAGCGGAAGCGGCTGATTTACCGCACCCTGTGCAAGGCCGATCAATAGCGCGGTCGGAACGAAGGCGTCGAAATCCGCGGTCGCCGTCATGATGTTGGCCTGCGCAAACGAAAGAACGGCAAAGGCCAACAAGGCACCGGTCAAGGCAAACCGGACGTTGAGTTTTTTTGTTATAACCGCCATGCCGACGGCGAAGATCGCGACCGCGAAGCCGATAATGCGAAGCGCAAAAAGGCCGCCGGCGAGCGTGGGCGACATTTCCACCGCGGGGCTCTGGGCGTATTGCACGAAAAGCGTCCCTGAGTATTGCGCCAGCGAAAGCAATCCCGCGCACAACGCACCAAGGACGAACGGACGGTTGTTAAGCATCCTCAAATTGACGAACGGATGACGGCTGAAGCGCAGCTTCCAAAGTGCGAGAGTCACGATTGCAATTATCAGTACGACGAGGGCCAAAGTAACGTTTGGATCGTCGAACCAATTGCGTCGTTCGCCTTCGTTTACCAAATACTGAAATGCCGTTGCCGCGACCGCAATAACGGCGAGGCCGATAAAATCGAACGGCCGGCGCTTCTTGCTCGTGTCCGGTGGTACAACGAAGATGACCGCGATTGCCAAAATAGTGGCCAGCCCTGCCGTTACGGCAAACGCGTCCTGCCACTGTGCATACTGAACGAAAATGCCGGCCAAAAATAATCCGGCTGTTGAAGCGGCAAGCGAGCCGAATGAAAACGGCAGAAACGCGTACCCTCGGGTTTGCGGCGGCACCGAAACAAGAATCGTCATTGTGGCCGGAACAAAAACGCATCCAAGCGTCAGGCCCTGCAGCGCCCGAAGTGCCACCAACACTTCGAAGTTCCAAGCGAAGATGCATAACGCCGAAGAAGCTGCAAAAGCGAAGAGCGCGGTTACTAGAACGCGCTTGCGCCCGAAGTGCGTGATTGTCCAAGCGCTTGCGAGAATGGACGAATAGTAAGCGGCATTAAATGCCGTTAGGATCCACGAGCCTTCATCGGGAGAGAGCGCAAAGGAACCCTGAACGAAGTTGAGCGAGGCCGAAGAAATGCCGGTTGCGGTTTGGTCGAGGACGATGCCGCCGAGTGCCACGACGATTGCGACAATTCGCTGAACGATGGGTAACGGTGCAACGATGACGGCTGGTTTGACGTGCAACTGCCGCGACCGCGGAAATTGCGGCCGGTGCAGAATCGAGATGGCCACGGCTTTTCAGCGTAGCAGCGGAAAAGATTGCGGCGAAGAGAGCGCCAGTGTACATTAGCGCAACTCCGCACACGGTTGACCGGTTGCTATCCGATGTTGGATAACGAGCGTTCGGAATTACGAGCTTTTTTGCGTTCCCGGCGCCGGCGAATACGGCCCGAAACAGTCGGCATGCCGGTGAGGTCGCATCGACGCGCTCAAGGCCTAACGCGTGACGAGGTCGCGGAACTCGCGGGCGTGAGCGTCGGCTGGTACGCGCAATTGGAGTTAGGCCGCCCGATAAATATCTCGGCGAAATCGCTGGAAGCGATCGCAGGCGCGTTGCAGCTGGACCGCTACGAGACGGAGTATCTCTTCTCGGTTGCGGGAATGCCCCGCGCTACCGAAGCCCCTGCACCACCGGATCGTATACCGGCCGAGTTGCGATACATCGTCGATCACTATACTCCAAGCACGGCGCAGATTTTAAGCCGCAGATTCGACGTATTGTATTTGAACCGATCGGCACGATTGCTCTTCAATCATTCCGATAGCGGCGGAGTCGAGCAGTACAACATGATTTACCGGTTGTTCATGGATCCCGAACGCCGCGTGCTGTTTCAATCGTGGGAAGAGTTCGCTCGCACGATGACTGCGGCGTTCCGCCATAGCTATGCGAATGCTCTCGGCGATCCGTGGTTCGAAGAACTGCTTGCAAAGCTGCAAGCCGAAAGCCCGGAATTCGTTCGTTTCTGGAATGAGTACGAGGTCGCTCCGGCGATGTGGCAACGCATCGCAATCAATGTTCGATCCGACGTGGCGTATATGGTTTGGTCTGTTCTTCCGGTTCCGGAATCAAACGGATTGCTGCTGGCGTTTACCGTGCCGGCCGATCCGCAAAGCGAATCGATTTTACGCGACTACGTGAAAACTCACTAGCTAAGCCGCTGCAAGAGCGTCACGAGCGCCGGCAACGATCTCGAAAGAACGTAGGCGAGCTTGGTGATCGTAAATCTGTCCCGCTACGATTACTTCGTCAACGCGGGTGTTCTCTACGAAACTTGCAAGCCGGCGTTGCACCGTTTCAGGCGAGCCGACGATTGCGTACTGAAGCGTGTGCTCGACCATCTCTTGCTCCATCGGGTTCCAGTACCCGTCCAAGTTTTCAACGGGCGGAGGCAGTTCGCCCGGATGGCCGCGACGCAGGTTGATGAATGCCTGCTGATGCGAGGTGAAGAGCCTACGCGCGTCGGCTTCCGTATCGGCGGCAACAACGTTGATTCCGGCCATCGCGTATGGTTCGCTTAAGGCCGCTGACGGCTGAAATTCCTTGCGATAGATATGTAACGCTTGATGCAGCAGATCGGGCGCGAAGTGCGACGCAAATGCAAAGCGCAAGCCGAGTGCCGCGGCAAGTTGTGCGCTAAACAAACTCGATCCGAGCAGCCAAATTGGAATCTCCATTCCGGCACCCGGCACTGCGCGCACCGGTTGTCCCGGTAACGCCGGGGCGAAATAAGATTGTAATTCGATTACGTTACGCGGGAACGTGTCTTCGCTCTCGATCAGATTCCGGCGCAGCGCCCGTGCAGTGGCCCGATCCGTTCCAGGTGCGCGCCCGATCCCCAGATCGAT
The DNA here is from genome assembly GCA_964546935.1 of uncultured bacterium. Taxonomy (GTDB): domain Bacteria; phylum Vulcanimicrobiota; class Vulcanimicrobiia; order Vulcanimicrobiales; family Vulcanimicrobiaceae; genus JALYTY01. The sequence continues at coordinate 35,752 of CAZJLJ010000027.1, read as the reverse complement.
GCGTCCCGGATGCAGCGCTTCAAGCGTACCGAATTGTTCGGCGATAACGAGCGGCGCGTGGTTCGGCAACATAATGCCGCCCGAACCGATGCGAATCGTACGCGTACCCGCGCCAACATGTGCCATCGCCACCGCCGTAGCCGCGCTTGCGATGCCCGGCATGTTGTGGTGTTCGGCGAGCCAGTAGCGGTTATATCCCCAGCGTTCGGCGTGTTGCGCCAGGTCTAAAGAATTTCGGAGCGCTTCCGTAGCTGAGCCGTTTTGAACGATGGGTGAGAGATCGAGAACCGAGAGAGGGATATTTTTCATTTATAAAGCGATGCGTTCCGAGATGTCTTCGGTGCGGTTTCGGCTGCCGGGCAAAATGATTCCAGTTAGGTTGAGCGGATCGTAAGCGCTAACCGCGGTCAGCTCCGTATCCGCATCGTTGCGTCGCGATGCACGCAATGCGTCGACCGCTTCGGGAAGCGCGAATTGTTCGCCGACGTAACCGCTGACGAAACGTCCGCCGCGAATTTCACCACGTGCTTCCATCCGCCGTAATGCCCATAGCAGATCGCGCCAGCGAGGAGCGAGCGTTTCGCGTGCAACGATATCGCGGAAGACCACGCCCCAGCGATTCAGAAGGCGTCGCGCGAAGGCTTCGGGATCGATACGTTCCGTCGTCGAGTCGATCAACGTCCAGCGTCCGCCCGACGAACGCGGCCGGGCACGCAGTCCTTTTTCACCGAGCCGGCGTTTCGCGTCGATCAGCGAGCGCAGTGCGTCGAATCCGTCGGCGGTTACGAGGCCTGCCGCCACGAGTTGCCAGAGCGCCTCTTCCACTTCGCTTGGCAGACGTCTCGTACCGCGAACGATGTCGTTGAAGAACGGCGCGCCTTTACGTCCGATCTCTTCCAGCACTTCGCGTGCCGCGTGGGACAAACCGTCGGACTTGTACTCATCACGCACGATCAGCTCGTGCGAATCTTCACGGGTGAAGAGCGAGATCGGCGCGAGCTTCGTTGGACGAACGCGGCGCTCGCGTTCATCTTCGGGATCGAGCGCGGGATGCGGTGAAAGCCGTCCCCACATAACTTCACCTGAGTAGCAAATCTGATCTAAGAACTCGCGGCGATAATTTCCAACGCGCGACGGTAGAATCTGAGCTTCCCACGCGGCCGCCGGAATTTCGTATCCCTCGAGTTGCTTGATGACTTGCAACGTGCCTTCGATGCCGTGCAGGCGTGAGAACGGCGCAACGTGCTGCCAACGCTGCAAGAACCGCATGAACTGTGCCGACGTAACAGGTTCGATCTCGCGCCGCAATTGCCCGATGGTAAGCCGGTGAATGCGTGCGAGCACGCGGCGGTTACACCATTCTTCCGTTTCGCTGCCGGTGAAGCGGCCGCGTAAGAGCTGTCCTTCGGACTCCAGCCGAATCAAGGCCAGTTCAACGTCGGATGACGGAACGCCGAAGCGGATTGCGAGTTCATCGATGGTGACGGGGCCGCCGGATTCCATCCACCCGCGCATCACTTCCGCAATGGCTTCTTCGCGCGTCGTCGCCGCGTTTGCAATAGCAACCGCTGGAATCTCCGGATTGAGTGTCCCTTCAGGATAGACGAGCTTGGCTATATCCAAACGCTCTGCGCTCGTCCAAAAACAGCGCTCTGCGACCGTGATCGTCGTGGCACGATTTTGCGCAACGAGTTCGTCGTACCATCCCTGCCATTCCGCGACGGGCGGAACGACAACGAGCGTCGCCAAGGCGTCGTGCAGTTCGTCCGCGTCCCGCACAACCGGCCATGACTCTTGCGCAACTTCGGCGATCGCGTTTTTATCTAGAATGCCTGCGCCGTCTACGTCGTCGCGAATCGTGCGACGAAGCTGTACCGCGCGCGCCCGGCGCTCTTCGAGCGGGGCGTCGTCTAAGTACGCGTACGGATTGGCGTTTAAGATTTCGTGACAGAACGGCGAAGGCTCCGGCGTATCGACTGCAACTGTCCGAATCGATCCGTTCTCAACCTGTTGCAACACGGAGATAAGCCCATCAAGGTCCATCGCCTCATGCAAACAGTTATCGATGGTTTCGCGAACGAGAACGTGATCCGGAATGCGAATTGGACCAGTCAAATTCTCCGCGCACGCAGCTTGGTCCGGAAAGACCGCAGCCATGAGGTCGTCGGCACGCATGCGTTGCAGTTGCGGGGCGACTTTTCGGCCGCCTCGCATACGCATGATCGCCAATGCTCGCGTAGCGTTCCAACGCCAACGCGCACCGAACATTGGTGCAGCCAATAGCGCTTGCGTCAAGACGTATTCAACGCTTGCCGTTTTCACGTACTCGAACACGATATCTAAGGGAAACGCGTGCTGTTCGGTAAGCGAAAGCACGATGCCGTTATCGGTTGCGGCCGCCTGAAGCTCAACGTTAAAGGAGCGGCAGAAACGTTTACGCAGTGCCAAGCCCCATGCACGGTTGATGCGCGCTCCGAACGGCGTATGCAGGATCAGCTGCATGCCGCCGCCTTCATCGAAGAAGCGTTCCGCCACTAGGGTTTTCGTAGTTGGGACGACGCCGAGAATTTTCTTGCCGGCGCGCACGTACATTACTGTTTGCTCGGCACCCGCCTCATCGAGAGCGCACTCATCGACCAAGAATTTGATTGCATCGCGGTCCTCGCGTGCATCGATCGCTTCACGGACCGCACTTACTTCATGGGAGAGTTCGACGGTTCTGCCGGGTCCTTCGCCGTTCCAAAACGGGATCGTCGGCGGAGCACCGCCCGCATCTTCGACTCGAACGACGCCGGGCTCGACGCGCCGGATCTTCCAAGAGGTTGTGCCGAGCATAAAAATGTCGCCCGCAAGACTTTCAACCGCGAAGTCTTCATCCAGCGTTCCAACGATGTGGCCGTCGGGCTCGGCCACGACGTTATAATTTGCCGTTTCGGGAATGGCTCCGCCAGACGTAATTGCCGCCATACGAGCGCCTCGGCGTCCGCGTAAACGGCCATTGACGCGATCGTAATGGAGAAACGCGCCGCTTCTGCCGCGCGACGTCGCAACGCCGTCGGCCAGCATCGAAACGACTTCGTCGAAATCTTTGCGCTCGAGATTGCGGTACGGATAGGCATTGCGCATCGCCTCGTAGAGGTCGTCGGCCTGCCATTCATCGGCACCGCACGCTGCGACGACTTGCTGCGCTAAAATGTCGAGTGGCGCGACCGGAATCTTCAAGCTATCCATGGCGCCGGTGCGGATCGATCGCACGAGCGCGGCGCACTCGAGCAATTCATCTCGCGTTGTCGGGAAAAAGCGCCCTTCAGGACGTGCCCCGATCCAATGCCCGGAACGGCCGATTCTTTGCAACGCAACGGCGATCGAACGAGGTGAACCGAGTTGTACGACGAGATCGATCGATCCGATGTCGATGCCCAGCTCCAAAGATGCGGTTGCAACGACGGCCTTCAGCTCACCGTTCTTCAGCCGGTTTTCCGCATCGAAGCGCGCCTCTTTCGAAAGGCTTCCGTGATGCGGGAGCACCGCTCCAGGGCCGAGCCTTTCGCTAAGTGCGAACGTAACGCGTTCGCTCATGCGTCGCGTTGCGACGAACACAAGGGTCGTTCGATTCGCTTTGATCAGCTCGGCAACACGATCGTACGTCTCGCCCCAAAGTTCGTTGCTCGCAACGGGTCCCAACTCATCTTTGGGGACTTCAACCGCAAGCGTCATTGGACGGCGGCTTCCGACATCGATGATTTCGGCGCGAGGGCTTAGGAATTGTGCGACCTGTTCTAAGGGCCGGACCGTTGCAGAAAGACCGATGCGCTGCGGTTTACGTCCGCCGTTTTCTTCAACGAGGCGATCTAGACGAGCAAGGGTGAGCGACAAATGGGAACCGCGTTTATCTGCCGCCATCGCATGGATTTCATCGACGATGACCGTTGAAACGTTGGTGAAAAGCGCCCGTGACTTCTCCGCGGTTAACAGAATGAAGAGCGATTCCGGCGTGGTTACCAAGACGTGCGGAGCTTTGCGCAGCATGCGCTGGCGCTCGCTGGCCGTGGTGTCGCCGGTACGCACGGCCGTTCGGATCGTCTCGAGCTGGAGACCCTTCTCTTGTGCGAGCGCATACAGTTCCTGAAGCGGCGTTTCAAGGTTCTTGTGGATGTCGTTCGTGAGCGCTTTCAGCGGAGAGACGTAGACGGCGAATGTTTCGTCGGTCAGCGTGCCTGCATCGGCGCGCCGGATCAACTCATCCAGGCAGATCGAAAAGGCAGCAAGGGTCTTCCCCGAGCCCGTGGGCGCGGAGATAAGAACGTCTTGCCCGCGATGAATAACGGGCCAGCCTTGCTTTTGCGGGTCGGTCGGCTCGCCGTAGCGGGCTGTAAACCACTCGCTAACCAGCGGGTGAAATTGATCGATCACAGTCTTTTGCAAGAACACTTTTCGCGCCTAAGCGGTTTCCCTCCGGTAAGCGGGTAATCGTGCCCTCCGCGCTCGGCTGTCCCGACGCACAAAGAAAGCTGCATTCTCTCCAACTTTTGACTAATGCGCTTACCAGCATGCATCCGTATACTGCGCAAATGGCTAGAGACGCTGAAATCCACAACGGTCTCAAACTGGAATCGGACGGAACGGTGCTGATCGATTCGCACGGCGGAAATCCGCTCGCGCTGCAGCTTATAAACGGAACGCTTCGGTTCGCGGAACGCATGACGTTCGGAATCGTGGGACTCTTGCTTGCCGCAGTTGCCTTGACGCTCGCGTTCCGATCGTTGTTGCTTGTTTATCAGCTGATCGTTAGCCCAAGTGCGCTTTCGATCGCTTTAACGGCGCAGTTTCTCGACCTAATACTGTTAATTCTCATGCTGGCGGAGATTATTTACACCGTCACGCTCTCATTGCGGGGCGCGGTGTTAAGTCCGCAACCATTCCTTATCGTGGGGCTCATTGCGGTTATTCGACGCATTCTCGTGATCACGGTACAGGAAGTCCAGAGCAACCCTAGCGCGGGAAAATCGATCCTATCGGGAAGCACGGTCGATCTGGCCGTGTTGACGCTTGTTGCCATTGCATTTGTGGCTGCCATGTGTTTGCTTCAGCGTCGCGGCGGCAGCAGTCAAATGTCCGAATAACGCGAAGATGGCGGCATGGGCGGATTCTACGACGCGCCGTTGGTTTTGACCGATGCAGGCCTGGAAACGACGATCGTTTATGAGTACGGGCGCCCGCTCCGCAACTTCGCTGCGTGCGAATTATTGAACGATGGAGACGGGCGCGCGATCCTCACAAAGATTTACCGCAGTTACGTAGATGTCGCCCAACGGTACGGGTTGCCGATTCAAATCGGAACACCAACGTGGCGCGCGAGCGGGCACTGGATCGAGAACGTGGAGCGCATAAATCGTGAAGCCGTGCAGTTTCTCCGCGAAATCGTCTCAGCGGCGAAAGTACCGGTCGCCATTGCGGGCGAGGTAGGCCCATCGAGCGATGGATACGCCGCGGGCAAAGGGCTCTCACTCGAAGATGCCGTGGAATATCATCGCGAACAGGTTGCGGTTCTTGCGGATGCCGGTGTCGATCTTTTGTACGCTCCGACGTTTCCGGAGATCGCTGAACTCCATGGCGTTGCGCGGGCCATGGGTGAAACGAAGACGCCGTTTGCCGTCGCGCCGATGTTGCACTCCGACGGAACGATGATCGACGGAACGCCGCTTGCAGCCGCTATTGAAACGTTAGACGACGATCCATCATCGCGGCCGTGGCACTACATGCTTGGCTGTATTTATCCCACGAAAGCGGAAACGGCATTAGAAGCGCTTTTTCGTACGTCACCCGCGAAAGCGCATCGCGTTATCGGCCTCAAAGCAAATGGATCGCCGCTTTCACTGGAAGAACTGGATCGTTCGAATCGTTTGGAGCGTACGTCTTCTGATCGATTTGCGGAAGATCTTTGGGCGTGTGCCGGCCGGTTCGGTCTGCACGTTCTAGGAGGATGCTGTGGAACCGACGCCGCGTATCTTGCTGCTATTGCGCAGCATGCTCGCGCTCGAGCTTGATTCCGCCCTTCGCCGACGTCCCGTCGAGCGTGTAGTAAAAGCCTTCCAGCAAATCGCGATCGAGCATCTCTAAAACGCAGAAGCCCGTGTGGTGCTTCGCTGCCGGATCGAAGATGTCGGGCTGCGTTTCGTATTCATAGCGCAGTTCCGCGTCTTCTACGCGAATGCCGACCAGCTTCGAACGCGTTACGCCGTGTTGCGTTCTTCCGCGCACCTCCATTGCGGACCACGTTTGACGAATGACCACGTCAACCGGCAATTCATGCTGTTCATACGACGCGGAGACCGCAATGATGGTCCCACGCCAATGACCCGAAAAATCCGGGACGGGGCTGAACCGGAAGCCGCCGATCCCTAAACGCCACAGCCATCGATCGAAGGTAACGTTCACCAAACCGAACCAAACGGCGAACGATGGTACGACCAGCCACCACGGCAATTGGAACGGGAGCATGCGTTCAAGGTGCGTGACTACATACGAAAACCCGACAGCGACAATAGCCAGCGCGATATATACTCCGCCGCGGCCTTGACCGTCGATCGAGTATTGCTCCATGGCCCGTGGGTTTAGCGTTGATGCAGAATCGCCCTCGTTAAGCAGGCGAGCCCCCATGATGCAGCTGTAACGGCGGCGTGCTTTACTAGTACTGCAAAGTATGGATGCAGCTGCTCAGTATGCGCTCGCGTACGCTCTCACCACGTCGGCGGGAGTTCGGGCGCTCGTGCCGCTCGTTGCCGTCTCGTTTGCCGTCCATCTTGGCTACATTCATCCGCCGGAGCAGATCGGCTGGCTCGGGTCTTCGACCGTCACTATCGTCCTGATCGCCGTCGCGCTTGCGGAAATTCTTGCAGATAAAATTCCGCTTTTGGACCACACGCTGCATTTCGTTCAAGTGGCGACGAAGCCGGCCGCCGCAGCAATTCTTGTTGCCGGCGTGGCGCATCCGCAAAACCAAGATGTACTGATCGGTTTGATGGTGCTCGGCGCACTCAATGCACTGGGAATACACGCGGTTACCTCTTCGATTCGCCTCGGTTCCACGGCAACGACCGCTGGGTTCGGAAATCCGATTCTTAGCGCGACGGAAGACGTAGCGGCCGCGGGCACAACGCTCTTAGCCTTCGTGGCGCCGTTTGTCGCCGCCGGGGTAGCGCTTGTGTTGGTATTACTCCTAGCGCGCTTAGTACGCTCGGTTTATCGACGAACGCGACACGCGCACTAGGCTCCGGTTACTAGCCGGGCGAGCAAAAAGGCCACTGCTGCGGCGACGCCGCCGATTAATAGCGTTTGTACGGCGCTCTTCGTCCACGAAACGCCCATTGCGCGTCCTTTTACGGCGCCAAATACAAACAACGCGCAGAGTGTGACCGCGGAGGAGAGATAAAGCGCATCCTTGGAATTCGAGATGAAGACGTAGGGGAGCAACGGAATCACTCCGCCGACCACGTACGAGCCTCCAATGGTCAACGCGCTCACCGGTGCGCGGTGTGTGTCCGGTTTCTCGAGGCCTAATTCGAAGCGCATCATGAAGTCGACCCAGCGTTTTTTGTCGCCGGTGATAGCCGCGCCGATGCGGCGGGCATCGCTGTCGTCTAGGCCGTAACCGCGAAGAATTCCTAAGACTTCAGCGCGTTCCTCACCGGGAATTTCATCAACTTCTTGCTCTTCGCGACGCTTCTCGCTTCTATAATGTTCGATGTCGGTTTGCGCCGCCAGGTAACCCCCAAGGCCCATCGATATTCCGCCGGCAGCGAGCTCGGCGACACCCGCCGTGACGACGATGTGCGAAGCCGAGATCGCTCCCGAAATCCCGGCTGCCAGCGCAAACGGAACCGTTAGGCCGTCGGACATCCCGATGACGATGTCGCGAACGGTGTCGGACGCGCTGAAGTGTTGTTCGGTATGTCTGGGAAGCGGAGTGCTTCTCGGAATGCGTGCCATGCATTGGCGGTTCTGCAATCAAAACATCCCGGCCCCTGTGGAAATTCTTATTCGTTTCCCAGAGTTTACTGAGGACCTGAGACTAGCATCGGGGTATGCCCAACCAGAGAAATGCCGTGGTGCAACGGGTGAGAGAATTCATCGAAGAGCACTACGCCGATCGGATCAGTCTTTCGCACGTTGCCAGGGCGCTGCACTACTCTCCGGCCCACCTCACTCATGTCATTCGCAAAGCAACGGGAAGACCGGTGAACGCCTGGATCATAGAACGCCGCTTGATCGCTGCGCGAGAGCGACTTCTGAAAACCGAGGATAGTGTCGTCGCGGTCAGCGAAGCGGTAGGATTTGGAAACGCCGCTTATTTTGTTCGGCAGTTTGCGCGTGCGAACGGTCTTACGCCGACGCGTTGGCGACAGCGCTACCTGTCCCAGGGAGAGACCGTAAAGACGTGTCCCACGTGCGGTGCCGTTCATTTCTTCGAAAGTTCCGGCTCGTAAAGCTTTAAGCAAACGAGTGTTGGCATAACGTTCCGCCATGTGGGAAGATAAAGCTAGCAGCGCCCTTACGGAGCGATCTTATGGCCGAGCACAAAGTTCACGACACCCACGAGCACACGCACACTGAAGGCTGCGGACACACTGCGCTGCAGCACGAGGGGCATACGGATTATCTTCACGACGGGCACCTTCATCATGAACACGAGGGGCATGTCGACGAGCATACGTACGCGTCGAATGCCGCGAATCCGGACGCGTGTTCCAGCGGTCATTCGTGCGCGGGACACGAGGCGAACCATCGCCACGGCTCGGATTGCGGACATGAAAAGGTCCCGCACGGGAATCACGTCGACTACCTTGTCCAAGGACATCTCCACAACGCGCATGCCGAGCATTGCGACGATCACGGGCGTGTCCTCGCGGCTGCGCGGTAGGGCGCGGCCCGGGCCGATAGGGGACGTACCTAGGGCGCTTTCCTAGCTAGAGTTGCACCAGTCGGCCCAATCACTGCTATCTCCATAAGTCAAAGATGGCGTTCTACATCTTTGGAGGAGGTAGTTTGTGCGTTCTCTGAGTTTTCGACGTTCTGTCGCAACGCTCGTGGGTTCTTTTATGCTGAGCGTTACGCTCGCGGCTTGCGGCGGAGGGGCATCCGGGCCATCCGCAATTCCCAACAACAACACGCAGCCGCTTTCGCAGAATCAAGGCGCTGCGCAAGTCGCGGCTACGACGGCATCTAGTAGCGCCGCACTCAAAAATATCGTCGGCACCCCGAAGTACCATCTCTATTTAACTAAGACGTTGAACGGCGGTAAGACGCCGTCGACTACGCGAACCCCGAATTCCGTTATCTATCCCGCCGATCTGCAATATTTCGGCGGTAAGCTGCTGAGAACGGCGCGCGTCTACAACGCATTTGTCGATAGCAAAGCCTCTACATACGGAACGCCCAACTCTTTCGAAGAACACTTGAGCTACAGCAAGATGATCCATATCACGGATCAGTACGTCCACACGACCGCTGGAAATCGCTACGATTGGGCCGGCGATCTGACCGTCAACTTCCCACTGCTAACAATCATCGGCGACAACGATCTTGCGACCATCGTCCACACAGCGGCGGCGGCAAAAGGCGCGGGAATCAACCACATCTTCAATATTTTCTTGCCTCCCGGTGCTGTGTACTGCGGAAGCGGTGTGCTTATTCCATCGGGACTTTGCAACGCTAATGCCAACAGCCCGAATCCCGCGTTCTGCGGATTCCACGAAGCTGTGTCGTTCAGTGACATCGGCGAAGTACTCTTTACTTTTGAACCGTTTGCAGACTTAACTTTCTGCGATGTAAACGCGGTTCTCGGGAATCCCAAGGGTCCAACGCCGAACGGTATCCAAAACGACAGCAATTACTCGGTTCTATCGCACGAACTATTCGAAACCATAACCGATCCTGAGCCGAACAGCGGATGGTTCGCCGCTAACGTCGGTATTCAGGACGAAATAGGCGACATCTGCGCTTATCTACCTGAAGATACAAACCTCAGCGGAAGACTGTATCGAATACAGACCGAGTATCTAAATACTAAACATGCGTGTGACAACACAATCTAGAGACGCAGCAGCCTGATGACTCGTGAAAGGCGCCGTGCTTACGCGCGGCGCCTCCTCTCGATACTAATCGCGACCGCAACTGCGCTATTTGCCTCGGCGCTTTTCGCGAGCGCAGAGCACGCAGCGACGCTACAAGAGCGCCTTGGATATCCTGCCGCAGCGCGGCTGCTAATCATTCACGCCGACGACTTCGGAATGGCGCACTCGGTGAACCGCGCCATCTCGATGGCTTTAGAAAACGGTTGGGCGACTTCGGCAAGCGTGATGGTGCCGTGTCCCTGGTTTGAAGAGGTCGTGACCTGGTCGCGAGCGCATCCACAGGCCGATCTCGGAATACACTTGGTCCTTGACAGTGAGTGGCCAAGCTTTCGCTGGGGGCCGATTGCGCCGGTGAACACCGTTTCGAGCCTGCTGGACTCGGAAGGCTATTTCTACAACGATCCATCGCTTTTCAGTCATGTAAAGCTCCATGAGGTTCAAACGGAGCTTCATGCGCAAGTCGATCGCGCGCACGCACGTGGGTTACGCATTTCGCACCTGGATTCGCACATGATCGCGCTAACCACGACTCGGCACTTATTCGCCATTTACCAGCAGCTCGGTCACGACTACAATTTGCCGATTGCACTAGTCAAGAACGGCAGCTTCAGAATGCCCGCGGGTGTTATGCCGCCTACGAACGCGCTGGCTTTGGATAAAGTGATAACGATGGATCCTGGTATTTCAAGGCGTGATTGGTTGCGGTGGTACGAGAATCAGCTGGCGCCGCTCAAACCCGGGATTTACGAAATGATCGTTCATCTTGCGTACGACGACGATGAGATGCGTGGCGCAACGAACGGTCATCCTGACTGGGGCGCTGCATGGCGTCAACAGGACTTCGACATGGTGCGCAGTGCGGCGTTTCGCCGTTTCTTACGCGAGCAGGGATTCATTCTAGTAAATTGGGGAGAGCTGTCGGAACGGTACAAAGCGCGAGTCCAACCGTCCTATTAGCCGTCACAAGTGCGCTTTCGCCAGCGTCAATAAAAGAAGGCCGGGAAGCGGCGCCCGATGGTCAATTTATTCGAAAAAGAGCGAGCGGTTCGCGAGTACCAAGGCAGCGTAGCGACACGCCTGTGGCGACACTTCCGTACGTGGCCGCCCATTTTAGCATTGCTGGCGATTGCGTACGCGGGCTACGTCTTCGACGGAACGCGAGTGCATGCGCTTGAGGCGGGAGGCGCACTGGCCGGCGTGCATGCCGTAACAAAGATCTTTCGCGACGATCGCGGCGTTCCACACATTCGCGCAACGAATATCCACGATGCCTTTTTTGCCGAAGGGTACGCGCAGGCATCGGACCGGCTTTTCCAGATGGATCTCTTCCGAAGATACATCTACGGACAGCTAGCGGAGGTTTTGGGACCCATTCAGCTCCGCAACGACGAAGCAATGCGCGCCCTCGACGCTCACGACATCGTAGCGCGGCAATGGAGAGAACTCAGTGTCGCCGATCGCGCGGCGCTGCGGGCGTTTTCAGAAGGCGTGAACGAGGCAATGACTTCGCAACCGCTCCCTCTCGAATTCCGGCTTCTGCTCTACAAACCCGAACGATGGTCGCCGCTGGATTCGCTTGCGGTCACTCTGGCCATGACGGTTTCACTCGAAGACCCAATTGAAAACATCGTACGTCGCGACGAGCTTTGGCGCATGCTTTCGAAAAGCGAGTACAATCGTGTGTTGCCGTTGTCGGACGACTTCTACGATGTATCACCCAGTGGAGTACTCAACACGGCCCGGCATGCAACGCCGCCGCTGGCGATGAGGAAGTGGGCGCAACCGGTGTACACGGCGTTTGGAAGCAACGCATGGGGCGCCGGGGCGGATCGCACGCAGACGCGAAGAGCGTTGATTGCGAACGACCCTCACCTGAGCCTGAGCGTTCCGGGCATCTGGTATGTTGTGGAATTGCGCGCGCCCTCATTGCATGTAGCCGGCGCGACTGTCCCGGGCATTCCCGGCGTTGTACTGGGTCACAACGAGCACGTCGCGTGGGCAACCACTAACGCGATGGCGACGACGTTTAGCGTTTATCGTCCCGGAATGTTGAACGAGCGCGATTGGAGACTGGAAACGTTTCGCGTTCGCTTCGCGCCTGACGTTATCAAAAAATACTATCGCGCGGCGAACGAATTCGGCGTTCCGATTGACGCGAACGATCGCATGCTGCTTGTCCGATGGCCCCCGTATGCGGGAAGCGGTTCCGCGCTCAGCACGGCGTTCGCATTGAATCGTGCATCGGATACGCGAAGCGCACTGAGCGTGCTTGCGAAGTATTCGGGGCCCCCGCAAAACTTCGTCGTCGCAGATTCGAAGGGCGAAGTGGCGTACCACCTTGCGGGATTAGCCATCAATGACCCGGCGTGGGGCCGTTATATCCATCCGGCGGCCGATCTGCGCGAACGATTCAGAACGGTCCGTTTCGATAAACTGCCGGCAGTGCCGCCGTCGCGCAGCGCCGTCGTGTTAAGCGCAAACAACAAAATGTACGGCAGCGCCTCTGAATATCGTCTGAGCGCGATGTTCGCGCCTCCATATCGTGCCTTTCGAATCGCGCAGCTGTTACACGCACGTACGCTCTACGACGCCGCATACTTCCAGCAGATGCAGCTTGACACGATTTCGCCGGCGGATGCCGAGTTTGCTCATCGCATGGCTCGCTACGGTAGCGCCCATCGCGACGTGCTTCCGAAGAATTGGGTCCTGCGGTTTTCGCAGTGGGATGGTTCGTTTTCTCCGAATTCCACTACCGCATCGTTCGAACACCGGCTTCGCGTAATGGTAGATGGCGCCGGAAATTCCCCGTATTGGACGTTCGAAGGAATACGCGAGAGCACTATGCCGTCGCAGATGGTTGCGGCAATTCAAGATGCGGTCTTTGAATCGGATCGTGCTTCCGGACCGTGGTCACGCTTGGGCGCCGTAGAAGTGCTGCATCCCTTTGGCCCGATTGGATTTCCGTTTTTGAACGCCGGCACATTTCCCGGAGATGGTGACGAATATACGATTCACGTACAATCGCCCGCGCTTTCGCAAAGTTTCCGCGCCGTATGGGAAACGGGCGCGTGGGAACGCGGTGGGATTAGCATTCCGGCGGGTGAGTCGGGTGAGCCCGGTTCAACGCACTACGACGATCAGCGAGCGCCGTGGATTCGCGGCGAGCTACGTTCGCTGCCGTTCTCCGATGCTGCCGTGTATAAGGCGTCGGCTTCGCTGCTGTTGCTTACTCCGCGGTAGGCCGGTTTCGTTTCCATGTCGCCGGAAGTTTTCGAGTGAGCGTTGAAACTTGCGCGCGTTCCAAGGTATCTTGACGTTAAGATATGTTGCACGTATATGAGCTGGATCACTTGGTGCTGAACGTCGCAGATGTCGATCGCGCTTTGACGTTCTACGTGGACGGGCTCGGACTGCAGGCGGAACGGCGCGCGGAATACGAAAAAGGCGACGTCCCATTTCCCTCGGTTCGCTTGAACGGCCACACCATCGTCGATCTCTTTCCGCCGAAACTTCATGGGAATGAGAGCGCTCACGGTACGAACCTGAACCATTTCTGTCTTGTTGTCAGCGAGCGGATCGAAGAGATTAGTAGACATCTCGAATCGATAGGAGCGCCGGTCGACCGCGGACCGATACGCGGCTTCGGTGCACTCGGAACCGGCACTTCGTTTTACACGCGCGACCCCGATGGGAACGTCATAGAATTGCGAACCTACGTCGAGTAACTAAACCCGTCGGGGATTGCGCCCGTTAAGCGCTTGTGAGACGCTTTGCGTTAAGGCTGCGGAAGGTGGCGCTCGATGAACCAGATGCTTGAATCGCCGTTCAAAATTCAGCGTCTTGGGGTCGTAATGCGGCCCGATCCGAATCGCGAAGAAGAAGTGGAAGGCGTTCTGAATCCGGGGGCTGCTCGCGGACCCGACGGCGAGCTGTATCTCTTTCCACGTTTAGTTGGCAAGAATAATTTCTCTCGTATCGGAATTGCGCGGGTCATTTTTGACAGTGACGGCACGCCGGTTAACGTTGAACGTCTCGGAATAGCTCTCGAGCCGGAAGAATCGTACGAATTGCGGCCGCAGGAGGGCACCGGCGGGTGTGAAGACCCACGCGTTACTTTTATTGAACCAATTGGTTTGTACGTGATGGCGTACGTTGCATGGGGTCCGAAAGGTCCGCGAATCGCGCTGGCCATATCGGAAAACTGTCTTGCGTGGGAACGGTTGGGGCTCGTTGATTTTCAGCCGGACGTGGAAGCGCGTTACGGGGTGATCTTCAACAACTACCACAACAAGGACGGTGCATTCGCGCCCGATGCGGTTGAGTTGCAAGATGGCACTTCGGTGCTGGGCTTATTCCATCGTCCGTTCTACAACTCCGAAACTGCACCGAAGGGCATTCAATCAGGTGTTCCAAGCATTTGGGTTTCCGGATGCGAGCTGGAATGGGCGAAACGCGACATTCGATATCTGCGTATCATGCGACGCCATGCGTTGCTTGCCGATCCGGAACATCCGTGGGAAGAGTTGCGCATCGGCATAGGAACGCCGCCCGTTCGGACGCCCCTTGGATATATGACCGTTTACCACGGCGTAAGCGGCGAATTAGCCACCGTGCCGGGCGAAAGAAATCGCGTGAATTACGTCGCCGGCGTTCTGATCCTTCGCCGGGAGAAAGACCGTTCGCAGCGCTACCGTTCCGCGACACCGGTTTTAATTCCGGAACTAGTAGAAGAGATAAGCGGCGCGGTGGACAACGTCGTGTTTCCAACCGGAATCGACGATCGCCACGACGGTTCTTACGATGTGTATTACGGGATGGCGGACCGATACATCGGTGTCTTTAGGATGTGGCTGCCGGATGCGCTGGAAACCGAAGAGACGGATCATGTGGAGATTGCCCGGTTAAAACGCGTTAGAGTGTGACGCCTTCAAATTCCGGCGAATGTGCGCGGAAGCCACGAGGGATGAACGAGCACAAGCACGCTCCACAGCAACAGTACCGCACCTGCGAGGGGTACGGCGCGCAAACCCCGTCGAGCCGTTTTTTCAAAAACCATCAATGCGGTGAGCGCCATCATCCACCACAAGCTGGCGAAACCCGCAGCGAATCCAACGAGCATGAGGGCCCAACAACACCCTGCGCAAAACAGTCCGTGGCGATAGCCGAGCTGGAATGCCGCGTGTGGGCCGCGCCGATAGTGCTGCAACAAAAATGTGGCCGGCAGACGGCACTTGCGCAGGCATTGCTCTTTCAACGAAGTGAATTGAAACGCACCCGCTAAAGCGAGCACACCTCCTGAAACGACCCACGGGTGTGCGAGCAGCCACGGAATCGCGTCCACCGTTCGGTGAAGCCCCACATCGCCCGCGAATGCCAGAATTCCGAAAGCGCACCACACCACCGCATAACCGAGAACGCATGCAGTAAATGCGATGCCGGATCGCGGTTGATGCGACGACGCAACTGCAAAGAGGCGAAACAATGGAAGCGACGATGGTAACATCATCGCGGCAATCATGACGCACCAGGCCAATACGAATAACGGGAGCGCGGCCCAAAGCGGCGGGCCGCGCTCGATCAGCGTGTCATGATGGAGGAAGCTCGCCGAACCACTAAACTGTGCAAAGGCGGCGATCGCCCACGCAATAGCGATCACCGCGAGTACCGGTGTTGGTACCCGCGTTCGTCTAACGGATTGCACGGCGCGGTTCAGCCTCCGTAGACGATTGTGTAGTCGCCTTGAATGGCGTTGCGCCCTTCAAACGACCATTTAATGCCGTATTTCGGAATATCGACGCGATTGAACTTCGCTTTGGACACGTATGCCGGCGAGCCCGGAATGTTTGAGAAAATCGAATCGCGCAACGTCGTTACCGAACCGTCAGGCCCGCGATACGGTTCCATCGAAGCGCTAAGCCAATCTCCCACTTGAAGATCGCCTGCGCCCTCGCGCACTTGATGGGAGATCGGCATCCTCTCTACGCCGAGAACTTCACCGACAAACTGCGAAAGATCGGCAAGCGGTCCGCCGAGCTGCCCACTATAGGCCGCGAGCAACGCATCGGCTTGTTCCTTGGTCGCCTTGTCGTCGACGAGCAACAAAACTTTCCAACTCTTCGGCGTTAATACGTTTCCGGGAATCTGGGCGACGTTGATGAATGACAGGCCGCTTACATCAACGCCGTTGATTTCACCCTTGTCGTAATGGTAAGCGACGAAGGCTTTGCAGTCGCCGGTGTCCGGATCTTCACCGATCCAACACGGGCACAAGACGTCGCAAGAGCACGCTTCTAACAACGTCCCTTGCAAGTAGTACACGAAACGTTGGGCGGCGGGGATTTCGGAGGCCGCGGGCTGTTGAACCGATGACATGATCTGCACCCCTTGCGTGGAAGGCGCGCGTGTGAGGCTAGTGTACCACTGCAAAATCCAAGTCAGAAGAGTCGGAATTGCCCATGCAATTCAACCGATGCGTCGCTCGCCCGTGCGTTTTTCTTGACACGGAAACCCTTTTCGCAGATAAATATTAACCGAAAGGTTAAGTGAATGTGTAGAAATATTCGAACGCTTTTTAATTTCGAACCGCCCGCAACCGAAGACGAAATCCGTGCCGCGTCGATTCAGTTCGTGCGTAAGATCTCGGGGTTTACGAAGCCTTCGCAAGCGAACGAAGCCGCCTTCGATCGCGCCATTGAAGAAGTGACGGCGGTCGCACGCGAACTGATGCATTCGCTTGTAACCACGTCAGCGCCGCGCGACCGTGAAGAGTGGGCCGCTAAGGCCAAAGCACGTGCCGCTGAGCGATACGCGCGCTAATCGATGTGAAAAATTTCAGCGAAGCGTTCCAACAGTGCAGTGTCGCCGGTGACGTGAACGCTACCGTTCTTTATGGCCTCGCGCGCATTTACTTCGCCGGCCATTAACGGGCGCAGGCCAGGACCCGTTTCCATTATCAAATCGGCTTTTTCGGCGGGCCCTTCGGCAGCTTTGAGCTTGCCGTTTTCCACTGCTGCATTAAGCACGATATCGCCGAGCCGCAGTTCGTAACGTGCGCGAAATCCTCGCGCACGCTCCGGATGAAAAGTCGTTCGCAGCGCCGTGATAATGGAGTCCGCGGTGATTACTTCGTCCGGCCGAGGATCGCCCAGTGTCTTTGCGCCCCATCTCCCTAGGGAGACCACGACGGGTTCGAGCTCCTGACCGTATTCGGTAAGCTCGTAAACGATCGAGTTCGCCGGACGCGGCAAAAGGGCACGGCGAATTACGCCTGCTTGTTCTAGCTCTTTCAACCGAGCCGTGAGCACATTTGTGGGAATACCCGGTAACCCGCGGTGGAGATCCGAAAAGCGTTTCGGGCTGACGAGCAGGTCCCGCACGATGAGAAGCGCCCAGCGCTCGCCAAAAATCTCCGCTGCCCTCGCAAAGCCGCAGAATTGTCCATAGGTTCGGGTCGCCATAGGCCCATAATACCACAATAAACTTGCTATGGCGAACTTAACTTGCTTTTTGCAAGGTCCATTGATACAGTCGGAACACCACAACTTGAAGGGAGCATTCCATGACGGCCACCCACAAGACAGACGAAGGCACTAAAGTAGCGCAACTCGCGCCGTACGTTTTCTTCTACGGGCGCTGCGAGGAGGCGCTGGAGTTCTATAAGGCCGCGATAGGCGGCACGTACGAAGTGCAGCGGATGAAAGACAGTCCGATGGCGGCGCAGGCGTCGCCAAATTTTCAAGACAAGGTTATGCATGCACGCTTCCACGGAAACGGCTTTGAATTCATGGCCTCCGATGGGCGCGAAGGCAAAACGATCGACCCCGATGAGGGCAACATCTCCCTTGCATTGGAATATAGCGACGGCGCGGAAGCGCAACGTGTTTTCAATGCTCTGTCGCAAGGCGGCAAAATAGACATGCCGCTGGACGATGCGTTTTGGGGCGGCAAATTCGGCGTGATCACCGATCGCTTCGGAATCGAATGGATGGTTACGGCTCCGTAGCATAACGCGTGGCGCAGGCGCGGAAGCGGGATCAGCCGTCGCCGGTTCGTGGTGAGGCTATCCGCTTCCGCGGTTGCATCGGCAAGCTATTGGCGTAAATCTGCTAAGCGGTCGACATCGCGATAGGGCCAGGCCTCTTCGACCGGCACGATGCGCCGCGTCAGTTTTGAACTATCGCGCAATTGCCTAAGCGAATCTCCGGGCGGTAACATATCGATTTCGGGGCGAGCACGTGGTGAAAAAACAACTGGATGACCCGGTGTTCCGTCTTTCCGTTGCGGAAAGGTAACGTCGGCATCATGCGCGTTCGCAATGATGGCTTCGACGTGCTTCGATTCGATTAGGAGAAGATCCGCAACCACAATTGCGATCGCGCGATCGCCCTCGATAAGGCGATTAGCAAGCTGAAGCGAGTACGCCATGCCGAGTGCCGCTTCATCGTTTAGAACAACCGTGATGCTTTTGCTATTCAACCGGTTGACGAGGACCGAAGAACAGACGACGACCGTCGGGAAGGCCGTGCAGGCGCGCACCGCGCGGTCGAGCAGCGTGTCGCCATCCGCCAGAGGATACGTGAGCTTGTTCCCTGCGAACCGCTGAGATGCGCCGGCCGCCAGAATCACGCACGTCGTCTGCATCGTGCCCCTCTCCGGGGTCGCGGGCTGTAAATCTTGCCGTCCGCTGCCGATGGATATCGGAGTGAGCGTACAGAGCCTCTCGATTCCGGTCTCGTGGGCGATTTCTCAATACCGCCAGGTTCTGGCAGGGATTGCCACCCGCGGGCGCGCGTTAAATAAGTCCGTCAAGATTCCGAGCGACCCGCCTGAGATCGTCGCTTATTGGCGTGCCATTGGTGTCGGGCGCCACATCGACGCTTACGCGTAGCATTTACCGGCGGTCCCAAATCCGTAATCCTCGGTATCCTCGAGTTGAAAGCAGCTCCGACTTCTAAATTCCCAAAAAGGGGAATAGTTTCGTTAGCTATGCAGCGCAAACGGAGAAGTACAGATGGAGTTGAGCGAGGAACCGCGCACCAAGGACGCGCGATATCGCGAGATTGCGGCGATCCTAGCGCGCCACGGTTTCGGCATCGTCGAGGAGCAGTTCCTAAAATCGGAGCCGGACCTCGACCAGGCCCGCGCTCAACATCTTCGAGAAGCGTGCGAAGAACTGGGCACCGTCTTCATCAAGCTTGGCCAAATGCTCTCGACGCGCGGCGATTTATTGCCGGACGCGTATCGAATGGAGCTTGCAAAACTCGAAGATTCAGTTCCACCGCTTCCAGCGAGCGTGATAGCGGACGTTATTCGCGAAGACCTGGGCGCTTCGCCGCAAGAGCTCTTCACGTTTTTCGATCCTGCACCAATAGGCAGCGCTTCGATCGGTCAAGTCCACTGGGCGCGATTGCAAGATGGACGCGATGTAGTACTCAAAGTCCGTAAACCGGGAGTAGAGAAACTTGTCGAGATCGATCTGCAAATTTTGAGCGATCTTGTGAATTCGTGGAGTCCTCGCTTTCCGGCGCTCGAGCAACTCGATGCACGCGGGATCGTCCGCGAATTTAGCGACATGCTACGTGCCGAACTCGATTACCGGCGCGAAGCATCGAACGAAAATCTGTTTCGCGAAGCGTTTGACGGTGAGCCGGGATTTCACATTCCGGAAGTCATCGCGAGCTTTTCAACGGAACGCGTGCTTACGCACGAGCGTATCGATGGAGTGAAAGCGAGTGATGCCGTCGCTATACCACCGGAGCGACGAGTCGCGGTCTCGCGGCTAATCGCTCGCTTTTTATTGGAGCCCGCCTTTGAGCGCGGCGTCTTTTACGCCGATCCGCATGCCGGCAACTTGTTGATTCGGAAAGATGGCTCGCTCGGCGTTATCGACTTTGGGATGGTAGGGCGGCTGACGCCCGAATCGCGCCGGCGCGTGGCGGATCTGTTTATCGCGATCCGCCGATGCAACCCCGAACGCTTAACCGACCGGCTCATCGAGCTAACGGCGCCAACCCATCCCATGGATCGAGCGTTGGTCGTGAACGATGTTAACCGGCTCTTGGAACGCTACGTTGATGTCGCGTTCGAAAGCGTGCGCCTTGGTGACGCGCTCGGTGAACTGCTGCAGTTGTTGCGGCGCTATCGCATTCGGCTTCCGGCGAACGTTGCACAGTTGTTCAAAGCGCTTGCGATGTGCGAAGGCATCTTGCAAGCCATCGATCCTCACTCAAGCATTTCGGATTACTTGCAACCCATGGCTTCGAAGATGCTTTACGGAGCCGTCGCGGGCGACGGCCTGGCAGAGCGTCTTCGCGATTCAGCGATGGATGCCGCCGAACTGTCGATTGAGTTGCCACGGCGCATCGATCGTGTGCTTGGCGAAATCGAACGAGGAAATTTGCGCGTGTGGGCGCGCGTAGAAGGCGTCGATCCGTTACTCAAACGCGTCGAACATATTGCCGAGCGCGCCAACGTGACGATGCTCGCTTCGGCATTCGTCATCGCCCTTGCAATTATCATGCAATTTTATCATCCGCAGGGTTGGCGGCAGTGGATCGGCGCAGTTTTTTGGGTCGCCGTGGCCGGCGTTGCAATCAATTGCGTACGGACCTTAATCGGTCTGCGTAAATAACAGTAGCGAAACGCCGGCACGTGGCTCGGCCAAACGGACGCGTGCTGCGTGAGACCAATCGCCTCGCGCGGAATGAACGGATAACTTTCACACGAGGGGGTCTCCAGAAAAATGCCGATGAGTTCGAATCCAACAACTACCATGATCGTCGGCGCACTCATCGTAGTCGTTTTAGCCTTAATCGTAGCGGCGCTCGTTCGCCGCAACCGTTCGGCTACTTTGCAACGGCGTTTTGGACCCGAGTACGACCGCGTGGTTCAGCAACGCGGTCGCGCCGCGGCCGAAGACGAACTTGCGCGGCGTGAATCGCGCGTGAAGAGAATGCACATCGAAGAGTTGCCGCCGGGTGCAAAACGACGCTACGTCGAGGAGTGGCGTACGGTTCAGAACCGCTTCGTCGACGAACCGAAGTCGGCGCTAGCCAACGCGGATGTGCTGGTTACGAACGTGATGCGCGATCGTGGCTACCCAATGGACAACTTCAATCAGCAAGTGGCCGATCTTTCGCCGGACCATCCGGGCGTGGTCGACAATTATCGAGCCGCGCACGCGGTCGCGGCGCGCTGCGAACGCGGCGAAGTGCCTACGGAAGATATTCGACAAGCGATGATCCACTATCGTGCGCTCTTTGACGATTTAGTCGGATCTCAGGCGCAAATAAATGATGGAAAGCGTGTACAATGACCAATCGAGATGAACGGAACACAATGACAAGCGAGACCACAGAACGTGCAAACGTCGAGCGCGGATCGGTTTCCGGAGGCAAGAGTGATACTCGCGATGCGTCCCGCGAGGATGCCGGATTTCTTCCTGAAACGCGCATGGGTGAATTACGCGTGGAATGGGACGAGATTCAGACCGGGTTCGTAGACGATCCACGTGCCGCGGTGCAGAGAGCCCAAAGTCTTGTAAGAACGATGGTGGACGAGTTGACGGCGAGGTTCGCGCGCGAGCGTGAGGGCCTCGAGAGCCAGTGGAGTTCAGGCGATGTAGATACGGAAGCGCTGCGCGTCGCTCTGCAGCGTTACCGTTCGTTTTTCAATCGCTTGTTAGCAACGTAAGCTCACAACACGCGTTAGAGCGTGAAGATGTCGAGCGTAGAAGATTGCCGGCTTCCGCCGTTTACCGGTGCGCCGGCAGGCACGTAAAGGCGGTCGTGGATAACGGCCGCTCCTGTGCCGTGCCGCCCTTCGGGTAACGGCGCGAACGAACTCCAGTCGTTTGTATTCGGATCGTACGCTTCGTTATTGGTAAAGATGCCGCCGTTATATTCGCCCCCAATTGCAAAGATGCGATTGCCGTACGTCACGACAGCCATTCCGCTGCGCCTTGAAGGCATGGGTTTCCCTTCGCTCCATCGATTGGCCGAGGGATCGTAAATGTCGACATACGATGTGTTGTGGGCCGGTGTGTCAATGCGCCCGCCAATCGCGTAGAGTTTTCCGCCTAACGCAACAAGGCCCATGTGATCGCGACCGACCGGTAATGGCGCCGCCGTTGAATAGGCGTTTGTCGCCGGATCGTAGACGAGATGCGTCGTGACGCTATGGCGATCGCGTCCGCCGACAAGATGAATTTTGCCATCTAAAGCGACAACGGAAACCGAGCCGAGCGGATCGGGCAGCGGTGCAATCGCAGTCCAACGATTGGTGCGAGGATCGTACACGTTAGCGTCGGTTACGGCGCCGTTATTTTGCGCGTCAAAGCCTCCAAACGTGAAAACGCGTCCGTCGATGGACGCCGCGCCGATATGGTTCAACCCGCGCGGCAGTGCGGCGACGTTGCTCCACTCGCCGCCTGACGCGTCGAAGCGTTGGACGAGGGTTTGATCGACGTTGCCGTTGGCATAACCGCCGATGACGTAGAGTCGATCATCCACCGCTGCGACTGCAACTTCGCTGCGTCCGACGGAGAGCGGGGGACCTTGACTCCACGTCCCCTGCGTTGCAGCCGCTGCCGCGGCGGAAACGGCGATCACCGCGGCAGGCGCAAAAGCGAGCAATCTTTGCATGTTCTCGTCACTTTCCAGAGCCGGCCGGCGTGCCGGAGCCACCGGTTGCCTGAGGGATTAAATAGGCGAAGGAATCGTTCCGAAAATTCAACCAGAGCTTCCGCACTTATTTTACAGGAGGTTAAATTGATTTTTCCGTTGCTATTCGCAGGCGTTCTTCTCGGGGCAGCATCACCGGAGACTGCCGCGGCTCCCTCGGCTCCGCCTGCGTCAACATTAACGGTTGCCGCGGGTACCACGATCCCCGTTCACCTTTCAACCGTCCTGAGCTCGCACGACGCGCACACGGGACAGACATTTACTTTTTACGTCGATAAAGACGTCGTGGTAGACGGTACCGTGCTTATCCCTCGCTGCGCGTCGGGGAGTGGCACGGTCACGAGGGTAATTTGCGTTTGCGATTCGACAGCGTGAATGCCGCCGACGGATCGACGATCGCATTGACGACCGATGAACAGATATTCAATGGGACACAACGCAAAGCTATGGCGTTCATGATGTCTCGTTGGATAAACGGCGACGATGTCGAAGTGAAACCGGATCGGGTCTTAACGGCAACCGTAGGAAAAGATGCCGTAATTGGAGCGGCACGTGTAACGCCGTCTGAGTGCGTTGCGGCGTCACCGGCCCCGGTCTCAGGGCAGTAGATCGACTGTTACGATGAGTCGATCGGCGGCGTGACGCCGTTGATCGGCTCTTCATAAGAAGGCAAACGCCCGGCGCTTCGGGTGTCTCGTCGATACGTGCCATGCTGTTGAGCGTCGGAGGAACGGGAACGATGTTTCTCCGGAAGCCTCCTGAAAGGTTGGCGATCAATCGCATGACGCCACACACCGATGTTCACGATCTCCTACGGCGCGCATTCGAGCTTGCGCAGGACGCAATCGTTGCTTCGCTTTGCGTTATTTTGCTAGGCGTGATGGGATACTCGCTATGGACGCTGGGCCATCTGGCCTTTGTAGAGAGACGGCCGCCGGCGGAAATCCTCTCCCAAATCGCGCTTCTTTTAGTGCTGGTCGAGCTCTTTAGAAGCCTGATCTATTATTTGCGGGAGCATCGCGTCTCGGTTACATTGATGCTTGAAGTTGCGATAATAAGCGAAGTAAGGGAGATTTTACTCAATCCGCCGACCGCGCTTGGAACGCAGGTTTTCGGCAATGCGTTGCTCCTCGCGGTGCTCGGCGGTCTGTTATACCTGCGTTCGACCTCGAGCAGCGACGAAGATCCAGCGCAGTAGCATTGCTCACGTATGCGCAAGCAAACTTCCGAAGGAATGTTCACGGAGCTTAATCATAACGAACGGGCGAATTCTACCCGTCGCATTCCAGTGCTTACACGCGAAGCTCGAAAGGTCGCCCGCTAAACGAAACAGCACGCGTTGCGTGGGCTAAAGAGAAGTTAATCGCGAACGGCGATATTGGTTCAATGCCGGCAAATACGCGATACCACCGAAAACAAAAATTGTAAGCGTGGCCGCACCAATCTCACGCCAGATTGCGAAGCTGCGCTCGTACTGAAGTTCTAGCCGATGCGGGAGCTGAATCGCCGCATAATCTTGATGTTGGAAATAGCGAACGCTTTTGCGGTACATCAGCGCGTTTGCCAGTGTAAGGACCAAGAAGAAATTGATGGCGAGCAACGCAAATCGCATGCGACTATACTAAGGCGATCCGCTGCGAAAGCCGGGGTGCTTTTTCCCAGCGTATTTTGAGGTGGTTATGTCGGAGATGAACGCGGAACGATTGAGCGCTCTCCTTCGCGAGGCGGAAACAAAACATGCAGAGTACGAGCGATCGCTCGGACATGCGGACCCTGATTGGGCGCGTTGGCAATAGCTACCGTCGCGACCGGCTTTCCTCGCGCCGTTCTTTCTGCGTTAGGTACTGCTGGCGACGCTCGATGCTATGTGCGAGCTCTTCTTTCGTCATATGGCTGACGCCGGTAATCCCGAGTTCTTTGGCGCGTTCGAGAAGCTCGCGCTTCAACGCTCCACCGCAATCGCCGGCAGCGGGCGAAGGCCCGACTTAGTAAGCTCGGCGTTCATCGCGGGAAGCGAACGCGCAAGCGCGTTGTAGGCATCGCGGGCCGCTCGATACTCGGCATCGATACGCGCGTAGAATTGCGCTGCGGCGGGCGTGATGACGCCTTGCACCGGAAATGACTGGAGCGACGTTAAAGCGCCGTCGAGGTTTTCACGCAACGATCCGGGACGCGAGACCGAGTCTTCACCGTTGGTGTAAGCCGCCGTCAGTTTCGCCATCACCGAGGAGCGAGCTTGTCGCGCTCGATCTAGCGCGCCTTGTACGCTGCCGCCTTGTGCGCTGCCGTTTGCCGCGGTATCCGCGTCGAGCGCCTTCCCGATCGCATCGAGATTGTTTAGCATGACGTCGACACTCGAGTAGATCGAGTTCAGCTTCGCGAAGGCATTGTAACTCTGTTGCATCTGTGCGAGCGTCTCGGTGGCTTGCGGATCCGCCTTCACCGTAAATGATTGCACGAAGGTGCGTCCGTTCAACGTCGTTTTCGCGACGTAGCGGCCCGGCACAACCGTCGGTCCGTCCTCGGGTCCTTTGAATGCCGGATTTGCGGCGCCGTTCCATTTCACGGGCGGTGCAGCGGTAAAGTTCCAAACGATGCGATTAAGTCCGGCGTCATTGGTTCCTTGAAGCGTGCGCACCGAATGGCCGGCAGCATCCAGGATCGTTATCTCGGGCGCGTGCGCTTGAGCGGTGGACTCGTAATAGGAGATGGGAACGCCGTACGGCGGATTCGGCGCCGCATATTGCGTGTACAGACCTTCGGTGTTATTCGTCAGATTATATTCGTACGACGTGCGTGGTGCGAAAAGCATCGCGCCGGTTGCAACCGCTTGCGGAAGATCTTGGAGGGGACGAATGTCGTCCATTACCCAAATCGACCGTCCGTGCGTTGCAATCACAAGGTCGTTGAAGTGTGGCTGAATCCGGATGTCGCGTACCGAGACGGCCGGCATGTTATTGCGCAGATCTTGCCAATGCGTGCCACGATCGTACGAGACCCACATGCCCTCTTCTGTGCCAAGATAGATTACCGCCGGATTGCGATTGTCGGGACGAATCGCACGTGTCCAAAGAACGCGCGGCAGACCCTCAGCAATCGACTTCCAATGCGCGCCGTTGTCGTGGGTAACCCAAACATGCGGTGCACTATCGCCCACCAAGTGCGCGTCTTCGACGGCATAAGCCGTTCCGGCTTCTAGCGGCGATGGTGCGACCGTCTCGAAGCGGCCGTTCGCATTTGCATCATGCGGCGTCACGTTCTTCCAATGGACGCCGCCGTCGCGCGTCATTTGTACGTAGCCGTCATCCGTACCGACCCAAATCTCCCCGCGCGAAAGCGGTGAGCCTTCGATGTCCAGGATCGTGTCGGTATACTCCGCACCGGTAACGTCGTGCGTGATTGGGCCACCCGCGGGCGCCTGGTGTGCTTTGTCATTCCGCGTTAAATCCGGACTAATCGGCCGCCACCGGTAACCGCCGTCCGTGGATTGGAAAACGACGTTTCCGCCGAACCACGCGATGCGCGAATCCCACGGCGCGAATCCGATCGGCGATTCCCAATTAAAGCGGTACGGACTCGTCGCAACGTTGTAGTCTTGCTGGACGCTAGTGAAGTACGGCTGCGTGAAGGTATATTCGCGAGACCGGCGGTTGTATAGGAAGAGTGCTCCGTCTTGGCCGTCGGACCAAATAACGTTCGCGTTACGCGGATCGGGAATCGCCCACTGGCCGTCGTCGTCTTGCACTGGAGCAAACCATCCGGCATTGCTGTTTCCCGCCATATCTAGCGAATTGGACGGGCCGCAATACGAGTTGTTATCTTGTAAGCCGCCGCAAATCGTGTACGGGTTATCGTTGCCTAAGCCAACACGGTAAAACTGACCGATTGGAAGATTCGACCAAAACGCCCAAGTTTTGCCGGCGTTTACGCTGAGCGCATAACCGCCATCTTCGCCGGCTATGATGCGATTCGGATCGTTGGGTGCAATCCAGATCGAGTGGTAATCGCCGTGGACGTTTCTTGCAATCGCTTTGAAGGTTTTGCCGCCGTCGTTGCTTTCGGCAAGCGCTGTCGATGCGGTGTAGACGCGATCGGGATTTGCCGGATCAACTTCAATGTGCGAAAAGTAGAAGGGACGCTGGTCGACAAGCGTATTGGAGCTCACGAGCGTCCACGTTGTGCCGCCGTCGTCGGAGCGCCAAAGGATGCCGTGCTTCGACTCAATGAGTGCATAGACGCGATTCGGATCGCTCGGAGCAACGGCAAGCCCGATCCGGCCCGTAATGCCTTCCGGAAGGCCGCCTCCCGAGAGACGCTTCCACGTGCGACCGCCATCGATCGAACGGTAGAGCCCGTCGTGTTCGCCCCCGCTACGAAATGTCCAGGGCCGGCGTTGAAATTCCCACACGCCTGCGTAGATTACGTTGGGCGATTTTGGACTCATCGCGAGATCCGAGATCCCGCTGGCCGGTCCGTCGTCGAGTGTCTTCGTCCACGTCTTGCCGCCGTCGAACGTAACGTATGCGCCGCGATCCGATGAATCGGCAAAGACGTCGCCGAGTGCGCCAACGATCACGTGTTGAGGATCACTTGGGTCGATGAGGATGCGCGAAATGTGTTTCGTGGTCTGCAAACCAACGTTGGCCCACGTCTTGCCGCCGTCGGGCGATTTGTAAACGCCGTTGCCGTAGCTAACGTCGT
Organism: uncultured bacterium; assembly: GCA_964546935.1. Classification (GTDB taxonomy): domain Bacteria; phylum Vulcanimicrobiota; class Vulcanimicrobiia; order Vulcanimicrobiales; family Vulcanimicrobiaceae; genus JALYTY01. Next base: position 8,238 of record CAZJLJ010000027.1, on the reverse strand, counting down.
TCCGCGGATTCGACTCACCGGTGCCCACCCAAATCGTCTCGTCATTCGTAGGATCGATGGCGACGGCGCCGATCGCACCGACGCTCTCTTTGTCGAAGACGGGTGTCCAAGCGGCGCCGCCGTCCGTGCTCTTCCAGACTCCGCCGCCGGCAGCGCCGAGGTAATACAGGTTCGGATCGTGAGCCGACCCGGCAACACTTGTCACGCGGCCGCCGCCGATGGCCGGACCGGTCTCGCGCCAGGATAGATTGCCGGTGGGAAGCTGCGCGGGCTGCGCGGCAGGCGGTAAGAACGAAAGAAATACGACGAGGGCAGTAAGCGATCGGATCATCCCTTAGGCATTACCGCGGCGGAAATACATCCCCTCGTAGTACAAACGAAAGAAGGAGCGAGCGCATGCTTTGCGCGTTCTCGCGTGCTCCAGCGCAACGGGTACATGAGATTCATGGATATGTCGTGCGACGTTGCAATCGTTGGCGGCGGCCCCGCTGGACTAAGTGCCGCCTTGATGCTCGGTCGTGCACGCCGGACCGTGCTTTTGCTGGACGACGGTCACGAACGAAACCTCTCCGTGCGCGAATCGCACGGTTTTCTTGGACACGATGGTTTCTCGCCGAGGGAGTTGCTCGCAAGAGCGCGCAAGCAGTTGGATCCGTATCCGACGATTCAGCGGCTGAGCGACCACGTTGCAGCGGTCGATGGCGCGATTGAGCGATTTCATCTTCAGTTGCGCGATGGGGACACCATCAAGGCCCGCCGCATCATCTTTGCGACCGGAATGTACGATGATCTGCCTGAAATCGACGGCATCGAGGACCTTTGGGGCAAACGTATTTTCGTTTGTCCTTACTGCGATGGGTGGGAGGTCCGTGACAAGCGCATTGCGGTTATTGGAAACACACGCAGCGCACTGGAACTCGCACAAGAGCTTTGGGAGTGGTCGCGCGATCTAGTGGTCTGCTCTAATAAACGAGTGCCGGTTCCCGCCGAGCTGAAGCTATGGCAAGCCGCAACCGACATGCAGGTCATTGAATCTCACCCTGCGATCATCCGCGAACAAAATAACGACGTAGTGATCGATTGCGCGGACGGCGAACGAATTAAATGCGACGCTATTTTCATATCGGCACCGCTGAAGCAGCACTCCAACCTACCGGAAGTTCTTGGTTGCGAGATAACTGAACGGGGCACGATCAAAATCGACGCGGAAGGCCGTACTACGGTTGACGGTTGCTTCGCGGCAGGCGACTGCGTTACGAAATATCACCAGATCGCGTTCGCTGCCGCAAGTGCTGCTCGCGCAGCAATCGCAATCAACGAAGACTTTTATATGACCGATGCGCAGGACCTGATAGAGGCGGTTCGTCCGTTAACCAAAGTCGTTCCCGAGTAGCTTGCGCTTTTCGGTAGGGGTAAACTACTGGCCGCGCAGCAGCGCAATGGCTATGTGGCGCCGATTCGACGTGGGTGAGATCGCCGAAGATTTTACCCGAATTGCGGGCCTTGGATTGGATACCGTGCGGATATTCTTGCGGTGGGACGATTTTCAACCGCAGCCGGATTCTATCGATAACACCATGCTGGATCGGCTCGACTTGGTCGCAACACTTGCAGCAGAACGTGGATTGCGAACGATGCCCACGCTCTGCAACGGTTACAACAGCGGCGCAAACTGGCTTCCGCAATGGGCGCTTGACCCGGATCATTCTCGCGCGCGGGTTCCTACGATTAGCGACGATCGCGAAGTCGCGCTTAGCGCGGCAAATTTATATTCTGGACGGATGCTGGATGCGCAACAGCAATTTGCGAACGCGGTCGCCGAAAGATTGCGCGAACATCCCGGCGTCTTTGCTTGGGACATCGGCCACGCGTTTACCAACGTCTGCGAACCGTCACGTGGGAAGCTCCACACCGGCGGGCATGAAACCGAACCCGTTGCAGAGCAAGAAGTTGCCGACTGGAGCCGGCTGTTATCGCGTGCCCTTAAAGATGTTTCCGGATTTCCGTCTACGGCGGGAACGCACAGTGCAGACCTCACGGAGGATCGGAACCTTCGCATGGCTTCGTTGTGCGCGCCACTCGCGTTTGCGTCCATGCAGGGATCTTCTATAGCCGTTCATTTCGGACGCAACCGGCTCGACCCCGAGGTTGTGCCGTTCCTCGCAACGATTGCCGCATCTTTTTCTTTCAAGCCGGTTCTGATTACGGGATTTGGAAATCCAACTTGTCCGCCGCAGAAGCTATCGCTCCTGGAGCGGTTTCCATTGCCGAACGAGACGCACGACGAGATTTCACCCGGCGATCCACTCTTTGCAGCTTATCCCTGCCTCACTGAAGACGAGAACGCAACATGGTGTACGAACGTGCTTGAGCGACTACACGCGGACGGGCGGCTTGGCGCATATTGGTGGTGCTGGTCGGATTACCCCGACTACATAGGCGCAGAGCCGCCATTCGATTGCGCTCCGCATCAACGATCGTACGGAATCATTCGCGCCGATGGAACGGCGAGGCCCGTTGCCGCGGCACTTTCCGATTTCGCCCGTCAACAACGCGACGTCATTGCGGCGAACGACATGCCCATGATTTCAAGCGCATACTATTACCGGACGCTTCCAACGAGCGCGCAAACACTCTACGACGCGTTTCTCGGCTTTATCGGCGAACGGCGGCAATCGAAGCGCCCGCTCTAAGAAGCGAGCATCAAATGCATCGTTTTGAAGTCGAAAGTAACCGCGTAATGCTTCAGAAAACCGCCCGAAATTGCTCCGGCAACCTCAAACGGAAACGAAGCAAACGGGTCGCCCTCGGGGAAATACACGCCGGAAGTATTCCTTTGTCGCGCACTACCGATAGCTAGCGATCGCGTCGTGAAAGGAATAATTTTCGTTTCGCCACCACCGCCAAGAAAGCTCTGGGGAGTTCCATCGGCCGTTATGTGCGCTTTCTCTAGAGACGCTTTGGTTAGATGAACCGCAAAATCAGCGCCTGTATCTATCACAAACAATGATTGATCGACATCGTTCACCAAGCCATGCGCAAAGATAAAATGATCTCCGACAAGCCACATCGGTACTACTGCAGCATTATCTTTCGGCGGTACCGCATCTGCGGGACGTAAAATCAGGCGATGGCGTGGATAGTCGATCGTTGTTAAGAAACGGGAGAAGAAACCCGTTCCAATGATGCCGTCGATCCGGCCGGTGGGAGTCGACAAGCCGGGACCTTGCATTACATTCGCGGGAACGTTTCGAACTGCGAGCGGTCCAACGGAGATAGCATTCAAAGATGTTTCTTTAATCTGCGCCTGGCGGCCGCCGGCGAAAACTCCCGTACCCGCCTCAGAAACCTTCAGACCATGCTCGCGAGCGAACTGCTCGGTAACGACAAAGACGGGAGCGCCGGTGTCGATCGCGACGCGCGATTTTATGCCGTTGATTTGCATTTCAACGACTGGAAGCGGCGCTTCAGCTACGAACGGCAGAACCGCGTCGCCGGTTTGTGTGATTTGAAACTCACCGGGCTTGCCGCTGCGAATCTGCAAAATGTGCGCCAGGCGTTGCGCTCTTGGGTTTGAGGGATCGATTTTTAATGCTCGCTTGAGATCGCGCCCGGCCGCGGCTAGATCGTTATTGTAGAGTTCGGTCGTGGCCAATCCAAGGAGCGCATTGGCGCTCGCCGGATCGTGCGATACTTCTTGAGCGTAGCCCGCGTTAGCTGTGTCAAAGGCTCCAGCCTTGAAGGCTGCATCGGGGTCCGTTCCGGTGCCAAGCAGCGTCGCTGCCGTAGCAAGAGCCAGCATTCGTTTAAATATCACCATGGCTCCATGCTGTACCGCCGGCAGGCCACGATGCAACTGATTAGCAATAGCTCTAATCACTGTGGAGCTTAAACACGTTCGGGCGGCACATTTGCGGTTCGGGTATTCCGCCGGTCGCGAAACGCTGCGCGCGATAGCGGTTCTCTCGGCGCCCGCACGTCATGCCGAGCAGCACGAATGGCTTAGAGTTGCGCGCCCTCGCGTTTCTAGCGCGGTCCGAAATGAACTTCGCTATTTCTCGTTTTTCTTCAAACCTACCACCGAAATATTGCCTGCACTATGGCCGGCTCAGGCTGCAACCGATTTCGAAACCGACGTTACGAAGCTCCAGGCCGGTCTGCGTGAATACGTCGACGCTATCGTGGTACGTCTATCCGGCGAGCGTCTTATTTCCCCTGAGCGTCTTGCAGAGATTCGAAAGCCTTCATGGTACAAACGCGCCGCGCGAAATCACGCACGCCACAATCCTTCCACGGGCGCCATGTTGGCCGGTTTCACGTCGTCACCGCGAGCGTCACTGGATCGGTTCGTCAAATTCTTGCGTGCATTTTACGCAGACGTTATGGAGCCGCTTATCGGTCCCATTCACGCGCTGCTGGCGCGAGATATCGAGATGCGAGGCGCGATGATGCGTTCGCATGGCTACGTCCCGGCACTCAGAATGCTTTCGAAAGGCATCAGCGTCATCCGAAGCCGTACTAGCGAATGTACGATCCGCGCCGGCGCTCAAGACGGCGTTAGCATCAAATTTACAAATGAATCGACGCTTACGTTAACACCGTCTTATTTCACCTGGCCCGACGTTCAGATCTTCGCGCTGCGCCGGCCGGGCGGACCGCAGTGTTCGATCGTCTATCCATTACCGGCGCTTCCTGACCGTACCGCAAAGGTTCTTGACCGAGCGGTTGAGTTTGGTGTCCTCTCCGCACTTGCCGACCCGTTGCGAATAAGAATCGTCGAGTTGTTGTCTCATCGTGAACTATCGACGCGGGAGCTCGCCGTCTTCTTAGATTCTTCCGAACCTGTAATCTCGAGGCATCTACGCATTCTTACCGAAGCCGGAGCGCTCGTTTCCCGGCGCAGCGGCTATTTTGTACTCTACGGTCTACGCCGTGAAGCGTTACATCAACTTGGAGAAACGCTACTGCGTTTGTAGTTAAGACCCGGAGACAACCCAAGCGGAGCCGGCAATCAGAAAAGTCAACGCGAATTCGGACCAATTCAGATGCGCCTCGGGATGAGCGATTAAGAGTGGAACCCAAACCAATATGCCGAAAATTGCAATCATCAGGCCCATGAGCCGCGCAGAGCGCCGCGCCTGACGATTGATGAGAAGGGCAACCGCCGCGAGTGCAAACGCAATCGTAGTCAGTATCGCCCAAAACATCTGATTTGGTGGAATCCACTTTGGCACCAAGTCCGCCGTTAGATGAAGATAGACCGCCTGAGCCAGCGCGAATGAAATCGCACAGAGTCCCAGCCCAATGCGTGCCAGCCGGGCGAGCACGGTTGCCTTTTCTACATTTGGCTCAGTTGCGCCGTACAGTGCAATCGCGCCGCACAATAGAGCGAGCTGTTCGAAGAAGCTATCGTATTGCGCGTACACCGCCGGCGCTGCGATGATACCGGGAACGCAGGCCAGCGCAAAAAGCGCGTAGACGACGATGAAAACGATCGACGCTAAACGCATGGTGCGCGGATAGAACAGACCGATTCCGCCCGCGATTTGAGCGATCATAAAACAATCGCCGATGATCCTGCCCAAAGGCAGCATCCAGATCCTACGGAGACTTTGCCACGTATCGGCATCGTGCCACATCAACGCTATGACGCCGAAGAGCACCGCTGAGCCGCCGAAAACGATCCGCCCATACGATGCCCTTTTCATGCAATGCGCAACGCCGCCGTGTTGCTGCTTGTGACCGTAGGCCAGCGCTTCTCAGCCGGATAAACGATTGATTGTTTCGAAATCTTCGTCGGAGAGTTTGATCTCGGCTCCTCTTACGTTTTCGACCAGATGATTCGGTCGCGATGTGCCCGGGATCGGTAACATCACCTTGGAGCGTTTCAGAATCCACGCTAGTGCAAGCTGCGAGGGCGAGATTTTCAACCGTTCCGCGATTTTCGTAAAGGCCGAACCAGGGCGTGCGAGGTCTCCCGCGGCCAACGGGAACCAGGGGATGAATCCTATCCCGTGTGCTTCACAGTACTCCAGGACGGCTTCGTGCTCTCGATCGACCAAGTTGTAACGATTCTGCACCGTTACAACTTTGAAATAAGGCTTCGCCGCCTCAATATCTTCGACGGAGACTTCGCTTAAGCCCACGTGGCGAATTAGGCCCTCTTTCTGCATCGCCGCTATCTCTTCGTATTGTTCCTCACGCGGATACACCGGATCGACGCGATGCAATTGCCATAGGTCGATGCGTTCAACACCTAAACGTCGAATGCTCATTAGAACGGCCTGGCGCAGGTATGCAGGTTTGCCGTCGGGCACCCATTGGTTAGGACCGGTGCGTAAAAAACCGCCTTTGGTCGCGATCAGCATTCCTTCGTACGGATAAAGCACATCGCGAATAAGGCTCTCGCTAACGAACGGACCATAACTGTCGGCGGTGTCAATGAAATTGATATCGAGCTCGGGGAGGCGCGCCAGCGTGGCGCGCGCGGCATCCGGGTCGGATGGATCTCCCCAAATGCCTTCGCCGGTTATACGCATGGCTCCGAAACCGAGCCGGTTGATCGTAATATCGCCGAGCACGAACTGCCCGGCCGCATGTGCTGATGGTGTATGGATCATGGTGTACGCTGTGCCTTTGTTTTACTTAAAGCTGTTGAAGAGCATGAAGCGCGAGGTGCTCCGAGATTATGCGCGCCTGGTCTCGCGGTTCACCGCGGCCACTCACGCTCGTTAGAAGAAGGCGTCCGTTACGAAGAGCAACGACGGTAGCCCCTACGGTGTATGCGTTCGAAACTCCGGGGATCGGGTGCATGTAGTCCTTTGCTCGATGCAAGAACGAACTAAACATTGCTGCCGGCGTCGATCCGTTTACGGGATGGGAAATCACACTGACGACCAACAGGCGGTTCGGATCTTCGGTCGTGCGGTACTCGCACGTTTCATTGGAGAGAACGGCGTGCAGGACGGGCGAGCGAAATGCATCGGCCGCTTCTACGTCGGTAACGTACGAGCACGAATCGCGCGCTGTTTGCTGCGCTCCGATTGGGTTTATTACAGCGGCAGCGAGCGCTAAAGCGGCAACGGCGATTTTCAGATACATAGGGTGTCTCGATTTCAGATGACCGGTCTTTGGACGACCGAAAAAATTAAGCGACTAGCTTGGGGAAGGTGATGTTCAGAAAGCGATCGAGGGGAGCGCGATTTTTTTGAGCTTTCGCCCGCAGGAGCGCGCCCTCGAAGGCATCGATGAGAGAGGCTGCCAGCTCTTCCGGTGACAGATCGTTGGAGACGGCGCCGATGCTCTGTGCGCGTGCGACGTCTGCTGCCACGTTTGCGGTCCATCGTTCGAACGCGTCGACGACGCGTTCACGAACGAGCGAACTTTGATTCGAAAGCTCGGCACTGAAATTGCCCAAAAGACAGCCTTCCATTTCGTTTCGCTCGGCGATTTCGGCGAACTTTTCAAAGTGCTTACGCAGTTTTTCCAGTGGGGGCAACGTCGGATCGTAAACGCCCGCCGTCGAGGCCATCTCGTCCATGTAGTATCGGACCGCTTCCGCGGCGAGACCCTCTTTGCTCTGGAAGTGGTTGTAAAACGACCCTTTAGGAACGCCGGCTGCTTCAGTGATATCCTGCACGCTAGTGGCATTAAAGCCGCGCCGGAATAACAGACGGTATCCGGTTGCAAGGAGTTTTTCACGTACGGCATTTCGTGGCATGCCGATAATATGACCGGTCATCTTAAAATTGTCAACGAAGTTCCCCTTGCTCGCTAGTTTTTTGGCCGCTCCGTAAGGCTTGACGCACGCCTTTGCGGCACTGGCCGACCCCACTCGCCGTCAGGGAAACCGGCCGACCTTTCGTTTCGCTACAGCTAAACAGATTGCGGGCCTGCAATAGAGGCGGCGCTCTTTCGCGGAACGCAGCTCGCCCTCGTGCAAGCGGAGGAAAAGCCCATTCGCTACGTCCAGCAAGGCACGACAGGTACGATCGGATCCGTGTCTTGTGCGTTTGAACCCGCGGACACGGATCAATGGTCGAACAATTCTGCACCAAAGCCCGGAGCGAGCCTCGCAGGCGTTGTCGCGGCTTACTAGCCGTCGATCCGCTGCTACCGCGCGAGAGAGATAGGTCTACATCGATACATCGGATTTCGCGACGTCTCGTTGCCAAGTTCAACTTTGCAATCGTGTGAGTTTTTAACTCCTGCCATGACGTCTCATCGCCTGTTAACGTC
>CAZJLJ010000026.1:17186-43375 GCA_964546935.1 uncultured bacterium | reverse complement strand
CCTCCCGGTCGACCCGCCTTCGAAATAGCGGGACATCAGGCGCCTGTTTGCCGGCGCCGTTGCTAGGCAGCTCTGCGTGAGACGCAGCGCCCCATACGTGTGGACTCAGCGGCGGTGGGTAATTCACAAACGGTTAACACAGCGGGACGAGAACGGCGACCGTTACGCATTACAACGGTCGCCTTTCATTTTTTTAGGACACGGGTTGCGCGCCCAGTAATGTGGCGTAGCGCGCCGCATCGACGTTTCCGCCGCTAATAACGATTCCGACGCGCCGTCCAGTCACATCGATCTTTTGCTGTAGCACTGCTGCTAGAGCGGCCGCGCCGCTAGGTTCGATGACCAACTTGATTCGTTCGAACGTGAAACGCATTGCGTCGACAAGCTCTTCATCGGAAACGGTGACGACGCCGCGCGCGTGTTGCTGAATTACGGCGAAAGTCACCTCGCCCGGGGACTGCGTTTGCAAGCCGTCGGCAATTGTTTTAGGAACGTCGATCAGGACACGCTCACCGCGTTCGAGAGATTGCTTTACGTCGTTGCCGGCTTCCGGTTCAACGCCCCAGCACTCTATCGATTCATCTTTTCCGTGGGCCGCAAGACAGGTGCCGGAGAATAGCCCGCCGCCACCAACGGGCGTGACTATAACATCGAGGTGGCCGGCATCTTCGAGCAGCTCCAAAGCCACTGTGCCGGCGCCGGCGACGATACGCTCGTCGTCGTACGGCGGTACGATCGTAGCGCCCCGCTCGTCGCAGATCTGCTGTGCGATAACGGCGCGGTTCTCTTCGGATCGTTCGTACAGCACCACTTCGGCGCCGTATCCACGCGTCGCGGCGAGCTTCGATTCCGGCGCATCCCGCGGCATCACGATGGTGGCCGGAATCTCCAGTAACTGCGCAGCCAACGCAACGCCCTGTGCGTGGTTTCCACTCGAATAGGCGACGACGCCGCGCTTACGTTCTTCCTCACTTAGCTGAACGAGGCGGTTGTACGCGCCGCGAAACTTGAACGCACCCATTCGCTGTAAATTTTCGCACTTGACGAAACACTTCGCGCCCGTTCTTTCGTCCAGCGTTCGCGACGTTACGGCAGGTGTGCGATGCGCGACGCCGTCTATGCGCCGCGCCGCATTGACTACGTCACCATACGTTACAGCCACAACTAGCTTGCAGCCGCCGTGTGGAAAGACCACCCGGTTACTTTGCCGCGATCGTCCATCTGCAGCCGTTCAACGTACGTACGCTTTTCGAATTTCGCATCAAAGCAATGCCAGCCGGGATCGCACTGCGGACGCTCTTTGATCGAAAGCAGCTTTCCTTGCGAATCCAACTCGTCGGCCCAAGCAGCCACTTTTACACGGCTAATATTGATGCCCGGCGCGATATCGTCTTTCACCGGCTTCAGATCGTTGTTCATCACGGCGTGCGTGATTTTGTCTGCTTCCTTCTCGTATTTGTTCTGGAAAGAGCAGCCGCCAAGCAATGTGGCGATGCAGAGAATCGCAAGCAATCCACGAGACTTCACGATGGGACAATCTCCTTCGACGTGTCGGCGGTGAAAGGTGCGAAGGTGAGCTGGGGATTCCACTCTTCGGCGAGCCGAACGCTCCATTCGCTCTCGAAAAGTGCAACCGGCCGTCCTTCCCAATCTTCCACGAGCTTCGCATTCGACGGCATCTGCGCGCGACCGGCGAGATCGGGATCGCCATCTATCCGGCGAGCGAGAGAATACGGCATCCCTGAGATGACCGTCTTCACGCCGTACTCAGATTCCAAACGGTATTTGGCAACCTCGAATTGCAGTTCGCCGACAACCGCGAGAATCGGCTCCGTTCGCGTGGACCCCCACGGGTAGAAGACCTGAACGGCACCCTCTTCGCGCAACTGTGCTATACCTTTGCCGAACGATTTGTAGCTCGACGTATCGATACTCCGAATCGACGCGAAATGTTCCGGGGCGAACGAGGGAATCGGATCGAAGACCACCGGCGGCCCTTGGTAAAGCGTGTCGCCGATCGCAAAGACACCCGGATTGGCCAATCCGAGCACGTCTCCCGCGTAGGCGTCTTCCAGCGATTCCCGTTCGTCCGCGAACAACTTCATGGCGCGAGACAAGCGAACGTCTTTCCCCGTTCGCTCGTTGCGCACGGTCATGTCGCGTTCGAACTTGCCGGAACAAATGCGAATGAACGCGATGCGATCGCGATGGCGCGGATCCATGTTCGCTTGAATTTTGAAAACGAAACCGGTAAAACGCGGCTCCTCGGGTTTCACGGTTCCGCGTGCAGCCGGCGGCGGGCTCATGTGGATGAAGTTGTCCAGAAAAAGCTGCACGCCAAAATTGGTAACGGCCGAACCGAAGAAGACCGGCGTAACTTCACCGCGCAGCATCGCCTCGCGATCGAAATCCGCGCCGGCGCCTTCCAGCAGTTCGAGCCCATCGATGAACTGTTGATATGTTTGCTCGTCGACGAGTTCGCGAATCTTCGGATCGCGCGCATCGGCCGTTTGAACCGCAGCTTTCGTCGCACCATGTGCGCTGCGTTCGAAAAGAGACAGTTCGCGTGTGGTTCGGTCGTAAACCCCTTTGAACGTGTCGCCACTTCCGAGCGGCCAATTCATCGGATAAGCGGCTATGCCTAATACGCTTTCCAATTCGTCGAGGAGTTCCAAAGGATCGCGGCTGGGGCGATCCATTTTGTTCATGAAGGTGAAGAGCGGAATCTTGCGCTCGCGACAGATGGCAAAGAGCTTCTTCGTCTGCGGTTCGACGCCCTTAGCGGCGTCGATCAGCATCACGGCCGCATCGGCAGCCAGCAGCGTGCGATACGTGTCTTCGCCGAAGTCTTGGTGACCCGGTGTATCAAGCAAATTGACGGTGAAGCCGTTGTACGGAAATTGTAAAACGGTCGACGTAATGGAGATGCCGCGTTCGCGTTCCAACTCCATCCAGTCACTCGTTACGGCACGCTGCCGTTTACGCGCGGAAACCTGACCCGCAATGTGAATTGCACCACCATAAAGCAGCAGCTTTTCGGTGAGGGTCGTTTTGCCGGCGTCCGGATGCGAGATAATGGCGAAGGTTCGCCGCTTTTCTACTTCGTTAGCGATGCTCATTGCTGTTTCGTCACGTCGTCGTACACACGCAGCTCGCCGTTAGAGCCGCTTGACCGCAAAAGCGCAAGAACGCCGGGCGCACGGTACAACTGAACGTGCGGCGGAATACGCAAACGGTCGGAACCACGAGTGACATATGCTTCGCCGTCGGCGACCGAAATCGTGCAAGGACCGTAGACGAGCTTACTTCCCGCCGGCACAGGTGCGACACCGGCCGGCAGATGCGAACGCACGTAATCAAGCGAACCGCTCGATTCGGCACGCTGATGCAGGCAATCGGGCAGCGCGGAAAGCGCCCAAGGCGCATCACCACGCAGGGCTCCGTGCGAGAGGCCGCCGAGACCGTACGGGTCGCCTGCCTTTGGAGGAACTCGCACGTTTACGGACGCGATTTTTATGCGAATGAGGTCGCGATTGACCCACGCGGTTGCAATAATTGCGACTGCGAAAACGATGCCCGTTGCAATGGCGTAGTAGCGAAGCACGGCTTTAGCCGAGCTTCATGCGCGCCGCCCCGATCGTATAGTCGGCCTGACCGTAATAGACGTCGAAGGTGCGCTCGCCCAAATCGGGGCGCGGATCGATCCCCGTCGGAAAGACGACGTTATCTACAATGCCGTTACGTTCCAGCTCTGATTCCGGCGCAAGCACAGGTTTCGGCGAACGGTATAGCAGATGGTGCGGTTGCTTGTAGTCGTGAATGATGATGCCGGCGCTGTAACGGAACTTCGGTTTACTTCCAGTGTTGTCGAGCAAATCGACGCCGTGATAGAGCGATATCCAGCCCTCTTGAATGCGAACCGGTGGCGTGCCGCCGCCGATTTTAATCGAGCCCCAATCATCGTTGGGTGAAACGACGAGTGCGCTCTCCGCGACATCCAGCAACCGGTTGCGATCTTTCAACACCGGTTCAAGCGGAATGTATCCGATGCGAATCGACTCGCGATCGTGGAACGGCATGCGTTCGATCATTGGAATCGCGGCACGTCCGTCGACCGCCGAAAGATGCAACATCGGACGATGGTAAAACGCTAAGGATGCAACGCCGTTCGGCGACACGACAGGTTCCGGAAAAAACGCGCCGTCTTTATCGTCACCGTCGGTCAGGCCGGGGCCGTTGAATTTCAGCAAGCCAAGCCGTTTCCAATTGTATGCATCATCGGAGAGCGCAAGCGCAATGCGCGGACCCGTGGGGCCAAACGCGGTGTACACCATGACATAGGCGTCGAGAACGGGGACGAATGTTACGCGCGGATCTTCGCATCCGTATCCCGGATGCGCGCGTTTTTCATACTCAGCTTCGGGCACAAGCGCAAAGCCTTCACGCTTTGTTTCGAAGCCGCCCTTCTCGAGCGCCAGCGTCTTCACGCGGCTGACGCAAGAGATGTTTCCGTGCGCGACTGCACGCGGAAACAGTAAGAGTTCGTTGTTGCGCGTACGTGCCGACGCCGGATTGAGAACGCCTTCAACCTCGGACGGATCTCCGTCCGGTGCAAGCACCAGGCCGAGACGCTCCATTGAGACGTCGAGCTGTACGAGGGATTCGATCACGGTACTCCTTAGGAAAACGCCGGGACGGCGAGACCGGCCCCGCGGGCCGGCGCTCACGCCCCGTGATTATATCGTCTGAGGCGGGGTGCGAATAAAGCGCTCTTACCCCATCGGGCGATTTTACTGAAGTTCGGTCGAGGCTATGGCTTCGTCGCTGGGCGTTACCACATCCACGTGAATGCCGCGCCGGTAGACCGAATTCGGAATGATCCAAAGTGTATATGTCCGGTAGTCGGGCGACGGTTCCCCTCCGTCGGGCGGAGGCTGCTCGAATGCGACTACGCGCACCCGCTGGTCGCTCGCTCTGATGGACTCGATAATCTGTTTATAGCCCGTGCGCGGGTGCGGGCCCATGAGTAAAACTACACCAAATTCGCCGCGAAAACGAACGGCCGCCTTGATCCCCAGGCGATCCAGGTCCGTACCGTTTCGAACTACGATGATTTGGTTGCCGCCCGCAGCCGTGGTGGTCCCGGTCGCGTACGTTTTCACGCGCACTTCGCGGCATCCCACGAGCAAGAGGAGCGCGACAAGTGCCCACCAGCGCCTCACAGAACCGCCCCTTTCGCGCGGTACGTTATCGCGACATTCCTCTTGTCACCACCTCCAACGGGGAAACGTTGTAGAATAAACGTTGAACCCGTGGAGGAGCTCACCGCATGCTGGCGCTTCTACTTGCCGTCGTTGTAGCGCTCGAATCGCCGCAACCCTCCCCATCCCCCTCGGCGTCGCCCGGACCGCTGAAGGAGATCATCCGAATTCGCTCCTCGGCTTTGTGCACCGAATTTGCAACGCACGTCAACTCAGCCATCGGCTCGGCCGTTCGCAATGACACCTCTCTTGGAAGTCTCATCGACACGTTACGGCTGCGGCGTACCGGCGATGACTTGATGGATATGGGGCTCCGTCGGAAACACGCGGTCGACAAGCTAGTCGAATATGCCGATGCCGTGACAAAAGAATGGAAAGACGGCGAAAAGGAAGTGAACCACCTGCGTGACCTCGCGCAGAAGGCCGTCGACCCCGACGAGAAGGCCGAGTTGAAAGCGTCGGCCGACGCGCTTGGCGGGGCGCTCTGGCGGCAGCGTAAAGTGGCCCGTGACTTAGACGGGTTCATCGCCTACTTGTACGCCGAGGAGATGCGCCGCGGCGACCACGGCGAGTGGCACATTAACGACGCCACCGAAGACACGATCAGCAACTCCCCGGGCGAGGATCATATCCGTGCCGTCATGGCCCGCGAGAATGGCGCTTTGCCGTCGATGTGGTCGGCTTTGCCCGGCGACTATTACGCCCCCAACGATCAGGTGCTGTCCTACCGCGCAGCCCGCGATTTCGAGGAACGCCTCCCCGAGATCCAACGTGACGAAGGAACCGCCGCCATCCATCTGCTCAAAGCCAACGATAATTGCTAGGTCGTTGCGAGCTAGGTCGCTTGCTTTACGAACCCTATACGTTAGCTTAAACCAGCCATAGGCTTAACTACCTAGCGTAGGACGAGTGAGATTATCGCTTCGCCTCCGCCTTTCGCTGTGGTCGGCCGTCGTTGCCCTCGCTCCGCTTCTGATCTTTGCGGCCTTCGCCATCTTGGATACACGTGCGCAGACGCTTCGTAACGCCCAAGTAACGATCGAAAACGATTCGCACGCCGTCGCCGCAACGATCCAACAGATGGTCGTCGCGAAAAGAACCGCAATCGAAGCGTTGGGACGGCTGACAAGTGTGAACGCGTCGATCCGCGACCGCAAGCCCCTCTCGAACGAGCAGCTGCAAAACTTGCTCGCGATGGTACCGGATGCAACGGCACTCGCGATCACCGATTCGCGCGGCACGGTGCTTCAAAAGTCCGGTGACATTGCGGTCGACACGAAGTCGAACTGCATGGTACAGGCCGTTTCCGGCGCCAGTGCGATCTCGCCGATCGTGGCCCGTGAAGGCGCCGCTACATTGTACGCGTGCGCGCCGGTGGGCAGCGACAGCATGCCGATCGGAATCGGCGCGGTAGTCATGCAAATCAAGCCGGCTAACGTGACGGCGGCGATCGACAACTTGCAGAACGCGACCGGCGTCCTCGTTGACGGTGACGGCACCCTCGTTCGCGCAAGCCATTTATCGGGGCTCGATTTTAAATCGCTGGACGACGCCGGCCTTGGCGCATTGAAGGCAGCGATGCAAACCGACAACGCAGCCGCCGTGCGCGTACCGAATGCGTTTGGGAAGGGCGCCGCCTACGCAGGTATCGCGCGCGTTCCCGAAACGGATTTATATTTCATCAACGCCGTACCGGAAGCGCAAGTCCTTGCCTCACTCTGGCGCACGCTTTGGATTTCGCTCGCGGTTGCAGTGGCCGCGGCTTCTTTCGCCTTCTTTGCGGCCTTCTTCGTGCTTCCGATGTTAACGGTCGACCGCGCTGTACGCCTGACCCGTGCGATTCGCCGCATCTCGGACACGTCGAATCTCTCGGAGCGTTTGCCGGAAGATAGCACCGACGAATTGGGCGAGCTTGCGCTTTCATTCAATCACTTGCTGGAACGCATCGACGGTGCCGTTACACACGTGAGCGAAGCAGGTGAAGCCGTCGATCACGTTGCTAACGAAGTTCGTTCGCACTCGCATGCCATACGTTCAACTTCTAGTCAAACGGCAGACGACACGAGTGAAAGCGCCGCCGCTATTGCGCAGCTCGCGCGAAGCGCGCAACAAGTTTCCGCAAATGCGCATCGGCTGCGCACAGACGTAGACGGAGGCGCGCGCGCACTGGACGATCTCACGTCGACGATCGATTCGATCGCGATGAACAACAGCGCGCTCGCAACGACCGCAGACGAAACGCTACGCTCGGTCGAAGGCTTCGCCGGCGCGCTCGCCGACGTTACGAACACGATTCGCAGCGCATTCGATCGCACGTTGCAAACCGACAAACGCGTTCGCCATTCCAGTGAAATTCTCGACGGAATGATCGAGCGCACCGTGCGCATTGGTTCCGATCTGCATGACGTCACAAACGCGATCGAACAGCTTCGCTCCGCAACGTCACGCATCGATCAAATGCTTCAAACGATCGACGAAATCGCCGATCAAACGAATTTGCTCGCGCTCAACGCCGCGATCGAAGCCGCGAGAGCCGGCGAACATGGCCGCGGATTTGCGGTCGTTGCCGACGAGATTCGCAAACTTGCAGACCGTTCGGGCACGGCTGTTCGCGAAGTTACCACGCTCACCCAAGAAGTGCGCCGGAACTCCACCATGGTTCAAGGCGTCATCGGGAAGGCGGCGGACGGCGCGGAATGGGCCCGTACCGCTTCCGACAACGCCTCCACCGCGTTGCAAGAGATTCTGGGACTAGTCAGCGATGCCGCACGCATGGCACAGGAAGCGGCCACGGCGGCTGAAGTGCCCGCGGCTGCCTCGACGCAATTGCTAACGGCGGTGCGCGACATCGAACAGCGCGCAGCCAGCGTCGCTCAAGCCACCGCCCAGCAAACGGCGGGTGTCCGTCAGATCAACGAACAGTTCGCGAACATGCGAAGCGTAACGGTCGAAGTCGAGCGGGCCACGCACGAGCAGTCGGTTGCGTTAGAGTCGGCACAGACGGCAATGGAAGCGATCGCCACCGGAGCGCGCGGCTCGCTGGAGACGGCAGTCAAGCTGGAAGAGCTCTCCGTTTGCCTGGCGGACGAGGCGAACGGCCTCCATGGCTCGCTTGCGGCCTTCGCCCGAAATGACACCGCGATCGAGACCCATCGGGTCCTCGAGATGCCGTTGCCGATGGCTCAATTGGTTGATTTTGCCGGATTAGGCTAAAGCTTTTCTCCGGTAAGGCCGGGTAAGCGACGACTGTCGTTGCCGGGGTAAGAGGTACCCCGGTACGCTGAAACTCCCAATGAAAATTCTTCGTCGTTTGTCGATGGCGGCCGTACTGGTTGCCTTCGGCACGGTGATCCTCGGCAGTTGGACCCGCATCAATGGAGCCGGTATGACCTGCCCGGATTGGCCGCTTTGTCACGGCCAGCTGATCCCGTCGATGGCAGACGGCACCGTTTGGGAGTGGACGCACCGCCTCTTCGCCTTCTGCGTCGCCCCGCTGGTCATCGCAGTGATGATCGCCGCGTGGCGGCTGCGCGATCGCGCACCATTCGTGCGGCCGATGATCGGCATCATCGGGCTGCTCTTCGTCATCCAATGCGCGCTCGGAGCGGCGACGGTACACCTCTCCAATTCGCCGATGTCGGTGGTGCTGCATTGGGGAACGGCGATGGCCTTCATCGCCGCGCTCACCGCGATGACGATTTTTGCGTACGCTGGAAGCGAGCCGGTTTGGCGCAACCCTTCGCCGTTTGAAGCGGCGTTGGTCGGACTGCTCGCAGGTACGTCGCTTGTCGCTTTCATTACCATGTGCGTTGGTGCGTACGTAAGTTCGAGCGGCGCGGGTCTTGCCTGTCTATCGATCCCGGGTTGCGCGGGTAACGTCGTGGTATATACACACGGGCAATACGTCCAGATGCTGCATCGATTCGTGGCGGGCGCTACGCTGATTTGCGCGGCTGCATCGATCGCAGTGGCGTGGGCGCGACCCGCTTCAGCACGCGTTCGGGTGATGGTCAGCGCCGGATTGGGATTGGTTTTCGTGCAAGTGTTATTGGGATTGATGAACGTCGCGTTGCGGCTTCCGATGGATCTGCGCGAAGCGCACGCCGTGAATGCGGCGCTTGTGTTTTTGGCATTTGTCGTCGCAACAGTATTTGCAACGCTCGACGCAGCGGAAACGCGCTTTTACACAGCGGTCACACACCGGTGAGTTCAACGCTCGCACGCGTTGAGGGCGCCGCACCGAACGCTTCCGTGGGCCTTCGCGGAGTAATCAACGACTACGTCGATTTGGCAAAGCCGCGCATCATGGTGTTGCTGCTCGTTACGACGGCAGCCGCAATGGTAATGGCGGCGCGCGGAATTCCATCGTTGCCGCTGGTTTTCTGGACGCTTCTCGGAGGAGCGCTGGCATCGGGATCCGCGGCGGCACTCAATTGCATTTACGATCGCGATATCGACCGCGTGATGCGACGGACGGCAAATCGTCCGCTTGCGACCGGGCGTGTATCGGTTTTCAACGCGACGATCTACGCCGTTCTTTTGGGCGTTGCGTCGTTCGCTATTCTCTTCTTTTTAGTGAACCCGTTGGCAGCGTGGCTGTCCCTCGGCGGCAACGTTTACTATGTCGTGATCTATACGATGTGGCTAAAGCGAACGACGCCGTTGAACATTGTGATCGGTGGCGCCGCGGGGTCCGTGCCGCCCTTGGTCGGTTGGGCAGCGGTAACGCATCAGATCGGTGGCCCGGCGCTCGGCTTGTTCGCGCTTATTTTCTTGTGGACGCCGCCGCATTTTTGGTCGCTCGCTTTAATGACGGAGTTGGACTACCACAAAGCCAATGTCCCGATGCTGCCGAACGTAAGCGGCCAAGAGCGCACGAAGCGCGAGATCATCTACTACACGATCCTGCTGGTCATCGCATCACTGATTCTCTATCCGCTGCATATCATGGGGCCGGTTTACACGGCCGCGGCGGCGGTGCTCGGTGGAATCTTTCTCTACGACACGATTCGTGCTTGGCGTGATCCCGGGCGCACGTGGGCCCGCCGCACATTTCGATTTTCACTCATCTATCTCGCGCTCATGTGCGCGATCATGGTCATCGACAGAATCATTGCGTAAGTGACGTGCAAACAATAGCCGGACACCAACTCGATAAACGAGCCGTTCCCCTTCTCCTAACTCTCGGTTTGGGCGTTTTCGCCGGCGCTCTGGATCTCGGCGTGCTCTCTCCCGCACTGCCTGCGCTGGGAGCACAATTCGCGGTGCAGACCGCCGATCTCGCCTGGGTCTTTACGATTTATCTGCTGGTCAACGTTGCATCGATTGCAATTGCGAGCACACTAGCGGATCGCTATGGCCGACGTCCGGTTTACGTCGCCTGCGTTGCGCTCTTCGCACTCGGCAGCCTTATCGCGGTAGCCGCCCCGTCATTTCACGTCTTTCTTTTCGCGCGTGCGATTCAGGCGCTTGGCGCGGGCGGAATCTTCCCCGTAGCGACGGCTGCGATCGGCGACGCCGTCCCGAAAGAACGGCGCGGAGCCGCGCTTGGTCTTGTCGCGGCCACCTGGGGCCTTGCCGCAATCGTCGGTCCCGCCTTCGGTGGCGTCGTTACGCATTTTATCTCGTGGCGCTGGATTTTCGCGCTGAACTTTCCGCTTGCCGCAATTGTAATCTGGCGCGCGCTTCGCGATGTTCCGGCAAACGCGCCTCGCGTGCGCGGGCCGCTTGACGTTTTTGGGTTGATCCTTCTCTGCAGCGGACTGCTGGCAATTATGTACGGTCTTACTGCAACGCAGTGGACCACCGCGATCGCGGGCCTCGTTTTGACCGTCGGTTTTCTGCTGTGGGAGCGTCAAGCGCGCAATCCGATCGTGCCACGGAGCGTCATCGCAACGCCGCAGCTCCTACGCACGTACATTCTGGAACTGACTATCGGCATGCTGGAAGGCTCGCTGTTCTTTATTCCGGCGATCCTCGTTGCTACACAGCATCTCTCGTATCTCGCGGCGGGATTGATTGCCGCGCTCGGCGCGCTGATGTTCGTGATCGTGATTCCCATTTCGGGACGAGCACTCGACCGTGCCGGCAGCCGGGACGTTTTGATAGGCGGCGCGATTCTTACAGAGATCGGTCTCGCGATCTTTGCCATCGGATTCAATTCGCTCGCGCTTTCAATCGTTGCGATGATCGTTGCAGGCAGCGGATTCGGCGCACTGCTCGGTGCGCCCACGCGGTACATCGTCACGAATGAAACCGGCGAACGCACTCGCGCTACGGCCGTCGGTTTGCTGAGCCAGGCACTGATCGTCGGACAAATACTTGGAGGCTCGCTCGCCGGCGGCATCATGGGCGCAAACGTCAACGAATTCATGGGCTATAGGAACGCCTATCTTGCCTTCTGCGGCGTTGCCCTGATCGCGCTGATTATCTCGGCGTCGCTCAAGTCGCGGCGCGAGGAGCGCACGATTCCGCTCGAAGAGGCTGCCTGACCAACGGCGAAGCGTTCCGGATGCGAACGCACGCCGTCACGAACCAACCGCCGCCCCTCGCCGATTACAATCTCTTTGAGAGCGATCTCGCTCTGGTTGAAGGAGTGAACCGCGAAGCGCCCGGTGCACCACTGGAAGAGCTTCGCGCGGTCGGAGAACGCGCCGGCACGCCCGCCGTAATTCAGCTCGGATTTGACGCGAACGAAAATCCGCCGCAGCTAGAAACGCACGACCGCTTTGGCAATCGCATCGATGAAGTGCGTTACCACCCCTCATATCACGTGTTGATGGCGGGAGCTACGAGTTACGGCCTGCACGGATCGCCATGGATTGAAAACGAGCCGTTCGGCCATGTTACGCGTGCCGCAAAATTTTATCTTTGGTCACAGGTAGATGCCGGTCACGGATGTCCGATCTCGATGACGTACGCCGTCCTGCCGGCGCTTGCGCGCAATGCGGAACTAAGCCGGCAACTTGCCCCATCTATCGGCGCGCGTACGTACGATCTGCGTTTGCTTCCGCGCGAGGAAAAAACCGGCATGCTTTTCGGCATGGGGATGACCGAGAAGCAAGGCGGCAGCGACGTGCGCGCAAATCAAACGCGCGCGGTGCCGGCGCTTGGCGCGAAACGCGGCAACGGGGAAGAGTACGTTCTCACCGGGCACAAGTGGTTTTGCTCCGCCCCGATGAGCGACGCTTTTTTGGTGCTGGCTCAAACCGAAGGCGGACTCTCGTGCTTCTATCTTCCGCGAATTCTTCCGGACGGGTCGCGCAATCCGTTCAACATTCAACGGTTGAAGCACAAGCTGGGCAATCACAGCAACGCCTCGAGCGAAGTCGAGTTCGATGGAACGCACGCTTGGCTCGTGGGTGATGAAGGCGAAGGCGTTCACACCATCGTGGAGATGGTGAATAACACCCGCCTCGACTGCATCGGCGGATCGTCTTCGATTCTTCGTCAAGCGGTGGCACAGGCGATTCATCACGCAACGTACCGGCAAACGTTCGGGCGTCCGTTGCTCAAACATGCCCTCATGCAAAACGTCCTTGCCGACCTTGCGCTAGAATCTGAGGCCGCAACGGCGCTTTTCTTGCGTGCGGCACGTGCCATCGACGATTGGGCCAGCGGAAGGCGCGACGGAGCGTTGCGCCGCGTTGGTACGGCGATCGGCAAGTATTACGTTTGCAAACGCGCTCCGATTGCAATTGCAGAAGCGCTTGAGTGCCTTGGCGGAAACGGCTACGTCGAGGAATCGATCATGCCGCGCTTGTATCGCGAAGCTCCGCTCAACTCGATTTGGGAAGGTTCGGGAAACATCAACGCGCTCGACGTTCTGCGCATCATTCGCAAAGAGCCCGAGGCGATCGACGCTTTCCGCACGGAAATCGCGCCTGCGCTCGGTGAGCCGCAGTTGCTCTTTGCGGCGAATGAACTGGAGCGTGACCTGCGAGATCCCGAAGATCTCGAGTGGCGCGCACGTTCACTGGTAGAACGCATGGCGACGCTTTGGCAGGCTGCTTTACTAGCGCAGCATGCACCGAACTACGTCTCGGATGCGTTCATTGAGAGTAGGATAGCCGGGAAGTGGGGGCGCACAATGGGAACGCTCAGCAATAAGGAAGCTTTCCGTGGAATCCTTGAACGGGCGGCGCCATTGGGACATGAAATACCGGCTCTTTAACGATCGACGCGCGAGAATGCTCGCGCAGCGAAATTGGACGGAACGCGAACGCAAAATCGTGTGGCGCGGGTTGACCGGCCGTTTCGCGATTGCAATCGAGCCGCTGCTCGGCCTGCTGTTTATGACGTTTCTCACCTTCGGGATCGTTTATCGTTCGCAACATGTTCCGGCCGATCGAGACTTGATAAAAATCGCGTGGATTTTTGGGATCGGCGCGATCGCGTTCCTGGGTTATTTTGTCGCGGTCCTGATAGCGCCGTTCATCGCATATTTGCAAACGTTCAAGCCGATCTACGTAGTCGACGGCTTCGTACGCTACCGCGAGCCGGACACCGCTTCTGAGATCGACGGAAGCGGCTACGTTGCTACGCTTTTTGAGGATCGTTCCGTCGTCTGCGAATGGGAATGTTTTGGCAACAAGAAACTTCCGAATAAAACCATCCCCGCAATGGTCGAGTTTTCCGTTTTCGCGGGCATTCACAAAATCGACGGCCGCAATACCGGATTAGTTCCCGACGAGATCCCCGCATTCGCCGTCGGCATCGCCCCTCGCACCGGCAAACACCCGGACTAATTTTCAGGTTCACAAGGGCCGTCTAGCAGACGGCGGCGGGGCTGGTGAATTTTCCGAGCAAGTCGTAGTGGCCATTAATTCCGAACGACGGCTTGTTGCGCGCGAACCAAGACAAGAACATAACGTCTTGAAGCGTAAAGCCGCTTACGTTGAACCGCGTTAGCACTATCGGATCGCCCACTTCCAATTGCGTTGAACCGCAGCCGCCCGACGGAAAAACCCATCGCGGGACGGTATTGACGCCCGCCAGATACAGCGGATCGTTCAGCCACTCAGCGACTTCGTGGGATACGTGTGAAAGTTGCGTGGGTTGATTGGAAGCAACGTAACCCCAAAGCGCCGGGAACGTCGGTCCACCCGATAAGGTCTGGATTGCGTCATGATAGCCGTTGAAACAGCAATGTGGCGGATTAGTGTTTTCCAGCACGCGTGTATCCCCCATGACAAATACGGCGAGCGTGGCGGGATTGCTGTGCGCCTGTAACAACGGCTCCTCGATATTTTCTTCGAAATATTGGAAATTGATCGCCTCGGTCGTCACGCCGTCCGAAGACGTGTGCTTGCCACCGTCCACGGACGGAACCGAAAGGGAAACTGTCGGGATGAGGATCGGTGAGGCGAGCATTACGTGATAAGTTTTGCTCTTTATGAAGTTCCAAAATTCCGACCGCATCACCGCATCGCCATATTGCGTCGCTTGCAGTAACGGCGGAAACAAGGCGTTGTGAAAAATCGGCGACGCGAGGATTTTCGATTCCGCAATCGCGGGATTGGTCACGGTCCCATCGCTCAGAAATTTCAACTTCAGCGGAATGATAATGGTGCGGATTGTTGTAGAGCCGGGACTTGTCATCGGATTCGTGCCGACCATCGTGTAGCTATGTGTTCCATCAAAAACAAACGATGAGCGAAACGTCGGTAGCGTAGATGAAGCGGCGACGGTGGCTTCACTCTTTGACTGCCCCGACACGGCAGCACCAGGCTGCGCCGGCGGCAGAGAACTATGCGCGCAGCCTGCGAAAATCAGCGCGAAGATGAAAAAGACGAGCGTCCACGTTGCATTTCGCATACCGGTGCTCCCTGTGTTTTTCTTCGAGCATAAAGCTTCGGCAACCAAAAATCATGAACCATGAAAAAAAACCCGGTGCGAGCACCGGGTTTTTTCATCTCTTCGTTCGAGGCTAGTGCGTCATGGGGCCGAGGTCGATGCGCTCGGACTTCTCAGCGGGCCAAACGTGGCCGAAACCGGCGAAGGTGACGGATAGGCCGCCCATGATGAAGATGCCGATGATTCCGAGCACGATGAACACCGCGCCTGTTTTGCTCAGGCCCTGCGATCGCGGAACGACGCTGAAATCGATGTATTCGCTGTCAGGTACGATCATTGTTTATGCCGCCTTCGGGAAAGTGCCAAGGACGCCCACGCCCGCCAACATCGCAACGACCGCGCCGATGAAGAGCAATGCGAGCATCAATTTGAAGACCTGATTGTCCAATCCCGGGGTCTTCCAATCGTTCTTAAGTGCGATCGCCGAAACGATAGCGACGACGATGCCGCCGATCACCGCGATCGTGCGCTCTAGCAATGCGATATCCATGTATTCGCCAGTCCTTACAGTAGATAGAAGAGCGAGAAGAGCGCGACCCAGATGACGTCGACGAAGTGCCAGTACAGCGTGCCTGCGGTGAGGCCGAAGTACTTCTCCTTCGTATAGATGCCGTGGACCGACTGGAGCAGTAGGATCGTCAAGTAAATGACACCGACGCTAACGTGGAAGCCGTGCATGCCGGTGAGCGTGAAGAACGATGCACCGAAGATGCCGCTGCCCGCCCACGTGACGTGTTCGTTATAGATCAGGTTCGTGTATTCGTAGCCCTGGCCGCCAAGGAACATCGCACCCAGAATGATCGTCGAGATCATGAAGAGCGCGTAACGGCCGAAGTTGCCGTGTTTCCAGTTCTCGAGTGCATAGTGCATCGTCGCTCCCGATCCGAAAAGAATCACGGAGTTCACCGCTGCGAAGGCAACGTCCAAACGATGAACGCCCGGAGGCGGCCAACCTTGTCCGCTGTTGCGCATGTAGAGATACGCAAAGATGAACGAAGAGAACAGAACGCAGTCGGAGACCAGGAAGAGCAGGAAGCCCTGAAGCCGCAGCTCACGTGTCTCGACGTAGAGCTGATCGACCTGGCCGTCGGTAAGACCGGCGTGCGGAATCGATGCTACTGCCATTAATGCGCTCCAACAGCAACGGGCGAATCGGTAAGTTCTTCTTCAAGCCCGCGGTACGGCAGCGGCTGCGAGAAGTCGTACGGCAGACCGTACACCGTCGGGATGTGCTTGAAGTTGTAGTAATGCGGCGGCGACGGAATTTGCCATTCCAGCGTGCGCGCGTTCCACGGGTTCGGACCCGACTTCTTGCCTAAGCGTAAGCTCACCAGAACGTTCACGAAGAACACAAGGATGCCGAGCGTCATGACGTACGAGCCGACCGACGAGAATTGGTTCCAGAATGTGAACTGCGGATCGTAGATCGGAACGCGACGCGGCATACCGAGCATTCCGAGCCAGTGCTGCGGCAAGAACGTCATGTTGAAGCCGATGAAGAACAGCCAGAAGTGGAGTTTGCCGAGCCTCTCGCTGAGCAAACGGCCGCTCATCTTTGCGAACCAGAAGTACATACCGGCGAAGATCCCCATGAGGCTGCCACCGACAAGCACGTAGTGGAAATGCGCAACCACGAAGTACGTGCCGTGCACGTGGAGATCGAACGGAACCGCGGCGAGGAAGACGCCGGTGATGCCGCCGAGCGTGAATAACGCCAGGAAGCCGAGTGCGAAGAGCATCGACGTCGTGAAGTGGATCTTACCGCCCCACAACGTTGCAACCCACGAAAAGATCTTCACGCCCGTCGGAATTGCGATCGTGAACGTAAGGATCATGAACGGCAGTTGCAGATACGGCGCAAGACCCGACGTGAACATGTGGTGCGCCCAGACCATGAAGCCCGCGAGCGCGATCGCCATCGACGAGAACGCGATCATCTTGTAACCGAAGATCGGCTTGCGCGCGAAGGTCGGAATGATCTCCGAGATCATGCCGAACGCCGGCAGAATCATAATGTACACTGCGGGGTGCGAGTAGAACCAGAACATGTGCTGCCACATGATCGGCGAACCGCCTTTGGTCGGATCGTAGAACGGCACGCCGAACTGACGCTCCATGAATAACGCAGCGAGCGCCGCGGCAAGCGCCGTCGTTGCAATCATCAGCAACGGTGCAGTTGCGAGCTGTGCCCAGCAGAACAGCGGCATGCGCGTGAACGTCATCCCGGGCGCGCGCATCTTGAACATCGTTACGACGAAGTTGATGCCGGTAAGCGTCGAGCTGACACCAACGAGGAAAATCGCGGCCGCCCACATCGAGGTTCCGGGACCGGCTTGCAGCGACATCGGCGGATACTCCGTCCAACCCGCAACCGGCGCGCCCATCAGGAAAGACGAGAACAGCATAAGACCGGCAACCGGGAAGATCCAGAAGCTCAACAAGTTGAGCCACGGAAATGCGACGTCTCGGGCGCCGATCATCAGCGGCATCAACACGTTTCCGAAGCCGCCGGTGATCAACGGGATGATGACCAGCCAGACCATTGCCGATCCGTGGACTGAATAAACTTCGTTGTACGTGTCGTTGCTGACTAATCCGCCGTTCGCGTGCAGAAGCTGCGTGCGGATGACCTCCGCAAGCAAACCCGCAAGCACCATGAACACGAAACCGGTGATCAGGTACTGAATTCCGATGATCTTGTGATCGATCGAGAAGATGTACCGCCGGACGAATCCCTGTGGTTCAGGATGGATGTGGTCGGCGATGCCGCCGCCATGTACCGCTGTTGTTGCTGACATTATTTCTGGTTGACTCCCGGTTACTTCAGCGAATCCAGGTATGCGACAAGGTTCGCGATATCTTTATCTGACAAGCCGTTGGCCGTGGCGTTGGGCATCACGCCCATGTCGCCTTTGTAGCCCTGCTGCAGAATCTTTGCGACGTTCTCGGGCGTGGCCGGGTCGCCGTCGACAAGCTTCGGATGCGACGGATCGTGCAGGACGCCTTTGAGACCCGGACCGACGATGCGTTGCGAGAACGGCCCGACTGCGTGGCACGCGGAGCACTTCTGTTGGAAGAGCGCCTGTCCGGCTTTCGGATCGCCGCCTGCGAGACTGATCGCGCCGGTCGAGGCCTTCGGCAATTCATCGCTGGCGTTTGCGTTTTTCACTTGCCAACCGTGGAACCACTTATCGAAGCTCGCTTGATCTTCGACGACCACGACCTGCTTGTTCATCGCGCCGTGCAACGTTCCGCAGAATTCGGTGCAGATGAGCTGATAGCGTCCGGGCGTCTTCGGCGTAAAACGAATCGTGTTGACGAGGCCCGGAACCATGTCGGCCTTCAAACGGAAGTCCGGAACCCAGAACGAGTGAATGACGTCCGCCGACGTGACATTCAAAACGACCGGAACGTCGACCGGCAGGTGCATCTCGTCCGTAATTTCCCCGTGGACTTGCGGGTAACGGAACGTGTAGAACCACTGATGCCCGATTGACTCGACGACCAAGCCGTTCGACGGCTGGGCGATCTGAATTCCGTACCAAATGCGAACGCTGAGCACCGACAGCAACACGACAAAGAGCGAGGGAATCAGCGTCCACCACAGCTCGAGCGTATGATTGTCGTGAATCTGCACGCCGATCGCGTCGGGCGCATCCGTGGGACGCGCGCGGAACGCAATTACGAAATATACGATGTAGCCGGCGATGAAAATGAAGAGCGCCGAGCCGGTCGCCGCCATAAAGCGGAACAGCTCGTCGATCTGGATACCCGGCTGAGCACCGACTTCCGGCATGACGATGCGTATCGACGTCGTGGCCCAGAAAACAATTGCGATGAGCGAAAGGACGGCAAGGACCGCCGTAGCAGTCCAAAATCCGCGGCCGAGGCGAACGGCCGTTTTGTTTTCAACCAAGGAAAATCTCTCCGTGACCCGCGGTTTCTTTTAACACTATAAAAATTCGCTCGCCCGGCCGCACCTACTTTAGGGGCGCTTTGCGGCTCTATCAGCGAAGCTCCGGACTAAGGCATCGACGTTGGTGATAGCCGTACCCACTACGACGGCGTTCGCTCCTGCATCGAAAGCATCCGCCAATTGCGCCGGCAAGCTCACGCCACCTTCGCACACGACGAACGCTTCCAACTCGTGGAACTGCTTCACTAGCTCCAGCGCCGGCAAGGGGATTCCTCTCGTTTCGGCCGTGTAGCCGCACAGCGTCGTTGCGATGATATCGGCGCCCGCCGCTTGCGCACACAAGCCATCGGCAGCGGTGGCGCAGTCTGCCATGGCAAGCCGTCCGGCCGCATGAATGCCGCCGATCAGCTCTTCGATAGTGGTTCGGCCCGGACGCTCGCGTCCGGTCGCATCGAAAGCCACGACATCGGCGCCGCTTTCCACGATCTCGGCGACTTCTTCCAATGTAGGCGTTATATAAGGTTCGTAGCCGTCGTATTGGCGCTTGATGATGCCGATCATCGGTACGGTAACGCGTGCACGAACGGCGAGCATGTTCGGCACACCTTGAATCCGCACGCCGGCCGCTCCGTTCGCTTCGGCGGCGGCCGCCATGGCGGCCAGGACGAACGGGTCATCGATCGCGGATCCCGCCCAGGCTTGGACCGAGACAATGAGGCCGCCGCGCAAATCTTCTAGGATGCTCACGCGATGGCCGGATCCTCGACGCCGGCGGCGTGCAGTGCGAGCAGTACCGCGCCGAGCACGGGCTCGTGCGCCGGTTCAATGATTTCGTATCGTCGCGTACTAAGTTCCACGAATCGGCGCCGGAGCGCGTCGTAAACTTTCTCTTTGAACCAAGCATCACGCATCAGCCCGCCGCTGAAGGCGATTTGCACGTTTTCCGAGTCTTCCGAAGCATCAATCGCAAGCTCGGCAAGAGCTTGCGCTGCATCAAGGACAGGCATCTCCAAACAGCTGCACGTGTCGCCGGCTCTCGCCGCTTCGATGCAGAGCGGAGCAAATGAAGCAAGGTCGTCTCGCGTAATCTTGCCGGCGTAGAAACCGCGCACGAGCTCTCGCATCGAATGAACGTCGAAGAAACTCAACAACCGGTCGATGCCGGTACACTCTTCGTGTGTTGCGGAGACGGACACCGCGTTGCGAACGATCCAAAACGCGCTGCCTTCGTCGCCAAAAAGATAGCCCCAGCCGCCGGTGAGCGCTGCGCGTCCTTCAGCCGTACGCGTATAGGCGACCGAACCCGTTCCCGCGATCACGACAACGCCTGGTTTTCCGCCAAGCGCAGCTGCGTGCGCAATGGGTGCATCATGCATCAGCTCCAAATGCTTAGTCGGCAAATGCGGCGGCGCGCCGAAAATCGTTCCTTCGTATCCGCTTATGCCGGCGACGATTGCGTCGAACTGCGAATCATTCGGAAGTTTTGCTTCGCGCAACGCGCTTTGAATTGCGCCGCCCAACGCGTCGCGAAGCCGGGTTGAATGCGCGCTCTGGCCGATCTCATCCGCAGGGCCGGCCGTTCCACGCGCGATGATGCGCCCGCTTTCGTCCGCGATGGCAGCGGTGGTTGAACTTTGCCCGGCGTCGATTCCTGCAACCAGCATCGTTTATCGAAGATTCAAGCCCAAAAGCCGGCGCGCAAAATTATTTGCAGCGAGCTCGCGATCCTCGCGTTCTTCCAAACGCGGAATCTCGCCGATGTGTTCGCGATGATGGTACAGTTCGTGTCCGACGCAAAGCGCAAAGAATTCTCCCAGCTCCGCAGGCGTCATCTGTTCGGCTACGCGCATGTTGATTCGAATTACCGGCCCTTGCGGATCGTATTCGGAACGCAATTCATCGACGCCCCAATCGCCCAAGTCCGCAAATTCAATAGCCACGCCGTATTCGCGTGCCAGAACCAACGCCGGATTCACGAGCTTCTCCGCAGATCGACGCCGTCGGCTATCAGGGTCTCACGCAACTTCTGCGTATCGACCTCAGAAACGCGAACGCGATGGTTCTTCGCAAGAGCCGCGGCCGTTCCGGCAGCTTGACCCAGCGTCATAACAGTCGGCGTTAGGCGGGTTGATGCGAGTGCTTCGTGTGTTGTCGAAATGCAACGCCCGGCCACGAGCAGCCGTTCGCGGTTTACCGGAACCAAACACCGGTATGGAATCTCGTAACTTTCGCCGGGCGCCAAGCGATGTGTCGTCGTGCCGCTGCCCGCCGGATTGTGAATGTCTATCGGATATGCGCTGCGCGCGATCGCATCATCGAATTGCCGCGCATGCAGAACGTCGTCCGCGCTCAGCGTGTAACGGCCGACGATGCGCCGCGATTCACGAATGCCGACTTGTGCGCCGGTCGACGAGATACGCGCGTTTTCGAAACCCGGAACGCGCTCGCGAAAGAATTGCAGCAACTCCGTCACTTGCAGTCGCGCTTCGACCTCTGCTCGCGTTAGATCGTCGGGATTGAGCGGATCGATATTTGTCACGCGAGTCATGTTGACGGTGACTTCATCGGGGTACGGCGAGATGAAAAATGACACCAGTTCGCGTGGAATGTTCACGATGCCGTCGTTCTGGGCTTGATGCCACAAATCGTACAACCCCGCGACGGCGGTAAGCGCAGGCGCCGTTCTTTCATGTGCTTTCAGCGACGAGCGCATTTGGTCTACGTGCATGCGTACGTACGTCGCGGTCTTCGTTAGATCCGCGTGGCTCAGGCGAAACATCAAACTGGCGGGCTGCACGCGGCCCTTCGCATCCCCTTGTTGCGTGGGAACGCCGGCGGATGCGGCGACAAACGCGTCGGCCGTCGAGTCGATAATCGTTCGCGCGCGATACGATCGCTCGCCGCCGACCGTGGCGAAGGTCGCACCTTGCACTTCATCGTCTTGCAGTTCGGCGCGAAGAAACCACGCGTGAAGGAGAAGGTTTACCTTCGCCTCCTTCATCATCTCGAAAAGCAGCGCTTTGTGAATCTCGGGATCGAACGGTGTGATCGTCGCGACGTAGTCGGACGAATCCGTGATGTGCCCGGGTGAAGCACCACGACGCACGAGCCGCTCCACGATCTCCTGTGCGATGCCGCCGACGATGCGGTCGGAACCGGAATGAAACGTCATCCATGGGCCGACCATCGATGCGGTTGCCGTTCCGCCAAGAAAGCCGTACCGCTCGACAAGCATGGTACGTGCACCGTGCCGAGCAGCCGCAAGTGCCGCCGCGCACCCGGCGTTGCCGCCGCCGACGACTAGTACGTCGTACTCCTGCATAGTAGCAGCCCCTTCGTCAGCTTGGCTGGAAGGCCATTTCCGCATGCCGTTCAAACCAACGGCCGCGCGCGTTATAGCCGCACGTAATTTTCAATTTTCGTAAGCTCTGCCAAGGGGAACTCATGTCGATTTACGCTCGCTCGGCGGCGTACTACGATGCTTTGCATCGCGCTCAGGGGAAAAATTATGCCGCAGAGTCAGCACGCGTTCACGACATCATCGGGTCAAAGAAAAACTCGGACGGTAACGCGTTGTTAGATGTAGGGTGCGGTACCGGACGTCATTTAGAGCATTTGCGGCAATGGTACGCGTGCGAGGGCTTAGACGTCGATCGGGCGATGCTTGGCATCGCCCAACAACGGCTCGGCGATATTCCGTTACATCTTCAAGACATGATCGGTTTCAATTTAGGGAATCGTTTCGACGCAATAACGTGCCTTTTCGGCGGAATCGGTTACGTCCCCAACGTGCGGCTGCTGGATCAAACGCTGGAAACGTTCGCGCGTCATTTGAGGTCGGGCGGCGTTCTCATTATCGAGCCGTGGATCCGGCCGGAACAGTGGCAAGACGGCCACATCGATGCAGCCTTCGCCGATGAGCCGGAACTCAAAGTCGCACGCATGAGCGTAAGCCGCACCGACGGCAACGTTTCAATCCTAAATTTTAACTTTATGGTGGCGGCTCGCGACGGTGTACGCACCTTTGCCGAGCCGCACCGCTTAATGCTTTTCACAAATGATGAATACCGGAACGCCTTTGAACGCACCAAGAAGTTCGATGTGACATACGATCCGGAAGGACTCACCGGCAGGGGACTCTTTATTGGAGTCCGACGTTAGTCAAAAGAGCGATTTAAGTCGAGGGCAAGGTTGGAAGGGCTTTAATCGTTAATTTAGCGGCCTTAATGCTGCTACAACGCGTAAAACCGCTCGAACGCATATTAGCGGAGGGCGGAGACGATTCCAAGCCCCATACTCTTAAGAAAACCCTAGGGCCGATTTCGCTGACGGCCATGGGAATCGGGGCCATTATCGGCACCGGTATCTTTGTCTTGACCGGCGTGGCCGCGGCCACCCGATCGGGCCCGTCGTTGACGATCTCCTTCGTCGTGGCCGGCATAGTAAGTGCCCTCGCGGCGCTCTGCTATTCAGAGGTCGCGAGCCGTATACCGATTGCGGGGAGCGCGTATACGTTCGCATACGCGTCGCTTGGCGAATTCGTCGCCTGGATCATCGGCTGGGATCTCGTTCTCGAGTACGCGCTAGGCGCAGCGACCGTCAGTATTGGCTGGTCGGGGTACTTCACAACATTCATCAAGAACGTCTTCGGCATCGTCATTCCGGATCAGTGGCAGCATAATCATTGGGACCTTGGACCGGGCGGACTGCCCCTCCACGGCATCATGAACATACCGGCGTTTTGCATTATTCTCCTCATCGGCGTCCTGCTCTACCGCGGCACGCGTGAGTCGGCAGTTGTAAACAACACCATCGTCGCGATAAAGATCGCGATCGTGTTGTTCTTTATCGCGCTGGGGTTCGGCCACGTTAATACCGCAAATTGGGTACCGTATTTTCCGTTCGGCATTACCGGCATGCTAGGCGGCGCGGCCTTCATCTTCTTTGCTTACATCGGCTTCGACGCCGTTTCGACCGCGGCCGAGGAAACGAAGAACCCGGCAAAAGATTTGCCGATCGGGATTATCGGCAGCCTTGCGATTTGCACGATTCTCTACATCATCGTCGTCGCGATTCTTACAGGCATGGTACCGTACAAGTTGCTGAACGTGCCTTCGCCTGTGGCCTTTGCCATGGATCATGTGGGCCTTGGCTGGGCGAGCGCCATTATCTCTCTCGGCGCCCTCGCTGGACTAACGACTGTGTTGTTGGTCATGATGTTTGGTCAAACGCGCGTTTTCTTCGCAATGTCGCGCGACCGCCTTTTGCCTTCGATTTTCTCGAAGGTACATCCGAAGTTCCGCACGCCGGGCGTCTCGACGATCATCTTCACGCTCTTCATCGCGACGGTCGCAGCGTTCACGCCGATCGGAGTCGTGGGATCGCTCACGAACATGGGGACGCTCGCAGCATTCATCCTTGTCTCGATCGCATTGCCGATTTTGCGCAAGCGGTACCCGACAACCCGAGGGTTCTCGGTGCCGTTCGGACCGTATCTCATCCCAACACTTTCGGCGCTGAGCGCATTTGGTCTGATGCTTTCACTCGCGTTCGGCAGTCCGACCGTGATGGGAATTCCGCTGCCGTGGCTTGGCTTCATCGTCTGGCTCATCATCGGAATGGGCGTTTATTTCGGATACAGCCGCAGACACAGCACGGTTGGCCGTGACGAGGCGCGTGTAGCGTAGAGCTCACGCTTCAATTGAAAAGAGCCGCGCACACGCGCGGCTCTTTTTATATATGCGATCCGACGGTCATTAAAACCAGCGCACTTACCAACAGCGTCGCGGTCGCAAGTGCGAACGGCGCACCGCGTTCGCGAAGACGGCCTGTGATTGCGCCCGTTATTGTTGCGGCGATTCCGCATGCTGCGCCGATCGAAATGAGGATGCCGGTTTGACTGCTCATGAATCCGCGCGAGAAGCCCCCGGAAACGATCCAAAACATCCAAAAGCCGGAAAGAATTGTGGTTGCGCCCGCAATCGCAAGCGCTGTCGGAAATCTGGAAACAAGCACCAGCCGCTGCATGAACGGGCCACCTTCGGCGGGATTGCTCGCGATGGCACGGCCGACGAAAAGAATCAGGAAAAGCGTCGAGCCCAGCCAGAAGGCCGCAGCCAGGACGTGAAGAGCGATAAGCGTCAGAGTCAGGGCCATGCCCTATTTATACTGACAGTACAATCAAATTGTCAATCAAAATCGAGGCCGATTTCCGCGCCGGCTGCCTCGCAAATGGTGGAGACGATTTGGCGTTCGCTCCGCCCATGTCGCGCAAGGCCTTCGACCGACCCAAAACTCGTGAGCAAGTAAAGCACTTCAACGTGCCGCCGGTTCGCGGATCCGCCGGGCAAGCCGTACTGTTTGCGCAAGCGCGCCATCATCGTTTCGATGGCTTCCAAACGCCAAGCATCGCGTTCCGCCGCTTGCGATTCCGGATCCAGAATCGAAAGTGCATGCAGTTTGCGCATCACCTCCGGATCCGAAAGCCAGAAGTGCACGAAGGCATAAATCAATTTCGCAACGCCTTCGCGAGGGTCTTCGCACGTGAAAGCCGCCGCGGCATTTTTGCGAATCTCTCCGCGTTCCGCGACGTCGTCGGCCATCGCCTCGAAAATGCCGGCTTTCGATTGGAACTGATAGTACACGGTCATGCGAGCCACGTCGCTTTGGCGGGCAATCGCATCGATGGTAAAGTGCTTGAACCCGTCTTCCGACAGCAACAGCTCCCGCGCACCCGCGATGATGCGAGCGCGCGTTTCTTCTGCTGAAGCTTTTCTTTGTCCAAGCCGGTAGGGCCGAGGCATCGTCCCTTACTGCGTCGCGGCAACCTGTCGTGCCTTTTCGGCTTCAAGCGTAAGGCGGATGCCTTCGTCGTAAGGCGTTGCACGAACGTTACCGAGCAACGAACGCAGTGGGCTGTCGTCCATGATAACCGGATCGGTGATGAGATAGTGCATTTCAACGAGTTCACGCATGAACGGATTGAAGAGTCCGATCGCCTGCAACATGAGTTTGTTTGCGACCTGAAGCTTCATCGGGCGATGCGCTTCTTCAAAGACTTTCTTAGCGAAATCGCGAGGCGTAATCGTACCGGAACCGGCGAAATTCCACCACTTCCCCCAAATGCGCGGCTCATTCAACATCTTGACGATCAATGG
>CAZJLJ010000026.1:2563-17086 GCA_964546935.1 uncultured bacterium | reverse complement strand
GCCGCTATGGCGCCGTTCACCGTCGCGCGCATTAGCTTTGGATGGAGCTCGAACTTCGTGTAATCGACGCCCACAAGGTAGACCAGCGTATCCAAACTTTCAAAGGCAGTTCGGACGGAAGCCGGATCGTCCGGATTCCAAATCCGCGTCGCGTTCTTGCGCGCGATAGTTTTGAATGGAATGTTTTCTGCCTGGAGTGCGGCGCTTAAGGACTTTCCGATGGTCCCGGTGGCCCCTACGATACCGATACGGTCTTGCATCTTCGCCTCCGAATGCTGTTCTTTTTACTGAACATTGCGCAATGATTGGTCGCGGTCTTACGCGGCCCGTGGCACCGTCACGATCGTGATCGGTTCGCCGCTCTCACGGCCTCCGATTTCCTCGCGAGCAAGTGCAACCGCTTGCTCGATGCTCGCCAACCCGCTGAAATCAGCGATGCGCCCGCCATGGATGACGTAAACTTCGGGCAAGGAGCGCCCGACATCGCCGAATCTAGTTGCGCGCTCCATCGCTTCACGTAATGACGCTTCGATCTTCCCCGCAACGGTGCGTTCGATCTTCGCATTGCGTAGCGCAAGGCGTACGATTGCGCGCTCGTCCACGATTCGCAAATCGGCTGCATACCCGTAAGCAGTCAGTAGCGGCGTGAGTTCGAACCGCGAAAGTTTT
This sequence comes from uncultured bacterium, assembly GCA_964546935.1. Classification (GTDB taxonomy): domain Bacteria; phylum Vulcanimicrobiota; class Vulcanimicrobiia; order Vulcanimicrobiales; family Vulcanimicrobiaceae; genus JALYTY01. The sequence continues at coordinate 16,417 of CAZJLJ010000026.1, read as the reverse complement.
GCCGGCTCCGCTCCGATCGCACGAGCGGCGACGCGCCGCTGTTCCTCCTCACCTTGTGCGCCGCGTGCGGCCGCTTCAACGAGCGCAGTCGCGCCTGAAGCCGTTGCCCGAACCCGGTTGCGTTGCGTGTCGATCTCTACGCTGATCTCGATGCGATCGGGCGCAGCGCCCGCAGCAATAACTCTATCCGAAGCCTCGCGCCGAATGCGAACGATATCTTCCGGTGACGGATCGACGATCGTTCGTTCTACAACGTCGCGAACCAATGCCAGCGCAACACCGATCGGCGAAATCACTTCTGCATCGCGCGCGAGTCGATGCTCGAATCCCAGCGAGTGCGCAACGAACGGAACGAGAGATGCGGCGCCGCCGCCGCCTCCAATGAGAACCAGGCGGTCGCGCGGCAATTCGTAATCAGCGATCAATTCATCGATGGTCTTTTTCACCTTGTGTGCGCCGATCTCCAACACACGCCGCGCAAGCGACTCAGCATCGCCGCCGATCTCCGCCGCGAGCAACTCGAAACCGCGGCGTGCCGATTCGGCACTGCCTCGTGCAAAAGCATTTTCCGGAACGAATCCAAGCAAATTACTTGCGCACGTCGGCGTTAACGTCGCCGCCGTTCCATCGGCGAGAATAAAGCGCATGTAGTCGTTTTGGTCATGTGGTGTTGGCGCAAAACGCTCGAGGCGTGCGCCTTCCAACAGTTCGGGTGAAAGAAAAGAAACATACGCGCAGCCTGCAATGTGTGCCGAGCGCGGTCCAACATCGACGATCCCTGAAGCGCCGATTCGCGGCATGCTGCCGCCGGCGATTCCGAGCGTCCGCGAGTCGATGGTGCGCAACATCGTCCGATGCCCGCCAATGCGCGCCGGGCGCATCTGCGGTTGGCCCGCACGAATCGCAGAACAGTCCACACTAGTTCCGCCGACTTCCAGAAAGATGCCGTCCGTGACGTTCTCGTAAAGTAACGCTCCCGCAACCCCTGCGGCCGGCCCGGATAGCAACGTCAAAATCGGACGCCGTTCGATTTCGCGCACATCCATAACGCCGCCGTCGCTCCGCATGATCATCAGCGGTGCGCCGATGGCAGCATCGCTTACGGCTTGCGCCGTCATCCGCGCCGTGCGAACCATCTTCGGCAGAATTGCCGCGTTCAGCGCCGCGGTACGCGTGCGTGCGCGTAAACCGTACATCGATGAGATATCGTGTCCGCTCGTTGCAAAAACGCCGTGTGTCTTCGCTTCCTCGACAGCGGACGCTTCATCGCCGGGCCGGTCCACGCCGAACGGTGCGCTTGCGGCAATCGCTTCCATTCCTTGGGAAACAAGTGCCGTCACCGCGGCGGCAATTGCAGCAGCATTTCGTTCGCTGAAAGCAAAATTCGGAGCAAAGGTAACGCCGGGCGCCAACTCCACCGCGCGAAAGCGCAATTGCCGCCGCGCGACCCACGCGAAACGACTCGCAATGCCGACGACTCCGACGCGCGCAACGTCGCCTTCCAGCAATGCATTCGTCGCTTGAGTCGTAGAATGTGCGATGAACGCGACGTCGGTTGGCTGAACCGCGCTCTCGCGCAAAATGCGATTGATGCCCTCGACGATGCCGGCCGCAACGCCTTCCGTGGCGCGATGCGTCGTCGGCACTTTAACGCGAGCGACCAATTCACGCGTCGCCGCGTCGATCGCCACGACATCGGTGAACGTTCCGCCGACGTCAACACCCAAACGCAGCTTGCGCACGCGCTATTGGGTTGGGAAGAGGCGCGTAGCTTCGTAGGCGACGCGCGCGACGGATGCAAGAATCGCGTCGCGTTGTGCGTCGCTTCCGCGCGCGTCGTGCAGCATGGCAACGACGACCAGCGTTCTCCCGTTGACGTTCACGATGCCTACATCGTTGGTTGCATCCGTGACGCCTGCAACGGTATACGAAGTTCCCGTCTTGTGCTCGACGTGGGTTTTCGGGGGAAAGCCGGCGCGCAATCGTCCGGGAAAGGTGTTCACCTGCGCCAGCATGCCGCGTAAGAGCGCGCGAGACTCAGCGGAAAGAACTTTTCCCTGCGCGAGATCACCAAGCAATATTGCGATCGATGAAGGCGACCCGGCATTGTCGCCGCCACGTTCGAACGTCCGCCCCGCCTTTGCGTCGGCGATCAATCCCGCTTCATCGGTGCGATAAACGATGCCGTCGATGCCTATAGCATCAAGCGACGAATTAAGCGCTTCAGCTCCACCTAGTATGCGATAAATTGCATCGGCGGCCGTGTTGTCACTATCTTGCAACATCCGCGTAAGGAGCTCGCGAACGGAATACGAGTGCCGTCCGCGTTCGTATTCATCCGCAATAGGGCTCACTTGCCTCACGATATCGCGCGGCTGCAGCTCCACCGACTCATCGAGCCGCAGTTTACCGCTATCGACGGCTGCAAAAGTCAAGACCGCAAGCGGCAGCTTTTGCACGCTCGCCATCGGAAATGCGAGTTGCGCGTTGCGCTGAATGTTTACGCCCGTTGCAAGATCCCAAACGACGGCGCCGAGCGTGCCGCCCGTTTGCTGCTTCGCACGCGCCGCCAGTGAATCGAGGCCGTCGCTTAACACGCCGCGTTCCGACACCGAAGTTGCTGTCGGCGACGGCAAGGGAAATGCCGTCGGCGGCGCGCCCGGCTGAAACGCGATAGCTTGAACGAGCGAAAGAATCATGAATTCATGGACGCGAGTTCGTCGTATAGACACGCCATCGTTTTGATGCCGCCGAAGAATTGCGAGAGATTGAACTTTTCGTTCGGCGCATGAATCTGATCGTCCGGAAGGCCAACGCCGATCATGACTTGCGGAAGATTCAATATTCGATCGAAGCTCGCTACGGGGCCGATCGAACCGCCAGTGCCTATAAAGACGGGTCTCTTTCCGAAGCCGGCTTTCATTGCACGAGCCGCTGCTTCAACCGCAAAGTGCTCGCGAGCAATCACAACCGCGGGCGTTTCACCGCCGTGTTCGACAGTCACCCGCACGCCGGCCGGCGCGAGCCGTTCGATTTGTTCCGCAACGAGGGCGCGAACGCGCACCGGGTCTTGCGATCCGACCAAACGCGCCGATAGTTTCGCTTTTGCCCACGACGGAATGATCGTCTTCGTTCCCGGGCCTTGGTAACCACCCCAGATGCCGTTCACCTCGAGGGTGGGACGAAACCACATACGCTCCAACGGTAAACGCCCACGTTCGCCCGCAAGTTCGGGAACGCCCAAATGCGATGCTTCGCGAACTTCGTCGAACGGAAGATTACGCAACTCCGCAAGATGTGCCGGTTCCAAATCGGGTACGCCGTCGTAGAAGCCCGGAACCGCAACGCGGCCATCGGCGTCTTTCAGCTCGGAGATGATGTTCGCGAGTGCCTCGATCGGATTACGTACGATGCCGCCGTAATATCCGGAGTGCAAATCGGCGGAAGGGCCGTGAACCGTGATCTCCCAGTGCACCAAACCGCGCACGCTCGTAGTTAACGAAGGAACGTCTTCCGCGAAGACCGCCGTGTCGCTGATTACCGCGAGATCCGCGTTGAACAAATCGCTATAACGTTCAAGCGCGCGTTCGAAGTTCGGCGAACCGATCTCTTCTTCGCCCTCGATCACGACCTTGATATTGATCGGAAGGCACCCGCGCGTCTTCATGTGCGCTTCGATCGCGGCAAGGTGCATCAACACTTGCCCTTTGTCGTCGACCGCGCCGCGTCCGTAAATCTTTCCGTCGCGAACGGTCCCTTCGAACGGAGGAGTCTGCCAAAGTTCTACCGGATCGGCCGGTTGCACGTCGTAGTGCCCGTAAATCAGGACGACCGGCTCTCCCGGCGCGTTTAGCCATTGGCCGTACGCTATCGGATTGCCGCCTGTCTCCAAAACCTTCGCATCCAAACCGATTTCGTTCATGCGTTCCACCAGACGCTCGCAGCAGCGACGCACGTCTCCCTTATGCGCGGGATCGGCCGAAACTGACGGCACGGCGATCCAACGCTTCAGCTCTTCCAAATACGACTCGTGGTGCGTGTCGCAGTATTCCGCAAGTTTCGAATCGATGGTCGTGGTCGTCATGATGCCTTTCCTAAACTCGGATCGAACGGCGCGCCGAGTTGAATTTCGAGGGTTTTGCTGCCGCGCTGGACTTCATAGCTATGGGGCTGCCCGTCGTATGCACGCGCCTGCGTTTGATACGTCCCGTACTCCCACCAATACTTCCCGTCAAGTTTATTGACGACGTCACCGCTGCGCAGACCCGCATCGTATGCAGGTCCGCCTGCACGCACGAACACGCGCATATTCCCGTCAAGCGTCTTGAAAAGCGTATAGAAGTAGGTGGGCGGGTCACCGGGCGCGGCGGCAAGTCCGCGCTCGAAGACGTTCTTCGCATGTTCCGGATCGCTTGCGCTCCAGCTGAAGATTCGCGTCACTCCCTCGCGAGCAAGCGCACGCGCGTCGTCCGGCGCCGGCGTTTGCGGAGAAACAGCATGGTCGTGCCATTCGCCGACGATCCAGCCGCCACAGTCTAAGAGCCGTAAGCCGACGTCCAAATCGGTTCCCTCGATGAGTTTGAAGGTCGACGTAGTTACGTCGATATACGCCGCATACCGCTTGCTGCTGCAATCGGTTGCGTTTGGATCGTCCCGAAACTCGAACGCCGGATGGTTGGCGCCACGCAATTGGGCGACCAGTTCGCCCGCTGCAGCGCTCCCTAACACCGAACCGTCGTTTCCGACGGCGATTTTACCCGCTGACGAAGCCGGCGCGTAAAGACCCGAAAGCTCATCGGCAATAGCGGGCGGGATGACCGAGGCGAAAGCGCGCACGCCGAAAAGCGAAGGCGCCGCAAGAACCACCACTAACGTAGCGGCGGTCGCTACGGAGACTTGGTATGGCAGCGTCCGTTTCGTAATTTCGTCGATAGGGACACCGGTAAAATTCGCCACCCAAACGTTTGCCGTGTTTGTAGGATCGCAAACGTTCTGCACCTGAACCACGGCCATGATGGCCGCAACGAGTATCACGGGTGGAACAGTGTGCGACGCTAAGAGCACGGTGAAGATCGCGATGCCGACGCCGAACGGATTCAGCGGCCCACGATAGAGTACGAGCGGACTGAGGATTCCGAAGATTGCGACGTACGCGATAGGATTTTGCGCCCAGCCGCCGGCAACGAGCGGTCGCAGAACTTCCGTGAACTGCGGCGCTTTCGTCAACGTCAACAGAATTCCGATGCCGATGAACAGCAACACCGCCGGCGCAACGTCTTCGACGCCGCGAATTGCGGCTGCAACGATCGTCGGAACTGCCGCGCGTGGGCGCGTCACAAGCACGCCATAAAACGCCGAAAGAATAAAGGCGATCGTCGCGTCCACGTGCGCCGCGTAATAGAGAACAAGCGGAAGGACCGGCGTAAGCAACGCCCACGGGGGAACGCCTTGCTCTTCTTTTTGTTCAGCCCGTACCGCCCACGTGGCGTAGTCGCGCTCGCGCCGGAACGCAACGATCGCGTAAATAACCAACACCGCGGCATCGATGATCGCCAGCACGACGGCATAACGCGTCATTTGCTCCGGTGCAATGCCGAAAAACTGCGTGTAGAACTTCCAGTTGACGATGTTGAAAATGAAACCAAGCGCAAACGCCATGAGAAACAGCGTCGCGGCCGTTCGCCTTGGCACGCCGGTCGTCATCATGATGGGCAATACGATCGATCCCACCATGATTATCGCACCGAGCCCCGAGAGCGACGTGAACAGCAGTGCGACGACGGCGCATAGCACGAGCGCGAGCACGAAGGGCTGTTCGCCACCGTATTCGGCCGCGAGGTTTACGAGAGCACGAGCGATGCCCGTGTCGAGCGTTACGCGTCCCAGCATCGCGCCGAAGATAACCGCTACGTAGACCGATGAAAGCGAAGACGCGCCCGCAACGACCAGCGTGCCGATTTGCGTAATTGGTACGCCGGCGACAAGCGACATGACGAAAGCCATCAAGGGAACCGCTAAGATCGCAGGCATCCACCGCAAATACATCATCGCGGCAAACGCAAGAAACACGACGAGAACCGCTATTCCCATCTACGGCTTGTCGTCACGGAGCACGCTCTCCAGCGAGGGCAGGGTGTGATTCGGCACATAGTGTTCGTACGTCACGCGGTCGATTGCGTCCGCCCGGCGAATCGCTACTTGCGCGTCCAGGTGAAACCGCTCTAAGTTGCTTTGCAAGTGGCTCTCGCGATTTTCGTACCGCCACGCCCGCTCGTAGAGCGGCGCGAGTTCTTCATCGTTGTCGCGCAACTCCCAAAACCAATACTTGCACCAGAAGAGGTCGCGCACACCATCGGCCGGATGTTCGGTTGCATCTGCGAAATACTTGCGAACTTCTTGCGCGATTTGGTACCGCCGCCCCAACGCATCGAAACGGCGAGCGGCAAGAAACTCGACGGAAGCGGCGTTGGCATGGAGCGGCGGCCGGTTTGCGATGAGATGCTTCTCTACCGCTTCGGCATTCAGCCGCAGCTTGGAGAGATCGGCATTTGCCATCTGTGCCGCATCGAACCCGTTGAAGGGATCGCCCCAGAAACGCTTGTTGGAAGCGGTTCCAACCGCACTCTGAGCATCGGCTAGGTGTTGAAGGTCCTTTGCGTACTCTTCGTCTTCCACGCCGAAGAACGCATTCGGAAAATCGGCGAGAAACCGCTTCGGATCGACATCTTCACGTTCCCACGCAGATGCTGCCGCATACAACACCGGATACCAAGTCGCTTCAAAGAGCGTTTCTCCATCGTCGTGCCACACCGTTTGAAAGAGCCCAAGAACGCGTTCACCCCTGCCTTCATCGATGAAACGGCGTTCGTTTGGAATCGCGGTGTTCAAGTCGGGAAAGAGATTGTTCCAGTTGTTCGCTCCCGGCGCTACCATCTGTTCCAGCCCGCCTTGAGCGATGCGATGAATGTACGGTAAATACGTAGCTTCGCTGCCGTAATGCCAATTCACGATGACGGCATTCTTCGGAATGTGCTGCATGATCGTGGGATCCGCCTCGATCCCGTCGTCCCACAACATTACTCGCGCCGGCGCGACAAGCTTGGCTATTTGGGTAACGTGTTGCGCGTACACGGCGGGGCGTCCGCCGGAACGCGCTACATATTCCGTTGTCGCACCTTCACCGAGCGTTGCCGTCTCGTCGGACCCGATGTGAAAAAACGGCGGGTTACGGACGGCTGCCAACTCCTGCGAGATGATTCGCATCAAATACTGAGTTGCGAGCGGGACGTTCGGCGAAAGTAAAAAGCCGTGCGGAAACTCGGCCGCCGGCGCGTACTCCTCAACACGCAACGTTTGATGCATATGTGCAAACGTTTGCTGTTCCGGTATCAACGCGACGTGAAAGCGCTGCGCGTACCGCTGAAGTTCGCTCAATTCCGCCGGCGTTATGCCATCGAGCGGCGCCGGAAGCGGATCGGTCGTGCTTTTAAAAACGCCTTCCATGTACGGCGAATAGCCGTTCATTTTGAAAGCCGCAATCGTCCGAATCCGTTCTTTGAAATAGCGCATCGTCGGAAGCGGCCCACGTGAAACGTCGTCGCTAAGGATGCGCCAGCGAAGCGCAGGTGCATCGGAAATTTCAACGCAGGGTAATCGCCACGCGTTGCCTTCGCGAACCGGCAATTGCGCGAGCGTCATCAGCGCGTTGAACTCTCCATCCGCAGCGGAACTCGCAATCGTCACGCCCGATGAATCGATTCGCACCGAGTACGCTTCGTTCGAGAGCGAAGCGTTTCGCCGCAGCCGAATTGCCGGGGCCTGCCCGCGGTGTAGCTTTCCGATTCCAAGAGCGCTCCACCGCTCGTTGATTTCGTCTACCCCTCCCGCGTCTGCCGACGGATCGACACGAAGCGGGACGCGGATCGAACCTCCTGAACACGCGAGGGGCGCAAGCGAAGCGGGGCGCGGCAAAACGTGCAGCGCAACCAGCGCGAAAATCGCACCAACCATTATGCTGGCGCGGATTCCATTTCCCGATCTCGCAGATCGAGCGCGGCCTCGACTTGATCCAGATATGCGTCGATTGAAAAGCCATCGACGTTCCGGCTCTTTTCGGCAATGTTTATCATCTGCAAATCCGCCATCGCGACCGCTTCGATTTTGGATGGATCGAGGTTCGCATGTTCGTACTGTTTCAACGCGACCTGATTCGCAAATTCACAGCGTAATAAGACTTTCGAAAGGCGGTCGGCGCCGTTCCCTGGCGGCTCGACGCGGCGCTGCAAATTCGCCAGCAGCTCGCCGGCATAGGCGCGAACGAGTTCGTCGGATAAGCGGCGCGCGTCTTCATCGCCGTACCCCGGAAAATTCGGAATTTTCTCACGTAGAAGCGCCGTAGCATCCATTTCCATACGTTCTACGACGGGTGGAACGGCATCGCCTCGGGAAGTCCCAGCCCACGATGACGGTGCTACTGTTCATCGCTCTTGCCTTAGGCGCCGGAGCGGCGATTTACGCCTGGATCTTTTTCAAGCGCTACGTTCTAGAGCGGCAGGAGCGTCAGCGCGCCGTTGCTCTCTTCTCGCGTTACGTGCCCCCTCCGGTCGTCGAGGAGCTGCTCGCACGCAAAGACGCGCGACTCTTCGAGGCTCGCGAATACTACGCGACGATCTTGAGCGCACGCATTCGCAACTTCGCGCTTTTTTCGGAATCGCTCACTCCGGAAGAAACGCTTCGCTATCTTAACGAATTCTATACGATCGTAGGACAGGCCGTACAACGGCACCGCGGCATGATTGAAAGCTTGCGCGGAGACACCGTCACCGCGGTCTTCGGCGTTTTGGTCGAAGAAAAATTTCAGGAAGAGCGCGCACTTCGCGCTGCGCTTGATATCATGCGCGTGGTTAATGCCATGGAAGCACGTTGGGCGGCGCAGGGCCGGAAATCGATCTCGGTCGGCATGGGCGTTAACTCGGGAAAAATCGTCGCCGGCGACACGGGATTTCAACAACGCCGCGAGTTCGCGATCATCGGCAACCCGGCGCACATTGCGGCGAGATTGGAAGCAGCTTCGGAAGAACTGAACGCTTCGATCGTGGCTTCGGAAACGACGTACGGCGCCGTACGCGATCTCTTCATCGGCGTTCCCACCTCTTCGTTGCCGCTTCGCGGCCTTCGCCGTTTACAAAATGCATTTATCATTCGCGGGCTTACGCGTCGTGCAGCCGAAGACGATTTGCTCACGTTACCGTCGCAGCGCGCCTTTAAGCAAACGACCGTGCATACGTACGAGACACCCGCGAGCGCTGGAGTCGAACCCGATGCCTATCTTGAGCCTGAACGCGAAAGCGAACCGATTCGGCGCGATGGAGCCTCGATAGCGCCGAATCTTTTCGACGAACGAATTACCGGCCTACCGGAATTCGAAGGCGGCCGTTTCTCGCTGCTAGACGACGATCGGCCCGCTCTGCCCGAAGCACCCGTCGTCTCCGGAACGTACGAAGACGACCAAGGGCCGCCGGTTCAACTTCCGCCGTAAGTTCAAAGCCGTTCGACCAGTTGCGGTAACTTTTCCGCTGCGGTGCCGCGGATCGCACAATCGACTCGATCGCTGATCGCCGTCTCTTCCGGATTGATTTCAGCAATATAAGCTTCGCCTGCGTAATGCGTTGCAAGCGCAGCCGCCGGATACACCACCGCACTCGTTCCAATTACCAGGATCACATCGGCGCGGGCAGCGGCTTCTGCGGCGCGTCTCCACGGTTCTTGCGGGAGCGGTTCGCCGAACCACACAATGTCGGGACGGAATCTACCGCCGCAGGCGTGCTGGATTTCATCGAACGGCAATCCCGATGCATCGAGCGGACGTCTCTCGCCGCAACGATTGCAACGTGCGACCCGCAAACTTCCGTGAAGTTCCGCGACGTTTCGCGAGCCCGCACGAAGGTGCAATGAGTCGACGTTTTGAGTCGCCAGAGTAAAAGCGGCGAACCGCTCTTCCAGCGCCGAAAGCGCATAGTGCCCGGCATTCGGCTGCGCTTTTCGGTGGACCGCATTGCGTTCGTTATACCAAGTCCACACGAGAAGCGGATCGCGCGCAAAGCCCTCGGGGGAAGCGAGCTCCTCCACGCGATGCGTGCGCCAAAGGCCTCCGGTTCCTCGAAACGTCGGTAAACCGCTCTCAGCGGAAATACCCGAACCGGTCAAGGCAAGCACCGAGCGGGCGGATCTCAAGCGGTCGATGAGCGCATCCATTTGGGGATCTTCCCTTTCGGCTTCACAGAATCTGCCGGAAGCCCAAGCACGTTATGGATTCGAGGTCAGGGATGCGAGAAAGCGGAAGCAGTGGTGCGTGGATCGCGACGTCGAGGAGTTGATGGCCCGAGTGCGCGCCCGTGACGCGGATGCATTCGAATTGCTTTACGATCGCTTTCACCGGCTAGTCTACGGAGTCGCCACGCGCATGATGAACGACGTCTCGGCGGCCGAAGATCTGACGCAGGCGGTATTCTTGAAACTTTGGAGCACACCGGAACTCTTTCGCGGAGGCAATTTCGCGGCGTGGATCGTGCGCGTAACGCGAAATCGCGCGCTCGACATGCTTCGAACGCGCGCCGGGCGAGCCGAGAGCGAACTACCGGAAAGCTTGCCGGAAGCCGATTCCATCGAAGATGTCGCGTTCGCAAGCATCGATGCGTCGCGGCTTCGCACAGCGCTTGAATCGCTGCCGCCGGAACAACGCGAACCAATCGAGTTGGGATTTTTCTCGGGAATTACCCACGAAGAGATCGCGCGACGCACCGGCATTCCGCTCGGAACGATAAAAACGCGCATTCGCGCGGGACTTCGACGGCTGCGTTCGATGCTCGACGGGTTGGTGACGGTATGACGGCTCAGCACGAAGCGATGCTGGACGACGTCGCGGTTTACGCGCTCGGTGCGCTGCCCGCTGCGGATGCCCGGCGCGTGCGAGACCATATAGCGTCTTGCGAAACTTGCGCCGCGGAATATCGCGCGCTGGCACCTGCTGCCGCTTCGGTTGGAATGACGGCCGAGGCATGCGCGGATAACACACAAGGAGCGGTCGTCCCGAGCGAGCTGCTCAAGGCGCGCATCATGCAGCAGGTTAGAAGAGACACGAACGATGCTGCGAAGACACCAGCACGCCGCGCGCGCCCGGTCGTTTGGCCCCCATACCTTGTAGCTGCCGCGTGTTTCGCCATCGCACTCTACTCGTCTCTAATGAACCTTTCGCTGATGCAACAGCTGAAGTCCGAGCAATCGCAGCTCGCGCAGGTGCAGCATCGCTCTACTGCGCTGGCCCAAAATCTTGCATCCGAACGGGCCACCGTAGCGGACCTTACGAGCGAACAAGCGCAACGATTCAATATCGCCCAGGGACAAATCGTTCGCGTGAATCACCGGCTCTATCTAACGTTGCACGACATGCCGGCGCCCGAGCGTGGGAAAGTTTATCAAGCGTGGACGTTGCCCAAGGGCGGAAAACTTATGGAGCCTTCCGTCACGTTCGTACCGGATGCTCACGGCGCCGCGGTCATCGCTCTGCCGCAAAACGCGGATCAAACCGCTGCGGTGGCGCTCAGCGTCGAACCGCAAGGCGGCAGCAAACAACCGACAACTAAACCGCTGGTAGTACAATCGCTCGACTAACGATTTCCACCGAAAGGCTCACGAGCAAGCACGAAGGGGCGGCGCTTGCTTATCTTTCGCGCGCGCCGGTCGAGAACGTGTTTTTAACGTATCTCATCTTGTTCGACGTTGCTCCGGCAACACGCGACGCGATTCACGTAGCATATGACGGTTCGGGAAACGTACGCGGCGTCGGGTATTTCGGCCGGCAAGTCGTTATTGCAGCCGAAGATGACGCGGCGATCGACGCTTTTGCCGCGGTGGGCCGGCGGCACTTCGGTGAACGCATGATCGTCGGACCACGCGAAACGATCGCGGCGTATTGGCAACGCGTCGGACCCGATCATCCGGCTCCGCGCCTCGTGCGCGAGCGGCAATACGTCATGGAATTGCAACGCGGCGATCTCAACGCGTACGACCATTCCGTTGTCGGGCGCAAAGCGCGCATCGACGAGTGGATGCAGGTCGCCGACAACTCAGCCATGATGATCGCGCAGGAGCTGGAATACGACCCGCGCCGTTCGTCCCCGGAGTTTACTGCAAACGTTCGTGCGATGATCGATCGCGGATTGTGGTGGGTCGGAGAATCGTTCGGACGGCTCTGTTTCTATTGCAATGTTGGACCGTGGAGTCCGCAAACTGCGCAATTGCAAGGCATTTGGACGCCGCCGGAGATGCGAGGACGAGGATTGGCAACGGCCGCGCTCAGCGCGGTCTGCGAACGGCTTCTGACGATGTCGCCGTCGTTATCGCTATATGTGAACGACTTCAACGAGCGCGCGATTGCGCTCTACGACCGCGTCGGTTTTACGACCGTCGCAGAGTTTCAAACGATCCTCTTTTAGTTACGGACCGCGGTGCGTAATGCGCTCTTCGACGCCCTCCACGCCGCTGACCACTGCGCGCTCGCCTCTAGTCACCAAGTTGACGATCCAACGAATCGTCGCGATCACGCCGATCACGGCGAAGACGAACAGAATGAAGAACAGCCATGCCGCCGTTGCGGCCAAGTGAACAAGCGTATGTTCCATTCGCAAGCGCTTGGCCGCCGGCCGTTCTGTCCCTTCATGCTATCGGCTCGCCGCGACCGCCGGTGAGTTCTTGCGCGAGCCCGCTTGCGTTTCGTGCCACTATGCCGTAGATCGAGAGCTGCGGATTGGCGCCGATGCTTGTTGGAAACGCCGATCCGTCGAATACGTGAAGATTATCGAGCTGGTGATGCCGCGCGTTGCTCGCGACGACGGAGGTGCGTGGATCCGCGCCCATGCCGCAACCACCCATCACATGGGCGCTCACGACGAACATCCGAAGAATCTCCATCCGCAGTTGCGGAATTTGCTTGCGTGCTGCGCCGACCGAATGCAGCTCGAGCATAGCCTCGTGAATCGGTACTACGCTTTTTGCCCCGGCAGCGAATTGGATCTCGGCCATCGTTAATAGCGCACGGCGCATTCCGTCCCATAGATATTGGGAAATCGAATAATCCAACAGTGGTGTGCCGTCGGCCTTAAGGCCCACGCTACCACCTTTACTTTCTGGATGAAATCCGTCGCGCAAAAGCGCGATGATGACTTGAGTATTCGGAAGGTTCTTCATCAAACGCGCATGATCGACGCCGTAGCCCGGCGTTGTGGTCGCCATCAGAACCGGATGAACCGGCGGAACCTCAAGCTTATATCCTACAGGGCCGTCAATCGGCTGCGTATGTAAAAAATGATCGCTGTAGATTGACTGCGGCGCGCCCGAAAACGCCGCGACAACTTCGGGCATGAGCGCCGCTGAAACGGCAACGGGGTGAAGAAAAGTTCGCGTGCCGAGCGTTTTGTATGGATCGGGTAGGGCGCTGCGAAGAAGAAGCGCGGGCGTATTGATAGCACCGCCGGCGGCAACGTACGTCCGGGCGCGAACCGTGACCGAATGCGGCCCGGGCCGCAACCCGCTACTGTCCAACGCTGCACATTCAAGTGCGGTGATGCGATTGCGGTCGTGAAGAAACCGTTGTGCGCGGGTGCGTACGAACAGTGTCGCACCCCGATCCAGCGCCGCCGGAATGGTTGTGACAAGCATCGACTGCTTCGCATTCATCGGACAGCCCATGCCGCAATATCCAAGGTTATTACAACCGTGAACGTTTCGCGGAATGACTGCGGTCGGGATGCCGAGCTTCGCGGCTCCGTCGCGCAAAAGCGCGTTGTTGGGATTCGG
>CAZJLJ010000026.1:0-2463 GCA_964546935.1 uncultured bacterium | reverse complement strand
CCCGCGCCCGTTCCGACGATCGCAACATCGCAATCGATCGTGCGATCCCGGTCGAACGTCGACGCGTCTTCGACGCGCCAACCGCGGCTCAACCCCGCAGCGATCGGGTCGGCTATCATTGCGAAAAGCGTTCCGACATCACGAAATGACCGGCGGACCGGCGTATCCGGTTGCTTGCCAAGCAACGTCGCCGCCGTACCAGCCGGCATAGACCAGTTGGTGCAGCGCTTGATATCCGCTGCGGAACAGAAGCGTGTTGCTGGTTCGCCAGCGCTCCAAAAACGCTACAACGTCTTGTTCTGAAGCGCGTGACCACGGAGCGCGCACCTTGGCAACAAAAGCACGGGTGAGGGGAAACTGCAATAGCGAAAAAAGCTGTGAGATCTCTCGCTGCACGGAAGGCGGCAATCCGGATATCGCGGTTTTTACGCCATCGACGGCAGCATCGAGTGACGCCGCGGCGCCGGGCCCGGACGGCAACGCGCCTGCAAGTATTGCCGAGCTGATCACACGCAGCATTGTCCGCTCGTCATCATAGGCGGCGGGCGCGCACGATACGACGCCGAGCAGCAATGCGCCGCTCGCACCGGTGCGTATCAACTCGCCGCGCGTCATACATGAGGTTCGTTCTTGAAAGCCGAAAATGAATCCCTCACCAAGGACTAAGGAGAGATTGCAGTGATCGGAATGTCGCATGTTGTTCTGCACGCCGCGATGTGCAGCCGCGTCGCAAGACTTTCGCCGGAAAGGTCCGTCACCGCGATCGTACAACTCGTCGATCGCACCGGACGCGAACGCATTCAGAAATCGCTCACGGTGGATCGCGGCGACGGTTCGACGCTGCAGTATGAATTCGACGTTCCGCAAGGCATTTTTCAGGTCCAAGTTACCACCCCGAAATATGGCTGCAGCGCAACGGATTACTGGGCGTTGCTCTCCGAGCACAACCGAAACATCAACGAAACGCTCGTACAGGGGCAGCCCCCCAGAACCCAGCCGATGTTGCTACAGGGCACCGCGCCGCCGTCATTCCTTTACGTAGCGCCGACCTTCGTGCTGTTTCCGGGCGATACGCAATGCAACAAGCCCGTAGAAGATCCACTGCCGTCGAACATCAACGTAGAAAACGATCAAGATGCTTTCTACGTGTGGCTTTACTCCGACCCGAAGATTCCGCGCGAATCGCAAATGCTGGTCCTGCGGTTGGCTACGGCAACAGGCGAATACCACTACATCAAATTGAAAGTCCCGTTCCCCGAGCCATGGGGTGGATGGCCACAGAGTATCCAGTTCAACGTTAATGAAGACGATATCGACTCGCTTGCGGGTCAGCCGGTCGACGTGCTTCTGTGTCCGAAACTCTTCCGAACCTCAGTGGGATAAGGCAACCGCGGTCTGCACCGGCTTCATCGAGTAAGTGAACGTCGCACACAGGTTCGAGGGGTCCTCGAAACGGTGCGGCGGCTTTGCGCCCGTGTAGAACACAACGTACACTGCGGTTTCGGTTGAGGACCGGTCGTGGCCATACCGCACCGTAAGGTATGACGGAGCGGACGGACCGCACACCGTGTTTCCATTCTGCAAAACCGGGTTGGAACGAGAAAGCACTCGATAGGTTTCGTACGTTCCCCGGGACTCTCGCCGGATGGGAAGCGCTCTGCCGTTCTGAAACGCGATGCGCGTTGGCGTGAACGTAACATCGCCGGTAATTGCCATTGCGGTGTTCGAGTCCGCGATCCAATGTTGCGCCGAAGCGGCGGCGATGGTGGCGGCGAGCAACAAATGTCCCGGCATAGCTGAGCTAACACAAAATTCGGCGGTCCACGTGAATCTCCGGCGTGCCGAGCCCTCTTCGCACGATGGCGGCGGGTGTGCGAATATACGTGTAAATGATTAAAACGATCGTGGTCGGGACGGATGGATCCGAAATAGCGCACCGGGCCTTACAGGTCGCGCTCGATTTTGCCGGCGACCTCAAAATTATGCCTGAAATAAGGGTTGTTGCAGCCGTCGACTACATCGAGGCCGGCGGTTTAACGCGTGCGCCGGATGGGGCGCCGGATCTTCTGGCGCAGGAGGCCGACAACGCGTTGGAAAGCGCGGCAGAGCTTGCGTTGGAACGAGGTTTTTCAATCGTAACCGACCGCATCGACGGCGCTCCGGCGTCAGTCCTATTGAACGTCGCGCACGCAGCCAAGGCGGATTTAATAGTGGTTGGAACGCACGGGCGCAAAGGAGTAATGCGCGCGATTTTGGGCAGCGTGTGCGTGCGGCTCCTCGAGCAAAGCGACATTCCTGTGCTCGCGGTCCGCGACGGCGAACAAACTGCGGAACGCGATGAAACGTGGCGGGAGCGTGTAGGAATCGAACCTACCAGCCGCGGTTAGGCGGCCTCAGCGATTTTGAAGACCGTGCGAGCCACCAGACTCGTACGCTCCCATGTGCCTAGAACGCCTATTTTGC
>CAZJLJ010000025.1:34522-43769 GCA_964546935.1 uncultured bacterium | reverse complement strand
GAACTGAGTACGCTTCATAAAATAAAAAAAGAGCGCTAAAACAGCGCTCTTTTCGCGTGCGTAGTATTGGTGGTTACTGAGGAATGCGTAGTTTTTGGCCCGGTGCGATATCCGATGCGCGAAGGTGGTTTGCTTCGGTGATGCGATCGATCGTTTCTTGCACCTCGCCGTTATCGGTTGTGTGCGCGGAAGCAATCGACCAAAGCGTATCTCCGGGATGAACCGTAACGGTCGCGTACCGCTGAACGCCTGCTGCATACAGATGCATGCTTGAAAGCGTCGGCAGCGTCACCATTAGACTGAGTGCAGCCAGCGCGATCGCCGGCATCAGGGTGAATTTCTTGCGCGTAACCACCGTTTTCGCTCCTTCTATATCTTGTGGCAAACGAGCGTTCGTACACGAGTCGGTCTATATCTTGGGCCAAACGCCTGTTCGTCCCCTAGATTTTAGCACATGTCTTTCGAGCCGTGTCAAGCTTGCTCCGAACGTATGTTTGCCTTTTCAAATGTCCTGTGGTACGGTTGTAAAGCAAACCGGTGCCATACGTATGGCATTTCGGCCGATACCTTTCCGGAGAAATCTATGAACGAGAAGCCGGCCACCGAGCGGCAACAGCGCATACTAGATGTAATTCGCCAGTTTACGGTCGAGCGGGGCTACCCGCCGTCGGTCCGCGAGATAGGCGAACGCGTAGGGCTTTCATCGTCCTCGACTATCCACGCCCACCTCAAGGCGCTAGAAAAACGCGGGCTCATCTCGCGCGATCCAACGAAACCGCGCGCATTGCGATCGGAATTCCCCGGCACGCCGGCAGTGATTCCCGACAGCGTGGTGATGCCGATCGTCGGTAAGGTCGCGGCGGGCATTCCTATAACGGCGGAAGAGAACCTCGAAGGCGAGTTCGTGCTGCCGACGGCCTTTGTGCCGAAGTCGTCCGATTCGTTCATGCTGCGAGTCCAAGGCGACTCAATGATCGAAGCGGCGATTTTGGACGGGGACCTGATCCTCGTTCGTCCGCAGAAGACCGCGACGAACGGCGAGATCGTTGTCGCAATGGTAGAAGGCGACGCGACCGTGAAGCGGTTCTATCGCGAAGACGGCCGCATTCGCTTGCAGCCGGAGAATCGCAGCATGACGCCAATCTACGCGAGCGATGTCGAGATCATCGGCCGCGTCGAGGCTGTCGTCCGCCGGCTCTAATCTCCAACTGTGGTTTGAAGAGCGGTTCGCCCCAGCGATGCGCTGGTTTGGCGAACTGCCCTTCGTCGTTGCTCTCCGCGACGCGCTTCCGTGGAGCTTCTTAGCGCTTCTCGCAGCGCTGATCGTCTTTTTGCCACTTACGCCGGCACCGGGACCGTTTTTCAGCCGCTCGTTCGGATTGCGGCTTTCCGGAGCGTTTCTTCCGGCGTTCAGCATCATGGGCATAACACTGGTGCCCCTTTTAGCGTGGCGATATGCGGTGCGCGCACAGCTGAACCCGTTGCCGCTCGTTGCTGCAAGCGCTGTCGGTTACGCGCTGTCGTTTCCGCCGATCCAAACCAGTGCATTTGCCACGCTGCGCGCGTTCGGCGAAAGCAGTCTCTTTCTCGCGATCGTGATCTGCGGGATTGTCGCGGGCGCTATTTCGCTTGCGCGCCGTTTTCGTTTCCCCGCGTGGCAATGGACCGGAGCGTTGGCTGCGGTGCTCCTTTGCATCGCCTTACGCGTCGCTCACGTATCGGTCGCGCAAATCGTCGCAACGATGCTCGAACCGTTGGCACATCTCGGCGACACCTATGCGGCGCTGCTGATCATCGTCGTGGTTGAAACGTTGTTGTGGTCGATCGGCATGCACGGGCCGGCGTTACTCGCGGCGGTCGTCACGCCGGTGTACCTAACGCTGCAAACACAGAACTCCGCCGCGTTTGCGCATCACGAACCGTTGCCGCACATTGTGGTGGTATCGCTTTTTCTTTTCGTCTTTCCCGGGGGCGCCGGCGCGACGTTACCACTCGCGGTGCTGCTTGCGCTTTCGCGAGTTCCGCGATTGCGTGTCATTGGGCGCGCAACCATTCTACCGGCGTTGATCAACACCAACGAGCCGTTGCTTTTCGGCGTGCCGGTAGTGCTGAATCCATTTTTGATTCCGCCGTTCGTGCTGGTGCCGATTTTGCTCGCCACCACAACCTACGTCGCGGTTGCATTGAACATCGTTGGGCGGCCGATTTACTACGTGCCGTCCTCGATTCCAACGTTTATCTCGACGTTTTTGGCAACGCTGGATTGGCGCGCCGTCGTGCTGGCTGCAATCAACATCGCTATCGCAACGGCAATTTATTTTCCCTTCGTTCGTGCGTACGAACGGCACTTGGAGCAAACCGTTTGATCGATCTTCTTTGCGACCGCTTCGCCGTCGGAAACCATGTGCGCGCTGCCGCACTCCGCGCACAAGAACGCACGGCCAATCTTTGTTATCCCGCGCAGGCTAAGGTAAAAACCTATATTTTACAGGCCTTTTTCGAAGAAGGCATCGTCGATAGCGATCTTGCCGGTTCGAGCGGTTACGGCTACGACGATGCAGCACGCGAGCGCTACGAATCGCTTATCGCACGCGTATTCGGCACCGAAGCCGCGCTTGCGCGACTGTCGATCGTCAGCGGAACGCACGCCATCGTAACGTCCCTTGCCGCATGCGTCCGCCCTGGAGAGACGTTGCTTTCCGTCGCAGGCCGTCCGTACGATACCTTGCGCAACGCGATCGCGCAAGCGCCCGATTCGCTTGTCACGCAGGGCATCAATTACGATGAAGTGCCGCTTGCCGACGACGGCACCGTCGACGTTGCCGGCGTTGAACGCCGATTGCGCCAAAGCCCTGTTGCGGCGGTTTTCGTGCAGCGCTCGCGCGGCTATGCGTCGCGCAAATCGATCGACATCGCGCAATCGGAGATCTTATTCACTGCGATTCGCAAGACAAGTCCGCAAACGCTGATTCTGGTCGATAATTGCTACGGCGAACTTGTAGAACCGTGGGAACCGACGCACGTCGGTGCCGACCTCGTCATGGGATCGCTCATCAAAAATCTCGGCGGATCGCTCGCACCGGCGGGCGGCTACGTGGCGGGTCGTGCAGACCTTGTGCGCCGCGTCGCAACACGTCTCTACGCGCCCGGACTCGGTGCCGCTCTCGGGCCAACTCTGGGCTTCGGACGCGCCTTCATTCAAGGACTGTTCCTGGCGCCGTTGATCGTCGAACAGACGCTTCGCGGGCTCGATTTCGCGGCCGCGCTTTTTGAGGAGCTGGGATTCTATGTCGATCCCGCACCCGGCGCACCCCGCACCGACATCGTTCAAGCGATTCGTCTGGGAGATCCGTCCGCGCTGGTACGTTTTGCCGAAGGGCTTCAGCGGGCAATGCCATTGAATGCAAGATTCCGTCCGGAGCCGGGTGCCGTGCCGGGATATATCGATCCCGTTATCATGTCGAGCGGCGCATTCATTGGTGGCGCAACGATCGAACTTTCGTGCGATGCGCCGTTACGCGAACCATTCGAAGTCTATCTGCAAGGCGGCGTCGTCGCGGAGCACGTGGTGCTCGGTTCCTTGCTTGCTGCACAATCAGTCATTGCTTGAAGGCAGCCGCTTAATCTTAGAGAACGTGTAGGCACGGTGAGCACACAAGAAAATCGTTCGCATGAACGCCGATTCTTTCGCGCAAACGTAGACTTCCCGGTAACCGTAATCGTGCCGGGACACGAGCTCATCCTTTCCGGTCAGGCACTAGATCTCAGTCGCGGCGGTATGCGCGTCGCGACCACTACCGATTTGCCGGCCGGCCAACCGATTATGCTTCGGTTTGTCCTTCCGGAAGGTAACCGAGAGCTGCTCGTCCGGGCGCGCATCGTGCTATCGTTTTTCAACGCGTCCTCGAAGACGTACGCGCACGGCATTGCTTTCACGCAATACACCACGCAAGATCACGACGAAATTTCGAAGTGGTTGCAGCGCGCCGAAACGCCGCAGGCTTAGTCGCGCGCTTCGCCTAGGAAGCCGTAGAAATAGTAACGATTGCCGTCCTGCGTCGTAATGACGATGCGGGTATCTTCTAATGCGGCAGCCGTTATTGTTTTGCCGATCAATGTGTCCAAAATGGCCTGCGCCTGAAGAAACTCTGCCTCGCGCAGTGCATCCGGTTCCACTTCTATGAGCTCCATGAGCTCGTCGATCCGGTCGTTCATCGTCACCCTATGAGTAATCGTCCCTTCGGCCCGTTTTGTTAGCTCCAGCTTACCTTGCCGCCCAGCTGGACCAGGAGCCGGGCGCCCACGTAAGAGAAGGCCACGCGGCCATGTACCTGCTCGAGGTCCTCAGCGGACCATTAGATGGAAAAACCTGGACGTTTGAAAGCGAAATCACGATTGGCCGCGACGATGCAGTCGCGGAAGCGTGCATCGCCCTCGATCGCTATGTTTCCCGTAAACACGCTCACTTACGCATCGACGGAGAAGCGCTTCGCGTGACCGATCTGCAAAGCCGGAACGGGACGAAAGTAAACGGTGAAACAGTGAGCGGCGATGCCCAGCTCCCGATCGGAGAGCCGTTCGTCGTCGGCCGTACCGTTCTGCGCGTCACTCGGACATAAGCAAGCGCCATGCAAGTCGCGACGACTATAGCGCAGGCTCGCGCACTTTTCGACGTGTTGCCGCGGCCGCTGGGGTTCGTCCCCACGATGGGAGCATTGCATGCCGGACATTTAGAGCTGGTGCGTCGCGCAAAAGAAGATTGCGTTGCTGTGGTTGCCTCCGTTTTCGTGAATCCGCTGCAGTTCGGTGCGAACGAAGATTTGGAAAAGTACCCGCGCAACTTCGAAGCCGATCGAACCGAGCTTGAAAAAGCCGGTGTCGCCGTCTTGTTCGCTCCCGATAGCGCAACGATGTATCCGCCGGACTTCTCGACCGTCGTCGACACGGGGCTCATCGGAACGACGTACGAAGGCAAAATTCGTCCCACGCATTTTCGCGGCGTGACTACCGTCGTAAATAAACTGCTGAACATCGTGCGGCCCGACTATCTTTATCTCGGGCAAAAAGATGCGCAGCAAACCGCGGTCCTGCGCAAGATGGTGCGCGATTTAGAGATCCCGGTGAAGGTTGTGGTCGTTCCGACGGTGCGCGAAGACGACGGTCTTGCGCGTTCGAGTCGCAACGTGTACTTGAATCCCGAACACCGGACTGCGGCGCCTTCACTTCATGAAGCGCTCGTCGCATTACGCGATGCGTTAGCGTCGGGCAAAGACAAGACGTCGGCGATCGCCGATGCGCGCAAGCGTGTGAACGCCAATGCGTCGCTGGATTATCTCGATATCGTAGATGCCAATACGTTCGAGCCGATCGATACGTTGCGGCCGCCCGCGTTTATCATCGGCGCGGCGCGTTTCGGCGCGACTCGCCTGATCGATAATTTGTGGATCGGGCCGTGAACGGAACCCGCGTACTGCTGGGCGTGTGCGGGGGAATCGCGGCGTACAAGATCGCCGCGTTAACGAGCACGCTGGTGCAAAGCGGCGCGACGGTCGACGTAATCATGACCGAAGAGGCCAAAGAGTTCGTCGGACCGCTTACGTTTTCGTCGCTGACCGCCCGTCCCGTCTACACATCGCTGTGGGATGCACCGGAACGTATCCCGCATATTCGCCTCGTTCGTGAAGCGCAAGCGATTCTGGTTGCGCCGGCGACTGCAAACATTATTGCAAAGCTCGCGCAGGGCATTGCCGACGATTTGTTGACGACAGCGCTACTGGCGGCTCGCATTCCGGTGATCGTTGCGCCGGCAATGAACAGCGCAATGTACGACCATCCCGCAACGAAGGAAAACCTTAAAACGCTTGCGGCCCGTGGATATGAAATAGTTGAACCGGAGAGCGGATTTCTTGCCGAACGCGAAAGCGGTGTCGGCCGTCTTGCATCGGAAGAACGATTGCTGCAGGCGCTTCAAACGACGCTTGCGCGAACGCAATCGCTGGCTGGAAAGCGCGTTGCCATCACAGCCGGACCGACACGCGAAGCATTCGATCCGATTCGCTTCGTAAGCAACGCATCAACGGGTTCAACCGGAATTGCGCTCGCGCGCGAAGCTGCGATGCGCGGAGCCGATGTCACGCTCTTGTTAGGCCCAACGCTGCTGGATCCGCCGGCCGGAGTAACGACGGTTCGCTTTAACACCGCACAAGAATTGCTCGATGCCGCGATAGCGCGCGCCGTCGGTTCCGACATCACCATTGCGACTGCTGCCGTCGCGGATTGGCGGCCCGCGGAACGTTCCGATTCCAAACTCAAGAAAACCGATGGGGATCTTACAATCCAGATGGTGCGCAATCCAGACGTGTTGGCTGCGCTCGGCGAACGAAAGGGCTCCACGTTCTTGGTTGGATTTGCTGCGGAAACCGATGAGATCGAGAAAAACGCGCGCGAGAAACTCCAGAAGAAACATTTGGATGCGATCGTAATGAACGACGTGCGCGGCGAACGTGGCTTCGGAACCGGCGAGAACACGCTTTCCGTGTTATGGGGAACAGATGGACGCCGCGACCTTGGAACGGCGGATAAACGAACCTTAGCTGCGCGCTTGTTAGATGCAATCGAGGAGCTGCATCGATGCTCTTAGCGATCGACGTCGGAAATACCGAAACAAAACTCGGGTGTTTCCGCGATGGAGAAGAAGCGCCGTCACCATCCTGGCGCGTTACCACGGAAGTGCGTCGCACGGCGGACGAATACGCAGTCTTTTTCACACAACTCTTTGCCACTGCCGGCATAAAAGTTTCGCAGATCGAGGCGGTTGTAATTGCAAGCGTCGTGCCGAAACTCGATCCGGTTTTAACCGACGTATCGAAGCGGTTCTTCAACGTCGAGCCGTTGTTTTTGGAACCGCAGAAGCAAA
The DNA here is from genome assembly GCA_964546935.1 of uncultured bacterium. GTDB lineage: Bacteria > Vulcanimicrobiota > Vulcanimicrobiia > Vulcanimicrobiales > Vulcanimicrobiaceae > JALYTY01. The sequence continues at coordinate 36,853 of CAZJLJ010000025.1, read as the reverse complement.
CGATGATGCCGGTGAAGACCGATCGCCCCTCGGAAGTCGGTGCCGATTTAGTCGCGGCTGCAATCGGGGGCCGCGAAAAATACGGCGCGCCGCTAATCGTCGTTAGTTACGGAACGGCGACGGTCTTCACCGCGATCTCTGACAAAGGGGAGTATCTTGGCGTAGCGATCGCGCCGGGAATCAATATCTCGATCGATGCGCTGATTGGGCGCGCGGCGAAGCTTCCGCAAATTGCGCTCGAAGCGCCCCAGCACGCGATCGGCAAAACGACCGTCGAAGCGCTTCAAGCCGGCATCGTTTACGGCTTCGTGGGACAGACCGAAGCGTTGGTTCAGCGGATGCGTGACGAACTGGGCGCGCCGGCACTCGTGATCGCCACCGGAGGGTTGGCCGAAGTGATTGCGCGCCACAGCCGGGTCATCAACGACGTTGAACCGTTCCTGGGCCTCAAGGGCCTCCGTACATTTTACGAATCCACAAAGCAAGCAGGCGGCCCAGCCGGCCGGGACGGCGGAGTCGTTGCACCGGGGGCAGGGGAAGCTTTATAGTAGGGGGCGCCATGCCCCGTACGGTCGAGCCGCTGCATATCGGCAGCCATCAGATCTGGCCTCCCTTGATTTTGGCGCCCATGTCCGGAGTAACCAACCGGACGATGCGTGCGCTCTATAAGCCCTTTGGCCTCGGCCTCACCGTTACGGAATTCGTCTCCTCGAACGCGCTGAAGTACGGAAGCAAGCGGACGATGGAGATGATCGATCAGCACGGCCTCGAGAAGCCGGTCTCCACGCAACTTTGGGGTGACGATCCGGCCACGATGGCCGCAGCCGCCAAAGTCGTGCGCGAATGCGGCGCGGACATCGTCGACATCAACTTCGGCTGTCCCGCGCCCAAAGTGACGAAGACCAACGGCGGTTCGGCGTGCTTACGCGATGTCGATCGTTGCGAAGAAATCATGAAAGCGGTTGTCGACGCCGTCGATTGCCCCGTGACAATGAAGATGCGTCTCGGCTGGACGGAAGACAAACTGGTGTATGTCGACGTTGCCCGCCGTGCGCAGAACGTCGGCATTCAGGCCGTCACCCTGCATGCGCGCACCGCGCGTCAGTTCTACAAAGGCAGCGCGGACTGGGAGCACATCAAACGCCTGAAGGCGTCGGTCGACATTCCCGTGATTGGGAACGGTGACTTGGACGATCCACATCGCGCAATGGAACGGATGCATGAGAGCGGCGTCGATGCAATCATGCTGGGCCGTGCGACGCTCGGAAATCCCTGGTTGATTTCGCAAATCGCCGATTTGATGGAGGGCCGCGAAGCGCAGGCCGCGCCGTTGGCAGCGGATCGTCTACGCTTCTGCATCGTGCACTATCAGCGCATGGTGGACGAACTGGGCGAAGTGCGCGCCGTACCGCAGATGCGCAAGCACGTTGCCCTATATCTAAAAGGCATTCCCGGCGCTGCGATCTTGCGCGAGCGTATTATGCACATCGATAGTGCTGCCGAGGCGATCGGTGTGATCGAAGAGGCCATCGAGCGGCTCGAATCGTCGCCGATGGTAGCGGCGTAGTGTCCCTTCGCGTCGAGCTCGTACCGCTATTGGAAAGCGCACGTGAGTTGTACGCGATGCCGCGCGGCCCCGCGCGTTTCGATGCCTACATCGAGCTCGGGACGAAGCACACCGAAGAGATGCAGCTGCCGATCTCCGTGATGAACCCGATGGCGAAAGATCACGTGCTTCACTATGTCGAGAAGCTCATCGAGATGGATGCGGAGGGCGCAGCTAAACGTTCCGCGGATGATGCATCGGCTTCGCTGAGCAATGTCGATGAAGCGCTGCTTCTTGCGGTCGTCGTTGCAGACGATCTCAAAGGCGGCTGGACGAATCGCACGTTTACCGAGTTCTCCCATCGCTACGAGCGCCAATACGAAGTGGATCGCGGATGGGCCGTCACACTGTTGTGGACGAGCGAAGAACCGACCGAGGAAATCATTCGTCAGCGCACGTTCGAGTCGATTTACCGCACACTGCACGAGCGTAAGCATGGCGCGGTTCATACCTTGGGCGAGATCATGGCGCGCGAAGGCCTCACGATGCGCTTCGCCGGCCGCACGAAGTCGCTTTACGATGACGCGACGCTTGAACAAGTACGAGAGCATGTCGAACCGAACCGCGACTCGGACAAGGCCCCAACGGTTTTCGCGTCACTGTACGGTGACGACATCGCGGAATCGCTCGGATATCCGGCGCTCGGAATTCCTTTGCAAGGCGGCTACGAATTAGCACTTCACGATGAATTGAAAAGGGAAACCGCATGCGCGATTTCCCTTTAG
>CAZJLJ010000025.1:29978-34422 GCA_964546935.1 uncultured bacterium | reverse complement strand
TAGAGTCGGACGAAACGTTGTACGGAGCGGCGACGCCGCAGGAGCTAGTCGCCGAAGTTTTTGACGACTATAAAAACTACGTTAATCCGCCCCTCGCGCGGGTGATGAAGCTTTCCGGTTCGCCGGTCGAAGTTCGCGCGCTAGGGACGACCATTTGGGATCACACCGGCAAAGCGTATTTAGACTTCGCCGGCGGTTACGGCGTCTTCACACTCGGCCATTCGCATCCACGCGTCATTGAAGCAGTGCAAAAGCAAATGGAACTGCTTTCGCTCTCCGGCAAGACGATGTTCAACGTCATGCTCGGCCGTGCGGCGAAGCGTCTTGCCCAATTAGCGCCGGGCGATTTGCAAATCTCGTTCTGGTGTAACAGTGGAACGGAAGCCGTTGAAGGCGCGATCAAACTCGCGCGGGCGGCGACCGGACGCCATAAGATCGTAGCAACCACCGACGCGTACCATGGCAAAACGATCGGCGCGCTTTCGATCAGTGGACGCGAAACATTTCAAACGCCGTTTCGCCCGTTGCTCGCCGACGTCGCGCAAGTTCCGTTCAACGACGTTGCCGCGTTAGATAAAGCGCTCATCGACGCGGCCGCGTTCATCGTCGAGCCCGTGCAAGGTGAAGGCGGCGTGAACGTTCCGGATGCCGGATATTTGCGCGCGGTGCGTGAGGCGTGCGATCGCGCCGGCGCGCTCTTCATCGCAGATGAAGTACAAACCGGCCTCGGTCGTTGCGGTTATCTTTTCGGTTGCGATCGCGACGACGTCGCCCCCGACGTCATGACGCTCGCCAAAGGGATCTCCGGCGGCATCGTTCCCGTCGGCGCTTACATCGCGCGTCCGTCCGTGTGGAACAAAGCCTACGCGAAAGCGCCGCTGATTCACACGTCGACCTTCGGCGGCAGTGAAATCGCATGTGCGGCGGCGCTTGCCGCAATGGACGTGCTCGAAGAAGAGGGACTCGTTCAAAACGCTCGCGAGCGCGGCACGCAGTTGCTCAATGGCGCACGAGCGATTGCGACCGAATTTCCCGACGTCATCAAAGAGGCGCGTGGCCTAGGATTGCTCGTCGGCGTCGAGCTGACGAACGAAGGCTACGGCGGCTGGATCATCCCCGAGATGCTCAAAGCCGGCGTAACAGCTGCATGGACGCTGAATCAACAGCGCGTTATTCGCCTGGAACCGCCGTTGGTTGTCTCCGAAGTGGAGGTCGACACCGCGCTGCGTGCGTTACGGGCAGGGGTGGCAGCGGCTGCTGAGAAGCTAGGCCGCTTGTAAAAATGCCCTACGTAGAGACCACCATCGCGATTGCGGCTCCTGCACGCGTCGTGTACGAACTTGCCAAAGACCAGGAACGTTTTCCGCAATTCATGCCCGACGTTGAGACCGTCAAAGTCATCGAACGGCATGCAGATCATTGGATCACTCAGTGGAAAACGCTGGTGGAAGAGGCGCCGATCGAATGGACGGAAGAAGACCGCTTCGACGATGAAACGCTTCGCATCGATTACAAACTGCTCGAAGGCGACCTCGATAAGTTCGATGGCGCGTGGACATTCAACGAGCGCGATGGACAGACGCACGTCGTACTCGGAGTCGAGTACGATTTCGGGGTACCTACTCTCGCAGAGCTTATCGGGCCGACGCTCGAGAAAAAAGTCCAGGAGAACTGTGAAATGATGCTCGCCGCGTTGAAAGCTGAGGCCGAAAAACAGTGACCCGGCCAGCGAAGTTTTGCTTCGTTATCCATCCGCTTTCGATGGAAGACGTTGCGCGCTACGAGCCGGGAGCCGCGGGCAAGGGCGAGCCGATCATTCGTAAGATTCTCGAGTGGATGCCGTCTTATGCGGCGGTCCACGTTACCGGTGTGCGCACGCCCGATGGTCGCGAAACCGAAGGCTGGTTTGTCGCGGCGCCGCTCATGCCCGAGCAAATGATCAGTTTTCCGCGTGAAGAGGTCTACAAGCGCATCATCCGCGCTATCGAAATCGGTGCGGAACTCGGCGCCGACGTTGCGGGACTCGGTGCGTTTACGGGCGTCGTAGGCGACGGCGGCATAACCATTGCCGAACGTTCGCCGATTCCGGTCACCACCGGAAACTCGTTGACGATCGCTGCCGGAATCCAAAGCTTCTTTCGCGGTGCCGACGAGATGGGGATCGATCCGGCTGAGTCAACCGTGGCCGTCGTTGGAGCGACGGGATCCATCGGCAGCGCGTGTGCGCGCCTGATCGCGCCGCGTGTGAAGCACTTAATACTTGTCGCGCGCAACCAGACGCGGCTTGCCAAGTTTTACGACGAGATCAAACACGAGCTGCCGTGTGAATCGTCGTTTACGACGGATATTTCCGAAGCGGTGCGCCCTTCGCAATTGATTCTTACCGCAACGTCTTCAACACAAGACATCATTCAACCCGAAGACTTGCAAACCGGCGCGGTCGTGTGCGAACTTTCGTTGCCGCACGATGTCAGCCGGCGCGTTGCACTGGAGCGTCCCGACGTCCTTGTGACCGAGGGAGGCAATATGGTCGTGCCGGGCACGCCGAGGTTCGACCGCATTCGCGAACCGGGAACCGAATTCGATCTCGGCCTGCCGCCGCGCACGGCCCTTGCGTGCATGAGCGAAACCATGGTGCTCGCTCTCGAACATCGGCTCGAAAGTTACACGCTTGGCCGCGGTATCGAACTAAAGAAAGTGATCGAAATCGAGGACATGGCGAACCGCTGCGGCTTCACCCTCGCCGACATGCGAGCATTCGACGTTGCTATTACCCCGGAGAAGATCGCCGCGACACGTGCTGCGGCTGATGCCCGCCGTGGCCTCGCTGTATGAAAAAGATCGTTTCCGTTTCGTTAGGGTCCTCGACTCGCGATCATCGCGCCGTCGTAGATTTGCTCGGTGAAGAGTTTGATATCTCACGTGAAGGCGTTGACGGAAAACTCGATGCGGCGATTGCGAAGGTTCACGAGTTAGACGGCAAGGTCGATGCGATCGGGCTGGGCGGCATCGACGTGTACTTGTACGCCGGCTCCAAGCGCTACGCGCTGCGCGATGGGCTGCGGCTGCTGGACGCTGCGAAGACCACGCCGGTCGTGGACGGCAGCGGCTTAAAGAATACGCTGGAACGCGAAGCCGTGCGGTTCATGCAAGAAGATTTAGGGATCGACTTGCGTGGAAAGAAAGTGTTGATGGTAAGCGCGCTCGATCGCTTCGGCATGGCGCAAGCGCTGGTGGACGCCGGCGCCGACGTGCTATTCGGCGATTTCATTTTTGCGTTAGACAAAGACATTGCGGTGCGCGATCTGAAAACGTTCGAAGAGATGGCGGAGAAGTATCTGCCGGACGCGTGCAAACTGCCGTTTCAATTCTTCTATCCCACCGGCAAGAAACAAGAGAAGCCGCCGCAGCCGAAGTATCCGCAATATTACGAAGAAGCCGATATTATCGCCGGCGACTTTCATTTCATGCGCCAGTTCATGCCCGACCGGCTCGATGGAAAAATCGTGCTCACAAATACGGTCACGCCCGCGAATGTCGAAGAGCTGCGCGAGCGCGGCGTGAAAACGCTGATTACCACAACGCCCGATTTTGAAGGCCGTTCGTTTGGTACGAACGTCATCGAAGCCGCACTGCTTGCAATTGTCGGCAAACCGTGGTCCGAGGTTACGCCGGGCGATTACGAACGGGTATTGCACGCGTTGCACCTTAAACCCCGAGTGATCCCACTCAATTAAGTGATCATCGGCGTCGTTTCCGATACGCATCTGCCAAAGTTCGGACGCGAACTCCCGAAAGCGCTGGTGCGCGGCCTCACGAAAGCCGGCGTTGAGACCATCGTGCATTGCGGTGATATCACCGAAGCTTTCGCGCTCGACTTGTTCGGTGAAATCGCTCCAGTAGTAGCGGTTGCCGGCAATAACGACGGTCCGAAGTTGCATAAGACACTGGGCGACAAAACGATTCTCGAAGCCGGCGGCGCACGGATCGGCGTAGTTCACGGACACGCCGGAAAAGGCAAGTCGACGCCCGAGCGCGCGTTTACCGCATTCGCGGACGAGCACGTCGATGCAATTTTCTTCGGACATTCGCACATTCCGTACAAAGCTCGACGAGACGGCGTGCTGCTATTCAATCCCGGCTCGCCGACCGATAAGCGGATGAATCCGGCCTACACGTACGGCATCGTGCGCGTGGAAGACGGACGCGTGCGCGCAACTCACCGCTTTTACTTCTCGCGAGCATAGTGGCGTTGCAAGAGAGCCGGCATCTTCCACGAGTCCTGCGCTACTTTGACCTCTCGGTGCTCGCATCCGCATCGATGGGACCGGCGTATTCGCTTGCGTCGACGATGGGCCCAATTGTTGCGGCTGCGGGTTATGCGGCGCCGCGGCATATTTGCGACTCGGAACACTCGAAGGCTTCGCAGCAAATCAGGCTGATG
>CAZJLJ010000025.1:24938-29878 GCA_964546935.1 uncultured bacterium | reverse complement strand
GCGGCATATTTGCGACTCGGAACACTCGAAGGCTTCGCAGCAAATCAGGCTGATGCGCTTGCCTATGTAGGAACGCTGCTGGGCGGAAACTTTTGGCGCGTTGCGATTGTCGTTACCGTACTAGTCTCCACGCTCTCCACTTTGTGGACGACGATTCTCTATCTTTCGCGCTCGGTCTACGCGATGGGACGCGATCGCGTGTTGCCGCGGTCTTTGGGCCAACTCGACGTCCGCGATGAACCCTTTTGGTCCTTAGCAGCTGTTGCAGTGTTGGTTACGATGTGCGAGCTCGTCACGGGCTTTTCAAAGACGGCCGCGGACCAGCTCCAACTCGTGCTCAATGCTAGCTCGCTTTTTCTGGGATTGCTATTCGTGCTATCAGCCGCTGCAGCAGCAAAACGGTTTTGGTCTATCCCGACAGCCCGCCTGGGTGGGGTTTTTGTCCCATCGCTGGGCGCACTCGCGCTTTTGGGTGTCTTGGCCGCTACTGTGCTCTTCGAGAGTAGGACCCTTCAGTTGTACGCTTGGAGCGGCGTGATCTTGGGTATACCATTTGCCCTCTGGCGCGGACGGCGTCTGCGAGCGTAGACTCTACCGGGTGCAGGGGAACGGTCCGAGTCCCCCAAACAAACCGCGCCAGCGTCCTCATCCGGACGCAATATTTGATTCAAAGAGGGTAGCCTCGAGAGCGCTGCGGCGCTCTAAGGTCATCCTTCGTGAGGTCTGTTACCTTGAACGAAAAAGAGATTATCCTCACCGCCGAAGGGCTCTCGAAGCTCCAAAATGAGCTTGACGAGCTTAAGTCCGTTCACCGCCGCGAAGTAAACGACCGGATCCGCCAGGCTAAAGAGTATGGCGACCTAAGCGAAAACGCGGAGTACGAAGACGCAAAACAGGAACAGGCCTTCATTGAAGGGCGCATCCTCAAGCTCGAAGCGATGATCCGTAACTCGCGCATCATCGACGAGTCCGAGTACGCGGCCGACGAAGTCCACCTAGGTGCGACCGTCAAAGTCAAGGATCTGAAGAACAACGACACCTACGAATTCAACATCGTGGGCTCCGCCGAGGCCGATCCCTCGAATCAGCGGATCTCAAACGAATCGCCCCTCGGCCGCGCATTGATCGGCCACAAGAAGGGCGAAACGGTCGACGTTTCCACGCCGCGCGGCGTTGTGAAATACAAGATCGATTCGATCAAGAATTCCGCCGGCGTATCTGCGAAGAAAGCCGCAAAGAAAGCTTCTTAAATCGACGAGGTCCCGCGCCATCATCGTTAACGCGAATACGTTCGTTTGGCGCGCCCTAGGGGAATCTTAAGCTGATATATCTGTGTACGCGCGCCATGGTTTGGGGGCCCCACGAAGTGGGGGGCGCGCAGCCGGGGGCGAAGCGCCTTGGAACTTGAAGACTTAGGTAAATCAGAAGCAGCGCTTGTGGCGGCCAGACGTGATAATCTGGCCGCCTTGCGTTCGCGTGGAAACGATCCCTTTGCCCAACGGCGTTTTCCCGTAGACGCGACGGCCGAAGAGCTGCTTGCGCGTTACGGCTTTCTGGAAACCGGCGAGCGTGCGGAGTCGGAAAATTGGAACGTCGCGGGCCGGATCATGTCCAAGCGCACGATGGGCAAGACGATTTTTGCCGACTTGCACGACCGCACCGGGCGTTTGCAACTCTACGTTCGCAAAGATGAAATCGGCGACGAAGCCTTCGCCGACTGGGAATCGATCGACCGCGGCGACTTAGTCGGTGTGCGCGGCTTCATGTTTCGCTCCAAGAAGGGCGACCTCACGCTGCACGTCAAGTCGTTTTCGGTTCTCGGCAAAGCACTGATGCCGCTGCCCGATAAGTGGCACGGACTTCAAGATGTCGAAAAGCGTTACCGTCAACGGTACGTCGACCTCATTGTGAATCCGGATGTGCGCGACACGATGATCATGCGAAGCCGCATCATCTCGGAAACGCGCCGGTTTATCGATTCGCATGGATTCTACGAAGCCGAAACGCCGACGCTGCTGCACATTGCAGGCGGTGCGGCGGCGCGCCCGTTTTTCACCAACGTGAACGCACTCTCCGGCGAGCAGATGCAACTGCGGATCGCCACGGAGCTGAATCTGAAGCGTCTCATCGTCGGCGGAATGGAACGCGTCTATGAAATCGGACGCATTTTCCGCAACGAAGGCATCGATACGACGCACAATCCCGAGTTCACCATGCTGGAACTCTATGCGGCGTATTGGGATGTGCACGATATGCTCGACTTCAACGAGGCGCTGATCGCGCATCTCGCGTCGATCGTAAGCGGCGGCGGCACCGATTTGAAGGTGGGAGACCGCACGATTTCGTTCGCACGTCCCTTCGCGCGCATCAGTTATCTCGAGGGTATCGCGCAGTACTCGAACGGCAAGTACACTCGCGAGCGACTCCTGAACCCGGAGGGCGCGGCACAAATTCTCCAAGAGCTCGGCTTGCCGAAGTCTCCGACGCACGGACACGCGCTCGATAAGATCTTTGAAAAAGTGCTCGAGCCGAATCTCGTTCAGCCGACGTTCGTGATGGACTATCCGGTGATCATATCGCCGTTCGCGAAGCGCAAAGAGGGCGATCCTGAACTAGTCGATCGCTACGAACTCTTCGTGAACACTATGGAAATCTCGAACGCGTTCACCGAATTAAACGATCCGGACGATCAGCGCGTGCGTTTTGAAGCGCAGATCGCGGAGCGCGCTAAAGGCGATGAAGAGATTCCCGAACCGGATTGGGATTTCGTGCGCGCGCTCGAGTACGGCATGCCGCCGACCGCAGGCATCGGCATCGGAATGGACCGGCTCATCATGCTGCTTACGAACAACACGTCGATTCGAGATGTGCTGTTGTTCCCGTTACAGCGCCAGCACGGCTAAGATTCGTGGATGGGCAGAAGTGCGCGCACGAGCAGTGTACGTGTTTCGTTGATCTCGGGCAGCTGTATTGCAGCCGCGATTGTCACGACAAAGCGGCGGCCGATGAAGATCTCGCACCGCACGGACATTGCGGCTGCCGGCACATCGAGTGCCTCGACGCTTAGAGCGCCGCTGCGTTAAGACGAGCCGGCGAACGAAACGAAGAACAGCACGCTAACTGCAACGCACGCGTAAGCAATAAGCGCCGCAAACGACGCGACTGAAAGCGACCGCAGAGCCGCCATGGGCATTGCCCGGGCCAAAGCCGCCGCCGCCAAGTCTACGAGTGCCGGCAAAAGCCAAATCCACGCCGGGATGCTCGCAAACCCCGCGACCCACCCTGGAATATTTGCCCCTAGCGCGACCGAATGCACCGCGACGTCGCTGATGTACCAGCCGTGGACGGCGGCCGCAAGCAGCCATCCCACCGCGACCGACGCCAGGCTGATGGCGTAGGGGTTCGGCTCTTTAATTAATTTCATAGTTGACGGCGCGACGCTCCCGAGCTACACTGGCATCGTAGAACTAAATAATTAGTAGATAGCCCGGAGGCAGTCATGAAACGCTTTTCGATCAGTCTAGCCCTCGCTGCGGTAAGCACATATTTAGCCTATGGAACGTTCGGCACGGTCCTTCAGCCGGAATCCGGCCTCAAGACCATCGCGGTCGTAGTTGCCCATGCGCACCATTCGCAAAATTTAAGCAACTTTCTCTCCGCAACCGATAAATTGTAAGTGTTGTCTTGGGCTCCGTATCCCCCACCTTCCCTTGGATATTGGAGTCTTATGGATCTCACCAAAACTTTTCCGCGTAGCGTCCAGGATAAGTTGTTCGGCCTCGTTCAACTGCCGCGGACGATCGACAAAGGCAAAGCTGCCGCCAATGGCAATATCGGCGAGTACCACTACAATTGCTCGATGGATCAAGCCGTCTTCGGTTTTCTCGGCATCGATCACGAAGCATTCTTGGATGTGATCAAGAACGCGAAGTCGGACAGCGAGATCGAAGCTTATGCTAAACCCTTCATCGACAAGAAGTCGCCCGAGGAGATTGCGCGCTGGAACCAGGAATGGCTGACACGCAAACCCGAGGGAGAATCGCTGCAATATTTCCTGGAACTTCGCAATCAGGTAGCGCCGGACCGGACGGACGTGACCTCGTGGCCCGACCTGTTGGATCTGGACGAGAAGCGCACCGTTCCGAAACGCGAAACGGTGAAAGCCTAAGTAGCAAAACCACCATTCGCTGTGCCGTCGAATACGACGGCACGGCGTTTTATGGTTTCCAATTTCAACCCGCGCATCGCAGCGTGGCCGGAGAATTGGAGTCGGTTCTTTCGCGCATGATGAACGAGCCGGTTAAAATCGCCGGCGCCGGTCGCACCGATACCGGCGTCCACGCGAGCGGACAAGTGATCTCGTTTTCAACCTCTCGCGCTTTCCCGTTCGACCGCCTTGCGATAGCGCTGAATAGTACGCTTCCCGAAGATATCAGCGTGCGCGATGTTGCAGTGGTTCAACCAGGTTTCTCTGCGCGATTTTCTGCGGTGGAACGCACGTATGTCTACGCGATCTACAATCAGCAGCATCGCTCCGCTTTGCTTGCACATCGTGCGTATCACGTTTATCATCCGCTCGACCTCGAACGAATGCGCGAAGCCACGCAACATCTACTTGGCGAACACGATTTTCGTTCGTTCTGCGGCATGCTTCCTGAACACGGCCCGACGATTCGTACCGTGAAAGCGCTTTCAATCGAACCCGATGGCGCATACGTGCGCGTCCGAATTACGGCCGATGGTTTTTTGCACCGCATGGTGCGCACGATCGCCGGAACGCTGGTCGAATGCGGCATCGGGCGACGCGAACCGTCCACAATTCCCAATATTGTCTCCGCGCGTGCGCGGTCGGCCGCCGGACTAACGGCGCCCGCCCACGGACTCTATCTTGCCGGCGTAAAGTACAACGACGGCTACGACAGCTTCAAAGATCCGCCGCT
>CAZJLJ010000025.1:0-24838 GCA_964546935.1 uncultured bacterium | reverse complement strand
ATCTTGCCGGCGTAAAGTACAACGACGGCTACGACAGCTTCAAAGATCCGCCGCTTTGACTCTCGCCATGACAGCATGAACCCCCGTGTCACCCTGAGCTTCTCGAAGGGCAGGCGCCTATCAGCCCTAGCGGCCGACTTCCTCGAGCAAACGTTGGAGCTGCTTCGTTTGGCCGACGCTAAGGCGGCGTAGCAAGCGGGCACCCTTCTCAGCCGCAGCCGCAAGCGCCTCATCTAACAGTTGGCGGCCTGCAGCCGTGAGAACGGCTTGCGAGGCTCGGGCGTCGCCGGGATCCTTTTCGCGCGCCACAATTCCGCGTTTCTCCAACGGAAGCAACGCTCGAGTGACGCCGGAGGCCGTCACATGAAGTTCACGGGCGAGATCGGTCGGGCGGCGGCCGCCGGACGATGCGGCTCGGATAGCGAGAAGCAAACGGAGCTCCGAGAAGCTCAGTCCTTGAGCCTCGAGGGTCTGCGTGGCAATTGAACTCGCGGAAGCGAGCGCGAGGAGCGTCTCCATGGCATCGGTAGGCATGGGTCCGAAGATACTTGAGGACTCACGTACTTGTCAAGTAGATTGAATTGCCGAAAAGCGCTTGACGACGCCTCGGAGACCCGGTAAGATGCGGAAGTTCGCGTGCGCCCTATCTCCTGATTGGCCGTGCGCGCTAGACTTTTCGTCAGGATAAATTTAAAAGATGCGTACCTATCAACAGAAGACCGAAGAAACGCAGCACGACTGGTTCATCGTCGACGCCGCAGGCCAACGCCTTGGCACGCTCGCGGTGCGTATTGCGCGCGCTCTCTCGGGTAAGCACAAACCAACTTGGACGCCGCACATCGATAACGGCGATCACGTTATCGTGATCAACGCCGAAAAGATCGAGCTTGGCGGCAAGAAGTGGGACGACAAAGTCTATCATCGCCACAGCGGATTCCCGGGCGGTCTGTCGACGCAGACGGCGCGTGAAATTCACGACAAGCATCCCGAGCGCCTCATCGAGATGGCCGTTCGCGGAATGCTCGCCACCAACCGTATGCGCGATCAGCAACTGCGCCGCCTGAAGGTCTACACCGGCGCACAGCATTCGCACGAATCGCAAAAGCCCCAGCCGCTGTTCTAGGAGTACTTCGTGAACGACAGCACCATTCAAGCCACTGGCCGCCGTAAACGCGCAATCGCGCGCGTGAATTTGACGCTCGGTCAAGGCGTCATCACGGTCAACAAAAAGCCGATCGACGAGTACTTCCCGCGTCCGCAACTCCAACAAATCGTGCGTCAACCGCTCGAGGCAACGCAAAGCGCCGGACGTTTCGACATCAATGTGAAGGCGCAAGGCGGCGGCGTTACCGGTCAGGCCGGTGCAGTACGCCACGGCATCGCGCGTGCGCTTGTCGAGATGGATGCGTCGTTCAAAGAGACGCTGCGCAAGCATGGCTTCCTCACCCGCGACCCGCGCGAAAAAGAATCGAAGAAGTACGGCCGCAAGCGCGCCCGCAAACGCTTCCAGTTCTCGAAGCGCTAGTTTCGAACGTTATGCCGAAGAAGAGTCGTCCAATGCTGGGCGGCTCTTTTTCTTTTGTTTGGCGAATACTAGTTATTGCGCTAGGGGTTGCGGCGCTCGCCGTGCACCCAAGCGCATCGTGGGTAGAGTGGAGCTACGCCAACGGCGTGTATCCGAATTGGGAACATGCGATTTTCCCGGTAACCAACGCTTTTCCGTGGTCGCTCGGCGACGTTGCTGCGACGATCGGGATCGTCGCCATCGTTGTGCGCGTTGTCGCGGTGTTCCGGCGCAAGCGCACGTCGCTTGCAAGTAAAGTGACGGTTGCGTTGCTGGATGCTCTTGCGATCGCAGCCGTGTACGGAATTTGGTTCGAGGCGAGTTGGGGATGGAACTACGATCGCGCTCCCGTCGAAGCGCGAACCGCTTACGATGCACGGCGCGTAAATCCGAATGCCGTCAACGCGCTGCGGCGCGAAGCGATTTCGCAAATGAACCGGTTGGCGGCTGCCGCGCATGGAAATGCGCAGTCGCCGTTCGATCGTCCCGCGCTCCGTGACTCCTGGACGCCGGTGGTGCACGCCGCCGGCGACCGTTGGACTCCGCTCGTCGGCCCTCCGAAGCCGACGATCGGTGATCCGTTCATGGCAATGAGCGGCACGAGCGGATTCATTAATCCGCTAACGTTGAACGTGCACCTCGCGAGCGACTTGCTCTGGTTCGAACGTCCGTTTTCGCTTGCGCACGAATGGAGTCACGTTGCCGCATACGCACGTGAGGACGAAGCAAATTATTTATCGATCGTGAGTTGTCTGCGTTCCAACGACCCGGTGATCCAGTATTCGGGCTGGCTCGAGCTCTTTTTGTACCTGCCGCCGTTGAACCACTACGGTAAAAAGACATTTGTGCCGCTGGTGTGGCAAGATTTCGCCGCGATCCGCGAACGCAATAAGCGCCGCATAAACCTTACGGTCGCGCACTGGTCGTGGCAAACGTACAACGTTTACTTGAAGAGCAATCGCATCGCGAGCGGCGTTCAAAACTACAACGAAGTCACGCGCCTTTATCTCGGCATTCCTCTCAACGGCGAGAAGCTCCCCGTCGCACGCGAACTCGCGCTCCCTTAGGATTAGACCTCGCCGAGATCCTCGTCTACGCCGTGCGGAATCAGATAGTAGATCGCGATAGCAACGTAGGCGGCGAAACTCAGAACGGGCATCCAGAGCGCCAAAAGCATCGCAACGTAATACGTTGAGGTTCCGATGAGATACGCACGCCGGCTATCCGCCAGAACTTCAGGTGTTACGGAATGCGCGAATGTTTTCGTCCGGATCAAGTAGTTCAGCAGTATGTTGTACACGGTCCCGCAATACGAGAGGACCGCGCCGTAGAGGAACGTGGAGGTATGCATCGTTGGATACGTGCCGAGTACCGTCGTCGCGAACGGAATGAAGACCGTTCCCGCGAGCAACAGAAGATTTAGCGCCACCGTCTTCCGGTCGATACGCGTCACGACGCGAAAGAGCGCGTGATGGTTCTGCCACATGATGCCGATCACGGCGAAGCTCAGCGCGTACGCAATAAGATTCGGCCAAAGATCCAGGATCGCGTGACGTAATTGGTCTTCGGTAGGCGGGTGTTGGAATACCGGCAGCGTGAAACCTAAAACGAGCAGCGTGATCGCAAATGCGAAAACGCCATCTGAGAACGACTCGAACCGCCCCTTGTTCAATCTTCACCTCGTCTGAATTTCTAGATAAGACGTTATACTCGGTAGTACGAAAGCCTACGGACATCGCGCATGAGCTCTTCGCGCAACCTCCCGTTAACACGATTGCAACGGCTCGTCTATCCATCGATCCTATCGTAGGGTCATGTTTGACGTTGCGGCTTCTCTACATCCGGGTCTCAAAGCAGCACAAGAGGGACTACGTTCCGCCCAAAACGCGCTTGCCAAGTCCAACGCGGGCAATGGGGGCCGCTCCGCCGACGCGGCGATGGCGCAAACCGCACAAGCCGCGATCTTCAATCAGGCGCTCTTAAGCGCCGTGCATTCACGTCTTGCCGAAATCAAAGCGGTCACGAAATGACCGATCTGTTGAACGTAGCGGCGAGTGGAATGGACGCGCAACGCGCCGCGTTGGACGTTGCCGCTCGGAACGTTGCGGCGGCCGAGGCGGCCGGCCCGAACGGCAATTATCTTCGACAGATTCCAGTGTTTCGAATCGTGGGCGACGATAACGATACCGAAAGCGTCGCATTTACCGGGACGAGGCAAGAGCGGGGCGTGAACGTCGACATTCTCACCGAGATGATCGCTGTGATGAACGCGTCGCGTTCGTACGAAGCCGACGCTTCGATTTTCGATGTCGGAAAGACGCTCGCCGAAAAGACGATCGATATGGGGCGCTTGTGAGAGTTGAACTGCTCCAACCGGATGTGTCCGCGCCGACAGTACCCGCGAACACCCCGGATGCGTCCGCATTCGGCAACGTGTTGAACGATGTGGGGGCTGCTTTGGATCGAGCCACGGGCGCGGAAGATTCCTATGCCGCCGGGCACGGTTCGCTTCAAGATGCGGTGTACGAACGTGCACAAGCCGACGTAGCGTTATCGGTCGCCACCGCTGCCGCGCAGCGTGCCGCGCAAGCCGTTCAGTCGATTTTGAACATGCAGATCTAGCGTATGAACGTTCAAACACTCGTCCACCGTTTGCAAGCACTTCCTATGCCGGTTGTCGTCTGCGGCGTTGCGTTGCTCATTGCTCTTATCGCGGTGGCCGTTATCGGCAGCGTTGCAACCCATACTTCCCGTACACCACTCTTTGCGATTGCACTGCACGGCGAACAGCTGAGCGAAGTGGAACGCGAATTGGCTGGTTGGAACGTCGGTTTTACACCCGCGGCCGACAACGTTCTCGTCGACGCCGCTCGTCGCAACGATTTGCTGCTGCGCCTTTCGATGGCAGGCGTTCCTCACGCGCACGTCTCCACAACAAGCGAAGCGCTGGCCGATGTCGGCGTCTTGACGCCCCAAGCAGTAATCGACGCGCAAACCAGAGCAGGACTGGCGGGCGATATCGAAATCGGTTTACGCAGCGTCGCGGGTGTTGATGATGCACGAGTTATCATCGCACCGGCGAAGGCCGCCGAATTTGCCGATGAATCCTCGCGTGACGCAAGCGCCAGCGTCCGGTTGCACTTGCATCCGGGTGCGTCGCTGGGGCGCGAGGCGGTGTTGGGCATCCGCCGATTCGTCGCTGCCAGTGTTGCCGGCCTCGATCCGTCGCACGTTACGCTTTTGGACGACCGCGGCATCGCACTCGACGATACCGGGAACGCTGCCGGCGATAGCGATGCGTTGCAACGGTCGTTGCAGTCTGCCCTCGATTCAGCGCTGGGAGCCGGCGTGGCAATCGTGCGCGTGCACGCAGAGTACTCCGATGCCGAGGTGGAGCGGCGCGACGTGCGTCGTGCGCCGTTGAGCACGCTGCCGATCGAACGCAACGATGATAGTGAGTCGTTCGACGGCGGCGGAAAGCGCTATCAAAAACACAACCAACACGACGATCGCGGCAGCGACACGCGCGAAGTCGTTTCGAAATCTGCGCCGGGAAGTATCACCAGACTCTCGGCCGCGGTCTTCCTCGACGCATCCCGAGCGCTCGACGTCCCGAGGGTGCGCGATTTGGCTGCGGCAACAATCGGATATAATGCTCGGCGCGGTGATTCTCTGGTCGTGCAACCAGTGGATTTCCATCACGCCGCAGTCGTCAAAAGCGACGGATGGACGGTTGCGTACGGCACCGTTGTGTCGCTGTTGCCGTCGCTTATTATCGGTGCAGTCGCATTGTTTGCACTGAAGATGGCGGCGCCGATGCTCGAACCGTTGGTTAAGGAATTAGCGGAGCGATCGTCGATTCAGCGCGCGTCTCGGACCGTCATGGGCTATGCACCTGCGCAAGTGCGTGGAGCACTCGCGCATGAGCCACCGCATGCAGCGGCCGCGATTATCAGCGCACTGCCTGCGGCAACCGCTGCAGCGGTCCTCGAGCTTTATCCGCAGCACGAACGCGAAGCAATCGTTCGACGCATGCAGCGCGCGAATTCGCCGATCGTTCCGGGCGCTGAAGAGATTCTGGGCCGTCATGCGTGATCGGTTCCTATCGATGGGCGAGTGGTTACGGCCGGTGATTGCAGAGGAGACTATTATCGAGCCCTTTGCGGAACTCGAAGAAGCCGCCGGCGAATCAGCAACGAGCGAAGCGCATGTGGCCGGCGTAGACGAAGCCATTGCCGATGTGCGTCGTTTTCGCGCTGCGCTAGCAGACGCGCTCGACGTCGCATTGGAGACGTTGCTGAACGATATTGCATGCGACGTCCTCTGCCGCGAACTGCAACTGAAACCCGTGGATCTGCGGGCTATCGTTGAGCGCGCGAAAGAACGGTTTCTTTTCGATGACCCCGTGTCGATTCGCATTCACCCCGAAGAGTTAGAAACAATCGATGATGGGCAAGCAAAGCTCGTAGCCGATTCAACGCTGCGGCGCGGTGACGTTGTGCTCGAAGTGCGAAGCGGGACGATTGATGCAACGCTCGGTGCGCGTCTCGAATCCGTTCTCGCGGCAAGGAGCGTGCAATGATCGCGCACGGACGTATAATCTCCGTTCAACCGGGATTGATTGAAGCGGAATTACCCGGTGCTGCACTCGCGCAGAGCGTCAGCTTTGAAACGGTACCGCGCATTTCCGGAACAGTTCGAGCGCTCAGCGCAGATCGAGCGGTCGTCGCGGTCCATGGCGATGCACGTGGAATTCGAACCGGCGGAATTGTTCGCGCAGATTTGTGTGCCGGCCGGTTGCCGCTTGGAACGTGCGCCCTTGGGCGTGCTTTCGATGCTCGTGGAATTCCTATCGATGATGGCCCACCGCTTGGCGGCCGTACGGTTTCCATTACACGTAGCGCCGTACCGGTGGAAGAGCGGACGGCGATTGCAATGCCGCTTTGGACCGGAGTAAAAAGCATCGACGCACTTCTCACGATCGGACGCGGTGCACGCGTCGGAATCTTCGGGCCGCCGGGTGCCGGGAAAAGCACGCTGCTCGAAACGATCGTGGACGGAGCGGCCGCTGATGCGGTTGTTATCGCGCTTGTGGGTGAACGTGCACGCGAAGCGCAGAGCTGGATCGCACGAATCAACGCGCACACGTCAATTGTGTGTGCGACAAGCGATCGCAGCGCTGCGGAACGCATTCGTGCTGCCGATGTGGCGATCGCGCATGCGACGGCCCTCGCTTCGCGAGGTTTGCACGTACTCGTAATTTTGGATAGTCTTGCTCGCTATGCGGCCGCACTGCGCGAGGTCGCCGTCAGTGCGGGTGAAAGCTCCGGCAGAGCCGGTTATCCGCCGAGCGTCTTTGCTTCTCTAGCGCGTCTCGTTGAACGTTGCGGAGCATTTCGCAGCGGGTCCATCACGCTGTTGGCTACCGTACTAAGTGACGGCGACGAGCGCGATCCCGTAAGTGAGGCGGCTCGATCGCTCCTCGACGGCCACGTTCAGCTCTCGACGAAGCTCGCCCACGCCGGCCGGTTTCCCGCAATCGACGTGCTCGCAAGCGCCAGCCGGACGATGGACGCCGTCATCGACGAGCAGCATGCCAAGACGGCCCGCCGCCTTCGGTCGGCGCTGGCCGCGTTGGAATCCGTGGCCGACGCGCGAAGCCTCGGCATCGAACCTTCCGATCCGGCGATCGGGACCGCGATTGCAGTGGAATCTCGGATCGAAGGCTTTCTCCGGCAGTCGCGCACTCCGGTTCCCGCTGCCGAGGTCCTTAGGATGGCCCGCGAGATCGCCGATACTCTGGAAGAGTCCCATGGATATCCAAACTGATTTAGCTACCGTTGCCCAGCGTATCGGCGAGATCACGGGCGCTCCCGTCGAGATGCCGGGCG
Source organism: uncultured bacterium (assembly GCA_964546935.1). Taxonomy (GTDB): domain Bacteria; phylum Vulcanimicrobiota; class Vulcanimicrobiia; order Vulcanimicrobiales; family Vulcanimicrobiaceae; genus JALYTY01. The sequence continues at coordinate 17,383 of CAZJLJ010000025.1, read as the reverse complement.
TTCCGTCGTCGAGCAACGACACGGCGTCGTTCGCTTCGATGGTACAGGCCGCGCTCGCGGCGCAAAACGCGGATCCCAACGCGTCGACCGATGTCGCGACGGCCTCGCCTGCGCTTGCACCGGCCGTCGTCCCGCCGCAGCAGATCGAGCAACTCGTAAACACGAACGCCGCGTCGCAAGGCGTCGATCCGGCGCTCATCAAGGCGATCATCGCTAACGAGTCCGGCTTCAATGCAAACGCGACGTCCAACGTCGGCGCTCAAGGGCTGATGCAGCTTATGCCGGGAACGGCGAACGGACTCGGTGTCACAAACGCCTACGATCCGGCGCAGAACGTATGGGGTGGCACGAAATATATCAAGGGCCTGCTCGACCGGTTTAATGGAGACACGCGACTCGCAATCGCCGCGTACAATGCGGGACCGGGTGCCGTGGAGAAGTATGACGGCGTTCCGCCGTATGCTGAAACGCAAAACTACGTGCAAAACGTACTTGCGAGCTACGAAAAGTATCGTTCGCAAGGCCAGCAGTAAACTAGTTGCGGGCGCTTTTGCGCTCGCGTTGATGGCCCAAGTGCCTGCGCCTGCGGCGGCCCCAAAAGTTACCGACATTCTGAAGCATCACGTTGCCGCACTTACCGCGATGCATTTGCGTGAACCGAAGAGCCATGAAACGACCGGCACCATTGAAGGCTTGGGTTTGCGCGGCATTTTCCACGAGTGGCAAGACGGCGATAAACAACGCCGCGATGAAACCCTCGGCCTTCGCACGCAACGCGTTCTACGCGTGACCGGACAACTTTGGATGCAAGACGGCGACGGCAACATCCGTGAATTGCACGGGCTCGTTGCTCGACGGCAAGTGACGGAAGACTTCATTGATACGGCGGCATTTGCATCGCATCCCGAAAGCGTTAGTTATGTTAGCCGCTCTACGTTATCCGACGGACGCGAAGTATACCGGCTTCGAATTTCACCGCCGAAAGGCGAATCGTACGTTGTGGGCCTCGACACGAAAACGTACTTGATCGACGAAAAATCCTACGTCGACGGCGATGGAACCGCCACTTCAACCTATAGCGACTATCGTGTCGTCGACGGAATGCTAATCCCCTATGTCGAGCTCGATTCATCGGGAGACCATCGATACGATGTTACGTCGCACGTGACGAACGTTGCAGTGAACGAACCGATTGATAGGGCGATCTTTGCGCCGCTCCGGCCGCTGACCGTTACGAACGCGAACCCGGTTACCGTCCCAATTGCGCAACATGCCGGGCTGCTTTTCGTTCACGTGACCGTAGCGGGAAAACCGTATCAGTTTCTGCTCGATTCGGGCGCTCAGGGAATCGTCTTCGACCCGCGCGTTGCTCATGAGTTGAAACTCACACCGCAAGGTGAACTTGAGATTCGCGGCGCCGGACGGGTGCAAGCAGAAGGCATGATAGAAACGCCCGAGATGCGCATCGGCGACGTGCTGCTTCCGGCGCATATCGCAACGGTCGTCGACTTGAGCAAAATCATCGATAGCTCCGTTCAAATCGACGGGATCCTTGGCTATCCGCTTTTCGCTGCCGCCGAGTTGAAATTCGACCCGGATGCAATGACGCTGACCATTGCGAAACCCGGGACGTTGACAGCCGATGGAACGAAACTTTCCGTCGATACGGATCGCCAGTTGCCCGAATTACTGGCGTCGGCCGACCGCTCTGAAGCGCGATTCGTCATCGACACCGGAAATTCGAACGAAGTGCTGCTCTTCAAAAAATTCATCGACGACCACCCGGGGCTCGTGCAAATCGCCGGCCACGGATTCGTTTCAAACCGCGGCGTCGGCGGATCGACGGCGGCGGTTGGAATTATGCTCGGCGATTTGAATATCGGGCCGTATCATCTGTACAACCGCAACGCGAACGTGATTCTGGCCACAGGCGGTGCCTTCGCCGACCGGAACGACGGCGGCAACATCGGCTACGGCGTTCTGAAAAACTTCATCGCGACGTTCGACCTTGCTAATCATGCGCTGTATTTGGCGAAAGCGCGTGGATTTGACGACGGCCGCTTCCGTACGGTCCGCGAAACAAGTCCGTAACGCTTCGGCGAAAATTAGGTGACATGAGCTGCTCATTATTACGCCATGATGACGCAGCAAATCGGTTTTAGCGTACTGAGCGCTCCACTCGCAGCGATCGATCGCCGTGCGCTTTCCGAGGCATGGTACTCCGCGTTGCATTTGGCCAAAGGAAATGCCGCCGAAGCGCCGCGTTCAAAGCCCGTTAAGCCTTCAGGGGCGGTTCACGCAAAAGCCGCCACGGCGCCGGCACAACGCAGTACTGCCGACGCCGTCCACTTCCCACCGCGTGCTGCAGCACAACAACGTGACCGTCAAAACGAAGCACAGCTAGTTGAACGGCGGGCAATGCGTTCGCCCCTTGCGCGGAAAATCGAAAGCACGTTCTTGCATCCGAGCCGTTCCGTGCAGCGCGCGACCTTTACCATCGACGGAACGCAAAACCGCGTGCACATTGCCTTGCAGACGTCCGGATCGCAGTTGCGCCTCATTGCGATTTGTCCGCCGAGCGTGCGAACCGCCGTTGCACGCGCACTGGAAGAAGCGCGATACGCGTTGGCCGAACGCGGCATAACCTTGTCGGCCGAGACGGAGGCGAAATGATCGTCAATTCCGCAACGGCTGATGCCTTGGATTATATCAACGAACGCGCCGCAGATGTGTACCGCGCGTACACGCCCGGTGCGCATTCCGCACACGGCGACGTCTCGCGCGAAGGGGTGCAATCGCGGGCAGTTTTCGATCCGCTTTCCGTTGCGCCACCCGATGACGCCTATTTCGTGACGACCGACGATCGGGGGCGAAAGGCGTACACGCAAAACGGCAACTTAGATTTGCTAAACGGAACCATCGTCGGAACGAATGGGCGGCCCGTATTGGGCACGATTGCCTCAAACGGTGCACTCGTTGAATTACGAGTGGATCCAATCGATGCTGCGATCGGCCGCGTGCAGAATCTGCACGTTGAAGCCGACGGCGCGGTTTCATATAGCAGGCTGTCGATCGAGCCGAAAACCGGAGCCCGCGAAAACGAACGTGTAATAGTTGGCCGGCTGGCGCTCGCGCGATTTCCCGCCGCTACGAAACTGTCGCAACTGGATGGCGAACGCGCGCTCGCGCCCGCCGGTGTAGTCCCGCATTTAGGCCGGCCCGGTGACGGCAACTTCGCCGCGTTGCAACCGATGCGCCAAAGCGCCAGCCGCATCGACATGGACAAGAGTTTGGACCGGTTGAATGATGCCTATATGGCGTTCGATGCGCTGCAGGCCGCTCACAAGGCGCAAGGCTCGTTGAGCAAAACCGCGATGGATCTGCTGAAGTGAGGTGTTTGAGCTTCTCGCGTTCGATCGCATACGGCGGAGAAAAGCGCTTGCGAACGCTTCAATTCGAAGAACGCTCGACGCTGCCGGTTAGTGCCGCGTGCGTCGTTGCGAACGGCGTGCGCGAATCACTCGCGCAGTTGTACGGGACTTCGATGCACGTTCGTTTGTTTGAACCGGTCATTCCGACGGCTGAGGGCTGGGCCGCGATCGCGGAGGGCGCATTGCTTTATCGGATTCGGGGATCGCGTTCGGATGCAATTATCGTGCTGCGCCCGCACGACGCAGCGGCACTTGTAAGTTTTGCGTTCGGAGAATCGCCGAGCGAGCCGCGCACGTTTTCGGCCATAGAGCGCTCCGTGCTGGATCGCACTGTCCGTGCCGTTGCGACTATGTGCGGAGCGATTTGTGCCGCGAGGGGTACCACGCCCGTTCCGGAGCGAGTCGAAACCATTGCCGGCTATGTAACCTATGTCGAACTCGAAATTGCGACGCCGGTGAGGGCTCGCATCGGCATTGCGCTTTCGCGAGATCCCGAACCAGAGACTCAGGCCCAATGCTCGCCTGCAGACTTGCTCGAGCTGCCGGTCGAGCTTGCAGGAAGATCGGAACCGGTTTTTCTGACCGCGGGCGAGCTGGCAGCCCTTGAACCCGGCGCAATTGTGCCGATTACAAAGAACAAGGTCTTCCGCGGGAGCGTGCTTGTTGCCGGGACGCCGCTTGCTTTCGGCGAATGCGGGGTCCGGGAAGGCCGGTTCGCCATTGCAGTCGATCTTTCGAAAAACGATGAAAGGGCCACGGAGTAGCCGTAATGACGATCGATCCGAAAAAACTTAAAGATCGCGCCAATTTGGACGTCTTGATGCACGTTCCGCTGAGCGTTACGGCTGAACTGGGCACGTGTAAGATGTCGGTCTCCGAAGTGCTCAAGCTCGGAACGGGCTCCATCGTTGAGCTGGATCGTCTCGCAGGCGGCCCCGTCGATTTGCTCGTGAATAACAAATTGGTCGCGCGCGGCGAAGTCGTCGCGGTAGACGAGAACTTCGGCGTGCGGGTCACGGAGCTTATTTCCAAGCCTATATAGGCGAAAAACGTTGTTAACAAGAGGGTAACGCGCAGGCGTTACCCTCTTTTGCATGGATGGGCTCTTCGCGGTTGCGAATCATGGCCACGGAACTTTGCCGCTCGACGTGCTCGCAGCGCTGACGCTGCTCTCGATCGTTCCACTCGTTTTGGTCATGTGCACGTCATTCGTGCGAATCGTGGTGGTGCTTTCGCTAGTTCGTTCCGCAATCGGTGCGTCGGCACTGCCGCCGAATGCCGTCCTGACGGGATTGGCGTTGGTGCTCACGCTTGTCGTTATGGCGCCCACGCTGCAAAGAATCGGCGACGACGCGGTTCAGCCGTATGCGCACGGCGCGCTCACGCAGTCGCAAGCGCTGGATAAGGTGACTGCGCCGTTGCGGACATTTATGTTACGGCAAACACGCCTGGCGGACGTTGCGCTTTTCGAACGCGTGGCGCACCGGCCTAGCGAATCTGTCGCGAAAGCGCCGCTGCTCGTAATCGTCCCCGCATTCGTAGTGGGCGAGCTACGGAGTGCGTTTGCTATTGGGTTCGCGCTCTATTTGCCGTTCGTAGCGATCGACTTGGCAGTGGCGGCGATGCTCATGGGACTAGGCATGGTCATGCTTAGTCCGCCGGTCGTATCGTTGCCCGTGAAGTTGCTGCTTTTCGTGATGGTCGACGGATGGGCGCTCGTCTGCGGAGGCGTCGCAGCGAGCTTTAGATAACCGTAGCGCCATGCGCATCTCGGACGCGCTTGCGACCCTCCGGCCGTTCTTTTCGTTCGAATTCTTTCCACCGAAAGACGACGCGGGCTCGCAGCAGCTCTTCAAGACGATAGAAATGTTGCAGCCGTTACACCCGGCCTTCGTTTCAATTACCTATGGTGCCGGCGGATCGACTCGCGTTCGTACGCTCGAGCTGGCGAAGCAAATTCAAAACGAAACCGGTCTCACCGTAATGGCGCACGTTACGTGCGTAGGTTCCACACGTGCGGAGTTGCGTTCGATTTTCGACGATCTAGCGCGAGCCGGTATTGAAAACGTATTGGCGCTTCGCGGTGATCCGCCAAAAGGCCAGGCCGAATTCGAAGCGGTACCGGGCGGATTTGCGCATGCTACGGATCTAATCGCGATGCTTCGCCGGAATTACGATTTCTGCATCGGCGCCGCATCTTACCCGGAAACGCACGTTGAAGCGAAGTCGCCCGAAGAAGACCTGGCGCACCTCAAAGAAAAGGTCGAAGCGGGCGCTGATTTCCTGATTTCGCAGTTGTTCTTCAACAACGATCGATACATTGCGTTCGAGCGGCGGGCTCGCGCCGCAGGTCTCAACGTACCCATGCTGCCGGGGCTGATGCCGATCACGACCTATCAACAGGTACAGCGCTTCATCGCGACCATTGGCGCGACGATTCCGCCGAAGCTATTGCGCGAACTTGAACTTCGCAAAGATGACGCCAAGGCCGTTGAAGACCTCGGCGTTGCCTATGCAGCGTTACAGGCGACGGAGTTGTTCAGCCTAGGTGCCCCCGGCATTCATTTTTACACGTTGAACCGCTCGCCCGCGACGCGAGCGATCGTTTCGGCACTCATTGCGGGTAGCGCTTGGCGTCCGAGCTTCGATCTTTCCCGCTCGACGATTCCAAAAGTTCTGTACTGAAAAGCTTAGTGGACTTCCCCGTGCATGTTGGTGCGGAGAGCGTCGTTCTCTTTTGCAAGCGTGGCAACCGCTTCGGCCATCGCGCTAATCGATTGTTGCAGAGACACGATTAAGCCGTCGCTTTTCGTCGCGAGCGCATCGAGCGACGATCCGGCGCCGTGCGCGAAAAGGCACAACGCCTCGATTTCGTCGGGAGCGTACGCCTCGCCGCCCGCGCGTTCTCCCAACACGAGAATGCCGAGCAATCGCCCGCGGCCAAGCATAGGCAGGGCAAGCGCGCCGCGCAGCGCTGTCTGGTAATGATGTGGATCGATCGGTTTGTGCCATGCCTTTAGCGCCAAGACCGCGGAATCGTTTTCGCTAATTTCCAGTGGAGCCTCGCCGAACGATCGGATCACGGCGTAAGTGTTGCTTGCGTCCAAGAGGATAGCGGCGCTTCGAGCATCAGTATGGCGTTTGACCTTCGCGATCGCTTGGTCAAGCAACGCATTTGATTCCGTTACAAACGCGGCTTCCCGAGCGAAGTCGAGCAGAGCGTGCTCATCATCGTGGCGTTTCCGGAATAGCACCCTATCCACAAGCGCATCAACGCGCTTGTGAATTAGGTTTAGCGACAGACCTAACGCCAGAGCCAGTACAGCGTTCGCAATGAGTCCGGTGGCGTGGCTTACGCCCGACAAGACCGTATTTAGCATCCATTCAAGCAAAACAAACGATGCGACGACGATTAGCGAAACCATACCGACTACGAGCGTGCGGCCCAGTACGAACTCGAAATCGAGTACGCGGCGTTTCAAGAGCGCGTACGTTACCAGGAACGCACTTAGGAGCATTACGCTCTCGGCGGCGAAGATTACCGTGACGTTTGCAAACCACGATTTTATGAAGATCACAAGGGTTGCTACTAAGGCGGACGCTAGGATGGCGATCGGCAGAGGCAACAGAAGCCATGCCGCTCGCGGCCGTTGGCTCTTCGGCGTGCTTAAAACCGCGGCCATCGCACTCGCTGCAACAAGCACCAGTGCGACAATATCTATGGCGCCGCGCAACGGGCTGATGCGAAATATATACGGCATCGGATCGAACCACAACGTTGCCAATCCTGTAGCTGTCAAAACATCTGCCAAAAACCCTACGAGGATTGCAACATAAGCCGCAAGCGCCAAATTTTTCCGTAAGGTTGATTGAACTCCAAAGTCCGTCGATAATTTAACGAGCAGAAGCGAAGCGGCCGCAGCGCACGCGCGCGCGAGTACCAGCAAAATCACCTCAAGCGCGCCATTCGGAAGTGAAAACGAGCCCGGGTCCAGTAAGATTCCGGTTAGGCAAAGAAGGACGAGCGCAAGCAAACGCGCGTCACGGTGCCACCAGCGTCGAAATGCAATGAGCGCCGCGCATGCGGCAAACCACAGGCTTGCGAGCAGCCTCGAAGTCACCGTCGGAAGTTTCCAAAGCGGTTGGCCGTCCCAACTTGTACTGGGAACCACAACGCGCGTGATCGTAGAGTGGCCGCGATGAAGCCTCAGCGCTATCGGTTGAGCACCTATCGGTTGGTATGCGACCGCCATTCTAGTGAACAAGCTTTGCTCGCGCAGATCGATTCGATCGCCGTCAAGGAGCCCGCCCCGCGCAGATGCCCCGTCCGGACGCGGTTGCGCCACGGTAACGACATAGGGTTGAGCGGCCTTGTCGGCGTTAGCATCCCACCATCCATACCAGGCCGGTCCGCCAAAACCGTAAGTATCGGCCGCACTAGCGAACGTGATCACGAAGGCCAGCGCGCACAGTGCTAGGAGCGCGAGTCGCCAACTTCGGTCGCGAGTCACTAACGTTTCGGTGAGCATCGGAAGGTTGGGCCCTCCCTCGCTGTCGTTTATCCCGGATCAGTTTTATTTGTCGGCTTCGAAGACGTAACCTCGTAAATGTCCGGTTGATGCCCCGTAATAACTAGGCAATAAGGCTCGATTACCTTCGAAGACGTGGAGAGCTTCGACGGGTTGCTGCGCGAGCTAATGCTGGTCGCAGCGGTACTGTGTATACCGGTTCTGACGATCGCCGCGCTAGCCGGTACCGCGATTGCGATTCTTCAGGCTGCAACCCAGGTGCAGGAACAAACGCTAACGCTACTGCCGAAAGTTATCGCCGTCGGTGTGGTAGTAGCGCTCTTCGGCAGGTTCGGCATGCAGCTTTGTGCGGGACTATTTCACGACGCGCTCTCCGCTATTCCGTCGCTCGTGAGTGGTACGTGAGCGACGTCGCGTTGCTCGTTTTTGCTCGTTGCACCGGGTTTGCATCGCGTGCGCCGGGATTCTCCCATCCCAGTGTTCCGCACAGTGTACGCGCCGGTCTTGCGTTCTTTTTCGCGATTGCCATTGCGCCCGCGCTGCACGGAGCGAGAACAGGTAACGGAGTCATTCTGGTCGTCGCGCTGGTTATCGAGTTTCTCATCGGAAGCGCGATCGGCATCGCGGCTTCATTGTTATATGACGGTGCCTACGCCGGTGGGCGTATGTTGGACGACTATGTGGGTGTGAAAGCGATTGCGCCTTCGGTGGAGCTCGTAGCGCCGAGCGGCTTCGGCCGCATTTGGTCGGTGGCATTTACCGGCGGGTACTTCTTATTTGGCGCGTACCGGCCGGTCGTCTTTGCGTTAGCGCAAAGTTTCGAGCGGATTCCGCCGGGCGTGCCGTTCGATCCGCATGGATGGTTCGCATTTGCGACCTCGATGCTGACCACAATTGTTGCGGCGGCGGTAACGGTTGCCGCGCCGGCAATCGCACTCGCGTTCGTAACGCAAGTAGCGCTCGGTGCGCTTTCGCGAACGATTCCGCGCTTTGCGACTTTCGGTCTGTCGTTTCCACTTGTATTCGCCGCGGCGCTTATCGTGACGGCGGTCTCCGTTCCATTGATCGCGGCACAGGCTGCCCGCCCAATTCTTCTGTTCCCGCAATGAGCGAAACAAGTGGCGAGAAGCAGTTCGACGCGACACCGTCGCGTATTGCGAAAGCGAAGCGCGAGGGAAACATTGCTCGTTCTCAAGAGTTTGCCGCCAACTTCGCATTTGCTGCGGCTGTATTAAGCACGTTCGCTATCGCTCCGGTGATCGGAGCCTTCGCGAACCCGGCTATAACGGAAGCAGCGCACGGGAAACCTCCCATCGCAAGCGCTTACGTCGTTGGCTGCGCGCTCGTTCCAATTGCTGCTGCTGCGCTCGCCGCGTGTGCAGGCTCAATTCTGCAAAACGGCGGTTTACAGTTCGTTCCCGTTACACTCAAATTCGAGCGAATGCAGCCACTCGAAGGCATGAAACGGCTGCTGTCTCGCGAGACGGTGCTGCATGCCGTTCGCGCAGCCATTGCATTTTCTATGGCAGCCGCCGCGATCGTTCCCGCGATGCACGACCTCTTCGGCATCGCTGCGTCGAACGACACTCCTGTACACGTGGCCGCAGTCGCGTGGGCCGGTGCGCAGCGGGTCATCGTTGCGGCGGCAGCCGTCGGCGGCATCTTTGCGTTTGCCGAATACGGTGTGGCCCGCCGCGCATGGTTGCGGAAACTCAAAATGTCCTTCGATGAACTGAAGCGCGACATGAAAGAGCACGACGGCGATCCCACGACGCGAAGCCGGCGCAAAGCCTTTCATCGTACCATCGTGCGCGGCTCGCTAACGAAAGTCAAAGAGGCGTCGTTCGTGATAGTCAATCCGACGCACGTCGCCGTTGCGCTGCGATATCAACCGCCCGAGGTTGCCGTTCCCGTCGTGTTGGTGCGAGCTGCCGGCGAAACGGCCCTGCGCGTACGCGATCTCGCACGCGAACACCATATTCCGGTTGTTGAGAACGTCGCGTTAGCTCGAGCGTTGCTGCGCGACGCTACTGATTCGGCGCCGATTCCTCACGCGCACTACGTTGCGGTCGCGGAGATCGTGGCGGCGTTGATCCGTTCGGGAGTCATGAAATGAAGCGTCTCCCCGTCTACGCGTTTGCGGGTGTTCTGCTGGGCGTCGTGGCGATTCTCATCGTCCCATTGCCGCCGTGGCTGCTCGACGTTCTATTGGGCATCAATGTATTCGCGTCGGCGTTGGTGTTACTGCTTGCCGTGACGGTCGATGATCCGCTCGAATTCTCGGCTTTTGCTCCCGCGCTGTTAGTTGCAACGCTCTTCCGTTTGTCGCTCGATGTGTCCGCAACGCGTTTAATTTTGACGCAAGGTGCAACTCCGGGAGCGGTCGGCGCAATCATTCCGGCTTTCGGTGAATTCGTCGTGCACGGCAACTTGGTCGTTGGACTCATCATCTTTGCGATCCTGATCACGATCCAGTTCATCGTAATCGCCAGCGGTTCGCAACGCGTTGCAGAGGTGGCAGCACGCTTTACCCTCGATGCGATGCCCGGAAAACAGATGGCCATCGACGCCGACGTCCACGCCGGGGCGCTCGACGCCGAAGGCGCACGCAGAAAACGAGCGGCAGTTCAGCGAGAAGCCGATTTTTACGGTGCCATGGACGGCGCGGGAAAATTCGTAAAGGGCGACGCGATGGCGGCGCTCGTTATTGTTGCGCTCAATCTCGTCGGCGGCATCGTAGTCGGCATTGCGTACGATCGTTTGAATCCGCTCGATGCGCTAAATACCTTCGCGTTGCTCTCGATCGGCAACGCGCTCGTGACGACGTTGCCCGCATTCCTGATTTCAACGGCGATGGGCATGATGGTGACGCGTGTCGCGTCGGACGGTGCGCTCGGTGCGGATCTCGCCGCGCAGTTGTTCGCTCGGCCCGATGTCCTGCGCAGTGCCGGCACGCTGTTGCTAGTGCTGTCGCTCGTTCCGGCGTTACCGCGCCCGGTCTTTTTGCTGCTGGGGATATCCGCATTCGCGGTTGCACAAGTCGCCGCGCGACGGCAAAAGCAAAAAGCTGAAGCGATCCGGCTCTCCAACGAGCGCGCAAAACGTCAAGCGATGCGGCGTCCGGAGCTTGCATTGGGACTCGTTGGCGTGGATGCGATGTCGATCGACATCGGCGCCGATATCGCGCAACTGCTGGCTGCGCCTCTCGCCGATGCGCTACTCGATCGCATCGGCGAAGTGCGTCGCGCGCTCGCGAGCGAAATCGGTGTCGTTTTGCCCGGCGTGCGGTTGCGCGACGACCTGACACGCGATCCGCAAACCTACGGAATTCGCGTTCGCGACCGGATGGTAGGAGAGGGCACGCTGCACCTCGATCGTGTGCTAGCCGTCGCAGATGAAAGCGTGTTGCGACGTTTCGATTTGCCGTTGGCACAAGAGCCGGTGTACGGATTGCCGGCGCTGTGGATCGCTCCGGATCAGCGCGAACGCTTCACGTCCTCGGGTGCATTGGTCTTCGATCCCATTTCGATTATCGGGTCGCACGTTGCCGAGACCGTTCGCCGATACGCTGCCGAACTGGTCGGCCGCCAAGAACTGCAAACGCTGTTCGAGCATCTGCGCGCAACGTCGCCGGCGCTGATGCGCGAAGTCGGAACAGACGCACTTCCGCTCGGAGCGGTTCACAAAGCATTCACCTACTTGTTAAGAGAGCAAGCGTGGCCGAGAGATCCGCTCCAAGTGCTTCACGCGATGCTGGAGGCGGCTTCACGCGACCCGCGCGATCTCGCCGAAGCCGCCCGCCGCGCCATCGTCCCGGAGCAACTGCGGCGGCGCGGGATCACCCTTTTGCAGCCGTTGATCTTGGATCCGCAAACCGAACGGGATCTCTGTCACGCGTGGTCCGGTCCGGGCGACGCTCCGGACCCCGCGCGAGCTCTGGCTCTTCGCGACCGCATCGCGGCTTATGCCGCTACCGTTCCGAAGGATCGGGCCGCGGTCGTCTGCACGGGGGGCTTGCGCCCCGTGCTCGCCGACCTGTTGCTACGGTCGGGAATTCGAGCCGAAGTCTTCAGCTTCGCAGAATTGCCGCCCGAATTGCAGTTAGTTCCGGCGGAAGTGGTGAACCTGGGAGACCGGGCTCTGGCGGTTTGACCGTCCGGGTGTCTCTTGGTACACTTCTAAGGTTGACGCCGGGCAGCAGTGCTTCGGCGCTTGCCTTTTTCTTACGCAAGTAAAAATGAGCTGGAATACGTTAAAGACGCCAATCAAGGCGCTGGTGATCATCGCCATCGTCGCGTACTCAATCTGGTCGAGTCTTCCGCTCGATCAAAAGATTCATCTCGGTCTGGATTTGCAAGGCGGTTCGCGTCTGCTGCTCCAGCTCTCACCGACCGCCGACGTAAAGCAAATTACGCCTGAAGTGCAGGCACAGACGCGCCAGGTCATCGACCAGCGCATCAACAGCCTCGGCGTAACCGAACCGCAGATCAGCAACGTCGGCAGCGATCGCATTTTGGTCGAGATTCCGAACTTGAAGAATCCCGATCAAGCGGAACAGCTGCTGAAGCAGGTCGCCGTTCTGGAATACAAGATCATGCCGCCGGACGTCCAGCAAAAAGCCGAAGCGTCGTTGAACATCGTAAACGCGCCGGCGAATACGCCGGGCATTACGCCGAAGCAACGTGCCGAAGCCAAAGCCTACGTCGAGCACGGCGCGTACAACTCCAGTGGCGACGTCGTTTACACCGGCAAAGAGTTGAAGTCTGCGCAAGCGAGCTACGATCAAGGCAACAATCCGGACATCGTCTTCCAAACGAAGAATCCGGCGAAGTTCGGCAAGATGACAAGCGCCAATGTCGGCAAGCTCCTCGCGATCTTCCTCGATAAGCGCTACGTTTCGGCAGCGACCATTCAGAGCCCGATTTTCGATAACGGTCAAATCACCGGACAGTTCACTCAGGAGCAAACCGCAACGCTTGCCAACGAGTTGAACGCCGGTGCGCTGCCCGCATCAATTTCGATCATCGAAAAAGAATCGATTGGACCGACGCTCGGTAAACTCGATCTCGATCAGTCGCTGAAGGCATCGATGGCCGGTCTGGGCGTCGTGCTGCTGTTCATGATCCTGGTATACCGCTTGCCCGGTTTCCTCGCCGATGTCGCGCTGGTCATCTACGTGATGATCATGCTTGCAATTCTCTCGATCTCGCACGCGACGTTAACGTTGCCGGGTATCGCGGGCTTCGTGCTCTCGATCGGTATGGCCGTCGACGCGAACGTTCTGATTTTCGAACGTATCAAAGAAGAATTGTGGAACGGTAAGACGATGCGTTCTGCGGTACGCGTCGGATTCTCTCGCGCGTTCTCAGCCGTCTTCGACAGTCACTTCACGACGATCGTCGGTGCCGGCGTGCTATACATGCTCGGGACCGGAACGGTGAAAGGCTTCGCGTTCACGCTCTTCTGGGGTACCGTGATCTCGCTCTTCACCGCTGTTTTTATCACCCGTTTCTTCGTCGACGTGCTCGTCGAGAACGACATCCTCACCACGCCCGAACTCTATGGCGTTCACAAGAACGACATCGGCGTGTTCGCGAAGGCGGGGGCATAGGACGCCATGCTGTTTCGCAGACTAAATTGGAATATCGTCGGATGGTTCCGCATCGTCTCGACGATCTCGTATCTCGTCATCGCGCTCGGTGTCGGCGCGATGATCTATCACGGCTTCGAAGGCGGACAAGGATTCCAGCCGTCGCACATGCTGCGGCTCGGGCTTTCGTTTACCGGTGGTACGCAAATCGACGTCCGCTATCAGCAGCCGGAATCGCTCGATAAGATCAAAGGGGCGCTAGCGCCGCTAAACCTTGTCGACGAACGCGTCACGACGGCCGGCAGCGATAACAAGCACTTCCTCATTTCGACGCAAACATCGTTTGCGAATAATTCGGTCCCGTTGAAGGACGCGCTGGCGAAGGCGGGTCCGTACGATCCGAGCTCACTCAGCATCACCGCGATTGGACCGACGCTCGGTGCGGAGTACCTGCGCAATGCATTGCTTGCGCTCGTCATCGCGCTTAGCATTCAGTTCGTCTACATCGCGTTCCGATTCGGATGGAACTACATCTTCGGTCTCGTCACGGTTATCGCGCTCGTTCGCGACGCCGCGATGATGATCGGCATCTATGCGATTGCCAACAAGCCGGTGGACGACGCGTTCCTGGCGGCGGTGCTAACCGTGATCGGTTACTCGGTTATGGACACGATCGTCATCCTGGATCGTATTCGCGAGAATACGAAGCTGATGGCGGGGCAGCCGTACGACCGCATCGTGAACGAGTCGATCAAGCAGACCATGACGCGTTCGGTGAACACGCTCGCGACCGTGGTCATCACCCTCGTTGCTCTACTGGCGTTTGGTGGCGCGAGCTTACAGAACTTCGCGTTCGCGCTGCTCGTCGGTATCTGCTCCGGTGGCTACCACTCGATCTTCTACTCGGCTCCTTTGGTGCTGATTTTCCGCAAGCGTCAGCTGGAAGCGGCTGCGCGTCATCGCCGCGAGGGTCTCGCGGTCGATCGCACCCGCACGACGCGTTCGCAGGCGGACTCGACGGCGCTGCAAAGCAAGAGCGGAGCTGCGCGTGAGGATATCGTTGCTGCACGACGCGAACGTCGTCAGAAGCAGAAGGCTGCGCGTGCACCGCAACCCGCACCCGGTCGTTACAAGCGCCGCCGCGTGGAAGGCACGACGATGGTTGAGGATCTCGCTCCGGAAGAGAGCGTCGATCCGCTCGACGCGCAGAATGCCGGCTTGCACGAAGACGCTTTCGACCAAGGCCACGAGGAAATCAAGCTGAACCTCGAAGGCTTTGAGCCCGAGTACGACGCACCGTCGGAGTATGGCGAACCGCACGGCGAGCCGCACGAACACTAAGCGACAACTGCCTCCTCCGACGAAATCGGAGGCCGCTTTTGAACGGGCGTTCGCAGCACTGCGAGCGCCCTCTGCGTCTTCCGACACTGTCACGATGAGCGTGTCGAGTCGCGACGTCGAAACGTTTATCGACCGCGCGTTCGAGAAGAAACGCGAGTATCTCGAGGATCGCTACGCGTCGATCGGCGGCGCCTCGGCGTTTCATACAAAGCTAGCCGGCGTATCTTTCGAGAAGCGCCAAGACGTCATTGCCGGGCTGCGCGTCGGCCTCGAGCTCGACCTCATTCGACAACCCGACAACCCCGTCGATCAGAATGCGATCGCCGTGAACTACGGCGCCTTGCAAATCGGCTTCATCAACAAGGGCATTGCGAAACATCTCGCCCCGCTCATCGACGAGGGTGCACGATACAAGGCGCGCGTCGAGTCCCTCACCGGTGGTGATCAGCGCCACCGCGGCGTCAACATCTACGTCGTTCGCGATGCGGCGGCGACCATTGCCTCACGTACTGAAGATCGTAAAGACGCGCGTGCCGCATGGGATGGCGATGCCGATCGCGTTCGCCGTGCGCTGATCGGCGATGGTAAGCCGCACGCGGCGCAACAAGCCGTGTTGGAACGAGTCGATGCCGGGCACAACACGCTAGTGGTCCTTGGAACCGGACGCGGAAAATCGTATTGCTTTCAATATCCGGCCGCGGTTCGTGCACTTGCGGGCAACGCCAAAACGCTCATCATCTATCCGCTCCGAGCGCTGGCAAACGATCAGTACGAAGCATTGCTGCGCAAATTCGATGCATTCGGCCTACGGATTTATCGCGCCAACGGCTCAATTTCACACGATGAACGTGAGGAACTCTTCGAAGCTTTCGAGGAGGGCGCGTGGGATATCGTTCTTGCAACGCCGGAGTTTCTTGAGTTTCATCGCGAGCAGTTTACCGGTCGAAGTGCACCATCCATGGTCGTCGTTGATGAGGCGCACCATTTGTATGAATCAAAGCATCGCGCCGCATACGGACGCCTCGGCGCGACCATTGCGTCCCTCGGAAACGTGCAAGTACTTGCGCTGACGGCGACTGCAAACGATGAAGCGTTTCATCACATCCTGAAGGAGCTGCGAATCGACGCGTGGGTTATCGACCCAACGGTTCGCGAAAATCTGCACGTCACCGATGCTCGGGAGACAAAAGACAAAATTGGCTACCTGCGAGACCTTTTCAGCGACGGCGAGAAAGGCATCGTGTACTGCAATTCGCGCAAAGAAGCAACCGATGTGGCCGAGTCGTTGCGCAAGGCGTTGGGTAGCGGCGTTATGTTTTATCATGCCGGCATGCCGACGCCCGAAAGGCACGACGTCGAACGGTTCTTTCGTGAAGATCAGTTGCGGGTCGTGGTCGCCACTTCGGCGTTTGGAGAAGGCATCGATCTTCCCGATGTGCGTCATGTAGTGCTCTACCACCTCAATTTTGATTTTACCGAGTTTAATCAACAGGCGGGACGTGCCGGGCGCGACGGCGCATCGGCACAGATTCATTTGCTCTTCAGCGATAGCGACCGCCGCATCAACGAGTACATCATCGATCGCGAAGCTCCAACGCTGCCGGTTCTGCGTGCGCTGTATCGTGGAATTCGCGGGCTTACGCAAAACGGAACGGTGCGCATGAGTTACGTCGACATTGCGCGGACGCTGGATTTGGACAAGGCCTCAGATCGCACCGTGAGCCGCGCCTTGCACATTTTCGAAGACGTTGGCTTGGTCGAAATTGCCGAGGACGATGAAGGCCGGTACATTCGTTTCCTTCCGGTGAACGGCAAAGTGGACCTCGAACAAAACGAGCGCTTCGCGGAAGGTGAAGCCGAACGCGAAAGCTTTAAGCGCTTCTGTGAATTGGTTTTGACCGCGAAGGCCGACCAATTGGAGCGAATCATCAATCGCCCCATCTATCCGCAACGCGTCGAGCTGGTTCGTTGATTCGAGACGAAGACCGGCGTCCGGCTGCGGTCGTATTGGGAATCATCGACGAGCCGCCGCACGGCGTCATTTTCATCGAGCGGTCGGCACATCTGCGCGCGCATGCGGGACAAGTCGGTCTCCCCGGCGGCGGCAGCGATCCTGAAGACGGCGGCGATTTAGTTCGTACGGCACTGCGCGAGATGGAAGAAGAAGTCGGCGTCGTTCCAGCCCGGGTCGAAGTTATTGATACGCTGCCGATTGTCCGGGCGCGGGCGAATCAATACGCCGTAACACCCTTCGTCGCCGTCGTGCGATCCGGTGAACTGCGCATCGATGCAACGGAAACCGTCGGCGTCTTCACCGTGCCGCTTGAAACGGTGATCAATGAATTGCGCCCCGGAACCGTGCCGATCGGCCGGTTCGAAGTAGAAACACCCATTCTCGATTACGACGGCAAACGAATTTGGGGCGTTACCGGACACATTTTACGTTCGTTTGTCGACCGCTGGAACGAACCCGAAAGCGAACTCCGCTCGCT
>CAZJLJ010000024.1:43019-44508 GCA_964546935.1 uncultured bacterium | reverse complement strand
GCGGTAGTGGATATTAGTTTGCCCCCGTGCATGAACGTTGACGTTACGACACGCGTCGAAGCGCTCGGTTTTTGGATGCTCGTCGTGCCGACCGGCCTGTGCTCGGGATATGACATCTTCCAATGAAGTGTCGCAGCATCCGGTGGAGCCACCGCAGTCAATAACGCATAGCTACCCTGCGCTCCGGTGCGGAACTGCACCCACTGTTTGCGCCCGGAGTCGTACGTGATCAGCGCGACGCTGCTGGTTCCGGCGTTCAGCTCGATCCAGTCTTCATCTAAACGCATGGCGGTCGTGCTTATGGTTCGACTTCCGCCCGGACCTTTATACGAACAAGACCAGGTGCCCGTGAGATCCGAGAGCTCTAGCGATGCCCGATTCGTTTCAGCGAGCGCATTCATTGGGCCTATCGCAAGAGTTGCCAGTAAAAACAATGACATACGGCGCACAAAACTACCTCACGAACTGCTCTGGAGCGTTCTTCGGAACGTTTAGAGCAGTGGCCGTTTTAGGATTTGAGCTAAAGCGTGCGAACGTCGCGGGATCTTCTTTGAAATGGCGCTTCAGCGCCGCAATTCGGTTGGCGTCGTCCGGGTGGTCTGAAAGGATTTCGGGCGGCGTTTTAAAGTTTGCACTTTCGAAGTCCTGAAATAACCACACAAGGCCCCACGGGTTGATCCCTGCGGCTGCGCACGTGTCGGAACCGGTCAGGTCCGCGGCCTCTTCTTGGTCTCGAGAGTAATGCGCTGAATCAAGATTCGCGATTGCCGACGTTGCAATAATCGTACCCCAACTGGGACCCAGCAAAATGCCGGTCGCGATTTCTCGCCGGCGAATTCTCTCGTTGTGTTGCATCTCCTTCATCGAATCGTGGTGAAGCAAATGCGATGTCTCGTGACAGATCGTCCCCGCTAATTCTTCTGTATTGTGAACGAAATAGAAGAGTGAATCCACGACGTACACGTTTCCGCCCGGTGCGGCGAAGGCGTTGGGCTGCGCTTCGTGCACGATGTAAAAGTGGATCGGGTATTGGTATTTTGGTTGCACGACACGCGTTATCGAGGCTGCGATTGGGCGCAGCTTATCGTAGAGCGGTGATGAGGCAACGATTTCACCCTTTTGCTTCAGCTCGTCGTAGACTTGCGCTCCCATTTGAAGTTCGTCGTTGTCCTGCGCAGACGCCGCCGCTATCGTGAGCAGCGGCATCACGGTAACTGCGACGGCGAACGCCAACGCTTTCCACTTATTCATGACGCTTTGAAATGCGGCTGGTAGTCGTAAGCGTACAAATGATCCGTATAGTCATCGAAGATCGAGTTGTCGCGCACGGCGCCCTTGGTGCGGCGGTATATCGTGCCGCCGAGTTGCTTCATCGCCGCGTCGATCGGCGTCGTCCAATCTTCGGATACCTCTGCAATTACAGCCGCCTCACCGGGCTTCAAGGTGAACTCCGTTTCGTATGCCGCCTCGTCGTGCTCGCTCGATTTAA
>CAZJLJ010000024.1:0-42919 GCA_964546935.1 uncultured bacterium | reverse complement strand
CTGCGACGCTCGCTGCGCCGGCGATTCCGGCCGCCGCACCGATTGGGCCGGCAAGTGCGCCGAGCAACGCTCCCAACGCCACGCCAACAACGGTGCGCACGCCGGGATCGGTGTCTTTGGTCGCGACATCGACATGCCCAAATTGATCTCGGTGAATGACGGCCGCGCCGTGCGTGGTAATATCGCATGCGGTATCCAGGTTCCAGAGCGCATGCAGGCCTTGAAATGCTTTTTCATCGCTATCAAAAACGATCGCTACGTAGTTATCCATCTCTTTAATACCTCAGGCTCTCGCCGGCTTTAGTTTCAGGGCAACCGTGGTCGAAAAAATGAAAGCGGCCGGCTTCACGGGGAACCCGGCCGCATTTTTGCTTGGCGCCGTCTAGTGCGCAAACACTGGTTGATAATCGTAAGGATAGAGATAGTCGGCATAGTCCGGACCAAACATCCCGTCGTGTCGAACGTCGCCTTTCGGACGGCGATAGACTTGCGCACCAAGGGTTTTCGCCGTCGTATCGATCGGCGTAGTCCAATCTTCTGAAACCTCGGCGATAACGGCCGATTTGCCGGTTGGCAGAACGAAACTCGTTTCGTAGGAGGCCTCTTCGTGTTCGCCCGACTTAACTGCGTCTGCAGTAAGACCGACCATGCCGCCTGCTGCAGCGCCGATGCCGGCGCCCGTCGCGGCCGCGGATGCTGCAGCAGCCGATGCTGCCGCCGCGCCTGCGCCTGCACCGAGCGGCCCGGCTAGTGCGCCGAGCAATGCACCGATGCCGACACCAATCGCCGTGCGAAGACCTGGATCGGTATCTTTGGTTGCCACGTCGATTTGACCGTATTGATCGCGATGGATTACCGCCGCGCCGTGAACGGTAACATCACCGGCGGCGTCTAGATCCCAAAGTGCGTGCAATCCCTGGTAAGCTTTTTCATCGTTGTCAAAAACCAATGCTACGTAATTATCCATTGTGCACGCTACCTTTTAACAAGATTCTTAGAAGCACGCTTTGCAGCGACGGCTTTGCTAAGATGATGGACCGCCGTCGTGGCGCTAACGAGCATGGCTCCGTTGATAGCTTTCAAATCGGAGTCGGCTGAGCCGGCAATGGACTTCGCCGATTTTGCCGTTTCCTCCAGGGCCGATGTAGCATCCTTGACGTGTTGTTTTGTGTCGGTTTCTTGAGCGTCGACGACTTCTTTCAGAGAAGCTGCAAGATCGCGCGCTCTGTCGCCCGCATTCAGGAGCTCGGTTCGCACCGTCGCATGGTTTTTGGCAGTACTTTCGCCTATGCTCCGGTGGAGTTGCTGTGCATCGACGCGCGCGTTGATAATCGCGTCTTTTAATGTAGTCAAATTTCTGTACTCCTTGAGTTTCCTAATTTGGACGACCTCACCGTAACAAAGGTGCGCAATCTCAAGGAGTGACTGACACTTCCGTCTTTGCGAGCCGCTCTTCGATCTCAAGCGCGTACCGGGCCACAGTTGGCAAAAGCGCGGGACGAATCAGGTGATAGTCGCTCATAACGACCAGCACGCCGCAAACCTCATCGGTTCCTGGAGAGCGAATCGGCGCTCCCGTACACGTCAAAGATTGACCGGCTTCCGTAAAGTGCTCCGACGCCATCAATTGCAGCGGCCGGCGATCGGCGAGAACCGTCCCGATCCCGTTTGTTCCAACCGCAGTCTCGCTTAAGTCGCCGCCCGGAACAATGCCGACGCGTTCGACGCGACGCCGCCCGTCCCGATCGCCGCCGACCTGTAAGACGCGCGCCGCACTATCGGTTAGCGAAATTGCGTAGCCCGTGCCCGCGAGCGTGTTCGCGAGGTGCGAAAGCAATGGGACGGCCGCGTCCAATAAAGGCCGATTCTGTTCACGAACTTCTTGGAACGCATCGTCGTTCGGACAGGCAAGGGGCGCGTACATGACGCTTGGATCTACGTCCATGGAACGGCTTCGTTTCCACGAGCCAAGAATTCGGGTGCGTACGTGATTACCGTCCACCGGTTCGGAGCGCAAAAACGCATCGCGCTCGGAATCGAACATACGGCGAGCTTCATCGATCTCCGACGGTAATGAGACGGTGATCACGTTGGACGAAACGCTTTGCGGCAGATCCGTCGCAGTGACCGTCTCTGCGAGATAAAGCTCGGGAAAAGCTAAACGGTACAACGTTACCCTGTCGTAGGCATTCAGATGGAGCCTATCTGATAAACGTGCCAATAAACGAGGCGAAACAGAAACCGGACGGCCGCTTTCCAACCACCGATACCAGTCTTCGGAAACACCAATGAGTTCGGCGACTTCCTGTCGGCGCAGGCCTGGAACGCGCCGGTGCCGCGCATCGGGCAAGCCGAGCTCTGCGGGAGAAAAGCGCGATCGCTGATACATGAGGAAACTGCGCAGCTTTTCGCGCCGCTCTTGGCCTGTTTCCATAGCGCCTCCCGTCTAAGTCCCATCATACCGCACCAACGGTGGAAGTAGGACTCACTCCTTCGAGCGGGCCTTAGAACATAAGCTACTGGCATACTACAATAGGTCCACGGAGGAACGCTTAAATGAGCACGCTAGTAAATAACATTGCCGAATCGGTACGGGAAGCCCGCAAGGAGTGGGGTTGGTACCTCGCCTTGGGCATTCTTCTGACAGCCATCGGCGTGTTTGGAATTTACAGCGGATACGCGGCAACTCGTGCGTCAGTGATCGTCCTTGGGGCAGTGCTCCTGGCAGCGGGTATCGTCCAGCTCGTCGCAATGTTCGCTGCTCGTGGAGCCGGCCACGTAATTCTTTATCTGCTCGTCGGATTGCTGGATATCGTCGTCGGACTTATGTTGATCGAGCATCCCGACGGCGGTGCGCTGGCATTGACACTGTTGCTCGCCGTCGCGTTCTTCTTCGGCGGCATCATTCGATTCTTCATTGCCAACCTTTTGCAGTTCCCACAGTACGGTTGGAGCGCTTTCAGCGGCATCCTAACCACTATACTCGGCTTGCTGTTGTGGATGCAGTGGCCGGTCTCGGCGGCGTGGTTCATCGGATTTGTCGTCGGCCTAAACTTCATTTTCGCGGGCATTGCGTGGTCCGCAGTTGCCTGGAAACTCAAATCCGCTTAAAGGGAGCAAAATATGGCACAGACACAGTCGATCAAGGATCACTTGCGCGCCATCCACGACGAAATACAGAGCGCTGCGCAAAAAGAGGAATCGGGAGCTAAAGAACAGGTTCGTACCGCGATGAGCCGGCTTGATGCGGTAAAAGAGCAAATCAAAGGCGATATCACGCAAGACAACACGATTCGCAAGGACCAAGCGGACGAAATGCTTGCGAAAATTCAAAAGGCTAACGACGATGGAAAGAACGCACTAAACGCGTCCGGCGACGCCATGCGTGAAAAAGTTCAAGCCATGCAAAAAAATGTCAAAAGCGCCATGGAATCCACTTAACAAATAACTAGCGTTCGTAGAGCCAGCGACGGATGCCGCGTTCGACAAGTTGATGCTCGATCGGATGCAATCGTTCAAGAACCGCGGCTTCATCTTCGCCTTCGAGAACGCGCAACGGTTTTCGTACTAGGACGGGACCCCGGTCGGTCGCCGGCGTGACGACGTGAACGCTGGCGCCGACCCATTTGCTGTCCGCTTGCAACGCGTCTCGCACGGCCCATGCACCTCGAAATGCCGGAATCTCCGTTCCATCCGGCATGCCCACGACGTCCTTGCTGGAGTCGAGCGGCAAAAAGGACGGATGCACGTTGATCAATTCCGGAAACGCGGTTACGAATGAACGATCGAGCAAGTGCATCCAGCCGAGCAGCAGAACCAGCTGTGGTTCTTCCTGCGCAACACGATCCAGCAGTTGCGCATCGTATTCGGGACGAGACATCTCGTCGCGCTTCCACGGCAATACGTGAACGTGCGGGACGTTTGCGTTGCGAGCTCGTTCAATCGCAAACGCATTTTCTTTATTGGTGACAAGGGCGCGCACATCTAACGGCAGGGTCCCGCTCTTCACGCGGTCGAGCACGGCTTGAAAGTTCGTCCCATTCCCCGACGCCAACACCACAGTGCGCACCGGTTTGGGCGTAAACGCCGCAGGATCGAAGCGCTCGGCGATCCTTGCGTTTGCGTTTCGCACGTAATAGTTGACTAGCTTCTCTTCACCGACGGCCGGAATACATGCAAGCTTCGCACCGCGGAGACGCAACCCGCAAAGCGCAGCCGTCAATAACGCCGTGCCAACGTGCGTTCCTCGATGCGCCGGATCGACGCCAAATGGACCGAAGATCGCGGTTTCGGGTTGCGAAGCTACCCCGCGAAGCCACGCAAAATTCAGTCCAATTGGATCGTACGTTGCAAATCCCGCGGGAGCATCGTCCTTGAATGCGACGACGTTAGTACCGGCGTTGGCCTCGCTGCTCCAAGCGCCGCCGAAGACTTCGTCGATCCACGCGAGAGTTCGATCGCCGGCACCGTGCCGCTCTTCAAGGCGAAATCCGGCGCTCTCTATGCTGCGAAAGGCCTCGGCACGCGCAGCATCATCGTATCGCTCGTCCAGATCGACGAGCAGGTTCACCATCTCAGGCAACGATTTATTCGTAGAGCGCCAGCAACGCCGCGCTGCAATCTTCCAAGAAGATTTCGTCGTCGCCCGTGAGTTCTTCGCCGCTTTCCACATCAAGCAACCCCATCAATGCGCCGGTTTCCGGGCCTAAAATAGGAATGCTCAAATGTTCGTCCGACGGTCCGTTCCCGGCTTCGCCCAGCAGAACGCCCTCTTCGTTTTCGTCGACGTCGAAGATGCCGACCCACTTGTAGCCGCGCCGGTCGCGAATGATTTGCGCAACGTGCATCGCTCGCTGTTCGCGCGGTTGATTCTCCGCATTGGCAGCGGCGGTGATGCCTTTTAATAATGCGTCGCTCACGATCGCGCCTCATGAATCACGACCTGCGGTTCTTCGCCGGTTCTCGCTTCGATCCAACCAATCACTTTAGCACCAGGAGCCGCGCTCGCCGCTTTTTGCGCATCCGCGAGCGGAACGACGAGCGTGTACCCGATGCCCATGTTAAGCGTCCGGTACTTCTCTTCGTGTTTCAAATTGCCGCGGCGAACCAGCTCTTGCATAATCGGCGGAACTGCCCATCGCGCTTGTTCGAAGACAGCTTTGACATTCTCCGGCAACGTGCGCGGAACGTTTTCCAGCAAACCGCCACCGGTAATGTGCGACATGGTCTTGACCTTCGCGACCTTCTGAATCGCGCGCACTGCATCGTAGTAAGACGGATGTTCAGCCAGCAATGCATCGGCGTACGTCGTGCCGTCGAACGGCTTGTTCCACTCGTCGGGCGAAATTAGGGCGCGGGCCAACGAGTACCCGTTGGTATGCAACCCGACGGCAGGCAACCCGACAATCGCGTCGCCCGGCTCGATAGTCTGCGGTTTCGGAACCTCGTTGACGTTAACCATTCCAACGATCGTTCCGGCGAGGTCGAAATGTCCGGGCGAATACAAACCCGGCATCTCCGCGGTTTCACCGCCCAGTAACGCACAGTTGTGAGCGCGGCATGCTTGCGCACAACCTAGTACCACTTCGGCGGCAATCGCCGGATCGAGTTTGCCCACCGCTAGGTAATCGAGAAAGAACATCGGCGAAGCGTTCACGACTAGGATGTCGTTCACGCAATGGTTTACCAAGTCGCGGCCAACGCCGTCGTAACGTTGCAACTCCGCGGCAATCAAAATCTTCGTGCCGACGCCGTCGGTCGAAGCAACCAGCGCCTGTTCGCCTGCGCCGGGCAGCCGGAAAACCCCGCCGAATCCGCCTATCGCGTCCAGCTGGTCGGGGTGCCTCCAAGAGGAGAGCACGTCCTTGTAACGCGCAACGGCCTCGTTCCCGGCCGCGATATCCACGCCGGCGCGTGCGTATGCATCCTGCGTGGTGCGACTTTCGTCCGTCATTGATGCCTCCCGCAGGGCCTGTGCGTTCCAGCGCACGAACAAACTCTTAGATTCTTCGCCATCTCAGGCGCAGTAGTTCACCCAGTTGAAAGGTTGACCATGCAAGTCCGTATCGCTCAAGATGCGCCGGTAGCCGTTCGTGCCCGAGCGTTGGTAGTTCCGGTCTTCTCCGACGGAGAACTCACCGGCGCGGCAAAGGCCGTTGATTCCGCACTCGGTGGTGCAATCGCCGATGTTCTGTCTTCCGGCGAAATCAAAGGCAAAGCGAACGAAATCGCTTTCGTTCACGCGAAAGACCAGCCGTTCCATCGCGTGCTCGTAATCGGTTTGGGCGAGAGCGGAAAATTCGAACCGCAAGCACTCGCGCGCTATGCGGGCACCGCAATACGCCACTTGGGTCGCCGAAACGTTAGTGAAATTGCAATTGCATTGCCGCCGCAAGCTGCGGGTCGCGAAACGGCGAGTGTTTCGTTCGCTGCCGAAGGCGCGATCAGCGGATCTTTCGACACGACGATTTATCAAGACGCGCCGGACAAACGTACGAGCGTTGAGACGGTAACGATTCTCGCGGGTGACCTCGATTCGAAAGCCGCGGAAGCCGGACTTGCACGCGGCGTAATCGTTGGCGAAGCCGTGAACTTTGCACGCCGCCTTGCATTGACGCCCGCAAACGACATGACGCCGACGATCTTAGCAAACGAGGCGGTCAAGGCTGCGAAAGACGCCGGCATCGAATCCGAAGTCTGGGACGAAGATCGCGCGCGCAAAGAAGGCATGGGATCGTTTCTCTCCGTCGCGCAGGGCAGCGCGCAACCGCCGAAGTTCATTATCTTGCGCTACAACGGCGATCCGGGCAACAAAGAACTGCTGGCGCTTGTCGGCAAGGGCATTACGTTTGATACGGGCGGCATCTCGCTCAAGCCGCCGGAGCGTATGGAAGAGATGAAGTACGACATGTCGGGCGGCGCTGCGGTCATTGCAACGATGGCTGCTCTTGGAAAGCTCAAGCCGAAGTTGAATGTCGTCGGACTTGTTCCGGCAACGGAAAACATGCCGGGCGGAAAAGCGACGAAACCCGGGGACATCGTTAAGGCCATGAACGGCAAGACGATCGAAGTGATCAACACCGACGCCGAAGGCCGCTTGATTCTGGCCGACGCGCTCGTTTATGCAAACAAACTCGGCGCATCAAAGATCGTCGACACCGCAACGCTAACCGGCGCGTGCGTCATCGCGCTGGGACATGCAGCAAGCGCGGCGGTTTCAAATAACGATGAATTCGTCCAAGCGTTCTTGAGTGCGGCGAAGCCGACCGGTGAACGCTATTGGCAAATGCCGCTCTACGACGATTACGCGACGGCGATGAAGAGCGACATTGCGGATCTGAAGAACACGGGCGGACGCGCTGCCGGTACACTGACTGCCGGCGCATTCCTCAAGGCATTTATTGATGAAACGCCGTGGATTCACTTGGATATTGCGGGAACCGCATATCTAGACAGCGAGTCCGCATGGCAAGCAAAGGGCCCGACGGGAACGCCGGTGCGCGCCTTGGTTTCGCTCGTCGAAACGCTTGCGGGTTCACCGGTCGTTCACGCGAACGGTGCGGCCAAAGTTACGGCTTAATTCCGCGTTCAACATCACCAACTAAAGAGAGAGGGCGCCGCGTAATCCATTGCGCGGCGCCCTCTTGCCTTTCCTGAACGAGGCGGAGAACTATAACCCTCCAAGTCCGTTCGGTGAACCGAGACCGGTGGCCGAATCAAATCGCGACGTGCTAAGCAGATGGAACGCCGAGGCGTGTGCGTAGGCATACGAAACCGGCGCGCCGTTTGCAGCGAGTGCGTAGGCCGCGGCGACTAGCGGAGAACCAATGCTGGTGCCGCCCGCCACCAGCCAGCCTCCGGCTTGCGAATCGTACATTGCAACGCCGGTTGCGGGATCTGCTTCAGCCGCAATATCTACGGCCGCTCTCGTCGTACACGACGTCAATCCATTTTGCCAACTGGGACGTGCCTCGAACTTGCTGCATCCGCGCCCTCCGTATTTCCATCCCGTTTCACTAAACGATGAACCGCTCTGCAGAAGCGTCGTTCCTCCAACGGAAACGACGTTCGGCGACGCGGCAGGATAATACGGATAAGGCTGATCGCCGGAACTCGCAACGACGGGAATACCTTGGTGGAAATAGTGGACGTCTTCGGCTTTTTCGCTGCTCCACTCAACCGCATAATAACTATTGCTGATCGCGCGGGCTCCCAGCTTCGCAGCGGTATCGACGGCGGCCGCCAAGTCAGCGATCGAAGCACTCTTCGCTTCGATCAAAAGAATCGTACAGCTCGGGCATGCGGCCGAGACCATGTCGAGATCGAGCGAAATTTCTTGCGTCCACGCGTTGTTGGTGGCCGGAATCGCCGAACCGCCGTTCTGATCGACCTTTTTGAAACATCCGTTCGACGAGGTACACGCGCTCATTCCAAAGATTCCGCGGTAGACGTTGAGGTCTGATTCTGCAAGCGGATCGTCATACGCGTCGACGATGGCAACCGTGCCGCCGCTGCGTGCCGGTAGCGCGTAGCGCGCTTGCAAATCAGCGGGGTGTAGTCCGGGAACCAGGTCACCTGATGCAACGGAACTTAGCGGCGGAAATTTGACGTTGAGCGCAACGGTGCAACGCGCCTCGGCTACGGATTGCTGTGTCGGACAGGCCACGGTTGCACCCGGCAACGCAGTAGCGCCGTCGCCTCCCGGCAATGCCGTGGCGCCGTCGTTGGCACGAATACCCGACGGCGAAGAAGGCATGATCGAACCGCCGCCCGGCGATCCACCTCCGCACGCAGCAAGAAACGAACATAAGACCGACAACGCTAACGCTTGACGCATACGGCTAGCTCTCTACCCAACCTGAGCGGATGGCTAACGCGATTGCTTCGCGCCGCCCGCTGCAGTGAAGTTTCCGGCATATGGAACGGGTGTGCGTGTCAATCGTCTGCGCGCTGCGACCTGTTTCCATCGCGATATCCTTCGATGTTGCGCCATGCGCCAAGGCTGCCAGAATGCGCCGCTCCGACGGTGTCAGCAGTGCGTAGCTTCCGAGTTCGACGTTGTGCGGGAACGGCAAGGCCATCAGCACTCGGGCCATTCCGCCGAATTGATCGTTTTTCAGCCGCTCGATGGCCGCCACGACGTCCTCTTCTTCGACCTGGCCGAGCGATTGGCGATACAGTGCCCGCGCCGCGTTCACGAGCGACCGCAGCCGGCGCGAGCGTATCGATCCGGCGCGTTCAGCTTCGCTGATGTATCGGTGGGCGGCACCCGAATGCCCACGAATGAGCTCCGCGAGTGCGAGCATGATTCGCGTACGCGTCGTGCGCCGCGTGATGTTTCCACATTGAGCGAGCGCGTCGGCTGCTCGCGCCGCGGCCGCTTCGGCTTCAGCCGATTGTCCGGACGCGAACGCATATAGGGCAACCTCGGATTCGCGAAGCGCGCACCGCTCGGTACTTCCCTGCGATTGTCCCGTTCCCTCAAGCAACGCAAACGCATGTTGAAAGTCACCATCCGAGGCAGACCGCATCGCCCGCGCGGGCAAAAGCGTTTCGGCGCGCGTTTGCGTTAAGGTCCCTGTCGCTCGCTCCATTTCGTGTTCCAATCGTTCGACGGCGAAATCGTCGCCGCGTTCGACTTGAATTTCAAAGGATGCCATTAAGCCGTAAAGGCGCGTTTGCACGCTTCCGGCCTTACGCGCGCATTCGATCAAACGGTCGAGCAGAATCAAACTCTCGGCGGGATCGTCTTCTTCGTCGTAAACGATAATGTACAGCACGCTATAAGCTCGCGCCGCAACTTCGTAGAGGCCATTTTTCAGCGCGAGTTCGATAGCTAAGTTGGCGTAATTCCAAGCATGACCGCGCGACGGCATTAGATGATGGACGAATGCCGCCTGTTGATAGAACCTTGCGCGGGCATCGTCATCCACGCTTCCGTCGATTGCGGATATTCCGCGACTGATGCTTAGCACAGCTTCGTCTAGGCGACCCGCGCGCGCGAGAGCCGTAGCGTATGTCGCGAGCATCGGAACGCGTACGTTCGGCGCGAGATCTCCATTTTGTAAATAGGGCTCGAGTAGCGCAATCGCATCGCGTTCGTGACGAATCGACTCGATCGCGTAGCGGTGCACAAGCGACAAGCGCAACGTTTCCTCTGTCGCGCGTTCGATCGCGTCGATAAAATCGCGTTCGGCAAGCTCGAAGTGTCCGCGTGCGGCTTCAAGCATTGCCTTCACGCCAAGCACCGAGGCGTCCAAACGCCGCGTGCCGCCTATTTCACGAAGGGCGGTTTCCAAGAGCTCCGCCTCGCCGCGTTCGAAAAGCGCAGTCCCGCTACGGCGGAGGATCTCTGCAATCGAATCGATCGACTTCGCGTGAATGTAAAGCCGCAAGGCGGAAAGATCGTCGCCGCGATGCTCCAACGCAGCAGCGACGTCGCCATAGGTTTTCGTCCATTCCATCGGTCCCCGCGCCTGCAATTGCGTTTCAAGAAAATCGCGGAAGAGATCGTGGTAACGAAAATGCCCGGGTGTTGTTTCGGTCAGAAAACTGACAGCTCGACGAATATCGCGTAGCTCATCAAGTGTAATTCCGAGCGTTTCGACTAGCGCTGATTCGAAAGACGGAACGATGCTGGTCTTCAGAAGAATCTCACGCTGCCGCTCGTTCAATTCGGCGTAAACTTGTTCAGCGAGATAGCGGTAGAGCAGATCGCGCGTGCCGGCCGTAGTGGCCTGCAAGTCGCCCGCATGCATGCGCGTATGTAATGCAAGCGTCAGCGCTACGGGCCAGCCGCCGGTCAAATTGCGCAACGCTTCTATTTCTCGTTCGTCGACCTGCATCACCGGGGCGGTCGCTTCCATTGCCTCATCGACTGTAAATCGTAAATCGTCTTCTTGAATCGGGACGTCGATGCGGCCATACGCAAGCCATGAAGCAACAGGAAGGCCGGCGTCGGTTCTGGTCGAGATGATCCAACTGAGTTGGCCGGAGGTCCGCTCGATCAGGTTCACCAGCAGCGGCACGCTTTGCGGGTCCGAGCTCGCGAAGTGCAGATCGTCGATGGCGACCGTGGCGACAACGTCTTTGAGGTGTTCCGCGAACCATTCGGTTAGAACGCTCAACGCTTCTTCGGCGGCGAGCAGGCGGGGCTGAATCAAAGCGAAGGTGCGCGCCAATTGCGGCGCGACCGGAGCAAGCGCCGACGAGAGGCCTCGGGCGAAGCCGCTCAGGGTCGCGTCCTCGCGCCGCGCTTCATAAAGAACCGCATCGGGCCGGTAGCTGCTGAGGAAATCCCGAAGGGCCACGCTTTTTCCGAAACCGGCAGGCGCCACGATAAGCGTCACCGGATACTGTGCAGCGCGGCCGAGCCGGTCGTTGATTCTCGCACGTACAAGCCGGGCGGTAACGATAAGCGCGTCCTCCTTCACACCAGGTACCCGGTAGGCGCTTTGCTCAAGCAAGTTCCGGGTGGGCCTCCACGGGCGAGCTCCCATATGATGGTGCCGATATGACCGATTCCGATTACAGCCGCGTCGCCGACGCGATCTCCTACATCGTCGAACACGCCGTCGACCAGCCGGCGCTGGAACAGATTGCCGACCGCGTGGGGCTGAGCCCGTTCCACTTCCAGCGGACGTTTCGCCGCTATGCCGGCGTTACGCCGAAGCAGTTTCTCGCCGCGCTGACCTTGGAGTCCGCGAAGAGCCTTCTCGATCGGGACGAAACGGTGCTCGGCGCCGCCCTAGACGTGGGCCTCTCGAGTCCGGCGCGCCTGCACGATCATTTCGTATCGATTGAAGCGATGTCGCCCGGTGAGTACAAAGCGGGCGGAGCGGGACTCGATATCACCTATGGTTTTACGCAAAGTCCCTTTGGGTTGATGCTCGCTGCAAAAACGCAACGCGGGATTTGCATGCTTGAATTCGTCCAAAACGACGTCTTCGATCCTTCGAAAACCGGCTTGCCTAATGCACGCTATCATCGCAGCGATGAAGTCGCCGCCGAAATCGTCGCCCAACTATTTGGGGAGACGCAAGCCGAATCGATTCCGCTCCACGTAAAAGGCACGAATTTTCAAGTTCGCGTGTGGAACGCATTGCTGGGGATTGCGCCGGGATCCGTGACAACGTACGGACGAATTGCAAATTCGCTTGATCTCGAAGGTAGTGCACGCGCTGTTGGTCACGCGGTCGGAAGCAATCCTGTTGCCTTTTTAATTCCATGCCATCGCGTTATTGCGCAAACCGGCGCGATCAGCGGTTACCGATGGGGTCCGGAACGCAAACGCGCGCTCCTCACATGGGAGCGCGCGCGTTCTGTTCCTTCTGCCTGACGCCGCTAGGTATTGTCGCGAATATTTCGTTTCGCTTTGTCGGCTTCAGCTTCTAAGCGTTCCTTGGCTTCGTTTATCCCGGACGCCATTTTCTCGCCGGGTGTCATGGTGTCGCCCTCGACCTCGCGGCGCGTGTGCTCCGCTTCGGCAGTCGAGCGATGCATCGTTTCGTCTACTGCGTCGCGAACGTCTTTAGCGCCTCGCTTGATTTGACCGGTGATGGTCGGATCGCTCTTAGTGTCTTTCATAGGTACCTCGTACCCGCCGCTTCTGCGGGCCTTTCACGCGATGGTATAGAAGCGAGCAACCACCATGGCGAGCACGATAAAGGGCGTTAAAGACGACGCTCGGCCTTATGAACCAGCAAAGGGACCTACTCTTCGCCGCCTTACCGCCGGCGCATTAAAACGTCGTAAAAACACGTCTACGATACCGATGATTACCGCATACGACGCGGCATTCGGACGCTTTGCCGAAGAGGCGGGAATCGATTGGATTCTCGTTGGCGACAGTCTCGGCAACGTTGTTCTCGGTTACGACGAAACGACGCCCGTAACGATGGATCACATGATTCATCACGCCCAA
The DNA here is from genome assembly GCA_964546935.1 of uncultured bacterium. Lineage (GTDB taxonomy): Bacteria > Vulcanimicrobiota > Vulcanimicrobiia > Vulcanimicrobiales > Vulcanimicrobiaceae > JALYTY01. The sequence continues at coordinate 29,997 of CAZJLJ010000024.1, read as the reverse complement.
GCCGTCGTTCGCGCGACCTCGCGCGCGCACATTGTCGTCGACATGCCGTTCGGCTCCTATCAAGTTAGCGACCAAGATGCACTGGCAAATGCAATCCGTTTGGTGAAAGAGGCCGGCGCAACTTCGGTCAAGCTTGAAGGCGGAAAGCACGAAGCCGATCGCATCCGCGCGATTACGGCCGCCGGAATTCCTGTGGTTGGACACATCGGCATTACGCCGCAAACGGCGGGACTCGGACCGGGATATAAAATGCGTACGAATCGCGACCGGTTATTCGACGATGCGTTTGCAGTGCAGGATGCTGGCGCGTATGCAATTGTTTTAGAGGTCGTCGATTTCCAGATTGCGCGCGAGCTGACGGAACAGCTTTCAATTTTGACGGTGGGAATAGGTTCGGGCCCGCATTGCGATGCGCAGGTGCTTGTCCTGCACGATGCACTCGGCATGTATCCGCACTCCCCGCCGTTCGCAAAGCGTTTCGCCGAGATCGGCCGTCTTGCCACCGATGCGTTACGCGACTACGCCGAGGCCGTAAGGGAAAAGTCGTTTCCCGAATCGTGAACGGCCCCGTATTCGACGAGGCGTTCCGCGATCGGCTGAAGGAACTCTTTGCTTGGCGGCGCGACGTACGGCACTTTCGAAGCGACGCTATTCCCGCCGAAACGTTAAGCGAACTCGTCCGAGAAGCATCGCACTCGCCGTCCGTCGGTTACTCGCAGCCATGGCGATTCGTTACCGTTACGTCGCCTGAACGGCGCGACGCAGCGATCGCGTCGTTCGAACGTGCAAACGCCGATGCGTTAAGCGGTTATAGCGGCGCCGATGCCGAGCGATATGCCTCGCTGAAACTTTCCGGATTGCGCGAAGCACCGGTTCATCTGGCGGTGTTCTGCGACGATGCCACGGAAGCGGGAAGAGGGCTAGGACGGCAAACCATGCCCGAAACGCTCACTTATTCCGTCGCCATGGCGATTTACACATTCTGGCTTGCGGCCCGTGCCCGCGGGATCGGTACGGGATGGGTCTCCATCCTCGAACCAGAGCCGGTGACACATGCGCTCGCTGTTCCTGAGGGTTGGCGTCTCGTCGCCTACTTGTGCGTGGGCTATCCAGTGGAAGAAAACGACCTGCCGGAATTGCAGCGCACGGGATGGGAAACGCGCGACGAGCGTTCGGCCACTCTATACGAACGCTGACCGCAGCCAGGTCACTTGACGCCCTGAGCTAGCAAGTACATGCGGCTAGAACCGCGGCCGATGATTTCTTTGGATGCTCATCGCGCTACGAAGCTGCATTCTTGCACTCGCCGTTTGTTTTCTATTTGCTCCGCTCGCGCACGCGAACTCGGCGGATGAACTAGTGTCGTTCGCACGTGCAGCAAATCAAGCGACCTCGACGTTGCTCGATGTGTATTACAGCGGCGACGGGATGTGGCGTAGCTGCAATCAGCCGGCGTGCAAGCAGGCAAACAGCGATTGGGGCGTCGACTCCGCAACGAACGCGCTTTATCTCCGCTGGGTAACAACGCACGATTCGCGCATCCGAGGCGTTATGGCGCAGCTTTTGCAAACCGCTCCGCAGTATCCATCGCCTTGCGGCGAGACCGGTTGCTCTTCTTGGAGCGACACGCCGGCGTGGGATGCCGTCACGCTGATGCGGGAGTACGAAGTACTCGGCAATCCGGAGGCGTTGTCTCGCGCAAAAGCGGCCTTCGACTACGTTGAAAAGTCGCGAACGTTTTCGCTCGGTGCATGTCCGGCGATTCGCTATCAGCTACCGCAGCCGTCGGAAGTCCACATCAAAACGCTCGAGACGGAAGCGAACGCCGTCAAGGCCGCGATTCTTCTCTACCGCGCAACGAACGACCGCGCGTATCTCGACTCGGCAATCCAGCGTTATTCCGCCGCGAGGAAATATTTTCTCGATAGCGAGGTTCCACTCTATACCGTGCACGTGCGCGACGACGGCAAGGATTGCGTGCAAGAACCGCGTCGCTTCTTCGCGTCGGTGAACGGCGACATGATCTGGAACGGCGTCGCACTGTGGCACCTTACCGGCGACTCGACGTACTACGACGAGGCTCTCGCGACAGCTCATGCGGTGGACACGAACCTTACCGATGCACGCGGCGTCTTTATCGATGCGCCCGGCGAAAATGACGTCGTCGAGCCCCTGGTGGAAGCGATGTACGATCTAGCTCAAAACGAACGGCAGTCTTTTGCGCGCGAATGGATCTTCCGAAACGCGGCAGCTGCCTTGTCGTCTCGCGCTGCGGACGGAAGTTATTCGCGATTCTTCGACGGACCGGCCCAGCGTCTAACTTCGATTTGGGAAAGCAATGGCGGCCTCGCGTTGGAAATTGCGGCTTCCGCACTCGATCCCGCGGTAAGCGTGCCGGTTGTCCACGCATGGAGCGGTGGACGCTTCGTTGGTTCCAATGTTACAACGCTTCCGGCCACGGTAGAAATCGACGGATCGGGATTCGCCCTGATCGGGACGATCGGTAAGAGCTGCGAAAAGCATCACGTTCACGTGGTAATCGACGGCACCGAAACGTTCGATCAAACCGGGCTTTGGCAAAACTCTTCGATGCCCGATGGTGAATCGGTCTTCTTCGCCTGGCGCTGGAAGGAACCGGGCGCGCACACGATCACGCTACTCTCCGCAGATCCCGAAGAAGCCGCCGACGCGCACCTCCACCTCAATACTTACGTTTTGAAATAACGGGGAACATAGAAAGCGTCTAACGGAGGTTATATAATGCTCCGCTTCGCTTTAACAACTGTTGCCCTGCTCGCTTTCATATGTACGCCGTTGCGTGCTGCAATGTCGGACAGCACGTTCGCTACGAAAGCGGCAATTGGAGGCAATGCCGAAGTTGCATTGGGACGGCTCGCGCAAATTCAGGGAAGCAATACAAAATCGCTCGGTATGAAGATGGTTCAAGACCATTCGAAGGCCGGCGCGAAACTTGCTGCTATCGTGCGTAACGAAGGCAAAACACCGAGCACTTCGATCGGAACGCAAGGCCAGGCCGAAATGGCGCGTTTAAAACCGCTTCACGGTGCTGCGTTCGACAGCGCTTACATCAAGGGACAAATCGCCGATCATCAAGCAACGATTGCGCTTTTACAGAACGAAATCGATAACGGCACCGACCCTAAACTAAAGTCATGGGCAACCGAAACGCTTCCAACCGTCAAAAAACACTTGACCATGTTCCAAGAGGCTTCCGGTTCAACGAAAACGTAACGCCAAAGATCGGGCGTCGCGCATCGTTAATGGAAAGCGAGATACGCCGTTGCTCCGGGTCTCTACGAGCCGTCTAACGTGCCGAGATAGTCACACCCGAGTGAGGTTTAGTCAACCTACCATTGCGCGGGTTTCATGCGCGGCGGGGACGTTCGGATATTCACCGGTGAGACAGCCGAGACACATCTCCTCGCCTTTGCGTCCGCTCGCCTCAATCAAACCTTCGAGGCTGAGGTAGCCGAGCGAATCCGCGCCGGTCTTTTCTCGTATTTCTTCGATCGTGTAATTCGCGGCGATCAGTTCATCGTACGTCGCCATATCGACGCCGAGATAACACGGATGCTTGATAGGCGGCGAAGTGATGCGCAGATGCACTTCTTTTGCACCGGCTTCACGAAGCAGGGCGACGATGCGCGGTGTTGTCGTGCCGCGTACGATCGAGTCGTCTACAACGACGACACGTTGGCCCTTTAAATTTTCCACGACAGGGTTGAACTTCAACTGCACGCCGCGCGAACGCATGCCTTGATCGGGGCTAATGAAAGTGCGGCCGATATAACGATTCTTGATCAGGCCCTCGACGTACGGCAATCCGCTTTCGGCTGCGTAACCAATACCGCCGGGAACGGCGGAATCGGGAATTGCCATTACAACGTCGGCATCAACGGGATGTTCTTTCGCCAATTGGCGACCCATGGCATAACGCGCCATGTAAATGGAGCGGCCGTTCAAGCTCGAATCGGGCCTGGCGAAGTAGATGTATTCAAACATACAGAGCGCCGGACGCGCGTGATCGGTCGGCGTTTTGAACGACTCCAAGCCGTTGGCCGTAACGCGAACGATTTCGCCGGCTTCAATTTCGCGCAGGTACGTTGCGCCGATCGTCGGTAACGCGCACGATTCCGAGGCTACTGCGTAGCCGCCGTCGGCAAAGGCTCCGAGACAAAGCGGCCGCACGCCCCACGGATCGCGAAATGCGTATAACTCGTCTTTAGTCGTAAGGACGATCGAATATGCGCCCCGTGCAACGCTAAGCACGTGCGTAATGCGATCCAACATCGAGCCGCTCGCCTCGACGATGGTCTTCGCCATCACTTCGGAATCGGACGTGGCCTGCAGCGTCGTGCTTGGTGAAAGCGCGGCCCGCATTTCGTCGGTGTTCGTGATGTTGCCGTTGTGCGCAAAAGCGAAATCGCCCACCTCGGTGCGCTCCAGCAGCGGCTGGGCGTTCACGACGATGGACGATCCGGTAGTGGAGTAACGGGTGTGGCCTGCAGCGATGTGGCCGGAGAGCTGGCTGAGGCTTTCCTCATCGAAGATCGCGCCGATAAGCCCCATGTCTTTGTGCGAGCGAATCGTACCGCCATCCGCCGCAGCTATCCCGGCCGATTCCTGGCCGCGGTGCTGGAGCGCATAGAGCCCAAAATACGCGAGGCGTGCTGCATCACGCCCCGGTGAAAAGATTCCCGTTATCCCGCACATGGCTACTACACTATTCTAACAGTTAAAAGGGTCTTCCGGCTTCGTTCTTAGTCGTCGGAACGGCGATTGCCGAAGATTTGAAGCAAGGCAAGGAAGATGTTGATCACATCCAGGTAGATCTGGGTGGCCATTTGCACGGGCGACAAATAGTCGCCGCCGGCTCGAATCCGCGCGAAATCGATAAGTGTAAAGCCTGCGAAAATAATCAGAGTTATCCACGAGTACGTGGTCGGTGAGATGAAGTGGAGGAAAATCGAAATGACTCCGACCACGATCAAGCCGAGCAGCGCAATCATCAGGATGCCCTGGAAGCGGCGCAAATCCAAACCCGTGGCGTAAACGATTGCACCAAGCGCGAACATTCCCAAGCCCGTCGTCAGCGCAGCGTTGAAAACGACGTCTGGAGCAACGTGCAGGTAATGCGAAACGATCGGCGTGATGCCGATGCCTTCCGCGAACGCAAAAGCATAGAACAGCATCAGCGAAAGCGCGGAGTTAGCACGGGTTGCGTTGATTGCGATTAGAAGCCCAAAGCCGATCAGCATCGAGATGAGAGCAACGCCGGTCGGAACCGTGTCACGGAAGAGGTAGATCGCGAGCGCGCTTACGCCCAGACCGAGCGCGGTAATCCCGAGGACCTGACCGAGCAGCGACTGCGGCGCGACGCCGGCGACAGCGGGCCGGCCGAATGAATTGGGTTGGTAGCGATAGGCCATTGCCTTCTTTATTAACCTCCGTGCACGTTTGGAGTTACATGTAACGATTAATCTTAGGTCAAACCCTTGAATCGAACGTATGTTCGATGTAGACTTTGACCATGCGCGGGGTCCAGGTCATCGAACAGCCGGCAAAGAGCGTAATCAACGCCGTGAAGGGCATGCCGTTCAAGTGGTCGGTGAATCCTTACCGGGGGTGTTATCACCAGTGCCGCTTCTGCTATGCCCGGCGCACCCACAAGTATCTCGAAGTCGACGGCGTTCGTGAATGGGGTTCGAGAATCTACGTAAAGGTCAACTCGCCCTCGGTCATCCGCACGGAACTTGCGAAGCGCACGTGGCGCCATGAACGCGTTGCGATCGGCACAGTAACCGATCCCTACCAGCCGCTCGAAGGGCGCTACCGCCTCACGCGCAGCATTCTTCAAGCGCTCGCCGATTACGAGACGCCCGCCGGTATTGTTACTCGCTCACCGCTCATAGTCCGCGACATCGATGTTCTGCAGCATCTCGCCCGGGTAGCCGGCGTACACGTTTCCGTTAGCATCGCAACGATGGACGAATCGCTTGCACGTGAAATCGAACCGACGGTCGCGGCACCGCGCCAGCGCCTGCGCGCCGTTTCGATGCTCGCCGACGCCGGCATTCCGGTCAACGTTGCCCTCGCGCCGGTACTTCCGCGTATTACCGATGCCCCGTCTCAAATCGAAGCCGTCGTTCGCGCTGCGCGTGAAGCGGGCGCGAAAAGCGTTTGGCACAACACGCTGTACTTGCACGAAATCACGCGAGAAGCGTTCTTCGATTATTTGCGAGAATCGAAGCCGGAGCTTATTGCAGAGTACGCCGCGATGTACAAAGGCAAGTACGCACCGCGTGCCATTGCCGAAGAAGTCGACGCCCGCGTAGATGCCGCGCTCTCTGTTGCACCGAAGCGTCATCGCGCAGTCATCGAGGCGCACGTCCCGCTGCAGCTTAGCCTCATCTAGGCCGTAGGTCAGACGCTAGGGTAATCCTAATCGTCGCACTCGATTGCATCTGCAACGAACACGGTAGTGAATCCATAGAAAAGATGCGGAATTACATCCGAGATCCAATCCATAGCACTCCATTTCGTGGGGTCGGTCGCGCCGAGTCGCGTGGCGGGCACGTCGCTCATGGCCATCGCGGTGAATGCAAGACCAACGGCAACAATCGGCGCCGGTAACGATTTTACATACGGACGCGCAAGCCCGTAGGCGGCACCTAGGAATAGTCCGACGGAGTATCCAGTTAAAGCGCCTAGTCCGCTGCGCCGGTTTTTCGTCGCATCGTTAACGCTTTCATCGGGTTTTGCCAAGTTCTGAAAACCGGCTTTTTCCGCGATGCGACGCACGACTTCCGCAGGAACGTCGCTCGATGGACGCCCGCGCAAGGCCATATCGGCATACCCGGCTACATCGAGAGCGATCGTGCCGGCAGCGCCCGCAACTGCGCCCGCTAAGAGATGTCGCATGCCTGGGCTTCTACCCAGACTACAATTTGGCGATATCCGTACGATACGTTAAATCGTTCGAACCAATGCGGCCGGCAAGCGTCTTTACGGCTGCATAGGCGTTCTCGCGCGCCGTTGCGACGTCTGGTCCGCACGCGGTTACCGTAAGAACTCGGCCGCCCCCACTGTTCACCGCGTCGTTTTCAACCGTGCTGCCGCCCCAAAAAGCAACGGCTCCCTCTGGAAGCGGTACGTCACTTCGCAAACCGCGCAGTGGCGTACTCGTGCGCGGATAATCACTGGTTGCTAGAACCACACCTACGCAGCTGTCGTTCCCGAGCGTGGAAAGGCTCAGATCCATTGCGCCTTCGGCAGCCGACGCAAGCAATTGTGCGAAGTCGCCGTGAATTCGCGGCATCAATACTTGCGTTTCAGGATCGCCGAAGCGCGCGTTGAATTCGATAACGTACGGGCCGTCTTCGGTCCACATCAAGCCGCAATACAGCACACCGATGTACTGTTCGCTTTCCGCCAGCAATCCACGCAAAACCGGCGCGAGAATGCGTTCGCGCACTTGATCGTACATGTCTAGCGGAAAGTCTAGCGGGGGTGAATACGCCCCCATGCCGCCGGTATTCGGTCCGGTATCGTTGTCGCCCGCGCGTTTGTAATCGCACGCCGCCGCAAGCGGTACCATGGCACGTCCGTCGGCAAGCGCAAAGACGCTGACCTCGCGTCCGACGAGTTTTTCTTCCAAGAGTACATCGCTGCCGCCGCCCGGAATTTTATTTCCGCTGTACCAGTCGCGCAGAACGGAGCGCGCCGATTCTAGATCGTCGCAAACCACAACGCCTTTTCCCGCCGCAAGTCCGTCGGCTTTGATTACCACGCCGCCATCCGGCCATTCATCGAGTGCCTTCATTGCGCTCGCTTCCGAATGAACGATCATTGCGCGCGCAGTTGGTACGCCGTGTCGCTCCATGAAGCGCTTCGCAAAAACTTTGCTAGATTCAAGCCGTCCACCGCTGCGGTTAGGGCCGAAAACCTTCAGCCCCGCATCGCGCATCCGGTCGCCGACGCCCGCCGCAATCGCGGATTCCGGACCGAGCACGACAAGATCGATCTTTTCTTGCAGAGCCTTCTCGACCAGCGCTTTGCCATCGGTCGCCGAGATCTCCCAATTTTCGCCACGCGAAGCGGTGCCGGCATTGCCCGGTGCGGCGAAGATCGCTTCACAAGACGGCGACTGCGCGAGACGCCACGAGAGTGCGTCTTCACGAGCGCCGCTACCAACGACGAGGATTCGCATTCCTATTCCCACTCCACCGTCGCCGGCGGTTTTGACGTAATGTCGTACGCTACGCGATTTACGCCGGGCACTTCGTTTACGATGCGCGTCGAAATGCGCTCGAGCAATTCATGCGGCAGGCGCGCCCAGTCGGCGGTCATACCATCTTCGCTTGTGATTGCACGAACCGCGACCAGATTCGCATACGTGCGTCCATCGCCCATAACACCGACGCTTTGAACGGGCGTTAACACGGCGAAATACTGCCACGGATGCGGATCGAGATCTTTCGCTTCGTCGATCTCTTCACGAACGATTGCGTCGGCGTTGCGCACGACATCCAATCGTTCATCGGTAATGTCGCCGATCACGCGCACTGCAAGACCCGGTCCCGGGAAGGGCTGGCGCTGAACGACGTGCTCGGGTAAACCCAAAACGCGGCCCAAAGCGCGAACTTCATCTTTGAAGAGCGCGCGCAGCGGCTCGATCAACTCGAAGTTCATCTTTTCCGGCAAGCCGCCGACGTTGTGATGCGATTTGATTTTATGCCCTGCTTTGCTCGCCGGCGTCTTCGACTCGATAACATCCGGATAAAGCGTGCCTTGCACCAAATACTTGACACCCGGGATCTTCGCCGCTTCTTCTTCGAACACGGAGATGAATTCATGTCCGATGATGATGCGCTTGCGTTCGGGATCGACCACGCCCGCAAGTTTGGTTAGGAACCGGTCACGTGCGTCGACGACGATGAGGTTCAGGTGCAGAATGTCGCGAAACGCCTCGATGACCGATTTCGCTTCGCCTTTACGCAGAAGTCCGTGATCGACGAAAACGCACGTCAGCTGCTCGCCGATGGCGCGTGAAACGAGCGTCGCGGCGACTGCCGAATCGACGCCGCCGGAAAGGGCACAAATGACTTTATCGGTGCCGACTTGTGCGCGAATCTCTTCGATTGCGCGATCGACATATGACTCCATCTGCCACTCGTCGCCAAGACCGGCAACGTTGTGCAAAAAGTTCGCGAGCATTTGGCGGCCGAATTCGGTATGCACGACTTCGGGATGGAATTGCGTTCCGTAAATTTTGCGTTCCGCATTGCCCATTGCAGCGACCTTACAGCGCTCGGTGGAAGCGAGCTGTTCGAAGCCCGGCGGTAACTTGACAACCGAATCACCGTGGGACATCCAAACACGCGAATCGGCGGAAACGCCTTTGAAAACCGCCGCATCTGTTTTATCGAGATGCAACATTGCAGGGCCGTATTCCGCGTGATCGAGCTTTACCAGCTCTGCCCCTGTGTGCCGCGCAACGAGTTGCATTCCGTAGCAAATTGCAAAGATGGGCAACCCGCTGTTCAAAACCGCGAGATCGACGTCGGGTGCGTAGGGTACGAGAGTGCTCTCCGGCCCGCCCGAAAGAATGATAGCTGCGGGATTGCGCGATGCAATTGTGGTCCATGGCGTATCGTACGGCACGATTTCGCAGTAAACGCCAAGTTCGCGGGTACGGCGCGCGATAAGCTGGCTATACTGCGCGCCGAAATCAAAGATAAAAACGGTGGGGGGCATTGGCGGTGCCTTTCTGCTCAATTGCCCCCACTCCATGCTCGCGGGTTGGTGCGACCGAAGTAGGACCTACTTCGCCGCTGCTGCGGCCGCTTGAAGCGCGGCGTCGTAATCCGGTTCCGAAGCAACTTCGGGGACGATCTGCACGTATTTGATCTGCTTGCCCGCGCCGATCACGACGATCGCGCGCGCAAGCAATCCGAGCTCTTTGATAAGCAAGCCGTAATTGCGCCCAAAGGTGTGGTCGCGGTAATCGGAGAGCGTTTCGAACTTCACATCGCCCTCGTTGCCGCACCAGCGCGCCTGCGCAAACGGCAAATCCATGCTAACGACATACGTCTTCACACCCGTCGGCAGCTCGCCCATGCGCGTGTTGAATTTGTGCGACTCAATAGAGCACACACTCGTATCGAGCGACGGCACGACGATGAGCATTGCTGCGCGATTGCCGTGGTCCACCACATCTTCGAGCGTCTTCACCGACAAATCTGACGCGGTCAGATGAAAGTCGGGCGCTGGGTCGCCCGCTTTGAGCTCCGGACCGACCAGCGTCATCGGATTTCCCTTGAACGTGATGACTCCGGTGCGTTCTTGTAACGTCTGGGTTGCCATTAATACCTCCGGGAGGGCCGTGTTCGGAAGACCATAAGGCCTTCCCCCGCCGCCCGGTTGCGTATATACTGGCCCAATGAATTTAACGAAAGCAGGCCGACCATAGCTGGCCGCCGTCACTCCGGTCCCCGTCCCACTCAGACCCAACGCGCTCCCGAACCGGCCAAAGAAGCCCCATTGGAAGTCTTTGGGACCGTTCGTCAGATCTACCCCAGCACGACGTTTGCGGTAGAGCTCGAGAACGGGCACACGGTTCTGGCTCACCTGGCAGGGCGGCTCCGGCGCCACAGGATCAAGATTCTCCTTGGCGACCGCGTCGATCTAGAAATGTCCCCTTACGATCTAACCAAGGGACGAATCGTTTACCGCTACCGCGCCGGCGAAATGCGACGCAGTTGAACCGGAATACAAATAAAAAACGGGCCCGCAGTTGCGAGCCCGTTTCTTTTGAGTAGTTCTTACTCTAGCGGTACGACGGACGGCTGCTGAAGCAGTCGCGGCAGTACACCGGCTTGTCGCCACGCGGTTGGAACGGAACTTCCGCGACGCCGCCGCATTGGCTGCACGTTGCACGGAACATTTCGCGTTGACCACCGCCGCCGCCGCCGCCGAAACCGCCGCGGCTTCCACCGCGAGCGCCACCCTGCTGGCCTTTACGGGCCGCACGGCAGTCGGGGCAACGATTCGGCTTGTTTTGGAAGCCTTTCATGGCGAAAAACTCTTGTTCGCCGCTCGAGAAAACGAACTGACGCGAACAATCGACGCAGTTCAGATACTCATCTTGATACATTAACGAGGACTCCTCGGACTAAGGGTTATTGTTCTCGGAATCGACTCGTTCAACCACGATGGTAACCGACTACGATACCTAGACACCCCTCACCCTAACATGCCGAGTCCAAATAGGCAACGGCCGGAGGTCTCAGTCCGTACAAAGTACGTAACTTGTTCGATTAAGTACAGCAGTCCCGTTCAATTCCGTTACGTCAGAATATCGCCCAGACGATCCGCGTCGCGGGCCATCACCAGCTCCATTGCCAGTCGCTCGCCTACTGACATATCTCTACCCCAGCGGTACGCGGAATAGGGCGTATATCGCGTGCCGGGAGAGCCCGGAATACGAAGCGAGACGTCGTAACAGACGAACTCTTTTGGTGGTCCCGCAACGATAACACACTGCAATGCAAAGGGGCCGATAACGCCAGGCGGATTGGCTTCGCGCGCCGCCTTTACGAAACGTTCGCCCATTTCGAAGGCTTTCTCCAGCGTCGATTCGGTTAGCGTCGTCGCAATATGTCCGGCTTCTTCCAACCGCATCGGCACGTTTCGCAACGCGTCGAGCACCGACGGCGGCACATTGCGAAAGCCTTCGAGATTCGTTTGACGCCGCGTGTCGGTGCCGCTCAATTCGAGCTCGCTAAGAATCGGCGAATAGAAGAAATTCAAGTTTACCGACGGACCAAGCAAGTATTCTTCAATCACCGCGTCTTGCAAACCGGCTTCTGTGAGCATGCCTTCTTTGATCAATCGCCGGCTCACGGCGCTATATTCGGCGGGCGATGACGCAAGAAAGAAAGCCCGTTCGAAGCTAATCTTCGCGTGCGGTGCTTTCACCATCACCAAGCGGTCGATATCGTCGGGCGAGTGAAATTGAAACGGATGCCGGATGCCGGCTCTTTCCATCAACGCATACTGGTTGCCGGCCTCGTCTCGTTCTTCGGCGCGCAGTAAGAAACGATTGCCGAAGAACGGCACTTGCATGCCGCGTTCGATTTCGTCGTAGCTGTATTTCTGGTGAAGATAAACTTCGAAAGAACGGTTGGCAACAAAAACTACGTTTTGGTCCAGGAGCCGCTGCTGGACGTCATCGCGGAGCAAATCCGTAAAATGATCTAACTCGATCACTGCATCCACGCAACCGCGCGGTACCGGTGAATCGCGGCGAATAAAATGCTCGGTATACGTCCGTTCGCGCCCTTTACCCGTTACGACTAAATTGCGCACTCCTTGCGCGCGTGCGCCGAATGCCACTTCAAGTGCCGAATGACTTCCAATCGAACAGAGGGTGAGTTGCGAGCGGTCGTATTTTGCCAGTGCTCGAGCTACGTAGTCGTTCACGCTTGCGCGGTTACTCGCCCACGCTCACCTTTCCCGCCAAACGCCGCCAAACCCACGTTCCGTAAACGATTACGGCGAAGACTCCGACAATGGTCACCGCTAGCGCGCTCGTAAGCGCCACCGGCGACGGCGATGCTTGAAAGATTGAAAGCCCTCCGCCCGCCGGATAGGAAGGCAACAAATAGGGATACATCGTGGCGGCCGCGGTGATCAATAAAATCGCGACGAAGAGCGACGAAGCAATAAACGCCGGCAGATCGCCGCCGCGGCGATTTTCGTACCAGGTCCAGACGAGCATAGCTAAGGCCAGGAGCGGCAGAATGTCGATCCACGCGCCGCGTGTCGTTGGCCGCACGAAAGACGTAGCGACCGTCACAGCAAGGAAGAGAATCAGGGTCGCAATCAAAAGTCGCGGCCTCATAATGCGTGCGCGATCCGCGGGCGGCCCTTCCAGCCGCAACATCAAGAAGCCGGCGCCGTGCTGTGCCAACGTTACGATAGCGAAGATACCGACAAGCAGTGCGTACGGGTTAAGCAAAAATCCAAACGTACCCAGAAAATATCCGTTGGGATCGAGCGGCAGGCCTCGCACGAGATTTCCTAACGCGACGCCGAAAATCAAAACCAAAAGCGCGCTCGCACTCGCAAAACACGCATCCCAGAACGTGTGCCAAATTTGGCTGGGGAAATGCGAGCGCAATTCAATCGAAATGCCGCGAAACATGAGAAGCCACAAGACAACCATGAACGGCAAATAAAATCCCGAAAACGATGAGGCGTAGGCCTGCGGAAACAGCGCGAAAAGCGCACCGCCTGCCGCTAGTAGCCAAACTTCGTTCCCGTTCCAAAAAGGCCCGATGGCGTGCATCGTCGATGCACGCTCGGGGTCGTTCTTTGCTACGAAGGGCGTAATCGACGCAATGCCGAGGTCGTATCCATCTAGGATCACGTAAGCCGTGAGCATGAAAGCAATAACAATGAACGCAACGACGCTCACGACACGGCCTCCACAACGCCGCCGTGCGAACCTGCGCCGCTCGGACCGATCCCGATTTCACGCAGAACGAGAAACAAGAACAGCACGCCCAGCAAGAAATACATGCCGGTAAAGCCGATGATCGTGAATATCGTCTCTCCGGTGAACACGGTCGGTGAAGCTGCATCCGCCGTTCGCATGATCCCGTAGATAATCCACGGCTGGCGTCCGACCTCGGTCGTGGTCCAACCGGCTTCGTTGGCGATGTATGGGAACGGCATGATCAGCATGAGCAACCACAGCATAATTGGCGTTCGCTCCAAACGCTTCAACAAGAGCAGTAGAACGCCCAACCCCGATACGCCAACGAAAATCGAACCCAAGCCTACCATTACGTGATACGCGTAATACGTTAATTCAACCGGAGGCCACAGCTCCGTCGCATATTCGCGCAGACCTTTTACCGGCGCATTGAAGTTTCCGTAGGCTAAGAAACTCAGTAAATCCGGCACCAAGATCGGATCGATGAGCTTCTGCTGCTGCGTGTCCGGCATCCCGATGATGGCGAGCGGTGCCCCTTTGCTGCTCTCGAAGAGCCCTTCCATCGCCGCGAGCTTTATGGGCTGATATTCCGTCACATTGGCGCCGTTCCGGTCGCCCGTCGGAAAGATTGCCAGCATCGAAAAGATCAACGCAACGATGGTTCCGGAACGAACGAAACGCGGAGCAATTTCTGCTTCGCGATTGGAAAGCAGATAGTACGCGCCGATCCCGGCGACGACAAATCCCCCGGTTAGAAGCGCGCCGGTAATGACGTGCACGTATTGGAACCATGCAAATGGCGAAAAAAGTACGGCCGGCAAACTGACCATTTCAATGCGGCCGCCTTCAGCGACACGATAGCCGACGGGGTGTTGCATCCACGCGTCGGTAACGACGATGAAAAATCCGGAAAGCCATGCTCCCAGCCAAACGACCACGGCCGATGCGGCGTGCCACATCGAAGGCAAACGGTCGCGGCCGTAAAACAGCACCCCAAGAAAAATCGACTCGAGGAAAAAGGCGTAGATGCCCTCCATCGCCAGCGGCTGTCCCACAACCGATCCGCTACGCGCCGAAAACGCTGCCCAATTCGTGCCGAATTGAAATTCCATCGGGATTCCCGTTACAACCCCGATTGCGAAGTTTATCGCGAAAATTTTGGTCCAAAAAGCGGCGGCTTTAGCAGCACCTATATCGCCCCTCGCTGCCTTGATCGTGTACAACGCTACGAAAGGCGCGAGCCCCATCGTCGTGATGGGAAACAAGTAATGGAACATGACCGTGAACGCGAATTGAATGCGGTCAGCGATGACGACGTCCATCCTAGGGACCTCCGAGCAGACAGCGCTACCCGTCTATTTTTACTTAAGCCCTTGCGCCCCGCCTTAAGACATTCCTAGACCGCGTGATAATGAGTTTGCCTCTGTCAACTGGGTGCCGTCAGGAAGATGAGCTAGATAACGCTTTGCGGGCCTCGGGGGAGTCCTGGTATTCGACGGTGAGGATAGAGCGCAAGTGCGCTGAAGCGGTTTTGGCGTCGGCGCTCGTCATGCGGTTGAGCGTCGTCAGACAGGAATAGAGCAGCTTCGGCATGTCGCGGTCGCGCGGATAGACCTTGTGCATCTCGTCGATCGCATCGGCCACGAGAACGGTTTGCGACGCTTCGCGGTTGCCGTAGTTGTAATCCAGCATGAAGTTGATGTGCTTCAGCTCGTTCTGGATGCCGAGAATGGAATACCCCATGCGGCCGAAGTACTCGTCTGCCGGCGCAAGCGTCGAGAGATACACGTCGTGCGGAACGGATTTTACGCTCGCAATGACGCGAAGTTCCGGCAGGCTCTGAACGCGTTGCGTGATGACCTTGCCGTTCTTCTGATCGCCCGGAGTAAAGCCATCGACGCCCGAGGCGGCGTTGTTGGCCGCTTGGAGAAATTCCGGTCCCCACGTCGTCGGCAAGTGCGCTAGCGGAAAATCGCTTTGAGCGGCACGCTCTAACGCAAGCGATCGCCACGAAGGGTCGTGCGTTAGCAGCCAGGCACGCCAATTCGCTTCGACTTGCTGCAGTGCCGAATCGACGTTGTGCGGATACGCCTCGGCGTTGGCCTTCGCATCCTCATCGGCAAGGCGCGCCAATTGCTCGGGATCATCTTCCGAATTGACGCGGAGCAGGAGATCCTGTGCGCTTTTTAGCAGCGCGGGATCGGTTGAATTCTTTTGAACGTACTCCGCCGCTTCACGCACGTACCACGCCGTCGCGTCGTGGTTCGTCAGCGGATTGAAATGAAGAGCGCCGCCGATTTGGACCGCTAGTGTCGCGATCTCGCCGTAAGCCGCATCGGTTGGCCGCTGCAACGAGTACGCTCGTCCGGCATTGAAGATCGTAGAAAGGTAGACTTCCTGATCGTGAAACGCCCAGCCGTTGGCTCCGGCTTTGTCGTACGCCGCCTTCATTTGCGTGTATAAAACTTGCGGATCCGCCACTAGCGCAGCATTTGCGCTTAGGGGCAGGCCCGCAATCGCGGCCGCAGCGATTAGTCTATAGAACGCTCGAATCATCAAGTACTGAACGCAAGTTATTGGTCAGAAGTGCGTTTTTTAACTCTCGGGCAATCCGGCGTCCTGTGGACATCGGCTCCGAGTAATTCAGGTACGAATACGGAGAACCGTCGATGAAGAGGTTCGTACCCGCAACGATGCGCGCCGAAATCTCCATCACGTAGAATTGCATGTCCGGCGTAATGATCGTTTCGATGCAGAACGCGCCGAAGAGTCCTTTGGGCCCGCAGAGCTCCTTGCTCACGCGAACGACGTTCTCTCCCATGCGAAGCGCTTCCGCCAGCATCGACTCCCGCAAACTAACCGGCTGGTTCCCAACAACGACATAGGACGGCTGAACGTCCATGCCTTCTTGCGCCGCGGCCGGGATCCGGCCCAGCGAATCGACGTTGGTTTCGTAACGGCGATCCATTGACATGATCTCGAGCTTGTCTTCGATCGGCGAATAGAAATAGTGAATGTAGAGCGGAACGCCGATGATGTATTCTTGGATCGTGAACTGCTCTTTTAGATGCGCGGTGCGCGATTCGAAGTCGCTCGCATCGCGAATGAACATGTAACCCTTCCCGCCGCCGGCACCGTAGAGCTTCACGATGACCGGACGGTCAATTTCATTTCCGGTCTTGAACTGCCGGGGCATCTTGATGCCCGCTTTCGTAAGCCAGTCGCGCTGAAGTTCGCGGCTCGCTTCCCAATCCAGCACCGCTTTGTTGCCAAAGTACGGGACCGTCATGCGTTTATGCTCTTCGAGCGAAAGATACGCAACGAAAGAACCGTGGGGAACGATAATGACTTTGCGTTTTTCGAGTTCGCCCATGAGTCCCGGAAATTCAGAGTACTTGTCGACGCCGATTACTTCATCGATAAAGCCAAACGAGCGGTAGAGCCGCTCAGTATCGCGATTGGCAATGGCGAGGGTCTTAAAACCTTCGTCATGCGCGCCTTTTAAAATTTGAAGTGCCGAGTGCGATCCGAGCGTCGCGATGGTATAGGGTCGATTCATTCTGCCTCTGAATAGATGGGTTTTTCGATTGCGGGATTGGCCAGTAACCGTTCCGTTGCGAGGCGTAACACCTCGTGGCCTTCGGGAGTTCCATCGGCCCGCAGCATGCGCCAGCCGACGTAGCGGCGAGCATTGCCGATGCCCGGAATCTTTTTTCCGCCAAGATGCTCGCGCACCTCATCGTGCCGGCCGAGCTCCTCAATCCAAACCTCGCCGGAACGCGGCCGATTTTGGTCGACCACGGTCAACCGGTGTTTATTGGGATTGAAGATCGTTTCGTTACTTTCCACCCGCGAAACGAACGTCGATTCATCACCCGAGTCTTCCACTTGCCACACCTCGGTGCGCTCGAGTTTCTCGACATTGAGCCCAAGACGGCGCAACGCCGTAAGCGTCGTATACGCCGTGTTATCCGGAATCTTGAGCCCGATAGCTACGGTGCGTTCGCTCATCGTACGTTCACCGCATTGACGAAGCTTTGGAAGAAGACCGATCCGCCCGACGGCTCCAAAATGGAGTGCTTGCCGCGCAAGTCAGGATGGTTGAAGGTCCAGCCGTCGCGTTCCGGATGCGGCATGATGGCGAGCACGTTCCCGGTTTTATTGATAAGCGCTGCGGCTCCCAACGCCGATTGGTTCGGAACGGCAGAGGGGTCGGCCTGGCCGTCGCGATGCGCGTACACAAAGGCGACGTGGCCGTCTTCTTCCAATTTGCGCAGTTCGCTCTCATTTGCTGCCAAACGGCCTTCACCGTGCGCCGCCCACGCTGGAATCAACGCGTTCTTTGGAAGCGACGCCGTAATCGGCGAACGAGCCGGATCGATGCGGAGCTTAACGTGCACGTGCGTGCAAATGAAGTGCGGAGCAGGTTCGTTATGCGTAAAGGCAGCCGTGGGACGCCGAATTTCACCGGTGCCCGGCACCAAACCGGATTCAAGTAGAATCTGTGCGCCATTACACACACCGAGCACGAGTTTGCCGTCAGCGGCGCCGGCAATCACGTGGTCCATCATCGGTTCGTGCGCTGCGATCGCGCCCGCGCGAATTCGATCTTCATACGCAAACCCGCCGGGAAGCACGTATGCGTCGAACTTCGGAAGCAGATCGGCACGGCTCCAATGGACTAGATGCGCATCACCGCCGCAATCCCGTAGCAGCATCAAGGTTTCTTCTTCCGAATTGGTGCCGGGAAAAACCAGCACGGCAATGCGGCGGCTCACGGATAGATCTCCTGAAGCGGACGGTGCCAACTTTCGTACAGACGGCGAAGATCGTACGCTTCATCGTCGATCGCAACCACCGGTTCTTCGATGGTTACGCCGATTTCGTACACGCCCTCGACATCGTCGGCCAAACCTTCGAAGCTCTCTACGTCGTTCGGAGAAACTTCAACGACGAAACCGCCGCTCTCGTTGAACAACGCTTCGAGATTGCCGACCGAACCGTGCGTCCACTGCCACGGATCGTCGATCTGAACGCCGATCGGAGTATGTCCGCGACGAATCGTTGCGAAAGCCATCTCGCAAATCGCCGTCGCCAAACCGCCGTTGCCGACCGTATGCGCGGCGCGCAGCAGACGCGCTTCGGCGGCCTGCCACATAAATTCGTGGTGGGACTTCACTTGTTCGTAATCGATGTGCGGAAGCAACCTATCGTTACGTCCGAGCACGCTCATCAAAACCGAACCGCCAAGCCGCGCTTGCGGATGGCCCACGAAGTACAGCACCGAGCCCGGATGCTTCAGGCGCATAGTCACCACGTTGCTAACGTCTTGTATCGTGCCGACACAAGCGACGATCGGCGACGCCGGAATCGCTTTTCCGTTCGCTGACTCGTTATAAAGGCTAACGTTGCCGGAGACGAAAGGCGTATCGAATTCGCGCGCCGCGTTCGAAAGACCGTCGATGGAAGCGACGAATTCACTGTAGTGATCGGGTTTGCGTGGATTGCCGAAATTCAAGCAGTCGGTCAAACCTATCGCACGAGCACCTACGGCGGTGACGCGACGAACCGATTCGTACACGGCGTGCTCCGCAGCCAGGCGGGGATCGACTTTGCCGAATCTTGGATTACCCGCGACTGAAAGTGCCATGCCGAGCGTCGAGCCGGGAACGGGCGCAAGCACGCCGGCATCGCCGTCGCCGCGCGCAACGACCGTGCGACCGCGAACGACCCCGTCGTACCGGCGATAAATCGGCTCGCGCGAACACACGTCCGGGTGAGCAAGAACGCGTTCCAACAACTCCTCTTGCTGCATCCCGGTCACAAGCGGACGCGGTTCCAGCGAATCGGTCGACGGAAGGGCGTTGAACGGCAATTCGTCGCGAATCGTTCCGGTCAGGAAGTCGATCTCGACGTCCATCACCACGTCGCCGTTGTAGCGCAACACGTAACGCTTCTCGGCCGTCACTTTGCCGATCACGCCTGCGCGGGCATTGTACGCGATCTGCGGCAGCGTAAATTCTTCGTTGTAGATTCGTAGAACGTCAAACGTCAGTTCAGGCGGCACGACCCAAATCAACCGCTCTTGCGTTTCACCGATAGCGATTACTTCGGGAGGCATGTTTGTTACCGCGACGTTGACCAGATCGAGATCGATCTTCGCGCCGTATCCGCCCGCGGAAGTAATTTCGGCCGAGCACCCCATGATGCCGCCGGCGCCGAGATCTTTAAAACCGACTCGAACCTTCTTCTCGCGCAGCAACCCGAAAACGCGATAGCTCGCGCGCATGAGCACGTTCTTCAAGAACGGGTCGGGAACTTGAACGGCGCCTTTGTTGGACTCTTCATCGGCCGCATCGAGCGTTACCGAAGAGAATGAGGCGCCGCCGAATCCACTTGGATCCGTCGCTTTTCCGACCAGGATGATGTCCCATCCATCGGCGCCCGGCGGCGCATACGAATGGATGATTTCGGATTCCTTGACGATGCCGAGCGAAACGACGTTGACCAGGCAATTGTCGTCGAAGCGCTCGTCGAAGTACGCATCGCCGGCAATGTTCGGTACCCCGATGGCATTGCCGTACGAGCTAATGCCGTCTACAACGCCTTGCGCGACGTAGCGTTGATGCGATCCGGCCGCAGCGTTTCCGAAGCGGAGCGGATCCGCGACCGCGATCACTTCTGCACCCATGCAAAGTACGTCGCGGACGATTCCGCCGATGCCGGTTGCCGCGCCTTCGAACGGCACGACTTGCGAAGGATGGTTGTGCGATTCGTGCGCGATGACAATGCCGTAACGTTCGCCGCGATGTTCGCCAAGGTGCAAAATACCGGAGTCCTCGGCCGGACCAAGCACCACCATCTTGCCGCTCGTCGGCAATTTCTTTAAGTGATGGCGGCTCGATTTATAACTGCAATGTTCGCTCCATTGCGCATCGAACGCTTGCAGCTCGACCATCGTAGGATTGCGTCCAAGCGCTTGCGCGATGCGACGCAGCTCATCCGGACGCAGCGCAACGCCGGCCTTTGCGGCGTCGGCGCGCAAAGTATCGTCGTTTCTTCCTTCGACGGTGAAGCTAACCAAGAACGGCTCCCGGAGTCGGCGCCTGCCCCTGCTGCTGCATCAATGCATCGGCGTGCAAGATCGAAGAGCGCGCATTGGCCTGCATTAGCAAGGTGCGCCCGTAAAGCACTGTATCTTCCAATCCCAGCAGCTTCGCACATTGCATAGAAACGTGTTGCGGGTCGCCGCTGCCGTCGAAGACCGGCGAAGACGACGCGGATTCGAGCATTGCACGCAAGCTATCGTCTTTCCCCACTGCGACGAAAAAGAGGCGCGCAAACGTGGCTTCCAATTGTTGCACGAGTTGAAGAACGTAGCCCGGCGTCTGTGCCGGACTCGCAACGTGGCGGATCGTCGGCAACCCAAGCTGACCCAGCGTCTGCACGACGGAGTTTAGATGGTTCATGCGATCCGGATGGTCGGCAATCACTGCCGCCATGCCGGGACGCATTACCGGAAACGTTCCGACGAGCTCGGCAACTTGCTCGTATGATTCTTTGACCCGGTCCAGCGCTTCGTCCGTGACTTCCGGAAGGTTGCGATAGATCTGCTTATCCAGCATTAGATCTTCGCGACCTTGCGGCCAAATGCGCCACGAATCGTTATCGATAACATCCGCGATAACCAGTTGGCCTTTGCTTTCGCCGCCTGTGAGCCGTCCGAATTCCAGTTTCAAATCTACGAGCAGCACGTCTCGTTTGCGCCAAGCGTGCGAGAGAATCTCGAACGTGAGACGCGCCAGCTCGGTCATCGCGCCGACTTCCTGCGGATTAGCAATTCCCCGCGTCACGATTTCATCGGCCGAAATCATTGGATCGTGCGCCGCGTCGTCTTTGAAAAAGAATTCGATGACGCGCGGCACGAGCAGCGCCCCGCGTTGCACGCCGGGGTTCCGCTTTACGAACGAACCTGCCGCGACGCCGCGAACCACGACTTCGAGCGGGATCATGTTGCAGCGGCGGACGAGCATCTCGTTGTTGTCGTCGTCTTCGCCGCCGTTGAGGTAGTGAGTTGGCAATCCGCAGAGATTTAGCAGGCGAAAAACGCGCGCGGTGGTTTGCGCAGCGAGGCGGCCTTTGCCCTGAATCTCGTTGCGTCGGGCGCCGTCGCCGGCCGAAATGGAATCCGTTTGCGCTACGACCAATTGATCCGGCTGCCCCGGATACTCGTGCAGCACCTTCGTCTTGCCGCGTGCTATCTCGATGCCCTTATTCACTTTTCTACTTCTTCTCTATTCAACGGTAACGATGCGCTGCTCTGGAAATGCCGGCGTCGCGTCGATGCGCTCGGCCAGCGCGCGTGCACGCGCAGGCGCCGTGCCGACGTGTTTGCTTGGATCGAGCAATCGTCTTATCTCGGCAGGATCGAGCAACGCCGTAAGATTTTTATCTCCGGCTAACGTTTGTGCCAACGGATTGTCCTCACCGCGTGCCAGCGCGCCCCATGCTTCCATCGCTGCGCTTCTGATTTGCTCGTGAAGTTCTTGGCGATCACCGCCCGCACGTGCTGCTTCCATCATAACGGCTTCCGTACCGGCGAACGGTCCAAACGTTCGTAAATTGTGCGATATCCGGCGCTCCTCGACGCGTAGGCCATCGATGACCTTTCGCGCCAGCGTGATGATTTCATCGGTGCACAATAGTGCTTCCGGAAGAATCGTGCGGCGGTTGGCACTGTCGTCGAGCGTTCTCTCGAGATAGTTCGTCGCGGCGTTCTGCCATGCTACATCGGAGTATCCAAGCAACAAACGTGCAAGCGAATCGATGCGCTCGGAAATGATCGGATTGCGTTTGAAAGGCATCGCCGAGCTGCCGACTTGCGACTTGCCGAATGGCTCCGCGACTTCGCCGAATTCCGGACTGCTAAGGATGCGAATGTCCGCTGCAAACTTCGAAAGCGATGCACCGACGCCGGCAAGGGCCGACAACAGCAAGTAGTCGAGCTTACGTGTGTAGGTTTGGGTGCTCACGTCGCGTGCGCGCAGACCGAACCGATTGAGGACGTGCTCCTCGAAATCGCTCGACCCGCCGGTGTGGTCCAGCAAGTGTTCGTACGATGCAGCGGTCCCCACGGCACCGCGAAGACCCTTGGTCGTCAGTTGGTCAAAGACGAACCGCAGGTTCGTATCGTCGATAAGAAGGTCTTGTGCGTAGACCGCGAGCCGGTATCCGAGCGTCGTCGGCTCGGCGGGCTGCAAATGCGTAAAAGCCATCGTGACAAGGTCGCTGTACTGGCGGACGCGCTTCGCGAAACTTGCAAGCAAGGCGCGAAGGTTCTCACCGACATAAGCAAGCGCCAGGCGAAGGCGGTACGTCTCGACCGTGTCCTCGATGTCCATCGAGGTCGCACCTAGGTGCAGTTTTTTGCCGCCGGTCTTCGCTTGAGACGCGAAAACCCGGATCTCGGCCATTAGATCGTGGTGGATCTCCCGCTCGATCGCAAGCGCCGCGTCGATGTCGACGTCCTTGGCGTGAGCCTGCAGGTCGGCCAGTTCTTCGGGCGAGACGAGGCCTTTTTTGGCCTGAGCTTCAGCGAGGGCCACCCATACCGCGCGCCAGAGCTTTCGCCGCTCCTCCTCAGAGAAAAGCGAACGTAACTCGGCGCTGCCGTATCTCCAAGAGAACGGCGATGCATATGTACGGTAATCCATGGGACGATGGGTGCGTTCGCCCCATGATGGAGGCGTGCCTCGTCGTCTTACGTCGCAGTCGGGGCGCGAAAGTCATTCAGCTGAACCCGAACGCGTTCGGGCTGGCCAAGCTCGATCGCTCGAATTGCAGCACGTCCGATAGCCTCCTCGACGTACTCGCGCAAGCGCTCTTCGCTCATTCCGGCAGTCTCGGATTCGAAACGGTCCAGTTCTTCATCCACGCTGAAGTCGACCGGCTTGCCGGCGATGAGTTCGAGGAACTTTTGGCGGCGCACGGCTCCGTCTAGGCCCGGAATTTCGAGTACTTCACCGAAGCGCGAACGCAACTCCAAATCCATCGCGGCGCTATTCGTCGCTGTTGCGATGACAAAAATCGATGCGCCGTCGGCGGTAAGCTGGTCGATCAGAATGCAAAGATGCGCGATTGCACCGGGCTCCGATTCGTTCGGAACATCAACGACCAAAATAGCGCGTTCGCGTTCGTACGCTTGAAGAACCACTTCATCTAAATTTGCGATCCCGGCCTGCAGCAGTGGAAGTCCGGCCTGCGCAACTAGGCTTTGAATTGCGGCGCTCTTTGCACCCTCGGACGGTCCTGAAACCGCAACGGCGCGCGGAACGGAAATCCCTTGCCGTTCCATCGTGTCTACGTGCGCGAACATCGCCGCTAGAATGCGAATTCGCTCGTTGACTGCATCCGGAAGAACGACGAGCTCTTCAAGTGCTTCCGCGCTGGAAGACGCCGGTTCGATGATGATCGTGGGCTCCGAACGAAGCTCGGGTGCCAAATCGACGAGCGATCCGAATCGTGGAAGAATCGCGGCATCCACCGCATCGCGGTTGCGCGCACCGGCGACGATCCAGACGTCGCTTCGGTCTTCCAGCTCGTCCCATTGTTTCAGAAACGCCTGCACTACCTCGCGCCGCATCGATTCGTATCCCGCGGAACCTACGTTGCTGAAGAGACGATCTGCATCTTCGATATAGATCATCGATCGTCCGCGACGTGCACCTTCGAAAGTGCGGGCAACTTGCGTCGCGCCTTGACCGACGTAGCCGATCTTCATCGAAGAGAACGAGAACGGGACGAATGCCGCCGACGCAGCACGCGCAATCGTCTGTGCCACATCTTTCAACTCGGCATCGTCGTTCGCGAACATCATCATGCCGCGATTCGCGCCGGCATCGCCCAATCGAAACGCAACGACTTGCCGCAGCAGCTTGTTCCGAACCGTGACCGGAACCCCGGCGTTGCTCATGATGGCATGCGTGCCGTCGAACTCTTGAAGTTCGTTCTCGATGCGCTTCACTTGTTGAGTCAGACGTCGCTGTTCACCCATGCGAAGCACAACTTGCCGGAACTCGTCGCCCTGCGATTGAACCGCCGGCAACTGCTTTTCCAGCGCACGTTGAAAGAAAACGCCGAACGCCCGGATGAACGGATTCTCCAGATCCGCATGCACGAGGGTCGGTTTTTTATCGGGAAAACGTGTCAGGAGAACGGTTGCGCGCCGTTCGTCGATGACTTCGAAAAACGTCTCCTTCAACGCCTCGTTGTCGCGCACACCGGGAATCTTCCAGGAACGATCGTCGAGTTTTCCGTTTGCGCGCGGGCCGTCGAACCCGATGAGCGGATGGTGCAGGCCCGCTTCGATGTGCGTGAACGCAACAAAGCGTACGTCTTTTCCGCGATCGCCGAGGTACGAGTCGCGGGCCTTCTTTATTTGCTCTACGCAGTGCCCGCGAAAGCCGAAGTAATTGATCGTCGCGAGGACGATGTACGCTGCGCCGCCCAACAGCACGCCGGTTTCCTGGAACGCATAAATTGCCGCGGCCATAGCGGCGACGAGAGCTCCGATGGCAATGAACTGCGAGCCGCCGAACCATCCCAGTTTAAGCGCTGCGTTGAGGTTCTCTCGGTCTTTTGAGCGCTGCTGCTGCGCGAAGACGTCTCGCCAGACAGCCGTCATCATCGTCTCAAGGGCCGTGCGGATACCGGTGATTCGTTCGGCGTCGCCGGCGATTGCACGATCGATACTGTCGCGCTCGGCACGTGCGCGATCGAGGTCAGCTTGTAAAAGCTGCCTTGCGTCTAGATCGCTTTGCTCCGACGTCGTCGGCTGAACATCCATGTAAAGCACTCCGGCGGGGGTTTAATCATTTATCGGCGGCTGAGTGCCGAAAGTTCGGCCGTTATCCTTTCAACCAAGGTCCGATGATCGTCGGGATCGTTTCCCGCCTGCCCTGTGACTACCATTTCCACGCCTCGGACGGCGCGTTCGTAGGCGACCCTCGCGCGGCGTTCGCCAATCCGACCCGCCAACGGGCGCAAGACCCGTTCCCGCCAGCGAGCGCGTGCGGGAAGTTCACCACCGGGCCGGGCCAACTCCCAAATCAAGCCGCACTCCGTCGCGAGCGCGGAAAGCAGCGGGATCGCAGCGCCGCGCGGATCGTTGGAAAAGAATTCGTGCGCGATATCAAGCGCTTCGGCGATCTTTCCTTCTACTAACGCGCTCGCGTAGCGGTACGCTTTGGGGTCCTGGATCGCGAGCGATTCGGTCTCGAGCTCCTTGAAGGTGATCTTTTTTCCGCCAAGAGCCAATTTTTCCAAATCGTTACGTGCGGAAGCGAGATCAGCTTCGCTACGCGCCAGTTCGCTGATGACGCGAGGCTCGGCAGTCACTCCTAGTTCGCCCAGCAATTCCTTGATGAAGCGCGTGCGCGTCTCTTCATTCGCGGTCGTGTCGATGCGCGTCGCGGCGCGGCCGGCCAGCGCACCGAACGGCTGTGGCCGTTGCGATTTGGGCGAGAGCAAGTCGCTAATAACCAGCGTGTTTCCGTCGGGAACCATTTGGGCGACGTCCCACAGATCGCGACGCGGCTGAGCCTTTAGCGTTTGCGCATCGGTTACGACGACGACGCGTCGATCGGCAAGAAACGGCATCGCCTGCACCGCTTCACGGACGCGCGCTGCATCGCTCCATTCCGACGCCGGAAAACGCTCGAGATTCAAATCGCGCATGTCGGGCGGCAAGAGACGATCCAACACCGCCTCGAGGGCGCGCTCGGCCAAAATGCGTTCGGTGCCTTCGATAATTACGAGGTTGCCGAGCTTCGGCTGTTTGTCGATGAAGTCGTAGAACTTCACGGGCTAGACTAAGGCGGCGAAGGACGGGCGGTTTTGCAACGCCGGAATGCTTTCGAGATATGGTGGCCGCACCACACCGTATTCGGTAATGAAGGCGGTAACGAGATGTCCCGGCGTTACGTCAAACGCGGGATTGTACACGTGCGCATCCTTCAGGGAAACGGGCGAACCGCCGAACGACGTCACTTCTTCGGCGGCGCGTTCTTCGATGTGAATTTCGTCTCCGCCGGCCATCGAGAAATCGAACGTGGAGCGCGGTGCCGCAACGTAAAATGGAATGCCGTGATGTGCCGCAAGGATAGCCAGTCCGTACGTGCCGATTTTGTTCGCTGTATCACCGTTTCGCGCAATGCGATCGGCTCCAACGATGACAAGATCGATGTCTTTGCGTTGCATCGCGATCGCCGCGGCGCCATCGACTTGAAGCGTCGCATCGACACCGGCATGATCCAGCTCGAAATATGTAAGGCGGCCGCCCTGCAACAGCGGACGCGTTTCATCGACGAAAACATGCGGTTTCTTTCCGGCACGATGCGCGTGAATGATGACGCCAAGCGCGGTTCCCCCGCCGGCCGTGGCGATCGGACCGGTATTGCAGTGCGTGATGATTTTGGCGTTCTTCGAAATGAGGTCTAGGCCGGCGTCGGCGATCGCAACGTCGATCGCGATCTGCTCCTTATGAATCGCTTTCGCCTCGGCCAACATGTCCGGTGCGTTTAGAACGCGATCCACCGCCCACGCTAGATTCACGGCCGTCGGACGGGCATTGCGAACGCGCTGCGCAGCTGCAGCAAACTCGTTGTCGTCCGCAAGCGTACTCCGCAGCAACGCGACGGCATACGCACCAAAGACGCCGATCGCCGGCGCGCCGCGTACGGCGAGCGTCTTGATCGCTGTTTCAATCTCTTCTACAGTGTGCGCACGAACGCGCCGCACTTCGTGCGGAAGCAGACGCTGATCCACGTACGTAATCGCGTCGCCGTCCCAAGTAACAGCGTCTAGTGGTGAAGGCGTTGAAAAAGACATCGCGCCGGGCCCCATTCGGGGCCGGCGCGAGCGGGTCATTCGCTACGAGTTAAACGCCGGCCGGAATTTGCGCCGTATAGCAGGTGCGGCAGTACACCGGACGATCGCCACGCGGGCGGAACGGCACGGTCGTATTCACACCACACGCCGCGCAAACGGCTTCAAAGTTCGGACGTGACGCGCCGGAACCGGGGCTCTCGCCGCTCGACGAACGGCGCGCTTGACGGCAATCACGGCAACGTTGCGGCTGATTTTGAAAGCCTTTATCTGCGAAAAACTGCTGTTCGCGCGCGGTGAACACAAACGGGTTGGCGCAGTCCTTACAGGTAATCGTCTTGTCTTCCACGGGTCGGGGCCTCCGGGACGCTAAATGTTAGGGCCAGCTTAATGCGACTTTGGTAAGCGAACCCCTCCTTTGCCCCGGCCACCTAGCAAGCGTGCTACACGCCCTTGTCCTCTCGTTTATCCTCCGCGTCCGGTGGGCGGCGGAGGACCGGTTCGGGACCGTCGTCCGATTCGTCGACCGGCGGGTCGGATTCCATGGAGTCCAGCTCATCGTCTTGCTGCTCTTCGATGATCCCGCGGTCATGAAGCGGCTCGCCGTCCCGGGTTTCCTTAATACGGTCTTTCATGCGCACGTCGTACCCGCGCGCAGCGTGACGCTACCGGAAGCCGGCGCGCGGCAAGTCTCGTGGAACGTGAAGCAAAGATGCCGCGGCGATCGCCGCTTCGTACCCCTTGTCGCCGCGCTTGGGGTCTGCACGTTCTTCGGCTTGTGCGAGATTCTCGGTCGTAAGCACGCCGAAGCCGATCGGGACCCCGGTCGCCAGCTGCGTATCCATAATGCCTCGCGCACACTCGCCGGCAACAAAATCAAAATGCGGCGTTTCGCCACGAATAACCGCACCAAGGGCGACGATCGCGTCGAAGCGCTCGGCGTCGATCAAACGGCGGCACGCGAGCGGCAGTTCGAAACAGCCGGGAACTTCGTACAACGTGATATCTTCCGGATCGACGTTACAATCACGCAGCGCACGCTCAGCACCGTCGATGAGCCAATCGGTTAATTCGCGATAGAATCGCGCCGCGACGATTGCAAAGCGTTTGCCGGAGCAATCCGGACGCTGCGATTGGTGGCCGCCGCTAGTGCCGTTCAGTTTCACGATGCGACGGTATCGTCGAACATGTGGCCGAGCTTCGCGCGCTTGGTCGCCATGTAATGCTTGTTATACACGGTCGGTTTCGTTTGCATCGGAACGCGATCGGTAATTTTGATGCCGTACCCTTCGAGTCCGAAGATCTTTCGCGGATTGTTCGTGATAAGCCGCATCTCTTTTACGCCGATGTCGGCGAGAATCTGCGATCCGATACCATAATCGCGTTTGTCTACCGGCAACCCGAGCGCCAAGTTGGCCTCGACGGTATCTGCACCTTTGTCTTGCAATTCGTATGCGCGCAGTTTGTTGGCAAGGCCAATGCCGCGGCCTTCTTGGCGCAAGTAGAGGAAAACGCCGCGTCCTTCATGCGCGATCATCAACATCGCGCCGTCGCGTTGAGCCGCACAGTCGCAGCGAATGGAGTGAAGGGCATCGCCCGTGAGACATTCGGAATGGACGCGAACCAACACGTCTTTGCCACTGCTGATGTCGCCCATCACGAGTGCGACGTGCGTGTTTCCGTCGATTGTGCTTTCGTAAGCAACACCTTTCCAATTTCCAGTCGTCGTCGGGAGATCGAACTCCGCGACGCGTTTTACGAGCTTTTCGTTACGCATACGGTATGCAATGAGGTCCTTTACGGTGATCAGCCGAAGGCCGTGGCGATCGGCATACTTCCGTAACCCCTCTAGTCGCTCCATCGTTCCGTCTTCGGCCATGATTTCGCAGATGACGCCCGCCGGATAGAGCCCGGCAAGGCGCGCGAGATCGATCGACGCTTCCGTTTGACCGGCACGCACAAGTACGCCGCCGTCGCGAGCCCGGAGCGGAAATGTGTGCCCAGGCCGCAAGAAATCGGTAGGGGCAGCGTCCGGATCGAGGAGCTTTTTGATTGTCGCCGCGCGATCTTGCGCGGAAATTCCGGTCGTGGTAAGACCCCGTGCTTCAACCGAAACGGTGAACGCGGTCTCGTGCACGGCCGTGTTATCGCTGACCATCTGCGGAATCTCGAGCTCGTCCAACCGCCCACCGAGCATTGGTACGCAGATCAAGCCACCCGCCTCTTTGCGCATAAAATTGATGGCTTCCGGCGTAACCATCTCCGCAGCCATCACCAAATCGCCTTCGTTCTCGCGATCCTCGTCATCGAGGACTACGACCATCTTTCCAGCGCGAATATCGTCGATCGCGTCTTGGATGCTATCGAAGGGCGATTCGTCTTCCGTGCTTTGCGGCGAGGCAAGTTCGGGAAGGACGCGCGTGAGGCGCTGGAGCGTCCGGTAAGACGGCTCACGGCGGCCGGCGCGCAGAAGCGAGACGGCGGATTCGGTGATGCCCGCCTGCTGAGCAAGCTCGGCGGCGGAAAGCCCGGCTGACTCCATTGCGGAGTTCAGCTGGTCGGCAAAGACGGTCATTAGCCGAGCGTAGTTG
>CAZJLJ010000023.1:0-45281 GCA_964546935.1 uncultured bacterium | reverse complement strand
CCACGTTTAGGGCTTGCGGCTTCTCGTCATTTACAGTATCTTTATTAGCGGTTGATCGTAGTGAGCGTGGGCAGGTCCCGCGCTTCTGTGTTGTTAGGGGGGTGAGTCGCTTGTCCGAGCTTACGAATGCCTTCGAGCGAGAGCTCGATGCAATCGTGCATGACGGCGAGTTCACCGGCGTGGAGATCGTTCAACATTCGGCGCATACGCGGCGAAATACGACGGTTTTCTCTGTAACTATAGACAAAGAGGGCGGCGTCGATTTGGCGCTCTGCGAGCGAATCGCAGGGCGGTTAAACGATACGCTCGGCGGCTTCGAAGACAACTACTCGCTTGAGGTGGAGTCGGCCGGGTTGGAACGCCCGCTTGTGCGGCCTGCCGATTACGAGCGGTTTGCGGGGAAGCAAGCACGCGTTATCACGTCGCTATTAATCAACGGCAACAAAACGCATCGCGGAACGCTTGTTGGTCTGCGAGGCGAAAACGTGGTACTGAAGACGGAGACGGGGGAGCTCCCGCTTCCGATCGCCACCATAAAATCGGCGAACTTGGAATACGATCCGCGCGCCGATTTACAGCGCAATAAACGTGAACGGAAGACACATGGCAGAACAGGCAGCAGATGAAAAATTATTAGACGTCCTGCAATTCATCTCGAAAGAACGCAATATTCCATTCGAGATGCTGCTCGAGGCGTTAGAAGCAGCGTTGCTTACGGCGTACAAACGCCATTACGGCAGCGAAGCAAACGCTATCGTGATCGTAGATCGCGTTACGGGTGAGTACCGCGTCTTCCATCGCCGCAACGTCGTTGAAAATGTCGAGGATCCCAAGCTGGAAATCTCCGTCAAAGAGGCGGGAGAGCCGTACCAGCCGGGTGATTTCTTCGACGAAGAAGTAACGCCCAAAGAGTTCGGACGCATTGCGGCGCAAACCGCGAAGCAAGTCATCGTTCAACGCATCCGCGAAGCGGAGCGAGACACCGTATACAACAAGTATGCGCGTAAAATGAACGATCTTGTAACGGGCAGCGTGCAACGCTACGAACAGCGCAACATGTACGTGCTGCTCGAAGGTCGCGACGAAGCGATTCTGCCGCTCTCCGAGCAAGTGCCGGGCGAAGTTTTCCGCATCAACGATTTCATTCGTGCTTACGTGCTAGACGTTCGCAAATCACCGAAAGGGCCGCAAGTCGTGCTTTCGCGCGCGGCGGAAGGTTTGGTGCAGCGTTTGCTGGAGCTCGAAGTTCCGGAAATCGCGGACGGCGTTGTCGAAATCATGGCAATCGCGCGTGAGGCGGGAAGCCGTTCGAAGGTCGCGGTGCGCAGCTTGCGCGCTGAAGTGGATCCGATCGGTGCGTGTCTCGGTCCAAAATCGAGCCGCATTGCAAACGTCAGCGACAATTTGCGTGGCGAAAAGATCGACGTCATTCGGTATGACGCCGATCCGGAAACGTTCATCATGAACGCGCTTGCACCGGCAAAAGTGATTTCGGTCGAACTCTTCGCCGACGACGGCGTTGCACTCGTCGTTGTACCCGACTATCAGTTGTCGCTCGCGATCGGCCGTGAAGGACAAAACGTTCGCCTTGCGGCGCGTTTGACGGAGTGGCGGTTGGATATCGCCAGCGAAAGCGAAGCCGAAGAAGCGCGCGAGCGGTACTTGGCCGAGCGCGCGGAGCGCCTGGCGCCAGAAGCGGCTCCTGTCGAAGAAGAAGAAACACCAGTTGCAGCAGCTGAAGCGGAAATCGAAGAGGAACCGGCGCCGGCCGCGGCAGGGGGTATCGATCCGGAGCTGATTCGCCGACTGGAAGAGTTTCGCCGCGAGCGGTTAGGTGGCGAGCAGTAAGCACGTCCCCGAACGCACTTGCGTCGGTTGTCGCAAGCGATTCGATCAGCGGGTTTTATGGCGCTTCGTCCGCAGCGGCGACGGTTGGTCGGCTGACGAGCCGGGCAGCCGGCACCGGCATCCCGGGAGAGGCGCCTACCTGTGCTCTGCGGAATGCGCGTCCCGGGCCGCGAAAAACCGTCGTTTTCCGGGGCTTGCATCCAATGCGGCAAAATATGGTTTAATAAGTAGTTCGTGAGAACATAGATTTGTGATGATGATTATTAACCACCATGCTCTCTAAGAGGGCAACAAATTGACGAAGTAGCGAGGCAACTCTCCTAAGGTTAGGGGCCTCGCGCAACAGTTACATGCGCGAGGGGTGCGCACTCCGCTGAAGCGGACGCGGCGCCTCTCTAATCTGGTGTGAGGCGTCTACCTGCCTTGCACTTCGGGGAATGAATGGCTACGAGTACCAGTAAGGTTCGTGTTTTCGAGCTCGCAAAAGAAGTAGGGCTCACGTCCAAAGAGTTGATCTCGCTGTTCAATGAACGGCTGAGCGACGTTTTTGAAGCAAAAAATCAATTGAGCGTTGTGCCGGATCCGATCGCGGATCTGGTTCGTGGCGTTTTGCTGAAGCCGGCCCCGGCGGCTGCGCCTAAGCCCGCCGCCGCACCGCCGGCCGACGGAGCAGCGAAGGCACCCACAAAGAAAGCTCCGGCTGCTCCCGCAAACGGAACTGCGGCTTCCGCAGCGCCCGCGCCGGAGCCGCCCGCTCCCGAACCGCCCGTTCAAAGACTTAAGCCCGTAGCCAGTTCCTCGCGTCCGGCAGCGCCGCCGCGCCCAGCAGCGAAGGCCGCGCCGGCAAAGCCGGCCGCTCAGGCGCCTCAGCCACCGCAAGAACCCGAGGCTCCGGAGGCTCCGGCACAGCCCGCGCCGCCGAAACGCGATGGCGGTGCGCCTAGACCTGCCGCAGCACAGCCCGAAGCGCCGCAAGCCCCGCAGCGACCGGCGGCCGCGCGTCCGGCAGCTCCGCGTCCGGCACCTCGCCCGGCTGCGACCGAAACGCCGATTCCGCGCCTTCAACCTGTTCCGCACGGCCAGGCGTCGATTCGCCGTCCACCAGCGCCGACGACCACGGCTTCAGCTTCACCCGGTCCTGCCACCGGCGTTCCCGGACGTCCGGGCGTCGCGCCGCGCCCAGGCCAAGCCATGCCGGGCCAAGGTGGAAAAGGTCCGGTTGCACCCGGTGGTCCGCGCGGCAATGGTCCGCTGACTCCGCCCGGACAACGCCGTCCGGCCGGCAACGGCCCGTTCCGTCCGCTCGCCCCCGGACAGCGTCCGATGGGTCCGCGCCCGGGCGTGCCGTCTGCCGCGACCGAAGCGCCGACGCCCTCAACGGGCGGCCGGCCCGGCGATCGCGCGCGTTCGCATGAAGATAAGGCCGCGGCGAAAAAAGACCGCGAGAAAGAGTTGCTCCTCGAGAAAGAGCGCCAACGTAAGAAGAAGGGCGAAGCGGCCCACGCGGTTCCGGCACGCCAGCTCGAAACGATCGAGATTCCCGACCTGCTAACGGTTCAAGAGCTCGCAACGTCGATGATCGTTCCGGTTAAGGACGTCATCACCGAGCTAATTAAGACCGGTACGATGGCGACGATCAACCAGAACATTCCGAGCGACGTCGCAATTTCGGTTGCGAAGAAGTTCGGCTTCAACGCGGTCGTCAAAGAAGCGGGCGAAGAAGTCACCGTCGAGCAAGAGGAAGACAAACCCGAAATGCTCACGGCGCGTCCGCCGGTCGTTACGGTGCTCGGTCACGTCGACCACGGTAAGACGTCGCTGCTCGATAAGATCCGCAGCGCGAACGTTGCCGCCGGCGAAGCGGGCGGCATCACGCAGAAGATCGGTGCGTATACCGTCGAGCGGAACGATCGCAAGATCACGTTCATCGATACGCCGGGTCACGAAGCGTTCACCGCAATGCGTGCGCGTGGCGCCAAAGTCACCGACGTTGCAATCCTCGTGGTTGCCGCCGACGACGGCGTCATGCCGCAAACGAAAGAAGCGATCGCACACGTTAAAGCGGCGAACGTTCCGATCGTCGTTGCCATCAACAAGATGGATAAACCCGACGCACAACCCGATCGCGTGAAGCAGCAACTGGTCGAGAACGGTTTGCAACCGGTCGACTGGGGCGGCAACATCGAAATGGTTCCGGTTTCGGCACGCAACGGCGACGGCATCGATTCGTTGCTCGATACGGTGTTGCTTGAAGCCGACATCAAGGACCTCAAGGCGAACAAACAGCGCCGCGCAACCGGTGTCGTAATCGAATCGCAGCTCTCGAAGGGCCGCGGTGCGGTTGCAACGGTACTCGTGCAAAACGGAACGCTTCGCGTTGGCGACATCATCGTCGTCGGTGGTACGTTCGGTAAGGTACGCGCACTGTTGGACGACAAGGCCAAGCAAGTGAAGAAGGCCGGGCCGTCGATTCCGGTCGAGATCATGGGTCTGCAGGATGTGCCGTCCGCTGGCGACACGATGATGGTCGTCAGTGACGAACGTGTTGCTCGTGAAACGGCCGAGAAGCGTGCCGTTCGCAGGCGTGACGTTCGAATCTCCGGCGGGCCCGCACAGCGTGTTTCGCTCGAAACGTTCATGTCGATGCCGGCCGAAGGCAAAAAGTCGCTCAACATCATCATCAAGGCCGACGGACAAGGCTCGTTGGAAGCGCTTCGCGCTCGTATGGAATCGCTCTCGAACGAAGATGTCGACGTGCGCGTCATCCATGGCGGCGTCGGTGCGATTTCACCGAACGACGTCAACCTTGCAAGCGCATCGAACGCGGTGCTTATCGGCTTCAACATTCGCCCCGACGAAACGGCGAAGCGTTTGGCCGACAACGAAGGCGTCGATCTTCGCTTCTATCAGGTCATCTACGAAATCGAAGAAGATCTGAAGAAGGCCATGACGGGCATGCTTGCGCCGATCGAACGTGAAGTCACGCTCGGTCATGCGGAAGCACGCGAAGTCTTCAAGGTCTCGAAGGTCGGAACGATCGTCGGCTGCTACGTCAAAGACGGCAAGATCACGCGCAACTCGCACGTGCGTGTCGTCCGCGATGCAGTCGTGGTCTTCACCGGCGAACTCGAATCGCTGCGTCGCTTCAAAGACGACGTTCGCGAAGTGGCCGAAGGCTTCGAATGCGGTATCCAAGTGGCCAAGTTCCAAGACCTCAAAGTCGGCGACATCATCGAGGCGTTCACCACCGAGCACATTGCTCCGGAGTTAGCTCGCGCTTAATGAAGTCACAAAGGCTAGCAAGGATAGATCACGAGATTCAGCGGATCCTCGGCACCCTGATCACTCAGGAGCTGAAGGATCCGCGGCTCGGATTCATCACCGTAACTCGCACGGAAGTCTCCGATGACTTGAAACACTGCAAAGTGTTCGTGTCGATCATCGGCGATCGCCACGTCGCGCGGCAGTCGCTTGAAGCGTTGCAGCGCGGGGCGAAGTTTTTGCGCGGTGAGCTGGGGCACCGCATCGACCTCCGGCATACGCCGGAGTTGATTTTCATCGAAGATCGTTCGACCGAGCGCGCCATCGCGCTCGCAAAAACGCTTCGTGAAGATGCGGCGCGCCATCGCGCGCTCGGAGAAGGAGAAGCATGATCCAAAGCCAGACGGTAAGCGGTAATACGACCGAGGAGGTTGTTGCTGAATTACGGCGCCGTCCGGCGTTCGTTATGGTGAGCCATGTGAAGCCCGACGGCGACACGCTTGGCTCAGGACTCGCACTCGGTCTCGCGCTGAAGCGCCTGGGCAAGCGCGTTGCGTACTTCCAACAGGATCCCGTTCCGCGCAATCTGCGCTTTCTTGCCGATGCAGAATTCGTTTCACGGGATATCCCTAGTGATTTACCGCCCGATACGCTCTACGTTTTCTGCGATATGAGCGACTACACGCGCGCGGGTGAGTTTCTGCCGAAGGTCGATCGTGCCAACATGCTCGACATCGATCATCATCTCGGAAACTCGCATTTCGGTGCGCTGAACTACGTCATTCCAACGGAATGCTCCACCGGCACGACGTTGATGCATCTGCTTCGCGGATTGAACGTCGAGATCGACGAGAAGATCGCGACGTGCATTCTGACGACGATCATGACCGATACGGGCGGCTTCATGCACTCGAACACTTCTCCGGAAGTCCTCGAGATGTCGGCGCAGCTGATGCGCGCCGGCGCCGACAAAGAACTGATTACCGAAGAAATTTTTGCGAACAAACGCGTAGCGGCGGTTCGTTTGCTCGGGCGCATTATCGACGAGATGAAATTTGCGCACGACGGGCGGTACTGCTACTCGTACGTCGACGACACGATGCTTGCGGAGACCGGCGGCGACGGCGAAGACACCGAAGATATCGTTAATACACTGCGCGGCCAGGAAGGCGTTGAAGTCGCAGCGCTCTTCAAAGCTATCGAAGGTGAAATCCGCGTAAGCCTGCGTTCTAACGGACGCATCAACGTGCAAGCCGCGGCGTCGATGCTGAGCGGCGGCGGACATTTTCGCGCGTCCGGACTCACGTTCCACGGCACCTTGCAAGAAGCGTTCGCTGCTGTGGACGCGGCGCTCGTTGCTCAAGGCCTGTGACGCTCGTCGCAGCGATTTTCCTTTTCATTTTCGGATCGCTGGGAGCGTGGCTGCTTTACGTCAAATTTCCTAAAGCACACTACACGCGCGCCGCGTACATCTTTATGGCGGTAGGCGGTCTCGCGTTCATGCTTTGGATTCTTTCGCATCTTCTGGGGGCGGGAATTGCAGCGATCGTCCTTCTTGTCGCCGGCGGAACGCTCGGCATCATCGGCGCAGTTCGCAAAGAAGTCCGCGTGGTGCCCCCCTCATAGTTTCATGCTCGGTTTCGTCAACGTTTTCAAGCCCGCTGGTCCCACGTCGGCGCAAATCGTCGCGCGTATTCGCCGCATTTACGGCATTTACGCTCGCGACCGGCATATTGCCGTGGGTCATCTCGGTACGCTAGATCCGCAGGCCGCCGGCGTGCTGCCGATTGCGGTTGGTAAAGCTACGCGCTTAATTCCAATGCTGACCGATCAACGCAAAGCCTACACGGCAACGCTCGTGTTGGGGCGCTCCACGACGACGCAAGACGCGCTCGGCGAAGAAGTGGCTTCCGCTGCGGTGCCGGACGATTGGCACGCGCGTCTGGAACAAACGCTGCCGCAGTTTGTCGGACGAATTTCACAGATACCGCCAATGTTCTCCGCCGTTCATCACGACGGCAAACGGTTGTACGAACTGGCGCGTGAAGGCAAGACGGTCGAGCGCAAGACGCGAACGGTCACGATCTACGGCATCTCGCTCCTGGGCTTTGATTCCCCGGCGCGCGCGGTGTTGCCCGCGGCGCGAATCCGCATTGCGTGCAGCGAAGGGACGTACATCCGGACCTTGTGCGAAGATATCGGCGCCGCGATGGGCGTTCCGTCGCATATGGGTGCGTTGGTACGTGAAGCTTCCGGG
Organism: uncultured bacterium; assembly: GCA_964546935.1. Taxonomy (GTDB): domain Bacteria; phylum Vulcanimicrobiota; class Vulcanimicrobiia; order Vulcanimicrobiales; family Vulcanimicrobiaceae; genus JALYTY01. Next base: position 37,915 of record CAZJLJ010000023.1, on the reverse strand, counting down.
CCCTTTATCCTCGGCGAAGCGCGCACGCTTGATGAAATTTCTGAAGATCCGCAAGGCGCGTTCATCGCGCCTGAACATATTATTCCGTTTCCTACGATCGTGCTGGACTTGCGCGGATCCGCCGACTTCCGCGCGGGGCGCATCGTGCCGCTTCCTGAGGGCGCGCCTGCCCAACACGTGTTCGTACGAGATGAATCGCGGACGCTGGTAGGTGTGGGCGAAGCTCATGGCGCGATGCTCGCGCCACGAAAAGTCTTCGTGTAGGGTTGTTAGAGGCGTGAAAGTTTATCACGAGCTTTTCCGCGACAATAGCCGGCCGTTGGTCTTGGCTATTGGATTCTTCGATGGAATGCATCGCGGTCACCGTGAGATCATTCGTAGCGCGCAGCGTCTGCGCAAGCCGGGCTGGCGCAGTGGCGTTCTGACTTTTGCGAATCACCCCGCTTCGTTTCTGCGTCCCGGAACCGAGCCTCCGATGCTCACGACGAACGAAGAGCGCATCGACCTCTTCGCAAAAGCCGGGATCGAAGAGTGTTTTTTCGTTCCGTTCAATGAAACGATTTCGACGCTTTCGCCTGAAGCGTTTTTGAACCGGTTGATCGACGGCTTGGGCGTGCGCGGAATCGCCGTCGGGAAAACGTTTCGTTTCGGTTACAAACGCGCAGGCGATACGGCGCTGATGCAAACTTTTCTGGAGGCACGCGGTGTTGCGTTGGTGCCCGTTGAGAACGTCACCGAAGGCTCCGAACGTATCTCGAGCACGCGCATTCGCACGCTGGTTCGTGAAGGCAATCTAGATTTAGCAGATCACTTGCTCGGACACAGCTACGAGCTACGTGGCACCGTCGAGCTCGGTTTTGGCCGCGGACACGACTTAGGATTTCCAACGGCCAACTTGCGCGTCAAAGAAAAGCTGCTCCCGAAGGACGGCGTTTACTCCGCCGTCGCGAGGTACGACGGGCGCGATTATGCGGCGCTCGTTTCAATAGGAACCAACCCGCAGTTCGATGGCCGGCAGCGCACCGTTGAGGCGTGGTTGCGTGACTTTCACTGGACGATTTACGGGCACGAGCTCGTCCTGCGCGACCTGCGCTACGTTCGCGAGCAGCGTGTTTTTGATTCAGTCGACGAATTGGTCGCTCAAATGCAAACCGATCTTCACGCGGTAGCGTACCCCAGTTACGCATGAGAATCATGAAAGCAAAGACAGTAGGATTTCTCGCCTTATCGGCTCTGGTCGCCGCTTGTAGCCACAACAGTGGCAGCGCCGCCGGCGCATCGCAAGCCGCAGTAGGCAAAGCCGCGCCGTCGTGGCAAGAACAAACTACGACCGGAAAATCGCTTTCGATGGAGTCGCTACACGGCAAAGCCGTGTACCTCAATTTCTTTGCTTCTTGGTGCCCGCCGTGCAACGAAGAGGCGCCCGACGTCAATTCACTCCAGAGTAAGTATGGAGCTCAGGGCTTGCAAGTAGTCGGCGTCGACGTGCTGGAAAATAAGGAAAAAGCGGCGTACTTTGTCTCGGAACACCATTTGAAATATCCCGCGGTCATCGACGAAGGCACGCTACGCGACGCTTATAACGTCAACGGTTTGCCCGTTCACGTCTTCATCGATCGCCAGGGCGTCGTCCGCAAGATTCTCGTCGGCGAACTCTCCCGCTCGCAGATGGAAGCCGCCGTTAAGAGCGTGCTCTAACCACGGCTCCTAAGCCGCTTTGATAACGAGGGAATCGCCCTCTAACGTGACGTTTGCCGTGCCGCCCTCTTTCAATTCGCCGCGTAGAATCGCAGTCGAGAGCGGCGTGCTAACGTAGTGCGACACGGTTCTTCCAACATAGCGCGCACCGCTGCCGGCGCCCATCGAAACGCGAGCCAAGTACTGCTTCGCTTCCTCCGAAAGCAGTAGCCGCACGTTGCGCGCTCCGAGGCGTTCTGCGAGCGCATCGACGTGAATCTCCACGATCGCTTCGATTTGTGGAAGCTGCAGCGTGTTGAAATGCACGAGATCATCGATGCGATTGAGTAGTTCAGGCCGAAGCTCGAGCGCGATTTCATCTTCCGGAAGATTCGTCGTCAACACGATTAACGCATGACGGAAGTCGACCGTTCGGCCTTTCGCGTCGGTGACACGCCCGTCGTCGAGAATTTGCAAGAGAATCGCGGCAACATCCGGATGCGCTTTTTCGAGTTCATCAAAGAGAACGACGCAATAGGGGCGCCGGCGTACCGGTTCCGTTAACTGCCCGGGTTCATCGTGCCCTTGATATCCCGGAGGTGCTCCCAAAAGCCGCGAGACGGTATGTGCTTCCGTAAATTCGGAGAGATCGATCCGCACGAGCGCGGTTTCGCTGCCGAAGAGCGATTCGGCCAACGCTTTCGCCAATTCGGTTTTGCCGACACCGCTCGGGCCGGCAAAGAGAAAACTTCCCAGCGGCTTGCGCGGATCGTGCAAACCTGCACGTGCGCGGCGGATTGCCTGCGCCACCGATTCAATAGCGCGGCGCTGTCCGATGACGCGTTTCGAGAGCGCATCTTCCAGCGAAAGCAACTGATTTGCTTGCGATTCCGAAAGTGTCGATTGCGGAATGCCGGTCCACTTCGTGACAACCGCCGCAACGTGTTGCGCGGTAACGACCGGCGGCGAAGCCGAGCCTTTGTTTTGCAGCGCTACAGAGGCTGCCGCTTCGTCCATCAAGTCGATCGCTTTGTCGGGCAAGAAACGGTCGGCGATGTAGCGCGCCGACAGCGCGGCAGCCGCTTCGATCGCGGATTCGTCGATCGACACTTGATGATGGCGCGCGTAGCCGCTTCGCAGTCCGCGGAGAATCGCAATCGTTTGCTCGATCGTCGGCTCTTCCACCATCACCGGCTGGAAGCGCCGTTCCAAAGCAGCATCGGACTCAATGTATTTTCGATACTCGTCGAACGTGGTTGCACCGATGCATTGCAATTCGCCGCGAGCTAGTTCGGGTTTGATCATCGAGCTCAAGTCCAACGAACCTTCAGCCGCGCCGGCGCCAACCAGCGTGTGTAGTTCATCGATGAACAAGATCACGTCGCGAGCGCTGCGTTTGACTTCATCGAGAATCTTCTTTACACGGCTCTCGAATTCGCCGCGATATTTTGTCCCGGCGACCAACGGGCCGAGGGTCAACGACAGCACGCGCTTGTTGCGCAGCGCCGTTGGAACGTTGCCGTTGACGATGCGTTGCGCCAAGCCTTCGACAATAGCCGTTTTACCGACGCCCGGCTCGCCGACGAGCACAGGATTATTCTTGCTGCGTCGCGCGAGAATGGAGACGAGGCGTTCGATCTCGTCGTCGCGGCCGACTACCGGATCGAGCTTTCCGTTTTTCGCGAGATCGGTCAGGTCGCGAGAGAAATTTTGCAGTGTGGGCGTTCCAACGCTGCCGAGCTTCCGAGTGATTTCGTCGCGATTTTCGAAGAGCAGCGCGCCGCCGGCAATCAGTCCGGCGGCGGCAAGCGCCGCGCCCAGAAACGGCAGCGCGCTCGTTGCGGCACGGCGTTGTGCGCACGGCGCGCAGAGGGAAGTACGGCCGTCGAAAATCGTGGCGTCGCGAATGCGGCAGACCTCACAAGTGGTCGTCATGCTTGGGTTTACCCCGCGAGCGTCCTCACAGTTTCGTACCAGCCTTTTTATTGCGCGGCAGAAAAAATGACGCTGACGTTCACCGTCACGTTGACGTTGCCGGTGTCGAACTCGGTCGGAACCTTCGCGCTGAGCGTGGCGGCGTTCATTGTCCGGACCATGGGAATCGGACCCGGATAGGCGCCCTCCAAGTCGATGCGCGAGATGTTCGTGATATGCAACCCGGCAGCCGCCGCTACGGCTTGTGCTTTAGACCGAGCGTCGGCGACGGCTTTACTCGTAGCGGACTTTCTCGCCGCGGTCGTATCAGAAAGACCGAAGGTCACGCCGCTGATTTCGATCCCCGGTGTGGGCGCAAGCGTGTCAACGATTTGGCCCGCTTTTGAAATCTCGTGAATTTTTACCGCGAACGAGCGGTTTACCGTATATCCCCACGTTCCAGGCTCGGGCGGAGCAGGCGGCGCGTTCTGCGGTTTCGGCTGATAGCTGACGTTGTAGTAGGAAAGCGTGATGTCGTTGCGATTTATTCCGCGCGCGGTGAGTTCGCGCACGGCTTTTTCATAGGCGGCGTTATTCTTTGATGTTGCGGTTTCCGCGTTCGGGTCGTTCGTGACAATCGACGCATTCACGGTCGCCTCGTCCGGCATCATCGCGATCGTTCCGGTTCCGGTTACGGAGATCTGCGTGGCAGCCTCAGCGAGCGCCGGTGTAAATAGCCCCACGGCCAGGGCGGCAATTGCGGCAAGCACTTGTTTCATGACGCATAAACGTCGGCGGTGAACGATTTGTGCCCTGCCTGGTGCCTCTCCCGGCGACTACCGTTTAAGGAGGTGGCCCCTGGGGGAACTTTGGACCAGGAGGTAGCGATGGGCATTTTACTCTGGATCATTTTCGGTATCATCGTCGGCGCGGTTGCTCGGTGGATCGTGCCCGGCGAGGGTCCTGGCGGAATCCTCGGCGACTTGATCGTCGGCATCATCGGCGCGGTTCTCGGTGGCTGGATCTACGGTCTCTTTGGCCACGTCGGCGTGACCGGATTCAACATCGGCAGCTTCATCTGCGCGGTCATCGGCGCGGTGGTGCTGTTGTGGATCGTCCGAGCCGTTGCGGGCCGCCGCACCGTAGTCTAACGGCGCGCCGCTCGCCTAGACAGAAGTCCGAGACCCCTTGTGCGGGAAGGCGTAGGCTTGGAGCATTGCCAATAGCTGGCTCGAAGTTTACGATACTCGTCACCGTCTAAGGGGTCTCAATTCTCATGGCGTACATCATCACCGAACCGTGCATCGGAACGAAGGACAAGTCTTGCGTGGACGTATGTCCCGTCGATTGCATTCACGGGAAAGATGAAGACGAGCAGCTTTATATCGACCCGGAAGTGTGCATCGACTGTGGCGCGTGCGTTTCCGCATGCCCAGTAGAAGCGATCTTTGCCGACTCGGACATCCCCGAAAAATGGGTGAACTTCATCGAGATCAACGCGGAGTATTTCAAAAAGGCCTCCGCCTAGTCCGGCGTTCACCAACGGTACGCAACTATCGCTAAAGAAGTGCGGGTTGTCGCGAAAATGCGGCAACCCGTTTTATGTTCCGGGGTCGAAAAGACGTATGACAACGGCGTCCGTGCGCTAAGCGGCGTTTCTTTGCAAGTCCCTGCCGGTGAAATGGTGGCGTTGCTCGGTCCAAGCGGTTGCGGAAAAAGCACCTTACTCAATCTCGTGGGCTGCATCGATTTGCCGACCGCGGGGACGGTCTCAATTGATGGTGTCGCGACTTCTTCGCTGAACGACGACGAACTGACCGCGCTTCGCCGCGACCGCATCGGCACGGTGTTTCAGTTCTTCAATTTATTGCCCACGCTGACAATCAGCGACAATGTTGCCTTGCCGCTCGTCCTGCAGCGCCGTCCGGTCCGTGAGATTCAGAGCCGTGTCGACGCGGCGCTCGATTCCGTTGGCATTAAGGATAAAGGCGATGCGCTTCCGTCCCAAATCTCGGGTGGACAATTGCAACGAGCGGCGATCGCACGTGCCATCGTTCACGAACCGGCGATCCTTCTCGCTGATGAACCTACCGGCAATCTCGACAGCCGCAACGGTGAAATGGTCCTGGAAATTTTGCAGTCACTTGCAAATCGAGGACAGGCGATTTTGATGGCAACGCACAGCGCCGATGCCGCGGCGCGCGCGGGCGTGCGAATCAACATGCGCGACGGACGAATCGAATCGATAACGTGAGCGAAGCTGCGATCCTCATTCGCGCCCTCGTGCTGGGCTACGTTCGCGCAAACGGACTGCGAGCGCTCGTAACGCTCTTCGCGGTTGCACTCGGTGTAGCGGCTGCGTACTCGATCGAACTCGCCAACACAACGGCCGTCGCATCTTTTGCTCGCAGCGTCGACGTAATTGCAAATCACGTAAATCTGCAGGTCTTCGGTTCGGGAGCCGGCTTTGATGAACGGGCGCTTCTGCGAGTTCAAGATGTAAACGGCGTGACAAGCGCAAGTCCCGTTGTGGAAGGGCAGCTCGTTGCCGGCGTGCGGCCGGGTCAGACCGATTCCGGCGAGATTATTCGCGTCCTAGGTATAGATATTACGCGCGCATCGGTCCCCGAGGCGGCGAAAACACAAAGCGAAAAAAATATAGGGCAATTCGATCTGCATCGCTTCATCGACGAAGACGGAATCTTTATCAGTAAGCGTATTGCGGATCGCTATGCGCGCAGGGAATACATCGAAGCGTATGCGGGCGCACGGCGCGTCCGGCTTCCGGTCATGGCGGTGATTCCGCCCGGCGACGCCGGCGTGGACTCAAGCGTTGCATTCGTCGATATCGCCACCGCGCAAACGCTCTTCAACAGCGTTGGCCGCTTGGACCGCATCGATCTCGTCGTCGATCCGGCCAAATTAGAAGCCGTGCGCGCCCAAGTGCAGCGAGTAGTTCCGCCGGGGGCTCGTGTCCTCGAACCTCGCACGCGGCTTGACGAGATTCGCCGGATGCTCTCGAGCTTTCAAATGAACCTGGCAGTTTTGGCCGATGTCGCGCTGCTCGTGGGGATGTATTTGATCTACAACGCCGTCGCGATCTCGGTTGTGCAGCGCAAGAGCGAGATCGGAACGCTTCGTGCGCTCGGCACGACGCGGTGGCAGATTTTCGCTACTTTTATTGGAGAAGGGGCGCTTTACGGTGCAATCGGTGCACTCTGCGGCGTTGTGCTAGGGTTCGCGCTCGCACGTTACTCCGTCGGCGCAGTCCAAACGACCGTATCGTCGTTGTATATCGGTTCCCACTCAGATGCTGTCGTGTTTTCCTGGCCCGCGACGATCAAAGCGTTTCTAATCGGTGTGGTGCTGGCTGTGCTTTCCGCGCTTGCGCCCGCAGCTGAAGCGTCACTTACGCCTCCCGCAAGAACGATGCGCGCCGGCGCGGGACAGGAACGAAGCGTCCCCGGCTTTTCGCGCTGGACTGCAGTCGCGGGACTCGTAACGATTGCGATTGCGTTTCTCGCGATGAAACTTCCGGCTTATAACGGCGTTCCGGTTTTCGGTTATCTCGCCGGGATCTTGCTCATTGCCGGTGCTTCCCTGTGCACGCCGCTCGTTTTAGCAGCCAGCGTACGGCTTCTACGGCTATTTCGCGCGAGGCGTCCTTCGGCAGCAATTGCGGCGGGCTTTTTACGGGCGTCGCCGCAGCGTTTTTCCGTCGCCATTGCTTCACTTGCCGTCGCCGTCGCAATGATGGTCGCAATTGCGGTGCTGGTAAGTTCGTTTCGTGCCACTGTGGTCGCTTGGACCGCCGATACGCTCGCCGCGGATCTTTATATCAAGACGCCCGGCACGGTCGACGCAAGTTTTCGCGCCGGCTTTACGCCCGCAGACGCTCAACGAATTACTCGCGTGCCGGGCGTCGCCGGTGTCGACACTTATCGAGGGTTTATCGTTCCGCTTGAGGGTGGATTCGCGGACCTCGGTGCGACGAATGCGGACTCGTTTGCCAAACGCAATCGCTTGCGATTTCTCGGCCATCCGAATACCGCAGAGATCGTTCGCGGGCTTCACGACCGCGCGACTGCAGTCGTCAGCGAGCCGTTCATTACGCATTTTCACTTGAGCCCGGGGGATAGTTTCGTGTTAAATACACCCTCCGGCGCGCAGCGATTTCGCATCATCGGTGCATATAACGATTATTCAACCAGCGGCGGGACGTTCTTTATCGACCGCGACACCTACGTTCGGCTTTGGCACGACGACACCATCGACTCTATCGGGGTTTACGTTCGGCCAGGCGTCGACATAGCACGCGTCCGCACGGGGATAGAAATCGCCTTGCGCCCTCTCCGCGTCGACATTTCGACCAATCGCGAACTGCGCGCGTTTGCCATTTCCGTGTTCGACCGTACTTTTGCGATCACAAGCGCCTTGTACATCGTGAGTTTGGCGATTGCCGTGTTAGGAGTGGTCAGCACGCTCTTCGCACTCGTGCTGGAACGGCGGCTTGAAATTGGCCTCCTGCGTTATCTTGGCTTGAACCGCACCGGTGTCGTGCGGATGGTTGTCGCGCAGGCGGTCGTCGTCGGAATATTGGCGGCCATTGTGGGAATCGTTCTGGGTCTCGGATTGGCGGCAGATCTCATCTTCGTAATCAATCGTCAAAGTTTCGGTTGGCTGATCGAGTGGCGAACGTCGCCGGCGTTCTTTCTGCAAGCGGCGGCCATGGTTATTCTAGCCGCGCTGGTCGCGTCGATTTATCCGGCCCGCGTAGCCTCGCGGCTCCAAACGAGCGAAGTGCTGCGCGTTGAATAAAGTGTTGCGGGTCTTCAAGTTCGTTGCGGCCCTTGTGTTGGCGCCGGCGTTTGCCGGTGCTTCGTCGATGCAGTTTTCCATTGCCACGGCGCCCTATCATTATCAGTTTCCGCGCGACCACGCGGCGCACGATGCGTACCGTTCGGAGTGGTGGTATTTTACCGGCCACCTAAGGGCGTCGAACGGACACCGCTTCGGCTACGAACTCACGTTCTTCCGGTTCGCACTACAACCTCGCGCGTCGAAGCGGAACGCAGGCGAGAGTGAATGGTATGCGTATCAGCTCTATCCCGCGCACTTCGCCGTCAGCGACGTTACGAACGGAAAATTCACCTACCACGAAACATTTGCGCGCGATGCGCTGCGTCAGGGGTACGCGAGCGAAGAACGCCTTGACGTCGGTGCTAACCGTTGGAGGTTGAGCGGCACCGAAGAAGTGCGCCCACGGCTCCATCTGCGCGCAAGTAGCGGCTCCGATGCAATAGACCTGACGCTGCAATCCGAAAAGGTCCCGGCGATTCACGGGCACGGCGGCATTTCGCAAAAGGGACCGTGCCGCTCTTGCGCTTCGCATTACTATTCGTTCACGCGGCTTCAGACGATGGGCGTCGTTACCGCCGGCGGCGTTCGCTATGCGGTGGATGGGAATTCTTGGATGGATCACGAGTTCGGTTCCGACGAACTGCAGCCGAATCAATCGGGATGGGATTGGTTTGCTCTTCAGTTGCGCGATGGACGCGAAGTTATGCTGTATCGTTTGCGTCAAAAAGACGGAAGCACGACGCCGCAGTCATCGGGAAGCCTCGTGGCGCGCAACGGAACGGTCGAGTATCTTCCGCTTAGTGCATTCACCATCGCGACGACGAATTCGTGGAAAAGTCCGCACACCAATGCTATCTATCCGAATGGGTGGCGCGCAGCCGTCCGCGGAATCGACACACCGCTGGTGATCGTGCCGCTTTTAGCGGATCAAGAACTCGTAGATGCATCGGGAACAACGTATTGGGAAGGCGCTGCGGATGTGCGCAACGCCAAGACCGGCGAGTCGATCGGCGAGGCTTATGTTGAGCTCACCGGGTACGCTTCGAGCGTTCGTTTATGAGTGAAACGTAATGCCGAAGAACGTCTCAGGCCGCGCTACGACGACGTCTGCGTCTTGCAGAAACTCCGGACGTACGTCGTCGCGGCGCTTTGCAATGATTCCAATCGGTGCGCGCGCATCCGGCTGTGGCACGTAACGCATGCCGGGATTACGGAAGAAAATTTCGCTCGAGGTCGCTTCGTGATGGTTTCGTAATCCGATGAAGGAACAAGCCTGCGTGCCGATGCTGGTCAGGACCGGTCCTTGACGAACGAATGCAATAACGCGTTCGCCGCCATACGCAATATCTAACGGAACGACCATGTGCCCGCCGTCCTTGAGTGCGTCCCACCACGCGCCCGCAATATCGTCGGAGCGCGCCGTAACGATAATGCCGTCGAACGTCTCGCCGATCGCGGACCTTTCGGCATCGCCGGTACGAACATCGACGTTCGCGTAACCTAACTCGTGCAGCCGGAAGCGCGCCGTTTCAGCGAGGTCTTGCTCCAATTCAATCGTTACGACGCTACCGGCAGGCCCGACAAGCGAAGAAAGCAATGCTGCGTTGTAACCGCTCCCCGTGCCGATTTCGAAGATGCGATCGCCGGGATGCACGTCCAGCATCTCCAGCATTTGCGCGACCATGCCCGGCTGTGAAATCGACGAAATAACGGCGCCGTTTTGCTCTTTTAGCGCAAGCGCGCGATCTTCGTATGCCACTTCTAACGGCTGCTCGGGAATGAAACGATGGCGAGAAACGGAGAGAAACGCTGCCGCAACGTTGGCGGTGCGCAGTGCGTGGGTACGCTGCATTTGCATGACCAAACGCTCGCGGAGGTCCTCTTCGCGGTCCATGCTGACCCTTTCGACATCCTAGGACCAGCGGCTTGGCCGTGCGAATGAATTATCCCCGATATGATTGCAGAGATTTCAGCAGAAGGCTTAGCCTCGTTCTTCGCGTATGCGCCGCTAGCGTTCGGACTGATTATAGTTGTGGTCGCATGGGCATCAACGCGTAACGAACACGATGCAACTGCCGTAAATGTCGGAACGACGTATGCGTGCGCAAACTGTGGCCGCCGCAGTAACCGTGAGCATATGCTTCCGCAAGCGCACGAGGGTGCGGTCAGCTGGTACTGCTCGCGCTGCGCCGGCGCGCACTGAGCCAAAGCAAAAGCGCCGCTCGAGCGGCGCCTTTTTATACCTGAAGAACTTCTCGAATCTCGGGCACGTCGGCCACAACGACCGCTTCAATGGCCCCTTTTAGCGTCATAGTGGAGGCCGGGCAGCCGCCGCAGGCGCCAAGCATCTGAACGAATGCCGTGCCGTCCTCGACCTTGATCAGCCATACTTCACCGCCGTCCGCCTGGATGCCGGGCCGCACTTTATCTAGCGCGGCATTTACCTGTTCCTCGATCGTCATTTTCTACTAGCGTAACGTCAAAGAGCGGGCCCGCAGTTGCGGGCCCACTGCCTTACCTTGCTTACGCTCCGTAGTTTTTCATTAGGTCGTGCATCCGCGAAGCGATTGAGAGCGCATCGTCCCAACGCCGTTGCCACATGTTTCGCCCGAAGATCAAACCGACGCAACCTGCTTCCATCGCCGCGCGCGCCTTTTGAATGGTAGCGTCGTCGCCAAGTTTGCTTCCGCCCGAAACCAGCACGAGCGTGCGGCCTGCGGATTTCACGACTTTCCGCAAACCCTCGACGTCGTCGTATTGCGTCGTGTTATACGGTTTCGGCAACTTGTCGGCCGTCGCAGCATCCCACTTCGGTTCGTTCAGCTTTACGATATCGCAACCGATTTCGCACGCAACCCGTGCTGCGTAATCCACCGCATAAAGCGAATCGATTCCGCCCTTCGTTTTAATGGCCGACCCGCGCGGATACGCCCAAATAACGAGCGGCATGCCGTACTTTTCGCATTCGCGTCGCACTTCGTTGGCTTGCGCGATGTCGATATCTTGGGCCGGGCTGCCGACGTAGAGCGTATAACCGACGGCATCGGCACCTAGACGAACCGCATCTTCAACCGACGACGTGAGCGGACTAAACGCTTCATCGTCGGGCGGAATGTTCGTCTTTCCGTTGATCTTCAAAAGCAGCGGAACCCGGCCGGCGTAGTCCTTGTGGTACTTCTCGGCCAGACCGATGTGCAACGCAATGCCGGAGAAATTGCCCTCGACCGCAAGCCGGTAAATCCAATCGGTGTCGATCGAATCCGGATTGTCGAAAAAATCTACCGGGCCATGTTCTAGTCCTTGATCGATCGGCAGCATCATGAGCGTGCCGTTTGCGGGACCGTGTTCGTACATCAACCGGTGAAGACGCGTTCTTTTCCCGGTCGACAGATTCATATCGTCGAACGTGGGACGCCGGATTGGAGTGGTCGCTGTTGTCATGGGAAGAGCGGCTTCGGCCAGGAGCGTAACGGTGCCTGTAGGAAATGGGCGACGCGTGACCCAGCCTCGACTAGGATTTATTGGCCTCGGCGCCATGGGCGAGCCGATGGCGCGCTCTTTACAGAAGGCCGGCTTCGCCGTGTCCGCCGCCGCACACAAGCGGCGCGATGCTATCGAGAGGCTGAAGGCAGACGGCGTCACCGAGTCGCCCGATTATGCGGCACTCGCGGCCGAAAGCGACATCACGATCTTGTGCGTTCCGGACGCACCTCACGTAGAAGAGGCGCTTTTTTCCGAGCGTGGGGTTGCGGCCGGGGTGCGTCCAGGATCGATCGTTATCGACATGTCGACCATCTCTCCGATTGCGTCTAAGCGATTTGCGCAGCGGCTTGCAGACCACGGCGCCGCATTTGTGGACGCGCCGGTCAGCGGCGGTCCGGCTCGGGCGCAAACAGGCACTCTTACCATAATGGTTGGCGCCGAACCCGAAATTTTTAGCCGGGTCGAACCCGTTCTTAGGGGGATGGGAACTCCGTACCACCTTGGCGGCATCGGCATGGGTGAGACCGTCAAATTGGTGAATCAGATCATTATCGCCGGCGTCATGGTGGCCAATGTCGAGGCCCTCGTGTTCGCGCAGCGAGCGGGAGCCGACCTGGACGCCGTTAGGAAGGTTATTGCGACGGCGACGGGTTCAAATTACGTCTTGGACCAGTGGCTGCCGAAAACATGGTTTGCGGGGACATTTGAGGGCGGCTTTGCCCTCGATCTATTGCGTAAGGATGTCGCCGCAGCGCTAGACGCGGCGCGCGCCATGAATTTCGCGATGCCCGCATCGGCCCTGGCCTATCAACTTTATACCGCTCGGTCAGCAGAAGGGGACGGCGCACTAGATTATAGTGCCATCGCCAAATCGTATGAACGGATCGCTGGAGAGTAAGCCCTCGAGGGGCACGTTCGTCAAAAGCCCGGACTTCAATAAGAAGATCCTGGTGGTTGACGACGAGTCGGCCATTTTGCAGACTTTGCGCTTCAACCTGGAGCGCAGCGGTTACACGGTTGTCACGGCAAGCGATGGGCGCAGCGCGGTGGCCATGGCTCAGCGCGAGCAGCCGGACCTTATCGTTTTGGACATCATGCTTCCGGTACTGGACGGCATCGAGGCATGTAAGGAAATCCGGAAGTTCAGTTCCGTCCCGATCATCATGCTAACGGCAAAGGACCAGGAAATCGACAAAGTCCTTGCGCTGGAGCTCGGCGCTGACGACTATGTTACGAAGCCGTTTGCGCTGCACGAATTTCTAGCACGCGTGAAAGCGCGGTTGCGCCGCCAAATGCCCTTACAAGGCGGCCACGACGAAGCGATTTCACTTGGCGACATCGTGCTCGATCCGTCGCGACAGCAGCTTACGGTGCGCGGCGCCGACGTGGCGCTTGCTCCCAAAGAGTTCGCGCTGCTGCGTGTGTTGATGGAGAACAACGGGCGCGTTGTTACGCGGCAAACACTGCTGGACAAAGTCTGGGGCTATGATTTCGAAGGCGAACAACAGACGGTAAGCGTTCATATCCGTTGGCTTCGCGAGAAGATCGAGGAAGATTCACGTAACCCGCGGCACATCATAACGGTGCGCAGCCGCGGTTACATGTTTAAAGCCTAGCCCATTGCTATGACTGCCTCCGAAACGATGATCTTCGCCGCCGCACTCGGATGCGCGTGCGGCGGGGTTCTTGCATGGATGCTCTTGCGCAATCGCGTTCGGACGATTCGCGAAGAGATTCGAATTCCGGCGGAAACCACCGGCACGAGCGACGGGGATTTTGCCCGTCTCGTACGCGCATTGCCGTTAGGCGTCATTTTCATGGACCGCTCGTCGAGAATTCGATTTGCGAATCAGGCGGCCGGTACTATTTTCGATTTCGATCCCGAGCGTGGTACGGGCGCGCACTTTTTGACGTCGATTCCGAATGTCGAGTTGGAGCGGCGCATCGGCGATGCACTTCGCGGCGAAGCATCGGTGGCTACACTGGCAACATCGGCCGGCGCGCATTCGCGCAGCTACCGCGTGTCGGTTTATCCGCTGGAGGACGGCGCAAACGTAAACGGCGTCGTAGTCTTCGCCGACGACCAAACCGACGTCGCTCGACTGGAACGCGCACGCAAAGAGTTTCTTTCAAACGTTTCGCACGAGCTGCGCACGCCGCTTTCGTCGATCAAATTGATGCTCGAAACCGTCATAGAATCCCCTGATGACGAAGCGGCCGATCTGTTCTTGCCGCAAGTGTTGACACAGGTCGATCGCTTAGCTTCGCTAGTCCAGCAGCTGCTGGAACATGCGCGCGCCGAATCGGGACAATTGAAACTCAACTTGCGGGAAATCGAATTGGAAGAGGTAGCTCATCCGATCGTAGCCTCATTCGAGCCGCAGGCCTCGAATAAAGGCGTGCATCTGGAGTTGCATACGATGCGTCCCGTAAGCGTCGAAGCGGATCCCGACCGGCTTTCGCAAGTCTTTGTTAACTTGATCGATAATGCGTTGCGGCACACGTCTTCGGGAGGGGCAGTCACCATTGAACTGGACGCCAACGGCGGTGATGCCATCCTCCGCGTTCGCGACACCGGGGTCGGAATTCCGTATCGCGACCTCCCGCATATCTTCGAGCGGTTCTATGTGGTGGATCGCTCGAGGACGCGCGAAAGCGGCGGCGCGGGGTTGGGGCTCGCGATCGTTAAGGGGATCGTCGATGCGCACGGCGGGATGATTTCTGCCGAGTCGATGTTGGGCAGTGGCACGGTCTTTACGATACGCTTACCGATTATGCGCGTAGCAAAGCGCGAGCCTTAATCGGCAGATAACGGCACGCTAAGCTACTTATGTCACTCTCGTCGTATGTGGTCCACGATCGAGTCCGAAGCGGACGAGCGTGCTATGAAGCACCAGATCTTGGCATTCCTCGACGAGTACTGTCGTGGCATGACGCTACAAGACGTGCGAGAGTGGTATGCGGACGCATTTGCGGGCGAAGAACTCGTGCCGGCGCTCGCCCCAAACGGCGGTCCTTAATCGAGCTTAATATTCACTTAATACGGACTTAGGCCGTCGCACGTAGGATAGACACGCTTTGATTTCACGTTCGGCCGGACGCGCGCACGTTCAGGAAAGTGTCGCGAAGGGGTTCTTATTCGCTGCAAGCGCTTTCGTGATCGTTGCGATGGCGCTTATCCTCGGGTACTTGGCAATCGAAGGCACGCGCCTGTTCTTTGCCGACCACATCAACCCGTTTATTTTTCTGTTTTCTCCCGATTTCAGTCCCGATGCGCGCCACCCCGGTGCGCTCGTTTTCATTATCGGCTCGCTTGCAATAACGCTGTTTGCAATTCTCGTGGGCGGTCCGTTCGGGGTTGCGGTCGGCATTTTTCTTTCGCAGCTGGCGCCTAAAACCGTAGCCGCGATCGTGAAACCGACGATTGAAATTTTGGTCGGCATTCCTTCGGTTGTGTACGGCTGGCTTGGCTTGACGTTGCTCGCGCCGCTCATCCGGGAGCATCTGGGAAGTTTGACCGGGTTCGGTCTACTTACGGCCGGCATCGTCCTTTCCATCATGATTCTGCCGACGGTGATTACGCTTTCCGAAGACGCACTGCTTGCCGTTTCCGGATCGATGCGAGAAGCGTCGATGGCGCTTGGAGCGACCCGGTGGCAGACAATCTTTCGCGTACTGTTGCCCGCGGCGAGCAGCGGCATTACGGTTGCGGTAATTCTTGGAATTGCGCGCGCAATCGGTGAGACGCTAGCGGTTCAGATGGTCATCGGTAACGCGGCCGCGCTGCCGAAGGGCTTGCTCGCACCGACGGCCGCACTTACCACGGAAATCGTCACCGACATGGGTAGCGCGCCAACCGGTTCGGTTCTGTATCACTCGCTGTTCTCGATGGCCTTTCTACTCTTGCTCATTGCGATGGCGCTTATTATGGCGGTGCGTCTCGCCTTGCGGCGGAGAGCGTAATGGCCGTGATCACTGCAACCGCTTCCGGCGCCAAGACGCGACGAGACAACTCGGCGCAACGCCGGCTCGCCGACCAAATCGCAACGGTGATTCTGTGGGCCGCGGCGCTTGCAATCGTTGTCGCGCTGGCGTTCTTCATCGGCTACATCTTTTATCTGGGCTGGAGTGCCATCTCGTGGCATTTCCTTACGGCTCCCCCAAGCGAAACTACGGCAGGCGGCGGCGTCGGTCCTGAGATTTACAACTCGTTCTATATATTGTTCCTGACGTTGCTATTCACCACGCCGATAGCAACGGCGGCCGGCACATATCTGCAAGAATACGCGCGGCCGGGACAGTTTACGTCGATCGTCCAATTTTGTGCCGAGTCGCTTGCGACGATCCCATCGATCGTCATGGGTCTCTTCGGACTAATTATCTTCGTAAACTTGCTGGGATGGAAGTTCACCGCACTTGGCGGTGCGTTGACGCTGACGCTGTTGAATTTGCCGGCTTTGATGCGCGTCACGCAAGAAGCGTTATCGAACATCCCAAACTCGTATCGCGAAGCCTCTATGGCTCTCGGAGCGACGAAGTGGCAGACGATTCGCCGAGTCGTCTTTCCCAGCGCGATTCCACAGCTTACTACAGGGATCGTACTGATAGCGGGCCGGATCTTCGGCGAGACGGCTGCGCTGATTTATACCGCTGGTCTCAGCGTCTCGGCCGGACGTTCGGCGTTTGACTTGAGTCCCTTCCATGAAGCAGAGACGCTTTCGGTGCACCTTTGGTACACGCACTCGGAAAGTTTGGTGCCCGATGCGAACGCGATCGGCAACGGGTCCGCGCTGGTTTTACTTGTAATGGTTTTGCTCTTCAATATCGCCGCCCGAGTCGCGGGCGGCGCGCTCTCCAAGCGGCTCACCGGAAAGTAGTTTCATGCTAAGCACGCCCGACAACGCCCCCTCGGCGATTAATTCGACGAAGCTCGAAGTGCGGAATCTGGACGTTTATTACGGCGATTTTCATGCGATCAAAAACGCACAGCTGGCCGTTCCGCAAAACTGCGTTATGGCGTTGATCGGACCGTCCGGTTGTGGGAAATCGACGTTCATTCGCGCGTTAAATCGCATGCACGATCTGCAGCCGGATGCACACGTCAAGGGCCACGTGCTTTTAGACAACGAAGACATCTACGAAAACGGCGTCGATCCCGTTTCGATTCGCCACCGCATCGGCATGGTGTTCCAGCGCCCGAACCCGTTTCCAAAGACCATCTTCGAAAACGTCGCGTACGGCCCAAAGATTCACGGCGAGCGGAATCGCAAGAAGCTGAGGGAGATCGTAGAGAAAAGTTTGCGGCACGCCGCGCTTTGGGATGAAGTGAAGGATCGTCTCAACAAATCCGCGCTTGAGCTCTCCGGCGGGCAACAACAGCGTCTCTGTATCGCACGCTGCCTTGCCGTAGACCCCGAAGTTATTTTGATGGACGAGCCGGCTTCGGCACTCGATCCTATTGCAACAAGTAAAATCGAAGATTTGATTGACGACTTGAAAAAAGACTTCACGGTCGTCATCGTCACCCACTCGATGCAACAAGCGGCACGCATTAGCGACTTCACGACTTTCTTTTTGATGGGTGAACTGATCGAAACCGGAACGACGAATTCGATCTTTACCAAGCCGAAGGACAAGCGCACCGAGGACTACATCACCGGACGCTACGGCTAAATCGGCTCCCAGTTAGCGACTTTCGGCGTTTCCGGGGGGTCGCTCGGCTAGTATAAATAGGGCGCGTTCTCTCGGCGGCTTTCCCAGGTTTTCAATAGTCAGTTTGCCTTAAGATACGCTTAAGTGGGTCTTAATGCTTCACCGATACACTTTGGTGCGGTACTCCTTGGCCCCACTGTTTAAAAGGGAGTTTACTTTTTCGTGTTTAGCACCCTCGCACGAGCCGGCATGGGCCTCGCGGCGATGGTTTTGGCGGCCACCACGTTTGCGCTGGCGGAAACATCGGCAACACCAGCACCCAACGTGATTGCGCAAGGTTCACCTGCGCCTAAGGCCACTCCGAAGCCGTTCGCCTATCGTGGCTATGTTCGTGCCTACGATTTCACGCGGCAAAACGCAAGCAGCTACAACAAGCCGGGAACGGCGAACCAGCAATCCTTCGCGGCCGCAATTAGCGGACACGCGCAATACACTTGGTTCAATTCGTTAACCGTGGGCGGAACGTATCTCTACTCGAACCCGCTCAACGGCTGCGCCCAACCGAGAACTCACCTCTCGCAAACGACACCGCCGGGTCCGTGTAGCAACAAAGCAAATCCGGCGCCTGCACTTCAACAAGACGACACGCTGCCGGGCTTTTCGCTCAACACGTTGTACGAAGCGTATGTCCAGTATCAGGATAAAAGCTTGTATGCGAAGGTTGGCGATCAGGTCATCAATACGCCGTGGGCCAATCCTTCGGATTCGCGTCTGAAGCCGGTGGCGTTCCGCGGTTACGATGCTTCCTATAAGCTCAATCCGAACTGGATCATCGAAGGTTCGTACTATAACGCTTGGGAAGAACGCGTGAGCTCGGATTTCTTCCGCGACACGCTTCTTACCGGACAATATGTCGACGGCAGCGGTCTTTCATCGCTGTATAACGTCAACACCAAGTCGTCGGCGACCAATCCGCTGTCGATTACAAACAAGGGTTTTTATTTCGGCCGCGTCGGCTACACCGATAAAAACCTGACGTCTAACCTGGACTACTATCATTTCGACAACATTGCGAATACGTACTGGCTCGACGCCAAGTACCTCATACATGGCAAGATCAAACCGTACGTTGCACTTCAGATCGGCGATCAGAAGAGCACCGGAACGGATTTGGTCGGTATCATCGATTCGCAGATTTACGGTATTCAAGGCGGCGTCAACGTATCGCCCAACATCGTCGTGACGCTCGGTTACGATCACATCCCGGCGAAGACCGCAACGATCACGCTGCCCGCAGGCGGTGTCTGTCCCGCAAACCACGTGCTTGCGGCAGGCAAAGGTCTTGCAAACTACTTCCTTGGCATCGGCGGCACGCCGAACTGCGTACCGGGTCCGGCCGTCGGCGGCCTCAACACAGCTACTGTTTACTACGGTGGTTGGGCTTCGCCTTACACGGACAGCTATGCGACGGACGTGTTGTTCTCGACCAGCATCAGCCAAGGTATGGCGGATCGCCGCAGCTTCGGCGATTCCGGCAAACTTGCCGCGACGTACACGTCGGATAATAAGAAGTTCGTTCTTCTCGTTGCGCGTGCGCTCTACGCATACGGCAATAACGCCGTCGGCGTTTCGCCCACGCAAGAAACGAACATCGACGGACAATACTTCTTCAATCCGGTTCCGAAGACGGGCACCTACAAGGGCTTCATGGTGCGTTACCGCTACGCAGAACGTACGATCAACAACACTACGATCTACGGCGGCACGCCGCTCTTTAAGTACAACCGCGCACAGTTCGAATACGACTTCTAGTCGTCATCGGTACAGGTTAGGACGATAGGGACCGGCGTTGCCGGCCCCTATCACAATTTCTTGAAAAAGTCCTGACAAGATTAACTGTCCTTAATGTTCGCTTAGACTTCCCTTTACCGCTAACCGCTAGCATGAATACGCGCCCGGAATTTATTCGGGCAGTAATTTTGCACTTCGTCTCAAGGATAAAGAATGCGCAAGAAGTTGATTGCGTCGGCAATCGTAGCTGCCCTCGCGTTTCCGTTGGCGGCCCTCGCCGACACGAACATCACGGCAGTCGGCTCGACGGCATTGCTTCCCCTCGTGAAGCAATCGGCGTCGGACTATCAGGAAAAGCACTCGGACGTTAAGATCTCTGTCTCGGGCGGCGGTTCGTTCGTCGGCATCGCTCAAGCACAGAACGGCAACGCCGATATGGGCGATTCCGACGTGATCGCGCCTGCTACCAGCGGCCTCATCGATCACAAAGTTGCCGTCGTTGGATTCGGCGTCATCGTCAATCCGTCGTCCGGCGTTACGGCGCTGAAGTCGCAACAAATTCGCGACATCTTCTCGGGTAAGGTTACGAATTGGAAAGATGTCGGCGGCAAAGATCAAGCGATCGTCGTGATCAACCGTCCGAAGACGTCGGGCACGCGTTTCGTTTTCACGCAAACGCTCATGGGAACGTCGAAGATTGCTGAAACCGGTTTGACGGAAGATAGCTCCGGTACGGTTGTGAAGACCGTCGGCAGCACGCCGGGAGCCATTTCGTACGTTTCACTCGGTTACACTAAAGATCAGCCCGTTACGGTTGCGAAGATCGATGGCGTCGATGCGAACGAAGACAACATCCGCACCGGCAAGTACAAAGTTTGGTCGTACGAGCACATCTTCACGAAGTCGAAGAATCCGGCCGTTGAAGATTTCATCAAGTTCATCGCCGACAACAACGATGCAATCCAAAAGCTGGGCTTCATCCAAGTTTCGTCGATGAAAGTCGCGGAAGCCAACCGCTAAAAGCGATTTTCGCTTAGGTTCGAAGCCGCTCGCGCCGAAGGCGCGGGCGGCTTTTTTGTGCAATAGAACGGCCCGACATGTCATCCACGATGCTATCCCTCTCGAAGCTCCGCCCGGAGTCCGGTTTCACGCTGGCCGAAGTTCCGATTCCCGAAATCGGGCCGACCGACGTTCTGATTCGCGTTGAAAAAGCAGGCGTCTGCGGCACGGATTTCCACATTTATAGCTGGGACAAATGGGCCCAGAACCGGATCAAGCCCCCGCTCGTTATCGGGCACGAGTTCATGGGCCGCGTTGAGGCGGTAGGCAGTGCGGTTCGCTCGGTTGCGGTGGGCGATCGCGTTTCAGCCGAGGGACATATCGCGGATCTCACGTGCGTTCTTTGTCGCACCGGCCAGGCCCACATCTGCGAACACGTGAAGATCATCGGCGTCGACAGAGACGGTGCGTTCGCGGAGTACATTGCGATGCCGGAGTTCAACGTGTGGAAATTGGACCCGGCGATTCCCGATGAATTCGCTGCGGTATTCGACCCGTTAGGGAATGCGGTGCACACGGTGATGGCTGCCGGTGTTAGCACCAAGAGCGTCGTTATCACCGGCGTCGGGTCGATCGGGCTGATGGCCATTCCCGTCGCACGGGCAGCCGGTGCGGCTTCGGTTTATGCGATCGACGTCAATCCCGCGAAGCTCGAACTCGCAAAGCGCTTGGGCGCGGACGAAACGTTCGATGCGCGCTCGCCGGGATTGGTCGAAGAGATAAAACGCCGTACGAACGGCGACGGCGTCGAGGTGCTGTTGGAGATGTCGGGCAGCGGAAGCGCGATCGACATGAGCTTGCAAATGGTGCGGAACGGCGGGACGGCTGCGCTTCTAGGCATTCCGAGCGACAACATCAACATCAATCTCGCCGAGCGCATCATTTTCAAGGGTTTGACTGTTCTAGGTATCAACGGGCGGAAGATGTTCGAAACGTGGTATCAAACGCAGGCGCTTGTTAAGAGCGGCCGCGTAGATCTGCGTCCGATCATCACGCATGTTTTGCCGTTCAAGGAATTCGACCGCGCGTTCGAACTGATGCGCAGCGGTGAAGCGGCGAAAATCGTTCTCGACCTGAAAGGTGATCTCGCGAAGTGAACGCGACGTTTGAAAATCAACTCCAGTCCGAATTAGACGCGCTGAAAGCCGCGGGGACGTATAAACATCTCCGCCATTTAACCACGCCGATGTCCGCCGAAGTCCACATGGAAGAGGCGGGCGACGTGATCGTGCTTTCCAGCAACAACTATCTCGGACTTTCGGATCAACCCGAAGTTGTCGAAGCCGGCAAACGCGGACTCGACAAATACGGAGCCGGAACGGCATCGGTGCGTTTTATCTGCGGAACATTCGATATCCATCGTGTTTTGGAAGAACGCATCGCCGAGTTTCTTGGGACCGAGGCTTCGCTGACCTACGTCGCATGCTGGAACGCCAATACGGGACTCTTCGCAACCGTCGCGGGCGAAGGTTCCGGGATCATTTCCGACGAGCTAAACCACGCCTCGATCATCGACGGCGTGCGGCTCGCAAGCAAAGCGAAGCGCGCCGTTTATAAGCACGGCGACATGGCCGATCTCGAGCAAAAGCTCAAAGAGATGCAAAGCCAAGGCGTCTCGCCCGTCTTCGTCGTTACCGACGGCGTATTTTCGATGGAAGGCTCGCTCGCGAAACTTCCCGAGATCGTAGCCCTCTGCAAGAAGTACAATGCTGTGAGCGTGGTCGACGATTCGCACGGTACCGGCGTGATGGGTAAAACGGGCCGCGGAACGATCGAACATTTCGGGCTAACTGGTCAAGTCGACATCATTACCGGAACGCTCGGTAAAGCACTCGGGGGTGCCGCGGGCGGCTTCGTTGCCGGCAGCCGCGCACTCATCGAGATGCTCATCCAAAAGTCGCGACCGCAATTGTTTTCCAACGCGTTACCCGCAACGGTGGCGTGCAGTTCGCTTGCGGCTCTCGACTACCTCGACACGCATCCCGAACTCGTTGAAACGCTGCGCGAAAACGTCGCGTACTTCCGCGACGCACTGAAGAAGCTTGGATTCAATCCGCTCGAAGGTCCAAGCGCGATCGTTCCGATCATCGTTGGTGAAACGGCGTTTGCTATCGCCATGAGCGACAAGTTGCTGAGCCGGGGCGTGTTCGTTACGGGCTTTGGTTTCCCGGTCGTCCCCGAAGGTACGGCACGCATTCGTACGCAGCTTTCGTCGAAGCTCACCAAAGAAGAAATGGATCGCGCCCTTAGTGCTTTCGAAGCCGTCGGCAAGGAAGTGGGCCTTCTGAAGTAGGCCGGATGGCGAAACTCTATTTCCGGTACTCTGCAATGAATGCAGGGAAGTCCACCGCTCTGATTCAGGTAGCCCACAATTACGAGGAGAACGGTCGCCGCGTTGCGCTATACACTGCGGCGATCGATCATCGCTTCGGGTCAGGCGTCATTTCGTCGCGCATCGGTCCGCGACGCGAAGCCAAAACGTTCGATGAAGGCACTGATTTCTATCAAGAAATGGAAGCGATGGACGGTGTTTCTTGCGTCCTGATCGATGAAGCGCAATTCCTTACGCCCGAACAGGTTCGTCAGCTGCATCGCGGCGCGCACGTTCTGGATATCCCCGTCATCTGCTACGGCATTCGAAGTGATTTTTTAGGCGAGCCTTTTCCCGGCTCCGCGTATTTGCTCACGCTTGCAGACAGTTTAGAAGAGTTGAAAAACATCTGCTCCTGCGGCCGCAAAGCGACGATGAATCCGCGCTTCGATGCGCAAGGACACCGGATTCGCGCAGGAGAGCAAGTCGCGATCGAAGGCGACGTTCGCTACGATCCGATGTGCGCGAAGTGTTTCTACGAACGTAACCTCTAAGAAGCGAGCGAAGCGACGAAGGGCTTTTGGTCCTAAAGGGCCCGTGCTATCTGCTCATCTCGAACGCGCCGATGGCTGATAGGATTATTTAAAGCACATCCAGCCATGACGCCGAGGATGCATTTATGTATTGCGGCCTCTTTCTTGCATGAACTCGCGAAGCGCGGTTTTTTACGGAGCCTTTTGCGCTTTTGCACTTCTGACCGCAGCTTGCTCCGGACATGGCAGTGGGATCGTTCCAACAGTAACGGATAAAGCGGGCAAAGTACGAGTTCATCCGGACGGCACAAGCGGAAGCTTCGAGCAGCTAGTGCTTCAGAGTAACCCAACGCAGTATTTCGAACTCCAAGAGACGGCGTGCTGCAACGCTACGAACCTTGGATCGAGTAAGGCGAATGGAAATTATACGACGTCGAATGTTACGTATTCGCTCGCTGGTCCACTTCAGGGGCAGACGTCGACGGCGATTGGTTTACCGGGAAATACCGGAACGGCTTCAATTAGTATGGGCGTTTCGGTGCCCAACCCGTCCACGAGCGGCGCCTTTACGGTTGAAGACTGGGTGTATCCGGTCTTCACGGCCACGCATACCGCGAGCAACGCCTACTACACGATTTGGGGCTACGACGGCGTGCACCGGTTGCTGATCAGCAACCAATCAACTGCGACGGGGCAACTCCTTACGCAGTTCGGCGGAACGAACTTCAGGTCGATCAAGAAACTCGTTGGAAATGCATGGAATCAAGTCGTTTTCGTCTACGATGGAACGACAGAGTCGTTTTACATCAACGGCGCACTCGATAGCAGCTTAACGCGGAGTGGCGTTGCGCTTTCGGCAGCGTACTTCTTAGGCCAGTACAACACCGGCCCGGGATACAAGTTCGATGGGCGTCTTGCTCAGCACATGGTTTTCCCGACGGCACTCTCCGCTTCGGTGATCCAAAGTCATTACACTACTGCGACCACCGTGGTGCAAAACACGCCGACGCCTTCACCAACGCCGCTGCCCACCGCGACGCCGGGGCCCGGCTCACCGCCCGCGTTGACGCAAAGCAACAGTGGCGATAACTGGTCTCCCAGTACGATCGCGGTGAGTTTTACGCAAGCTCCGCAAACGGGCGACACGCTTGTGGTCTTCTTTAACAATAACGGCGACAGTAGCGGAGGCCCGAATACTTACACTCCACCGGCCGGCTGGACGCAAATCGACTCCGATACGAGTCGTGCATTTCAAACATACCAGTCGTTTTACCATGTTGTCGGAGCAGGCGAGACAAATAACTATGTCTTCACGCCGTCGTGCGCGTGCAAAGAACACGTGTGGATTGGGGGCGAGTACTCGAACGTCAACGCCACGTCGCCGATCGACCGGCACGGATTCAACTTTGTGAATCAGACAGCGTCGTGGCTGACACCCGCCGAGACGCCATCGCAGGCGAATGAAGTTGCCGTCGTCGCGATGATGCCGACCACGAGCGGACTTACATGGACGAATGCCGGCGGATGGACAATCGATCAAGGGCCGCACGGTATCTGGTCGGGAGAGGGTATTCACGAGGCGCTGAGCACGTCCGGTACCATCTCGGAAGCCTCGACGCTATCCGGCTCCAGTACCGGATATGCGGCAATCGTGTTGTTGACGCCGTCGCAATCGTCCAAAGCCGATTGGGATACGTGGGGCATGAGCCCTTACCGAAATAGCTACAATCCCGTCGAGACCACTTTAAGTACAACGAACGTTGCAGGTCTTCATCAAATCTGGGCGACCAGCGCGAGTGGCGTGCTGACTGACGAACCGGTTGTAGCGGCAAACGTGCAAGGCACAACGGCGGGAACTGCCGACCTGCTATTCATTGGCGACGCGCATGCAAATTTCTACGCGATGAACGCGGCAAACGGTCAGATTCTTTGGCAAAAAACACTGCAGACGCAAGTAATCGACGGCAAAGCTAGTGCGACCTCGGGGTGTTTCGATCAGCCGGGCGGGTATTATGGAATCGGCGGCTCGCCGACCGTCGATCGTTCGAGCAATTTAGTTTACGTCGTCGATGCACTCGGCAACCTTTACGGTTTCGATCTTGCGACAGGAAATCAAGAACTTGGGCCGGTCTCGCTTTGGCCGTTCCAAAACGGCATTAACATCACAAACGATTACGGCGCACTCAACGAAGACTCACGCGCGGGTGTGCTTTATATTCCAACCGGCGCTCACTGTGGGCTGCAAAACTACGGCGGCATCGTGGAGTACAACATCTCCAACGGTTCGGTAGGACATTTTTATACCGAAGGCGGCCCGCCGAACGTGTATGGCGGCGTATGGGGACCGGGCGGCGCGGTAATCGATCCACGCAACGCAAAGAATTCCTCGATGAACGACGTCTTTTTCGGCACGGGATACGGCCCGATTGCTGCCGGAAAGTATCCGTATAGCGTGGTGCGATTGAGCGAATCATTGGGTGTCGTCGCGGCAAACAATCCTGTAACGCCGACCTTTAGTTTAGGTACGGATCTCGATTTCGGCGACACGCCGCTGGTCTTCACTCCTTCGTCGAGCGGATGCGGGCGTACGCTGGTTGCTGCCGAGAGCAAAAACTCGAAACTTTACTTGTACGACGCGGACAATATCGGCAGCGGACCGCTACAGACCATGCAGCTTGGGACGTTGAGTAACGACGGGAACAATCTCGGAACCGCGGCATACGACCCAACGCAAAACTTGATGTTCGTTCAAAACGGAAGCGACTCGAGCGATAGCACGACCGGGATCAAGCACGGATTGGTCGCTTTCACGGTGACCTCCGGATGTCAGCTTCAATTTGCTTGGCAGCAGACCGTTGGGCCGAATCAGACGCCGGATGGACCGCCCGCCCCACCGACGGTCGCAAACGGCGTTGTGTACTACGCCGATGGACCTAGCACAGGCTGTTCGCCGATAGCTAATTCAACCTGCACCGGTACCGGCGATTTCTACGCATACAACGAGAGCAATGGCCAGCCGTTGTACCACGTAACCCTGCCTGGGCCGCTCTTTACACCGCCGGTCGTAGTGAATGGACACGTCTACCTGACATCGTGGAACGTGCCGGGAGGAACCGTCTACTGTTTCGGACTGTAAGCGCTTTAGTGGCGTTGGTGGAGGATGAATTGATTGCCTTCGGGGTCGAGGGCAAAGGCCATCCGGCAGCCCTGCGTTTCCGTAACGGCACCGTCGCCGTTTCGTAGCGAAACGCCCAGGCGTTTGCAAGTTTCCAGCGCGGCGTCGAGGTCGTCCACGGCAAACATGACGCTTCCGTAGGGATGCGGCGGCTTGCGCCCGGAGCGAAAAAGGCCGAAGCTGCCGCCGTCCTTGAACGTCCATTCGGTAATGCGCCCCGGCACGATTGTCGCGGGGTTCAGCCCCAAAACGTTGGTGTAAAACGTGGTGAGCCCGTCGATGTCGTGGACGGTGTAGTACGTAGCGTCGACTCCGCGGACGATCATGGCTCGCGCCTCCGTCCCGCTGCTTTCGGTAGGAAGAATTCGGCTCCCCGGTGATTCAATGGGCATGCAATCCTCGGCAGCTTTGCTCGTGCTTGCGGTGGCAATTGTCGGCGTTCTTCATACTGCTGTTCCGGATCACTGGGCACCGATTGCGCTGCTTGCGCGGCAGCGTCGTTGGTCCGCCGAGAAGACGGCTAGAACGGCCGCAATTGCGGGTTTGGGGCACGTCGTTTCGACGCTGATCATTGCGGTGATCGTTTGGGTCGCCGGTGCAGCGCTTGCGGTCCGGTTCGGACATCTCGTAAGCATTCTCTCGAGTGTTGCGCTTATAGGTTTCGGGCTGTGGATTGCAATTGCAAGTTGGCGAGAACTCCACGATCCTGCACACGCGCATTCGCATCATCACGAAGACGAAATCCGCGAAGCGTCGTCGCGTACCGCGCTGCTATTGATTCTTGGGTCGTCGCCGATGGTCGAGGGCATACCGGCATTCTTTGCAGCGGGCCAGTATGGTGCGCCGTTGTTAAGCGTCATGGCGGTTGTGTTTGCGCTATCGACGATTATCACGTATGTCGTTTTGTGCGTTGCCTCCGCCAGTGGTATTCAACGCCTCGATCTCGGCCGATTCGAGCAGTACGGTGAGGTGCTCAGCGGATCGTTCATCGCACTACTCGGTTTTATATTTTTGCTCGTCCCGGCGTTCTAGTGTGACAAGGCGGCACCCGGCCGCTTTTCTTGTGCTTGGCAACGGGTCGCTTACCGTGATTGAATGCTGGTACCCATCTAAACGCAATTGCCGGAGGCTTCATGCAGCTCATCGGTTCATCGAGCGGTCCAAAGACGGTCAATTCTCGCGAAGAATTGGTGTACTTGCTTTCACGAGCGGCGGAATTAGAGCACGGGTTGGCGTGCGTTTATCTTTTTGCGGCATATTCGCTCAAGAGCGACGTGGACGAGGGCGGCCTTGATCCCGAACAGGCCCAGATGGTGCGCAATTGGAAGCGCCGCTTGGCCGGCGTGGCTGTCGAAGAGATGTTGCATCTCGGTTTTGTCAGCAACATGCTAACGGCAATCGGCGGTGCGCCGAATTTCAAGCGTACGAATTTTCCAATGAATCCCGGCGCGTATCCGATTGGGATTCAGTTGACGCTCGAGCCGTTTTCGCGGGAAACGA
The DNA here is from genome assembly GCA_964546935.1 of uncultured bacterium. Lineage (GTDB taxonomy): Bacteria > Vulcanimicrobiota > Vulcanimicrobiia > Vulcanimicrobiales > Vulcanimicrobiaceae > JALYTY01. The sequence goes on along the minus strand of CAZJLJ010000023.1, from coordinate 9,960 downwards.
TAGAACGGCTTTTATGTTTCGAGATGCCCGAAGCGGGCATCTTGAGCGAAGCCAAACAGCGGTACTTCGACGAAATTGCCGCTCGCGTTCGAACCGAGCAGAGTTTGCGTCTTGGCCCGCAATCGAACGAAGCCCGGGCGCCGGGCCCGTTCGAAGTCGACTATCGCACCGTCGGCGAACTTTATCACAAAATCGAATCGGGCTTCACTTCAATTCCCGAAGAGAAACTGTTCATTGGTCCACGTGAAGCGCAAGCGAACGCGCGCTATTTGGACCTTGGCGGACAACTCACGCCGGTCGTGGATCGTGCGTCGGCATGTGCCGCGATCGAGCGAATCGTGGAACAGGGTGAGGCGCCGAAATCCGATCATCCGGATGCGCACTTTGCCGTTTTTGATACGATCCGCCGCGAATTCGAACGCGCAACCGCCGATGCGGCGGAGCATGGAATTCCGTTTGAACCCGTTCGTCCTGTGGTTTCAAATCCGATGACTCAATCGTACTGCGACACGAAAGGCGGTTGCGTTGTCGCCGATCCGCTAACGCACGAGCTCTCGGATATCTTCAACGTGTGTTACGACACGATGTTGCTGATGCTCGTGCGGTTCTTCTCGCACACGGACGAAACCGAAGAAGAGCTCCGGCTCCTCGCGAGAGGCACGCTACGCCTCATGGCGTCGGTCTTACGGCCGTTAGGTGAAGCCTTGGCGAAAATGCCGGCCGGTGAAGGCCATCCTGGAAAAACGGCCGGTCCCGGCTTCGGCTACAACCGCGACGTCGATTTTCTTCCGCACAAGAGCGCGGCGTGGACGGTCTTTTTGGAACGTTTATCGGATCTGGTGGAGCGCACGAACCGCCTTGTCGACGAGCACGCCGTCTTGCCGCAGGTCGAAGAGGCGCTCGCCGCGATGCGTTCGGTGGGCGATCATCTCGTGAAGTTCATTCCGCAATTGGCCGCGCACGCGATGAATTTCGAAGCTCGCGAGGAGCAGATTGCGCCGACGATTACTTGCGAAAAAGACGGCCCGTATTTAGTAACGGATCTGCAGCATTTTTCGAATTCGTTGGGCGAAACGCTGGCGACGCGTCGAACGATTGCGCTCTGCCGGTGCGGAGGATCGGCGATCAAGCCGTATTGCGATGGAACGCATGCACGGAATCATTTCTCGAGCGCAAAATTACCGAATCGCACTGCCGATAAGTTGGACAGCTACGAGGGTGACGGCATTACGATCCACGACAATCGCGGCACGTGCTGCCATTCGGGAAACTGTACGGATAATTTACCAAGCGTCTTCCGCACGAATGCCGAGCCGTTCGTGGATCCGAAGGGCGCCGACACGCAATCGATTATCAGCATCATCCGTCAATGCCCTTCGGGAGCACTCGGATACACGATCGGCGGCACAAATTATCTAGGCGAAGAGCGCGACCCCGCGATCTACGTATCCAAAGACGGACCTTATCACGTTCAAGGCAGCATCGAATTGCGTCATGAGGAACGCAACTCCGGCGCAAGCTTCGAGCATTATGCTTTGTGCCGGTGCGGCCACTCGAAGAACAAGCCGTTCTGCGACGGCACTCACTGGTACGTGGGCTTTAAAGACGAGGACAATTGATGAACAGCCGCAACGGAAACGATGTAAAGGTATACGGCATTAACCACATCGCGATAGAAGTTGACGACATCGACAAAGCCATCGGGTTCTATCAAGATGTGTTCAATCTGGAGAAGTTAGACGAAGGCGAGGGCGACGCGTTCTTCAAAGTCGGCGAACATCAGTTCCTTGCGATGTTTGAAGTGGAGCGCGTCAATCCCGACCATGTCCGGCACTTCGGATTGATGGTTCGTGACGAAGCGCAACTGGCGGCCGTTCGCGACAAGGTCGCGAACAAATATCACCTAAAGCTCTTTCCGCGGTTTCGTTGTGATTTTCTCGATCCGTTCGGCAATCGAATACAAGTCGTCGATCTCCACGACGAGTCAATGGTATGGCTGTTACCGTATCAAGAGGTACAGGAGGCCGGCATTCGATTCGCTTGACCGTTCGGTAGAACGGCGAATGGTCACATGCGACTGCACTATTCGTAACGGGAAAGATTGAAACGTTATGGCAACTCAAGCACGTATCGAGTTATTCGAAAAGACTGTCAATGAGTCGTATGAGTGGGTCAATGAAGTGGATAGCGAAACCGGTCTCGACGATCGGCACTACGCTTTTGCGGCGCTTCGCGGAACCTTGCACGCGATTCGCGACGAAATAACTGCCGATCAAAGCGGACATGTCTCTGCCCAGCTTCCTACACTGCTTCGTGGCGTTTATTTCGAGGGCTGGGATCCCAGCCGTATTCCCGCCGACGACCGGACCGTCGACGGATTCCTAGATCATGTCAGACCTGCATTCACGGCCTACGGTAGTGAATACGATTTGGCGGAAATCGTTCACGACACGCTCGCTGTGATCGAAAGAAAATTGCCCGATGTTATGGCTAAAGTCAAACACACTCTTCCAAAGCACATACGCCATTTATGGTCATGAAGCCGTTGGAAAAAAAAAGAAAGCCCCTCGCCGTAGCGAGGGGCTTTTGCTTTTGCTAAGAGACTGATTTAGAAGTCGTATTCAGCCTGGAAGCGGTTGTACTTGAAGAGCGGGGCAACGCCGGCCGGCGTGAATTGCTGGCTGCGTTCCGCGTAGCGATAGCGCAGCATGAAGCCCTTGTACGAGCCCGTCTTCGGGAGTGCTTTGAAGAAGTATTGGGTGTCGAAGTCGGTTTCTTGGGTCGGGCTCACGCCGACGGTGCTATTGCCGTAGGCGTAGAGTGCACGGGAGACCGTCGTCACCGAGCGGCGATCGTTCGACGTGAACGACATCGCGATCTTACCGGCATCGCCGAAGCTGCGGCGATCGACCATACCTTGGCTGATCGACGTAGTGAAGAACGGATCGGTCGCGTAGCTGTCGGTGTACGGTGAGGCCCAGCCGCCGTAATACACAACCATCGTTCCGGGCGTGCTACCCGGGGTGCAATTGTAGGTGCTCGACGCGACGAAGTAATCCGCCACGCCTTTGTTCGTCGGAAGCACGTGATTCGCAGCGCAGGTACCCGCGATCGTGGCCGTCTTCGACGGGACGTGGTCGTAGCCGGCGACGAGCGAAACGTTACGTGTGAGCGCAATGCCGCCCTGAACTCCGAAGACTTCCGAGCTGATGATGCCGACTTGCGATTTGCCGGTATTCGATTCGGTACCGAATTGCGCCGCGACGTACGGCTTGAAGCTGCCCTTGAACGAATACTTCGCATCCCACCACAGGGCGTTCGCAATGTCCGAGAAGCCGTAGTAGTAGAGGTTCGAAGTGAAACCGTTTCCGGCGTAGCCAAGGCGTGCATCGAAGACGCCCTGATTTGAAACCATCGTTAAGCCGCCGGCGCCCTTCGCAGCGACGAGAGAAGAGTAGCCGGGAGCATCGACCGGGTTGTACGTCAGCAACGTGCTGCGGAAGAACGACGAGCTAACGCGATCTTCGAAGCCGTTGTAGAAGCCGACTTGGCCGGTCCAGTTTTTGCCGAGGCGCTGCGTGAGGTCGTAGCCGAGAAACGCGCTCGGTTTGATACGCGAATCCGAGGGGCTCAGCCACGGGCTGTTGGTAACGACTTGCCATCCGCCCTTCGCGCTGGTGTTTGCGTTCGCGAAAGAAACGTATGCTTCTTCGAACGTGCTGAGCTCGAAGCCGGGAAGCGTGTTGTCCGGCTGAAGGCCAGGAGCTGCACCTTTGCACGGCTGCGTGTAAAACGACGCAGCGGAGCTGCAATTGTTCAGCGGGTTCGAGTAAAAGTACGTCGCTCCGATGCCGAAGCCGGAGTTTTCGAACTTGTAGTCGCCGTGGAGGCTAATGCCCGGGCTGAACGACTGTTGGTTCGCCTTCGAGAAGCCCGAGCTGGAGTTCTGCCGGGTGAAGTCGTAGGCACGGACGTAGCCTTTGAACGTAAACGGTGACGGCTTGGGCGTTGAGGTAACGGTCGCCGCGACGGTTTTTGCTGGTGTTGCCGATGTTGCCGCCAGCGAAATCGTCGTGGAACCCAATACCATCGCCGCAAGCGTCATACCGACGTATGCGAGAGGTTTGAACACGAAAAAAAGACCTCCTTAAAATAGGGGCACGGGTACGCAACAACTCTAAATGCTCCAGATTAGGGCTTTCTTAAGTCCAGCTTAACCAACCGTGCTATCGTCAACTGGGCCGGAGGGATGCCTGGTTACCTGGGGCAAGGCCCTTTGTGAATGAACACCGAGTGGACGCGGCACCCTCATCGACGTCGCAATCCGTTGACCGGGGAGTGGGTCCTCGTTTCATCCCATCGCACGCACCGTCCATGGCAGGGCGAATTGGAAGTAAGTGCCGCTGAGTCGCTGCTCTCGTACGATCCCTCGTGTTATCTGTGTCCGGGCAACGTGCGCGCGAATGGCGAGCGCAATCCGCAGTACGCCGCGACACATGCGTTCGATAACGACTATCCGGCGCTGCTGCCCGAACCCGTCGCGACGCCGGCGCCCGAACCCCTTTTCCAGGCCGAGAGCGAGTCCGGTCTCTGTCGCGTGCTCTGTTTTTCACCACGCCACGATCTCTCGCTCGCACGGATGGATCGCGAAGCGATCCTGAGCGTCATAAAGATGTGGACCGAACAGTATCGTGAAGTTGGTGCGCTGCCGTTCGTGAATTGGGTGCAGATCTTCGAGAATCGCGGGGCAATAATGGGCGCGAGCAATCCGCATCCGCACGGTCAGCTGTGGGCGCAGCAAACGCTACCGAATGAGGCCATGAAAGAACAAAGCGCGCAGCTTGCATATCGTGAAGCGCATGGCTCGTGCTTACTTTGCGATTATGCGCGCAGCGAGATCGAGCGCGGTGAGCGCGTTGTTTTTTCGAACGAGCATTTCGCGGTGTTCGTCCCGTTTTGGGCAGTTTGGCCGTTCGAGACGTTGCTCGTGAGTCGAACGCACGTTACCGCGCTCGATGAAGTTGAAACAGCGGCGCGCACGGATTTTGCAGAAGCGATCGCGACGATCGCGCAGGAATATGACGCGCTCTTCGGCGTGCCGTTCCCGTACTCAATGGGTTTCCATCAACGTCCCACGGACGGCCAGGAGCATTCCGAGTGGCACCTTCACGCTCACTACTATCCACCACTTCTGCGCTCGGCGACCATCCGCAAATTCTTTGTTGGATATGAGTTGCTCGCGCAACCGCAACGCGACATTACACCCGAAGAAGCCGCAGCGCGCTTGCGCGGCACGCAATCGAGTGTTCGCGCGAATTCCTAGACGAGTTGTTGCGCACACGCTCTTTCGGCGGCGGCACGCGCATGAATTGCCGCCGTGGGGAAGAGCGGCAAACCGGCGAGTTGCGGCGTCACGAGCAGTTCGAGTTCCGTGCACGCCAGGATGACGCCTTGCGCACCGTCTGCTCGCAACCGTCCGATAATCTCGAGACACGTTTTGCGCGAATCTTCGGTCACGACGTCTTTTATCAACTCGGAGTAGATGATCTGGTGGAGCGCGTTTCGATCCGATTCGTTCGGGATGAGCATTTCAATGCCACGCTTTTCGATTCGCTCACGGATGAACGGCTTTTCCATGGTGTATCGCGTGCCGATTAGCGCCGCGCGTTCGATTCCGGCGGCTTCGAGTGCGTCGGCCGTTGCATCGGCGATATGTAGGACGGGTGCTCCGCCGATGCGTTCGACGTCGTCGGCAACCAGATGCATGGTGTTGGCGCAAATTACAAAGAAATCGGCACCCGCATGACGCAGAATTCGTGCGGCTTCGCCAAGCTTCTGCCCCGCAGCGGTCCAGTCGCCCGACGTTTGCAGTTCTTCTATTTCGTGGAAGTCAAAAGAGTACAACACACACTTTGCCGAGTGCGAACCGCCGAGGGCCGTTGCAATTGCCTTGTTAATGGTTCTGTAGTAAAGCTCAGTCGAAACCCAGCTCATTCCGCCAAGCATTCCGATCGTCTGCACGTTTCTTGCCTCCTTACGAAAGGTAACCGCTCAAGGCTACCGTGTGGTTTCCGCCGTAGGTCAACGAAAGAACAAAACTAATGGACGAACTGACGGGTAAGCCGCGATTTTTTGCTTTGACGCTGTTTCATCCGAAAACAGCGTGGCTCGAAACTCCGCGCGTGGAAGCCGTACGCTGGTTGTCTAACCGCGTCGATCAGATTCGGGAACACATGTTGGCAGAGACCGGCAGCGGCGTTCTTTGGGCCGGCACCTTTCCGACGGAGTCGGAGTCGTCACCGCGTCCGATCGCATTGCTTTGGAATCTCGCGGATCGCGATGCGATTCACGGGCTTCTCGATCAACTGAATCGCGCCGACGTGCAGCACTATTTTCACGTTGCCATAACGAGCGACACGACCGGTCCAACCAGCGAAGAGATCTTGAACGCCTTTACGCACGATCTGGACCGGTAGCGAAGGCGTCTACCAGCTTGCTCCCAAGCTTCGAAGGTAGATTGATCATACAATGCTAGGAGCAACCGGCCCCGAAGTTAACCGTTCCAGCGTAGTGGCGTCGATCTATGGCTACTTAGTTTGTTTGATTGCCGTGCTGCTCTTCGTTGGAAACAGCGCAGGCTTCATCAATAACGCCTTTAGAATCGCGAGCCCAGGGCTATCGGAAATGCATGGCCCTCACATGTTTGTTAGAAGCTTTGGTCCGCGCGGGGGCTTCGGGCCCGGCTTGCCCCCGGAACCGGGGATTGAGGTCGGCCAGGTGCCGGTTCCAGCCGGAGTATCGCCATCGCCCGGACCCTCCGGCAAACCTGAAACGCAACGTTTGGATATAGTTCGATCCGAAATACTAGGGGAAGGGCGGCTAAACGCGGTGCGCGGCCTAGTAGTTAACATCGTTCTGCTCATTATTTCGGTGTTGCTCTTTCGCGCGCATTGGACATGGCTCGGTTCTGCCTCGAAGACGAGTTAGGCTTCGCGGCACGAGGGGATAAGCGTATGCATGAACGCGTCCGAAATCTTCCGCGGAAAACCTTTTGGTCTCGGCGGCGTGCCGTTCGGCAACGAGTTTGCATACGTCACCGATGAAGACGCGTACTCCACAATTGAAGCGGCGTGGAATGCCGGGGTGCGCTACTACGACACCTCTCCGTGGTACGGCCTAGGACTTGCAGAGCGGCGTCTGGGCAGCTTTCTGCACAAACAGAAACGCAGCGAGTACATCATCTCCTCGAAGGTTGGTAAATTACTCACCGCGTCGCGCCAGAACAACGCGAAACAGTATTTTGCGTTCACGCCTTCGCCGAACAACATTCGTTTCGATTACACTGCAGACGGCGTCAAGCGCTCCATTGAAGATAGTCTGCAGCGCTTAGGCATCGACGCACTCGACGTTGTCTTCGTCCACGATCTCTCACCGGATAACCCGTGGTTACCAACGCCTTGGGAAGAACAGTTCGAGATCGCGCGCAAAGGTGCGTTTCCGGCACTCAGCAAGATGCGCGACGAAGGCCTGATCGGCGGTTGGGGGCTTGGCGTCAATACGCCCGAACCGATTCTCAAGCTGATGGACGTCGCCGATGCGAACGTGTGTCTGTTGGCGCGGCAATATTCGTTGATCGATCATGAGAACGCGTTGCATCAGGTCTTTCCAAAGGCGCGTGAGCGCGGAGTGATGTTTGTTATAGGCTCGGCGCTCAACGCGGGTTTCATCAGCGGCAGTGCGCGTTTTAATTACGGCAAAGAGAATTATAAGATTCCCGCAGAGGTAATCCAAAAGCGCGATCGGCTGCGCGCGGTTGCGGCGCGGCACGGAGTCGACCTCCGCACCGCCGCACTGCAGTTCTCGAGCGCACCCGACATCGCGGCAGCACTGGTCGTCGGCTGCGCGAACGAGCAACAAGTACTCGCTGACTACACGTCGCTCAACACTAAAATTCCGCACGCGTTCTGGTCTGATCTTCAATCGGAAGGCTTGATCGAAAGCGACGCGCCCGTCCCGCCCGAAGATTAACCGCTAAAATAAACAGGTCCAGAAACTAACACGTTTCTGGACCTGAACTGGTCGCCGGGGGTTCACGTCCAACAACTGATTTTGGTCCAATAGCTTCCTCCGCCGCAGGCCTCGAAGGGGAGACGGAAGCGGGGCGGCTTCGGGATGCGACGAACGTAGCAAAATGAGCGAGTCTGATCATAGGGCAGCGCGGTTTCTGCTGCCCGCGTTTGCATTGATTTGGCTCGTGATGGTTCTTGCGACAGCCGTTGGGCCCGACGTCTATCATCCGGCATTCGAGCTAGACAACCCCGGCGTGTGGCAAGCGGCGACGGTAACGAGCGCTAGCGCCGAAACGCAGGCGCTTGGAATCGTCCCGGGAGCGCGGATCCGGCTCGATGTCGTCCCATGGATAGACCGCATACGGCTCCGCTACGGAATTAAGAACGCCTTTGTGAACGTGCCCTTGGAGACCGCGTCCGGGATACGGCTGATTCGCGTGCAGGAAACTGTTCCGCGCGTTACCGGCGTCACGCAAAGAATTTTTGCGGCGCTCTCGGCGGCGGTAGCATTCCTTCTCGTGGGCTACCTCGGTTACCGGCGCCCGAGCGCGATGCTTTTCGCCTTGATACTGTTCATCGGCGGTGGCGGATTAAGCTGGTCCACGTTCACCGCACTGTCCTATTCACTGCCGGGTCCGATTCTGGCCGTCGTCGCGTGGACATTGCGCGACCTGTGCAATATCTTCCCCGTACTCGTGCTCGCGTCGTTTGCGATTCGCCTGCCCGGTGTCGCGCCCTCGCCGGCACGACTCCGCGCTATTCGCGTAGTCGATGCTATCGTCGTCACCGGGTTCTTTCTCGACGTCATCGCCGAAAAGTCGTCGATGGCATACGTCATCATGTGCGGCTTGTGGGCGCTCATACTTCTCTCTGCATCGGTGCTGTCGCTGCGACTTGCTGAGCCTGAAGATCGCGCGCGCGTGGGAATCGTCTTCGCCGCGATTATGATTGGCGGCGTGGGATATGCGCTAACCATGATTGCCTTCGCATTGACATTCATCCCATTTACTGCGTTCCTCATTTACACGACGATATCGATCGACCTGATCCCGCTTGCGGTGACCTACGCGATCCTGAAACATCGAGTTTTCGATATCGAATTCGTATTGAATCGAACGGTGGTCTACGCGCTGACCTCAGCGATCCTGCTATTGATGTTTGCTGCGCTTGAGTTCTTCACCGAACGATATCTGATGGCGCTGACCCGCGTAGAAAGCACGGTTGTCGACTTCGCGATCGTGCTCGTCGTGATCATCAGTGCGCGAGTCGTGCATGAGCGCGTCGACCGCGCCGTAGATAACGTATTGTTCCGTACGAGGCACGCGCAGGAATTGGCTCTTGCGCGCTACGCGACGACGGCGCAGTTCTATACTACGACGCAGCCGCTGATTCGCGACACCCTGGATACGGTTGGGCGCTTCGCACTCGTCGACGGAACCGCGCTGTACTTGGCGGTTGGTGGTGCTCTCAAGAGGGCGGGATCGTCGTGGCCTTCGGTCCCCCGAGAAATCGAGGAAAACGACGTCGCATGCGCGGATATGCGCGCGCATCAGGAACCGCTCGACCTGCATCATCTAGCGACGGCATTCCCCGGAGCGCGCGCGCATCCGATGATTCTCGCCGGCCGGCTCGTGGGAGTTCTCTGTATTGGTGACCGCAAGGGCGGCGAAGCGATGCCACCCGACATCGACGCAGCCGTCGCACATATCGCTGGAGCGGTTGCAATCGCGGTTGCCGCTATCGAAACTGATGCAATCCGCGAAGAAAATGCGCTGTTGCAGCAGCGCTTGAGTTCGCTTGCCTCTGCGACGTAATCGCCCCGCTATTGTTCGGAGCACGGTTTGAAGGCAAGCGATCCAACAACTACCCGGCGAAAAAGAAACAGGTCCAA
>CAZJLJ010000022.1:44013-45813 GCA_964546935.1 uncultured bacterium | reverse complement strand
GAGGAGTTCGTGCAGCACGACATGGACGCGCGGCCGTTGTTCAATCGATACGAAATCCCCATTGCGGACCTGAGACTTCATCTTTCCCGGTTGCGCGCCTTGCCCGAAGTTGCGCAGCTCGCCGCAACATCCGCTCAACGTTACCTGAGCGATGCTTTCCAGGAATTTCAAAGGGAAGCGCCGGCTGAATTCGGCATCGTTGCTCCGCAGGTTCGTTCAGGGCTTATTGCAAGCGGAGACCGCTTCGTCGCGAGTGCAGATGCGGCGGAACAACTTCGCCGCGAACTTCCCGATGCGTTATGCGTGGAAATGGAAGGCGCGGCAGTCGCTCAAGTCTGCTGGGAGCACGACATACCGCTAGCCGTCGTGCGCGTTATCTCCGACAAGGCGGACCATTCGGCGCAGTGGGACTTTCCGAAGTTTGTCGGCACGGTTGCGAGCCGATTCACGGCAGGTGTAGTTCGAGAACTCATAAGGCGCCTCTAACCTTCGGGACTTCGCCCGCGACAGCCGCACTCTGCGGGGGCGGTTCGTCCCCGCCAAGAGGCACCAATAGTCCCAAAGCCCCAAATCGTGTCTCTGTTACGATGGTGCCGTGCGCGATACCATAGCCGACGCTCTGCAATGGGATGTTACAAACTGGTCAGCCGCGCTCGACTTTTGGTCGAAGCATGCGCCGCTGACCGGTTCAGCGCTCGATTGCTTGGAAATCGGAGCCAACTCCGGCGGCATCTCCATGTGGCTGGCGCGTCAGGGTCACCGCGTCGTTTGCTCAGATCTTGGCGGTGCAGAAAAACGTGCGCGTCCTCTCATCGAACGGCACGGCGTTTTGGATCGCGTTACATTCGAAGATCTTGATGCAACGGCGATTCCGTATGCGGAGCGCTTTGATATCGTGGTCTTCAAATCGGTCCTTGGCGGAATCGGGTACGACGGTGCGGAGAAGCAACGCGCCGCGATCGAATCGATGTACCGAGCGCTCAAATCGGGCGGCTTGCTTTTGTTTGCAGAGAATCTGACCGGGTCGGCGCTACATCGGTTTTTGCGTAGCCGCTACATTCGCTGGGGAACTCGCTGGCGCTACGTGACCGTCGATGAAATGCGCGACTTTCTAAATGTCTTCAGGAACGTGGAATTTGGGACGACCGGTTTCTTCGGAGCGCTTGGACGTTCGGAGAAGCAACGCCGCATGCTGGCGACGATCGACCACCTTGGCGTAAATGCAATCGTTCCACCGTCTTGGCGCTACGTTATCTACGGCGTCGCACGCAAGTAGTTCAGAGATACGCCATCCCATTGCGGGTATGCTTTCCAGTATGGGAGGCAAGAAGCTACGCCGGTTCTGTTCCCAGCACGGGCTCACGATTGGAACGAGCGCGGTTCTGGCACTTTGGATTGCTCTGTATCTCGGTGCGGATCCACAGACGCACTGGGGAGCTTTTTTCGGAAACGCAATCGCAGATTGGAGCGGCGTTGTGCTGATGGTCGTCGGCACGAAAATTTTTATGGAACGCGGATCGAAACAGACGAAGCGCCAATCCGCCCCGAATGACACCGGAGTGTGGCGTTTTCTCCACGAGCATTCGTTTTCGATCTTCGTCATCGTCACACTGCTTTTTTGGATTGCGCTCTTCGCCCATCAAAACCCGAACGCAAAATGGGGTCAGGTCGTTGGAAACATCGTCTCCGAATGGACCCAAGCTCTAGGCCTCATCTTCTTGACAAAGCGCCTATATGAACGCGGTTCCGAGGAGAGCAAGTGATTCAAATCGTGGCGCTTCTTGTAAATCGCACTACGGC
>CAZJLJ010000022.1:0-43913 GCA_964546935.1 uncultured bacterium | reverse complement strand
TCCGAGGAGAGCAAGTGATTCAAATCGTGGCGCTTCTTGTAAATCGCACTACGGCCCAGCGACGGAATAGACGGCTAGTTCGACTTCCTGACCGGCGTTGAAGGTCGTATTTCCGTTTCCGCTCAGAACGGAAAGCGGCGAGGGCAGCATCATGCGGCCCGTTTTTAATGTTCGGTCGTTGTGGATCGAGTGTTAAACCAACATAGTGCTAAAGAACTACGTTAATGCAAAACGGAGCTCGCCGCCGACGATCGTTGCGATGACGCGCCGCGGAAGTTTGCGGCCGTCAAAGGGCGTCGCTTTGCCTTTAGACGCAAATTTCGATGGATCGACCGTCCATTCGCGATCGGCAAAGATCGTAATGTCGGCCGGGGAGCCGACTGCGAGCGTGCCCCCCGGGATGTCGAGAATGCTCGCCGGATTTGTTGAGAACATTTCAACGAAACGCAGTTCGTCAAGATCGGGAAGTGCAAGCGCGTAAGCGCCCACGGCGACTTCCAATCCGGTGAAGCCAACCGCTGCAGCACGTAAATCGCCGGATTTCTCCGCGTCTGTGTGCGGCGCGTGATCCGTTGCAAAAACATCGATAAGCCCTTCGCGTACTGCTTCACGAAGCACGCGTGCATCTTCTTCCGTGCGCAAAGGTGGATTGACTTTGCCGGCGGCGCCGCGTTCGCGCACCGTCTCATCGGTGAGCATCAAATGGTGCGGCGTTACTTCGCACGTGGCTCTTCCACCGTGTGCGCGGGCGTGCAGAACTTGTTCGAGTGCGCCGTGAGTCGAGACGTGCGCGATGTGCCACGGCTTTCCCGTTTCCATCCCGATCAGCAAATCGCGTGCGACGATGATATCTTCCGCCACAGCAGGGCTTCCGGGGACACCCAGTTCGCGTGAAACGACGCCCGCATGCATTACCGCGTTGCCTTTGATGTTTTCGTCTTCGGCATGCGAAATAAAGACGCCGGGAACGTCCAACGCGACAAGGGCGGCGTCGCGCAAAACGCGCGCGTTCATCACCGTATTCCCGTCATCCGAAAAGGCAACCGCACCGGCCCTTGCGAGCGCCGGAAAATCGCACGGCATCTCGCCTTTACGGCCGCGCGTAATGGCGGCAATGGGATAAACGCGGCAACGTGCGCGCGTTTCAAGATCGCGTAACAGGGCACGTAGAATCGACGGCTCGTCTAAGGCCGGATTCGTATTGGGCATGCACGCAACAGCCGTGAAACCACCGCGCACCGCTGCTTCCGTGCCCGTTTCGATCGTTTCTTTTTCGGGATAGCCCGGTTCGCGCAGATGGACGTGCATGTCGATGAATCCGGGCGCAACGATTGCGCCGGACGCGTCGATGACTTCTTCACCGTCGGAGGGGCGAAGATGCTCGCCGATCTCGGTGACGATGCCGCCTGCGACGCGTACGTCGCGCATCGCATCCAACGGTCCGGACGGATCGATGAGCCGTCCGCCGCGGATCAACATAGGGCGCGGCCGTTGATGAGAAAATCCAACACAGCCATGCGGATAAAAACGCCATGACGCACTTGCATGGCATAGCGCCAGCCCGCGAACTGCAATACGGTGTCGTCCAGCTCCATCCCACGATTGAACGGTCCCGGGTGCATGACGATTGTTTGCTCGGGAACGTTTTTCAAACGCGCTCCATTTAACTGATAGCGCCGAATGTACTCTTCGTCGCTCATAGGCATCGCCGCGAAACGCTCGCGTTGAATGCGCAGGAGAATGATCGCATCGACCTTTCCCAGTACCGCGTCTAGGTCGCGTTCGATGCGCACGCCGTCGCGTGCATAATCCGAGGGCAAAAAGAAATCCGGGCCGACGAGAATGACATCCGCACCGATGTGATGGAGACCCGCGATCGTTGAGTGCGCGACCCGCGAGTGCAAAATGTCGCCGACGATCGCGACGCGGCGCCCCTGAACTGCGCCGAACTCTTCGCGCAGCGTATAGATGTCGAGCAGTGCCTGCGTGGGGTGCGCGTGCGCGCCATCACCCGCATTGACGACGTGGCCGTCGAACGCGGATGCAAGCCGGTATGGAAAGCCCGGCTCGGGATGACGAACGACAATCGTACAGACACCCATCGCCGCTAAAGTCAACGCCGTATCTTCGATCGTTTCGCCTTTCGAGAGACTCATCTCGTCGGGCGCAAGACTGATCACGTGCGCGCCCAATCGCATTTCGGCGAGATTGAACGACGTAAACGTACGCGTGCTGTTTTCGAAGAACAGGTTTACAACGCACTGCCCGTCGAGTAAACGCCCCGGCGGATTGGCCTCAAATTCACGCGTGCGCTCGAAGACATACCGAAGTTCCTCGCCCGTAAGATCGTCTAGATCGATAAGGCTACGGCGTGTGCGCAAGAATTGCGACCTCATCGCTCGTGTCTGCTTGTGCGGCGAGCGAAACTTTGATGCGTTCGCGGCGGCTGGTCGGGATAAACCGGCCTACGTAATCGGCCTGAACGGGCAGTTCTCGTAGCCCGCGATCGATGAAGACGCAGAGCCGGATCGCGTTCGGACGGCCCAGATCCGTTACCGCATCGAGCGCGGCGCGAATGGTACGCCCGGTAAAGAGCACGTCGTCGACGATGACGACAAGCCGGCCGTTAATGTCGACGGGAATTTGCGACTCCGGCATGTCGTGCGTCACGCGATCGTCGCGATATAAGTTGATGTTGAGAAAGCCGAGTGCAGGCGCTTTGCCGCTGATCTTTTCGATCTCAGCCGACAACCGCTGCGCGAGCGCTTCGCCGCCGCGGCGAATACCTATCAAAACGACGCCGTCTTGCGCATCTTCGGGTTCTAGGATCTGATGCGCCAACCGCGCGATGGTGCGGCCGATCTCTTCGCTTCCTATTAAGACGCGCTGCTCTTCGGCGGTCGTCATTCCAATTCTCCCATGGCGGATAAGGCTTCTTGCACGCGTTTAAGCTCGTTCCGATAACTTTCGAGCTTTTCGCGCTCTTTCGCAACGACATCCGGTGCCGCCTTGGCGGTAAACTGTACGTTGCCGAGCTTCTTCTCGCCGCGTTCCACCTCGCCGCGAAGCCGTTTGGCGTCCTTCCGGTAGCGATCCACTAGAAACTCACGCGGTGCATCGACGATGATGCCGTTGATTCCGCCCGTCAGCGAATCATCCATTCGGATGTTTGCACCGGCCGCGAGCGGCGTGAAGGTACGAATAACCTCGAGCACCGGCGCGGCGATATCCGTGGGTACGCGCGTCTCCGGACGGGCGGACGGCGGCAAATTGAGTTCTTGCTTTTGCCGCCGAATCGACTCGGTGGCCGTCATGTGGGCTTCGAAGGCTGCGGCGGCATCGCGATCGATCGGAACCTCCAGTTCATCGGGCCACGCCGCGGTTGTTATGGAAGCGCCGTCGTGCGGAAGCGCAAGCCATACTTCTTCGCTGATGAACGGCGAGATCGGATGAAGCAGCCGCATGGCATTGTTCCAAACGAACGAAAGCACCGCGCCGCGCGTGGTTTGATTCTCCGGAGCCTTCGTCGCCTCGACGTACCAATCGCAGAATTCATACCAAATGAACTTCCACAGGGTATCGGCCGCGTTGCCGAAATCGAAGGCGTCCAGCAATTTACTGACGTCTTCGATCGTGGCGTGCAGGCGCGTCAGGATCCAGCGATCCGCTTGCGTCAATTCATTGTTTTTTGGCAGAATACGCGCGGCGGGCAGGCCTTCGGGAAGACCCAACATGTAACGCGTTGCATTCCAAACCTTGTTGTTGAAATTTCGCGCCTCTTCGCAACGCGACTCGTGGAAACGAATCTCCTGGCCTTCCAAGCGCATTTGGCGCATCATGCCCATCCGGAACGCGTCGGCGCCGTAACGATCCACCAAATCGAGCGGATCGATCGCGTTGCCAAGTGACTTCGACATTTTCCGGCCCTGTGCGTCGAATACGAGCGGCGCAATGAAGACCGTTGGAAACGGCACCTCACCCATGAAATGCAATCCAAGCATCACCATGCGCGCGACCCACAAGAAGATGATCTCCCATCCGGTGATCAAGACTTGTTGCGGATACCAGCACTCGAGTTCGAGCGTTTTCTCGGGCCAGCCCAGAATCGAAAACGGCCACAAACCACTGGAAAACCACGTATCGAGCGTATCCGGATCGCGCGTCAGTTCGTGCGTGCCGAAGCGCCGTTCCGCAATTGCGAGCGCTTCTTCTTGCGTTTCCGCGACGATGACGTCGTCGTTGGCGGTGTACCAAACAGGAAGCTGGTGGCCCCACCAAAGCTGCCGCGAAATGTTCCAGTCGCGAATGTTCTCGAGCCACTGCTCGTACGTGCGGCCGTAACGCTCAGGCACGAATTTCAAGCGGCCTTCGTGGTACGCCTTAAGCGCGGGCTCCGCCAGCGGCTTCATCTTCACGAACCACTGCAAAGAAAGCAGCGGTTCGATCACGTCGCCGGTGCGTTCGCTTACTGCAATCGCGTGGCGGTACGGTTCTTCTTTGACAAGCAATCCGGCGGTGCGCAAATCTTCGACGATTGCTTTACGCGCGTCGTAACGATCGAGTCCGTCGTACTTTCCGACCGGTAATTCGACGCCGGTAATCTTTGCATCAAAATCCATGATCGACGGCATCGGCAGCGCATGGCGAAGACCGATTTCGTAGTCGGTCGCATCGTGCGCCGGCGTGACTTTCACAGCACCGGTTCCGAAGCCTCGTTCGACCGCGGCATCGGCAACGATCGGTATTTCGCGCTTAAGCAACGGCGGAACGAGAACCGTTTTGCCGACGAGATTCGTGTACCGTTCGTCTTCGGGATGCACCGCGATCGCAACGTCGCCCAACATGGTTTCCGGGCGCGTGGTCGCGATTTCGACGAAGAACGATCCGTCGCTTGACGGGTACTTGATGTGCCACAGGAACGAATCGCGTTCGACGTGATCGACTTCCGCGTCGGAGACGGTAGTTTTGCCTTTAGGATCCCAATTGATCAGCCGTTTACCGCGATAGACCAGCCCCTCGCGATAGAGCGTAACGAACGCCTTGCGGACGGCGGCGGAGAGCCCCTCGTCCATAGTGAACCGGGCGCGGTCCCAATCCGGACCGAAGCCCAGCTTGCGGAATTGCTCGTTGATCGAGCCGCCGTAGGTGCGGGACCAGTCCCAGGCGCGTTCGACGAAGCGCTCGCGTCCGAGCTCGTTGCGCGCTTTGCCTTCCTTAGTAAGTTCGCGAACCAGCACCGCCTCGGTGGCGATGGCGGCATGGTCCAGCCCCGGCAGCCAGTCGGCGTTGTCGCCAAGCATCCGGTGGTACCGGGTCAGCACGTCCATCGGCGTGTAGGTCGACCCATGACCAAGATGCGCGCGCCCGGTTACGTTAGGCGGCGGCATCGGAATGATGAAAGGCGGTCGCGCCGGATCCGGATCCTCGTGGAAAAAACCGCTGCGCTCCCACCACTCATAGAGTCGCGGTTCGACAGCTTTGGGATCGTAGGTTTTAGGAAGCTCGGCGCTTTGGGGTCGTACGGTCATGGGAGCGCTTCAATTTCCGCACCCCTATGGGTGATGCCTACGCTTTGGTTAGGTCGGCTAGGTATCGTGTAGATGGCGCTGGCGGCGACGGCGGTCGACGTCGTGCAGTGTTTGAACGATCTGCCGGCGGTCGGCGGATTTTTCCAGCACAACATCGGCGCCCGCAGCTGTAAAGGCGCGGGCGATCGTGTCACTCGTTGCGCTCGAGTACACATAGATTTGTGCTTTCGGCGCAAGTACGTGAGCGAGCCGCACGCTCTCTAGCGGCTCGTCGATGAAATCGGTGTCGAGAAATACCAAATCGGGCTGGTCGTCTAAGAGTTTGCGTGGATCGACTTGCGCCGCCACAAAATCTACGAAGAGGCCGGCCTCAGTAAACACGTCGACGAGCGCCGGGACGAACAGATGTTGTGGTTCGATAAGATGGACAACTGTCCGTCCCGTGGCTTCGAACATAGCTGCGCTCGAATCGTTCAACGCTATTGCGAAGCAGCGACGATGGGCGCATCGTCGGAGTAGAGGCGCGGCACGTCGTTGCCGTACGGAGTGTAATCCGCGCGGCGCGGTTCGGTGCGATTCAGCACGAAACCAAGGACGTTGCGTACGCCCATGCGCTGTAGGCGCTTCATTGCGCCGCTCGCCTCGCGCAGATCGGTCGATCCGTGCGATACGACGAGCACCGTGCCGCTTACGCGGCGTGCGAGCACAGCGGAGTCGACGTTGCCGACGAGTGCGGCTCCGTCGAACACAACGGTTTGATACCGCTGATAGAGCTCTTCCATCAATGAGTCAAAGCGTGAGGACTCGAGGAGTTTGATCGGGTTCGGCGTGGCGGTTCCGCTCGTTAGGACGGCAAGTCCGCTCCGTTCGTCGATTTGCACCGCTTCGTCGAGCGCAGTCGCGCCGACGAGAACGTCGGAGAGTCCGCGTTCGTTCGGCATGCGCAATTTTGCATGCAGCGACGGTCTGCGCAGATCGCCGTCGACCAGCAACACCGGACCTTCGATTTCATTCAGGGCAAGCGCGATGTTTAGTGCGATCGTCGATTTGCCGTCGCCTTGTTGCGGACTGATCACGGCCAGCGAACGCAGCTGCACGTCGGTCGCATACTTCATGTTCGTGACGAGCTGCAAGAACGATTCGAGCGCAAGCGCTTTCACCCACGGAACGACGGGTTCGCCGTTGCGCAGTTGCACGAGCGGAATAGCGCCGAGTTGCGGAAGCGCAAGCTCTTGTTCGACTTCGTGTTCGTCCTTAATACTGTTGTCGAGATAATCGAGCACCAATGCGCCCGTTACGCCGAGAACGAGACCCAGCACGAGCGAGATGACGAAGTTGAGCAGCAAGCTGGGACGGACGATCGCCTGACGCGGGCTGGCGGGTTGCGTTACCGTCACGTCGGAGAGCGCCGTTTGCGCGGCGACTTGCGCGTTCACGTACTTCTGCTGCAATGCAGCGTAGACGTCCTGTGCCGCTTTCGCGGAGCGTTGCAGATCCGCGAGTTGTGCGGTCTGAGCCGGCAGTGCGGCGAGCAACGGCGCCATCGCCTTGCTTTGACGTTGCAGCTCCACTAATTGCGCGGTGTCCGCGGCAACTTGCGAGCGGTAATTTGTAGCTTGTTGCTGGAGCTGTTCGTAGACGGGATTCGGCACGCTGCTTTGCCCCGAAACGACCGTTTGTTGTTGATGCGCGATCGCATCTTTCAGTTGCTGCTCTTGTGCCTTGAGCGCGATGACTTGAGGATGCTGATCGGTGTACTCCTGCTGAGCTTGACGAAGTTGCACGTCAACCTGCGTGAGCTGTTGCTGCAACTGCGACACTACGGGGTTCGTCGAAGTCGTCGAGTTACCGATGATCGTCGGCGACATTCCGGACATCTGCGCCGTAGTCGACGCTAACTGCGCTTGGGATTGCTGGCGATCCGCTTGCACCTGGCCGATCTTCGCATCGAGACCCGCCATGTTCGTGATCGTGTTCTGCGTCTGCTGATCGATGTTCGCGATGCGGTGTTCGGTTTCAAACGACGCGAGTTTATTCGAAGCGTCGTTCATGCGTTGCTGCGCGTCGGGCAGCTGCGTCTTCAACGAATCGAGCGCTGCGCGAGCCTGCGAAGAAACAAGATCGCGTTGGCGATCGACGATCGCTTGGCCAAAAGCATTAGCAATGGCCGCCGACGTATCGCGGTCGCCCCACGTTGCGGCCACCGATAGAATCGACGTGTTCGTAACCGGCTTCACGACGATGTGGCTCAGCAGTCCGTTCGGGCTTACATTTAAATGAAGCTGGTTGATGACGCGCTGGACGACCGGCGTTTCCTTGAAGAGTTCGGCGTACGTTTCCGAGCTCTGCAGGCCGCCGGCAAGCACCAGTGCATTCAACACCGGCAGTTGGCTATCGGCGTTTTGCTCGCCCGGTGCACCGCTGGTGCTTCCGGCGATCAACTTGATCTCGGTCGTGTACTGCTTCGGCCAGACGAGCGTGCCGATTACCATCAACGCGACGAAGCCGACGAAGATGCGTAACACGGTAGCGCGCCGGCGAACGATGGTTCGCCACAACGAAGCCAGTTCGTGTTGCCGTTCGGATGCGGGTGTCGACGGCTCAACGCCGCCTGGAAGCGCATATGGTTGTGCGCCTGGAATCGCCTGCACAGTTATCTCCTACGGAATGATCAGTCGGCCCAGAAGGTATAGCAGCGGGGAGCCGGCTACGTCACTATGTCTCTTCGCCTGAGGAACGTAGACGACGTCGCCTTTTTGCATTGAAATGTCGGCTGAGCTGTCTCCGCGCTCCAACGCCTTGTACAGATCGATCGTCTGTTCTGAACGCGTGCCGTCCGGGTTCGTACGAATAACGCGAATGTTGTTCAGATCCGCATTTGCATTTGCGCTGTTCCCTGCTTTTGCAATGGCTTCGGAGAGATGATCTCCTTCAGCGATCTGAACGTCGCCCGGTTTATCGACTGCCCCGGTTACGGTGATGTTAAACAGCGTCGGTCCCGGAACGTACACGACGTACCCTTCACCGACCGGCTTATCGAGCGCGGTTTGTCCGTCGTGCAGCAACTTCTGCAAAGAAACCGTGCTCACGTCACCCTGAGGGTTCGAAACTCGTGCGTCGGGCATCGGTCCGTTCACGTCCACAATGCCGCCGGCAGCGGCGATTGCATCGGTGACGCGCGCATCCGAGCGCAGCTGATACTTGCCGGGTGTTTTTACGTCTCCGAGCACCAACACCGAAGGTTGGCCAAGCTGTTGGATCTCGATCGTAACGAACGGATTTCTAACGTACTTCTGCAACTTTGTGCGAACCGTCGTGGTCGCATCGTTTACGCTTTGCCCGCCGACTTGAACGCGACCGATGAGCGGATAGATGATCGACCCGTCGGGCAGCACCGTGACCGTCTGCGTGAGATCCTTGTCCCCGTAGACTTGCACGTTGAGCTGGTCACCGGGGTGAATCGTGGTTTGCGATACCGGCGTTGCACCCATCGTCGCAATTGCGAGCGTCATGAATAGTGCCGGAGTAGAGTTCCGCATCATATCTCCTATCTTAACGAATTGGCGCCTCCGTGCTGGTGACCCAGGCGGCCCAATTCCCTACATCCGGTTGCACCAGGCACGCCGGAACGTGCCTGGTGCTCGTTTGTTCAGTGGTTAGGGAGTCGGGCTGCACTTCTCCGGGCCGGCCGGGCACGGTGTCGGCAATGCGCTATCCATAGCGGTTCCATCACTCATTATATTCTTCACATCCGTTGTGATGGTTGGGTTAGTCATGGCTCCCGATTGCGGATTCCATTGCGGTACAACACCAGGATAGAGGCTGGCATTTTTTTGTTGTTGGGCTTTGACGTCAGCCATTAGCGCTGCTTCATGCGGTGTTAACCCGCTCGCTGAATCAAGCTTTTGCGCCCACGCCTCGACTTGTCGAATATCAAACCAATCGAAAGTGTGGTTGCCCCCCGTAATCGCAGGGTTGTACGCCGCATCGTAATAGACGAATAGTGCGGCTGCTGCCTGTGCTGTTGGACTCAACGCAGAGAGCGTTTGGTTCGTAGCCGGAGAGTTTCCAAGAAATTGAATTGTCCACGCTTGCGTCCCACCACTCTGATAGCCAACGACGATGTAATTACGACCGGGCGAGAGCGTATACGGCGTATTTGAGGCCGGAATAGCTGTCGAGCTATTCGGTAGCGAAAACGATCCGTTGGCGTCGGTTGTCGTGGTCGTTCCCGCTTCTCCAGAGCAAGCGCAAGTGAACACCACGGTGCTATTTGCCGACAGAGGTCCATTGGCGGTAGCAAGCGATCCGGTCGCGCCGGGAGACGGAGCCGGGGTTCCGGGGGAGCTGCTCGGGCTAGCGCTCGGGCTCGGGTTACCGCCGCCACCGTTACCGCCGCCGCCCCCGGGGTTTGTTACGGGCGGGTTCGTGCTGCCGCCGCCGCCACCGCCGCCGCAAGCGGCAAGCAAGGAAGCCAGGGCGATGATCGATGCGCCGAGCAGCGGCGCCGTTGAAAACCTTTTCATTTCCACCAATCCTTTAGGCATGCTGCGGCACGAGATCGACCGCTTATGGTAGACCGTACAAGCTTGCGGCCATCTACGAAACGGCGAAAAGCCCGTGCTAATTCAGGAAATCAAGGGCAGTCAAGCGAGCCATTATCTCTGGTATCACTAGAGCATGGCCCAACCAAAACGACGCTGGTTCAGCTTGCCGCTTGCGCTCGGCGTGCTGGCCGTAGCAGCGCTCGTCCTGCGTTCCCACTACCATCATGGAATTCACCCGGTGAAAACCGGCGAACCGCTGCCGGCACTAAAGCTTGTCGCGCTGGACGGCCGCTCTCTTGAAGTAAAGCCGCCGACGCACGGAACCATCGTCTACAATGTTTTTGCGACGTGGTGTCCGCCATGCCGGGAAGAGACGCCGACGATCGCTCGCGCCGCGACGACGCTGCATAAACGTGGCATCGAACTGGTGGGCATCGATCAGGGCGAGCCGGCATCTGCGGTTAACGCGTTTGCGAAAGAATTTGGTTTGGAGTATCCGATCGTGGTCGATCCCGATCGTCAAACGAACGTGCTGCTTGGCGCGCGTGTCATCCCGGAAACGATCGTCGTGCGCGACGGTGTCGTTCGGGCAATGGCTGTCGGACCGCTGGATCGCGACGCGCTAGAACGGCTTGTTGCGCAAAGCAACGAGGATACGCATGCGTAAGGCGGTCGTCGTCGGTTTCGATTACTACGGAGATTTTCTCTGCAACCTTATCAACCAACAGTCGGATACGTGGCGATTACGTTACTATCCGCCGACACGCTTTGGAACGTTGCGTGCCGTAATGGCAACGCTCGGTGCCGATGCAGTCATCGCGTTCGGTGGTCCCGGTCCCAACATGGCGATCGTCGAAGCGGCGAGATGGCGTAATATTCCCGTTATCGTGCTGTGGGCGGGAACCGACATTCTCACTGCAAAGCGCGACCCGCAACTGCTCGAGCTGATCAAACGGTATCGCTTCATCAACGTGAGCGATGGACCGTGGCTCGTCGACGAACTGCGTGAACTCGGAATCGAATCGAAGTACGTCCCGGTCACTGCAATTGAACCGGCGCCGCTCATCGCGCCTTTGCCGGAACGATTTAGCGTGCTTACGTATCTCCCGGAACCCCGCCGTTCATTCTATGGCGAGAAACTCGTTTATTCGATTGCGAGAGAGCTCCCGGAGGTTCCGTTCCGTGTTGTCGGACGCGGCGGCCGCAATCCCGTCGCGCCGCCGAACGTCGAGTTTCTCGGGCACATCCATCACATGCCGCGCGCGATCGATGAATCGTCGGTGCTTCTGCGATTGCCGGAACACGACGGCAAGTCGATGCTCGTTTTAGAGAATCTCGCACGCGGACGCCACGTGGTTTGGAACTACGATTTTCCGGGCGTTCATCATGCCGAGCGCGCGGGCGATGCCGCTTGTATCTTGCGCGAACTGGTCAAGCAACATCAACAGGGCAAACTAGAACCCAATATCGTGGGATACCAATACGTTGCGACGCGTTTCACGCGCTCGCAACTCGCAGCGGGCTTTATAGCAACGCTCGATGAAGCGGCGGCTTCGAAGAAGACACGAAAACACGCACCGCGGCGTATTGCCATCTCGGGATTGGATCTCTTCTGCGCGCAAGTTGGCGAAGAACTCGAGCACGGATCGTACGGTTGGGCTCCGGAGATGCTTCGCACGCGCGTTCGCCTTGAAGTGGCGACGTCGATGATCAAATTGTTCTCGTGTGACGTCTGGTATACGATCGGTTCGCCGATCGCCGACCGTTGGCTTCATCTCTTTGGACGCATGCTCCGTAAGCCGAAAGTGATTCACTGGGTGGGCAGTGACATCATGGCGCTCTATAGCAACAAGAAGCTTCGGCGCTACTGTCAATCTTCGAACGTCGTGAACCTCGCCGAAGTGGATTGGACGATCGACGAGCTGCGCCGGCTCGGTATCGACGCAACGCTTGCGCCGCTTTCACCGAGACTCCCCGCAGCGAAGCCGACACCGCTGCCGGAGCGGTTTACCATCTTACTCTATTTGCCGCGAACTCGCGGAGATTTCTACGGCCGCCGCGAGTACGAACGGTTGATTCGCACCTTTGCAAAGCGGAACGTCCGCTTCATTGTCGTCGGCGGCGGAGATTTCTACGCACCGCCCGATGCGGACGTTTCGCGTATGGGCTGGTGCTCGTCGCTGCAAGACGTGTATCGCGAAAGTACCGTTCTGATTCGCTTTACGAAACATGACGGGCTTTCGCTGATGTGCCTCGAGGCGCTGACGCACGGGCGTTACGTCTTGTGGACTCAGGATTTCCCATTCACGCTAAACGTTCGCAACTACGACGATATAGAAGCGCGCATTACCGAACTGCTGGACCGGTTCGAACGGGGCGAATTGCAAACGCAAAACGACGCTGCGACGTACGTTGCGGAAACATATAGTCCGAAACGCTGCGTGGCACGCCTTGCGAACGCATGGAACCGCGCATCCGAACGGAGGACAGGTACACACGTGCTTGCTGAGTCTTCGTGATCGACACTATGCCGCTCGCGGAATGGCTCGCTTTCGATCGAGAACATCCCGCGCCGACGTTTTTCGCCCGTCCTGCGTGGGCGCTGGCGCTTGCCGACACCTTTGATTCCTTGGTGCCGGCTGCGCTCCGGCTGCAGGTCGACGGTCAGACGGTCATCATTCCAACGGTGCAGTCACGCCGCATGCGGTTGCGTCTGCGCGAACATCTCGCCTTTCCGAAGGGCGGTTACTCTTGCGTGCTTGACGCACGCGGTGGACTCGCGGAGGACGAACTAACCGCGAGCGCGCTCTGCCAAGTCGCGCGCCGAATCGACCATCTTCAATTCATTCCATGGCCGCTCGGGCCGGCGCCGCAACTGCCACGCGCCAGCACCGTCGTCCACGAAACCGCGGTGATCGATTGCCGCGACGGATTCGATGCGGTTCTCGCAAATATTCGCGGCGTCACGCGCCGCATGGCGGGACAGGCGGAACGTCGCGGGGTGGTTTGCGAACGCGCGCCGATCGGCGAATTGCAGCAATATTTCGAAATTTTAAAAGAGGCGAGCGTAGGCTGGGGCCTTCCGCAGCCGCCCGTCTCTTTTGAATTACTGCACGCCGTTCTCGAACGCGGCCAAGACGATGCTCAGCTGTGGTTTGCAAACCTCGACGGTGAACCGATCGGCGGGGGCGTCGTTCTGTTCGGCTCGGAGGAGCTCTTCTTCTGGTCCGCGGCGATGCGGCGCGACTTCGGACGCTATCGCCCGAGCAACGCCCTGAATCTCGCCTTAATTCAGGCCGCGTGTGCGCGCGGTGTGCGTTGGTACAACCTTGGTGCAAGCGAAGGCCTGGAGGGCGTCGCTCGCTTTAAACACGATCTTGGCGCTACGGCGATTCCGTATGGGGAAATCACGTTACGCCGTCCGGCGTTCGCAATCTACGAGCGCGTACGCCATGCTGTTCTTGCGCGGCAAAGGAGTGCATGAAAGTGACCACCACGGCGAGACATCTTCCCGTAAGCGAATCGCGAACCGTCGCGTATCGCCTCCCCGAACGTTTGCGAACGAGCGGGCTGCTGTTGTTCACGACGGATTGCATCGCAGCATTTTTGGCCCTTGTGATCGTCGACGTCATTTCGGGATCCGGCGCAACGCCCTTCCTAACGCTGGCGGCGACGCTTTTGATCGCGAGCGGAGTCGGGCGTTACCGCACGACATTTGCGATCGGCCCAGCCGACGAATGGTATGCATCGATCGGCGTTGCCCTCCTTGGCATGATTGCCGGGATCCTCATCGCATTGATCTTGAGCTTCGATTGGGTTGCGGCCCCCGCTACTTCTTTAGTGTGGTCGATGTTTGCGGCACTGGCGGCGGTCCATCTGCACCGCATGCGGCGTGGAAATCTGCACTACGAAGGCGTGGTAGAACACGTGCGCGAGTCAGGACGCGGTTCGCTATGGACCGGGCAGCAATGGATGATTCGCCTGCTCGACCTTTTCTTTGCAACCGTTGGGCTGATCGTTTTATCGCCGGTGATGCTGCTGGTTGCGCTTGCGATCTTGCGCGATTCCGGAACGCCGGTCTTGTTCTCGCAAGAGCGCGTCGGACGCGACGACAAGAGTTTCGTGATGTGGAAGTTCCGCACAATGCGAAACGGAGCGAGCGATGAGTGGGCTCGCCCCGGCGACGAACGCATCACACGAACGGGTACGTTCTTGCGAAAGACGAGCTTGGACGAACTGCCGCAGCTGTGGAACGTGCTGCGCGGCGATATGTCCCTCGTCGGCCCGCGACCGGAGATGCGCGAATACGCCGATCGCTTTGTCCAAGCGATGCAGAACTACTCGCAACGCCACATCGTACGCCCCGGAGTTACCGGCTGGGCGCAACTCGTGCTGCCACGTAACTTCCAGCCCGACGACGTTGGAACGGTCCTGCCTTACGATCTGTTTTACGTACAGAACGTGTGTCTATATCTCTACATGGAATGCATAGTCAAAACGGCGTGTGAAATTTTTTCGCACCGAGCGGTATAGCGATGGCTCTCAGACGTCAACTCGTTGCCGACGGGGTTTATAGTTTCTCGCTCAGGATCGTGAACATGATCCTAGCGGCGGCGCTCGGGATTCTCACCGCACGCATCCTGGGACCGCAAGGACGCGGTATCTACGCCTTGCCGATGGTTGAAGCGGGGCTCGTGACGGCGGCGTTCGCCGGACTCACTTCGGCTATTTCGTTCTACTTATTGCGCGAAGGGGCAGGCCGTGGCGTCTTGCGGCCCACACTGCTCTCTGCGTTAGGATTCTTTGCGACCGGAACCGTCGCCGTTCTGTTGATTGCGCGCGGCGCTCACGCGATGTGGGCGGCTCTGCCGGCAATTCTATCGTTGCCGGCTGCGATAGCGATGATGGTGGGCACCGGTTACGCAACCGGAACCCGAAAGATCCGGCTCATCACCGCGCTTGCAACGGGAAGCGTTGTGCTAACGATAACTTTCATGATCGCCGCGTTCCTCTTCTTCGGGAAAGCTCCGTGGTCGGCGATCGGCGCATGGATTGCCGCCGGAAACGTTCTTGGCGCGGCTATTCTAACATGGGTTATTGTCGATTCCCGCCGCCTGCCCGAAGGTTCGGTCCGCCTGCGTGATTACGTTTGGTACGCGCTTCGCTCCGGAAGCGTCAACCTCGTTTCGTTACTGAATTATCGCGCGGACATTTACATCGTCGCGATCCTCGCCGACACGCGAAGCCTCGGAATGTACACGATCGCAGTTGCCGCAGCCGAGACGCTGTTGACGGCAACCCAAGTCACTACGATCGTTACTTCGCCGCACGTCGGTAGCTTGGGTATAAACGAGGCGGCGCAGCTGGTTGCGCGTTGCGTACGTCACAACGTGCTCGTTGCAGGCATTTGCAGTGCGACGTTGGCGATCGTAGCGCCGTTTGCGGTCTCGCTCCTCTATGGACCCGCCTTTCTTCCGATGGTGCCTGCGTTGCGCGTCTTACTAATCGGGGTGTTCGCGTTGTCGCTTGGCGGACCGATGTCGAACTTCTTCACGTTGCGTCTGGGCCGCCCCGAAGTTGCGTTGACCTTGGCGTGTCTTTCGGCGGCGATTTGTATCGGCGTAAGCTGGCTGATGATTCCTAGAATCGGGTTGGTTGGTGCAGCGCTTGGTTCGACACTTGGGTACGTCTTGAGCCAAACAACGGCAATCATCTACTTCCGCATCGTCTCGGGAATCAGCGCAAAAACGATGCTGCTCCCGAAAGGAAGCGATTTTGCGATCTACGCCGGCTTGCTAACCGGGTTCGTCAAGCGTGTGGGGACACTTGGCTCAGCCCGCTAGGGCCGTCGCGTTCTATACCCTCTGATATGGCACAGGTACGGTAACAAATATGGCCGCAAGATTTCCCCTGCCCCGAACCGTTCGCATCCACGCGCCGTCGAAGAACACAGTGGCGTGGGTCGCGATCGCCGGACTCGCGATCGCAGCCATGCTTGGCGCGATCATGCTGGCCGGAACGAAAACCGGGACGGCGTTGGCGTTGCTTGCGGTCGCCGGTCCAATCTGCGCTTATGCAGCTTTTCGCGCCCCGCTCATTTTTCCGTTCGGCATTTTCGTTCTGCTCGTTCCGTTCGACAACGTGCTGCTGTTCTCGTCGGCCGGAACTATTACGAAGTTCGTTGCGATCGCAGCCGGCGGAACGATAGCATTTTGGCTGCTGCGTACGAGAAAGTTCGTAACCCCCGACAAGTCCCTTGTGTGGTGGTTCGCTTTCTATTTTTGGGCGGTCACTTCGCTCATGTGGGCGATCGATCCGATGTTCGGGATGGCGCACGTCTGGACAACGCTTCAGTTACTTTCACTCTTCGCCGCAATCTCGCTTATGCCGATCGACCGGCGAACCTTCAACATGATCGTCACCTTGGTCATCTTGAGCGGCGCCTTGGGTGGACTTTACGGAGCGTATCTATTCCATCACGGCATGGGCGTCTCGAAAGACAACCGCCTCTTCATTCAAAGCGACGACAGCGTCATCGATCCGAATCAGTTTGCCGCGGCGCTGATATTGCCGTTTTGCCTGGCACTTAGCGCCGTCACGCAATCGCGCACCGTCACTTCCGCAGTTCTCGGCGGAGCTGCCGTTTTGTCGATCGCCGCAGGCGCGGCCGTAGCGGGTTCGCGCGGTGCGATCCTTGCGATGGGGATTGCATTTACCTACATGCTCGTGCGCTCGCAGAAACGTATCGCTCTGGCAGCGTTCGGCCTGGGCGGTCTCGCAGTCGCACTAGGGGCTTTCGGCAACGCGCTCTCGCGGTTCTCGTACGCTACTTCGACCGGCGGAGCCGGCCGCAGCGACATTTGGAAAGTCGGCATCGCGGCGTTCCGCGAACATCCCATTTTTGGATCGGGTTTCAGCAACTTTCCGCTAGCGTACGATCACGCGTTCCTTTCCGTTTCGGAATCATACTATACGCGCTGGCACCGAGCGTCGCACAACCTTATCGTGCAAACCTCGGTAGAACTTGGAATCATCGGAACAATCATCATTCTTACCGCGTGGTGGAAGTCGGCGCGCTCGCTAAGAGTCATTTCGCCGGAGAGCACGCTCTACTCCGTCCGTATCGCGCTGGAAGCAACTCTTCTCGGACTCTTCGTGGCGGCGCTGTTCCTTGACATGGTGCAAGACAAATACCTTTGGCTTGCCCTCATCATTATCGCGCTCGCACGCAACGTAGAAATCGTAACTCGAAAAGCTTTAGGGAGACCGATTACGTGAGATCCACTTTCCTTCCGTACTGCAAGCCCGAACTAAATGACGGCGAAATCGAAGCCGTCGTCCAGACATTGCGAAACGGATGGCTCACGACCGGCCCCGTAACAAAAGAGTTCGAGGAGGAATTTGCAGGGCGTTCCGGCGTGAAGCACGCGATCGCATTAAACAGCTGCACTGCCGCGCTGCACGTTGCATTGCACGCGATGGGGATTGGCCCCGGTGACGAAGTCGTAATGCCTTCGCTTACGTTTGTTGCCGGCGCGCAGTGCACGCTCGAGCTCGGAGCCACGCCCGTGTTTTGCGACATCGACCCCGAGACGCTTTCGGTTACCGTCGAAACGATCGATGCAGTGATTACCGAGCGAACGAAAGCAATCATCCCGTTGGCCTACGCCGGACGCCCGATCGACATCGCGAAGATCGTCGACTTCGCACACGCACGTGGGATCAAAGTGTTGGAAGATGCCGCACACGCCGTCGGTATGCTCGATCGCGGAGAGTGGGCGGGCAAGCGCAGTGACGCTGCCGCGTACAGTTTTTACGCCACGAAGAATCTCACGTCGGCCGAAGGCGGCATGCTGCTAACGAATGACGACGCGATTGCGGAGCGCGCTCGCGTGGTTGGACTCCATGGCATGGATAAGGATGCTTGGAAGCGCTACACGGCGGCGGGCTCTTGGCGCTATGACGTGCGCGAGCCGGGCTTCAAATACAACCTAGCGGACCCTTTAGCGGCGTTAGGTCTAACACAACTTAAACGTTTGTACTCTTTGCAACAGAGACGAGATGAGATAGCCTCGCAATATATCGAGCGGATCTCGCAGATGCCCGGGCTTGCAATGCAAGCACCTGCCGCAAATGCGGGAGATCGTCACAGCTGGTGCATGTTCGCTCTCTTAGTAGACGAGCATGTGACCGGCATCGAGCGCGACGCGCTCATCGAATCACTTCGGGACGCCAACATCGGAACGTCGGTACACTACATACCGACACACTTGTTCTCCGGCTACCGCTCGCTTGGGAAGAAACCACTGGTGCAGACCGAAGCGATTTGGCGACGATTGCTATCTTTGCCACTCTATCCCGCAATGAGTGACAAGGACGTCAATGACGTTCTTGATGCGCTCGAACGAATCGTCGTTCCAAAAACGTTCGCATTCGCTACGAGGACATTAACCTAAGTAATGCACCAATTTAAAAAACTCACAGGGGCCTGTCTGTTTGCAGGCCTCCTGGCTGCTTGCAGCGGCCAAAACACCTCGTCGTTGATACCAAGTTCCGCTCCGCCCGGGTCCGACGGGACCGCCCCGATCGCCGGACAAGCGGACACCACAACGACACAAGCCATCCCCAACAACAACTCCTCACTCGGCACATCAAGCACAAATCCGGATCCCAACGCTGCTTTATCAAGCGGCGGTAGTTCCGTGTCTCCAGATGCCGTGACTATGTCAACCGGCGTTGCGCGCCACGTTCTTACGGCGTCGTATCTCGGCCGTCCGTTCGGATCCACCACAGTAAGCCCGTCCCGCGCGGCACCCTATCTTTCGTGGGCGTCGACCGGCGTCCAGAACACAAACGCGATGGCGGCCGTCGGAATGAAGACGGAAGTCTACGTTGACGCAAATCGTCAGACGTCGACCGATCCGCTCTACATCGCCAACGAGGCTGCCTTCAATCATGCCTGCGGCGGTGCGCGTATTCACGACTACTTCGATCGCGTCACGCAGTATCTGATGAACAACGGCTCCTCGACGTTCCGCGCCGCGTACGCCGCATACGTTCGCACCAAGACGGCCGGCTATCACGTCGACGCGATGTACGAAGACGACACGGTTGCTCCATCCCAGTACGGATCGGGGTTCTTCTCTCCGGGTCTCCCCTGCGGATACACCCTTAGCGGCTGGCTCAATGCCGAACGCGGTATGGAAGCCTCAATCAACCACAGCACGATCGTGAACGGCCTCAGTGCGTTCGTTAACCACGGCCCCGCAGCGAACGTGATTGCGCTTACCGAGAATCCGTCGACCATCGGCGCCAACTTGGAAAGCTGCTACGTTGCAAACGGCAGCGTGCACGAAGAAGGTTCGTGGGTGTGGACGGCTACCGAAAACACTGAGATCGAACTTGCCGGTCGGCACAAGCTCTTCCAGTGCATGCCGATCGACACAACCGCGGCCGCCTACGCAGTTCCCTCACGCATCTGGACGATCGCCTCGTTCCTAATGACGTACAACCCGTCGTACAGCATGATTTGGGAGAACTACGGAACGCCTTCGAAGGTCGGCGTGATGCCGGAGAGCCAGCTCGTTCCGACGAGCCCGCTCGTTGCAACGCCGTCGAACATCAGCGGCTTGGAGAAATCGGCAGGCGTTTACGCTCGTGAATATCGCACGTGCTACTACGCCGGACATTCCATCGGCCAATGTGCGGTCGTTGTCAACAGCAACCGCTACTCCGCAGCCGCGCCACGCCTGAGCCTTGCATATCACCACACCATGCAATTGCACGGCTACGGCGTCCTCGACGGCGGTACCGCAACGTTTGCCGGTTCCGCTCATCCGTCGACGATGGGTGCTCTCAGCGCTTTCGTCGCAGTTCCTTAAACTAGCAACTGCTGCAAAAGCAAACAAAATACGCGCCGGCCAACCCCGGCGCGTATTTGTTTATTTGCACTGACCGATTACAGAAGGCCGAGCTTGATGGCGTGAACGGCCGCTTGTGTACGCGCGTAGATGTTTAGCTTCGAGAAAATTCGGCTGATGTGGTTTTTGATCGTTTTTTCCGAGAGATTGAGGCGTGCGCTGATCTCTTTATTCGAGAGACCCTCGGCGATAAGACGGATCACTTCCGTCTCGCGCGCCGAGAGCTCGTTCAAATCTGCGCGCCGGTTGCCGTTCGATCTGCGTCGCAACCAACCGCCCGCCACTCGCGGATCCACATAAGTTTCGCCCGAAGCAACCAATTTCACCGCACGAATCAATTCAGCGGGGGTCACGTCTTTGATGATATAGCCCTCAGCGCCGGCTGCCAGACATCGCTGCATGATTTCGGGCGCCGGACGCATTGTCAGTGCACAGATTCGCGCGGATGGCACAGCCGCGCGGCACCGCTCCAAAGCGTCGACTAAGCCGACGTTGGAACCGTCCAGATCGAGAATGACCACATCCGGCCGCGCTTTCGCCAAAAGCGGCTCGTTGATGGTTTGCGCATCGCCAACGATTTCAACGTTGCGCTCTGCGGCAAACACTTGGCACAGGGCCTTTGCGAAAAGCACCTGGCCTTCAACGATGTAGAGCCGGATTGTGTCGACGGAAGTTAACACCATGGATCCTTTCGACGTTGAAACTAGAACGGGACGCGCCAATCATACCCTGATATGGGACGAACTCTACTCCCCCATCTGGGGTAATTTTGGTGTGAGTACCAAGTTCACGCACGTTGAAGCAACCTAAAGACCCAACCGTTCATTAGGACTCAGGATATAAGCAAGCGGTGTAATGCCGGGCGGGTGCGGGTTACCCTAGTCCACTTGTCCCGCTCTGTGCGGCGGTGAAAGTCCTAACCGAGAATGGCCTCCATGATGGCTCACGCTCGCTTGGCAGCTCTTCCGGCAACCGTGTAAACGCAGCGTAAAGTCAATTAAATTTGTAAAGCCTCTGTAAGGAGACTGTTATGACTTGCCATATTTGTCGATGGCAATCGTGCTATGAAACGCTCGCTTTTCGCCTGTTTCCTTGCTGCTATTTCCCTCGCTGCTTGCGGCGGCGGAGGTGGCGGCACCAACGGTAACTCGGCCCCGGGATCCGTAATGCCGCAAACGGGCGGTGGACCGGTTCCTAGCATGGCCACAACAAACCCCGACGGTACGCTCCTCGCAACGGGCCCCATCACCGGCTTCGTCGACGGCGGATTCACGATCCAAACGGGATCGAGCCACGGTTATGTCCACGTTTATACGAACGCATCCACGGCGATCACCGGCCCCGCTCCGTTCGTAAACGAACAAGTACAGGTAAACGGAACCGGCTCTTGGTCCGCAGGCATCACCGCATCTGCGGTAGCGCAGATCAGCTCGCCGACGACCGGCACCCCGACGCCCGGTCCGACGGCGACGCCGCTCGTCGCGCTTCCCACGCCGAACCCCGCGTTGATTTCGACCCAAGGTCCGATCACACAACTCGGGACGGGACGGTTTCAGATCAACTCCGGATATCCGCACGGCTATCTGTACGTCTACTACAATGCGAACACGACGTTCATCGGCGGCACCGGTCCGACGCTCGGAAAATACGTTCAGGTGAGCGGCACCGGTTCTCTTTCGGCGACCTTTAACGGCACGATCGTGACGCTTTACAGTGCTGCGCCGGGCTCGGTGACAGCTAACGGCACGATCGTCGGATCGACGAACTACGGCTTCACGATCAACTCGAACGGCACGACTATTCCGATCGTTTTGAACTCGAGCAGCGTTATTGCCGGTGGCGTCCTCTCCGCAGGATCGCAAGCTTCGGTTACCGGCACCGGGTCGACGTCAGCTTCCATCACCGCCGTTCAAGCCGTGATTACGAATCCGACGCCGGTTCCGAGTCCGAACGCGACGCCGACTCCGACGCCGGGACCGATCGCGCAGAAACACGTGCTAACGAGCGACTATCTAGGCTCACCGAACGGCAACGGCACGGTTACGCCGGCGCAAGCCGCACCGTACGACACGTGGGCTCAGACGAACATTGCGAATGCGAATTCCGTCGCCTCCGCGGGCATCAAAGTGCAGATGTACGTCGATCCTAACCGCGAAGCGACGACCGATCCGCTGTACACCTCCGACGACACGACGTTCGCGCACGACTGCAGCAACAACCGCATCTACGACACGTACAAAAACCGCGTGCAACAGTGGGTGATGAACCCTGCATCGGCCAACATGCAGTCGTTGTTCCGGTCGTACGTTATGAGCCGCATCGGCAGCAGCCACGTTGACGCACTTTTCGTTGACGACGCCGGTCCGCTGAGCGACTTCGGACTCACCTCATTCACGCCGGGCGCTCCGTGTAACTACACCGACGACGCGTGGACGCAAGGCGAGATCGCGCTGAACAACGCAGCGCCGGTTCCGGTGATCTTCAACGGCCTCAACGCACTGAACGGTCACGACGTCTCGCTCTCGACCGGCATGCTAGCGGGAAGCAACACGTTCGGCGGCAACTTCGAACACTGCCTCACCGACGACGGCATTGCTAAGCAGAACGGCTGGCTCTGGACTGCAATCGAAAACACGCAGTTGCAGGTAACGGCTAAGGGCAAGACGTTCGAATGCGAATCGATCAACACGAGTCCGGCGGCGACGTCGCAAGACGCCCGGACCTACGGCTACGCGTCGTTCTTGCTGACGTACAATCCGTCGCTGAGCATCTGGTGGACGATGTTCGCCACAACCTCGGGCTTGCACGCGCTGCCGGAAACGCAGCTCGTTCCGCTCGATCCAGTGGTGCCGGCGCCGGCCGACGTGTCCGGTCTAGCGATGTCCGGCGGTGCATACGGACGCGAATATAAACACTGCTACGTCGCGGGACAATTCGTCAGCGCGTGCGCGGTGGTCGTGAATCCGTCGACGGCCGGCTCGGTGATCAATCCGTTCCCGCAATACGCGCACACGCTGGTTATGAACGGCAGCGACGTGCTCGACGGCGGGTCGATTGCCACGAACGGCCCCGCAGCACCGATGTACATCCCCGCGCTCGGTTCCGCAATCGTCTTCCCCTAGACAGACTTTACGTTCGGCTCGATACGGCCGCGTGCGATGGCGCACGCGGCCGTTCTTTTTCTTCGCTTCCTTCGCCAAGAATACGGCAGTAAAGCTCTTCGTAAGCGCTGGCGTTGGCATCCCACGTGAGCCGCTCGCGTGCAAAGGCTGCAGCATTTCCTTCGAGCCGTTCACGCAACGCCCCATCGACGAGAATTTCGCGGATTCGTGCCGCCAGCGCACGGTCATCGCGGGGTGCGACGACGAAACCCGTCTCGCCCTCATGCACGATTTCGGGGATGCCGCCAACCGTTGTTGCTACAACGGCGCGTCCCGCGTTCATCGCCTCGCAAATCACCGTCGGCAAGCCCTCGGCGTAACTCGGCAGCGCAAAGACGTCGGCCGCCGCCATAGCTTGCGCCAACGTCGGCTGATTGACGGCGCCGAGGAAATACGCTTTCGTTCCCGAGCTGTGCAACGCCGTGTAAAAGCTTTCGCGCGCCGGCCCATCGCCGGCAATCACGACTTGCGGTTCGAGATCGCTCAGCATCCTGACCGCGTTCGCTAATTCCGTTAGCCCTTTTGCCGGAATCAACTGCCCGGCGTAAACGATCGTGGGACGGTCGGTATCGATGCGCAGCGCGCGTCTCGCGGCGTAGCGATCCGCAGGTGCGAAGATCCGGCTGTTTGCGCCGTTGTGAACGATGTGAATATCGCTTCGTCCCAGCCGCCGCACGTGGTCCGCAACGAACTCTGAAACCGCGGCTACGGCATCAGCTTCGCGCAACACTCGTTGCGCCAAGCTTCGCAGTCCGGGACGCTTCCAGGGCAGACGATAACTTTCCGACCCGTGCGCGGTTACGATGAAGCGACGGCCCGCCGACGACGCGATGAGGCCGGATTCAAGCAATCCATGCGCGTGCACGATCTCCGGACGGAAGGCTTCGCAGATTTCATAAAGTTGCGCGTGGAGTTGCATCGGCAGCGTACCCATGCCGAAACTCTGCGGCCCTTGGAAACCCCGGAGCAAACGTACCTTTATGCCTTCGACTTCGTAGGCGTCGGGCAGATGCCGGTAAGCGCGGCCGAACGGCGTAAAGGGCGGCAGTCGCGGAATGTAGCGCACGACCAACACGTCGTGACCGCGTGCCTGCAGTGCCTGCGCGGCGCGCAGGTTGAAAATTCCGTCGAACGCATGGTTAGGCCGCGGAAAGTTGTTTGCGACGATGAGGATCCGCACCGCGTGCTTACCAGTCTACGTACATTCCGCCGCGGTCACGGGAGTAGAACCGGACCCCGTAGCGGCGTAATTCGTTGAGGAGGCGTGCGGACTGCTTGTCTGCGATGCCGTCGATACTTTTGCGCGCGGTATCGAAGACCGTCCATTGGCCGAAAGTGGGATGGCCGGCGTCCAACGGTCCGATTGCGATAACGCGAGCGTGCGACGGCACGGCATCGAGTGCACTCACCGTCAGATGCGGCGCCGCCACGTAAACCGTTTGACCATCTTCGAAGACGACCGCGTCACGATCCGGAACTCTTGCGGGTGAATTCGATGAGCCGAGCAGACGCGCATAGTTGGTGAAAAATTGCTCGAAGAAATCTAACTGCGCGCCGTCTTCCAGCGGGCTCGGGAAGCAGTTTTCCTTGATGACTTTCGCGGGCGAACCCCCGGCCAAACATCCATCGGGAATGCTCCTGGTGACAAGCGAATTCACGCCAATGACGCAATTCGCGCCGATGCGCACGCCCGGGTTGATCGTCGCACCCGGAATCCAGGCATAATCGCCGATCTCAACGCTGTCGAATGCCACCGGGAATCCTTGCAGCCGCGAGGGATACGCGCCGTGCGTGTAAATCTGCGTCCGCGTTCCCATGCCGACTTCGTTTCCAATTTGAACCGGACGAGCCGTATTAATGAACGAGTGGATGCCCAGGTGCAGATAATGTCCCGCAACCAATCTCGATTCATTTTCGAACGCGGAGCCGCCTCCGATCTTCACGTGAGGCAGCATCCACAGCTCTTGTCCGATTTGCACGTCGCGTCCCGAGATTTCTCCGTTCTCTCCGACGGTTCCATACGCACCGATGTGCAGCGTATCGAGAACTTTGATGGTGGAGTGGCGCTGGATCTTTACGCCCTCATCAAGAACGATTTCGCCGCCCTCGATCTTCACCGCCCGGCCGATCGTCACGCCGGCACCGAGAACCAAACGCCGCACTTTGATACGCACGCCGCCGAACGTACGGAAATCATCGTCGCCGGAGAACCCGATTTTGCATCCCGGTCCGATTTCAACTTCTTCCGCTTCAATGCGGACGTCTTCGCCGAAATAACAATCCGGCGCAATCTGCGAACGCGTGGCTTCGATCGCCGGCTTCGGGCGCGATCCGTCTAGTGTATGCATAACCTCACCACTTCAAACGCTTCCGCGTATTCAACGTTCATCTGCAGTCCACGCACAGAAGCGAGCCCGCGGAGAAACTCCGGACGAAAATATGGGCGGTGCTCCTGCGACCGGTAGCAACGCGCGTGCGCAAGCTTCGCCTCTACGTGCTCGGGCTTGAGTTCGATCAAACACGTCTGATCGGACTCTATGATATTCATGGGCAACTCGTAGCCCAGCACCGTAGCATGTTTGAAAGCGCGCACGCCTTCGCGGGCAATCGTGGCGTGATCCTGATGGATATCCGCGAGCGCCGGCAAAAGGACCAGGTCGGGTTTTATTTCGGCGCGCAACTTCACCATCGTCTCTAGAATATCTTGACGATTCTCTTGGAAGCGGCGAACGGGGAAGTCGAAGAGGCGGAAGTTCTCTCGCGGAATGCCCAGTGCATCTACGGCATCCAACACTTCACGTTTGAGCACGTCGCGATCGAAGCCGGCGGGGACGGATTCCCCGCACGATGAGAATGTTGCGTAATGCACCTCGTTTCCGAGTTCGCACAGACGCGTAATCGTTCCACTGCATGCAAACTCGTCGTCCGTATGGGCCCCCAACACGAGGGTCCGCTTGAACATCGTGAGGAGGCTTTTGCCTTCAGCCTTTTCGGCAATCTGCAATTGCGTCATGCCCGCGCCTCGATTTTCGGGACGCCGATTTGCGCACTTCGTTGGAAAACATTGTCGTAAAGCTGAATCAATTCCTTAGCCTCCACGTTCCATCGTAGTTCGTTTCTGCACGCGGTCAGCGCGTTAGCGCGCATTTGTGCGAGCGCGTTTTTGTCACTCAACATCCCTACTATGCCCGCTGCGACAGCTCGCGGCTCCATGCTATCGATAACGCGTCCGACGCCGTAACGCTGCACGAGCTCGACGACCGCTTCCAGTTGCGTCGTAAGGATCGGTAAACCGGCCATCAAGTACTCGAAAACTTTATTCGGCAAGCAGTAACGCGTGCTGGGAGAGATATCGCGTGAGAAAATGCTCAAGCCGAGATCGGCGGAAGCCGTCCACGAAAGCAACTCCTCGTGCGGAACAAAATCTTTGATTTTGATCCGGTTTTCCACGCGGAGCTCTCGAGCGAGATTCAAAACCTTTTCGAGGTCGGGCCCTTTCCCGATCATCGCGATCGCGACGTCATCGGGGAGATACTGCGCCGTTCGCACGAGAACGTCGAGCGAGCGGTTTCCCTGGAAGTATCCCTGGTAGAGCGCGATCCGCGTTTGCGGCGGCAGTCCGAAATAGCACCGCAGTTTGTCCCCGCCGGCAGGCTCGCGATACTCAGGAACGTTGCGCACGAGAACCGCCCGGGGCCCGCCGTAGCGCGTTTGCATCTCGTCGACGAGCGGCGGCGACACGGTGATGGCGTGCGTGCAGCGGCGCATCATCAAACGTAACAGCGCTTGCGAAAGGCGCGTGATCGTTTTTCTTTCCATCAGGTGACGTTGCGTCATCGGCAGTTCGTGGGCGTCGAAGATCAGCGGTTTGCCGTAAACTGCCGCAGCGACAATGCACGCCGGCAGCGCCGTGATGTCGTGTGCGTGAAACGCGTCGGCTTTAGTGCGCAGGACCGTCCATGCGCTGCGAAGCATCCGTGACGCTTTGAAAGCGAGCCACGGGAGCGTTTGCACGGGGCTGTAGTGACGGCGGCTTCGATCCGAAACGAAGACGTGATGAATTCGCACGCCGCGCACGACTTCTTCAGATGGACGCGATGCGTCGTGCTCGATATCCACGATGGAAACATCGTAGCCGGCTTCCACGAGCGACGATGCTTCGCGCATGACCCGAATGTCCGGAAGGGCCGGCGAAAGCACGAGCATACAGATGTGCTTCTTCATTGCCGCCATGCTAGCACGCTTGCTGACCATTGGATTGGGACGAACGGCCCTGCACGAAGCTGGGCTTTCGCATCACTGAATCGGAACGAGCATCGAATTCAGATCGATTCGCTCGCCGGTAAGCCGGCGGTAATTCAATACGAACGATCCGCCTTCCGCAGTGATGGAGCCGGGGAAGCTTGCGTTTTCATCGCCACCGAGCGCGCGCACTGATTCACGCGTCCAATCGGAACGCTGCGCGTTGTAGCGATAAGTCATCAAGCAAACTCCGCGTGCGCCGCATCCCCACTTGTCGCCTTCGCCCGCGAGGACGCCGAGTTTGATGCCATTAGAGGTATTTGCAAGTGCAATTGAAGCGAGCGAGCCACCGCCTGGAGGGACGTCGATCGTTCCGGCCAGTTTCGTTTCGTCACGATGCGTATCGTAAATGGCGAAGCAGGCGGAATAAGCGCGGTTCTGCGCTTGGCATCCGTGCGCGAAGAGAATGTTTCCATCGGGAAGCAACGCGGCTGAAACCGACGCAATAATCGGAACGCCGCTACTGCGTTGGGCTTGCATCGACCAATTGAAAATGTATGGCGTCATTGGGCCGCGGTAGCCTTGGACCGGCGCATGAACGAGGTACGGGGTAACGGCCGCGGGATAGAGACGGTGCTCCGGTTTGGTGCGCGGACTTACCGTAAACGGATGACGGCCCGCACAGTCCGTCCATGTCCACTCGTCGCGTTGCGGCGCCGAGGTACGCAAACATACCAGAGCAAGTCCCGAGCTGCTCTGCCCGCGTCCCAGCCACGTTCCCGTGGCTTGCTCGACGTCCATGATGTAGTATGCGTACGGACCTAGTTTGCTAATACCGCCGTAAAGGCCGTGCAAGTGCAATCCCGAGCCGCGAACGTCTTGCACGGTGTTCTCACCGCGTGCGCTGCCGCATGCTATCGCACCTTCGCACTGCACCGCAATATCTTTCGGCAATTGCGACGGTGACGAACCGGTTTTGTCGGTAATCCCTACGGCCGCCGGGGCAAGCAGCACGCCGCCTACGCGTAGGCCGGGATCGAATTGCACTTGGATTGCGCCAAAGCGATCTCGCAGCGACGTGCATACGGTTTGGAAACTCGCGGCGATTTGCGCCGCATCCGATGCAGCATCGCTCGTACTCGAGACCGGGATGCGGCACGAAGCGCCGCCGATTTGCAATAGAACGGTTCCCATTCCGGCGGATGCGCGAGTTATACCGAAATCGAAATACGCGTCGTCGCTCGGCGCGTACGTTGGCATTTCCAGACCCGACGCCGGTGGAACGTGACTCGAAGTGAAGTCCCACGGTCCTGCAGCCGTGTCGAAGTATCCGCCGCGCGGCGTCGCGTGAAGCGAAATATACGCCTGCGAGCTGGACTGTCCGTACGGTGCGGTCGGCTGTTGCTGTCCCCCAATAATTACGGAATCACCGATCGACGCCGACGAGAGTTCCGAGATACCGACGGAGGGGATCAAATACTCCGGTGAACGTTGCAGCTGCGCCGGAACCGATGGTTCCTGACCGGGCTGCAAAGTCGTGAATTTGAACGGTTCGCATGCGAAACGTCCCTGGCAGATCCATGCTTGCGGCGGATGATAGGCGATATAGGTGCTCGCGGCTCCGTAAAATTCAAAAATACCGCCGCGAGGCGTGCGAATCATATCGGGAGCATCGTGCGATGCGTTGCTTGTTGCAACGGTGTAGTTGCCTTGGGGTGGAGTGTTGATTTGCCGCTGATCTACAACGGCCCCCGTCTGCGCGTTCAATACTTCCGCCCCGGGTTGCACCGTGCCCTGAGCGCCGTTGCTTCCTTCCCCTTCGATGGCGACTGCAGAAAGCACGAGCGGCGTGTTTCCAATGCGAATTGCCTTCTTCATTACGTTCAGCTTCGAAGGCCGGATCGGGCCGCCGGTCGATTCGTCGGAGCGCACGCCGACACAACATGTCAACGCGGCGGCACCCAACAAAGCCGCGGTTACGAATAAACGACGCACTAAGTTACTCCGTGGATCGAACGTTTGCTGGTGCAGAGCTCGAGAATCTCGGCAAAGCGATCGCCAAAGTGCCGCAGCTCGAACGGCTCTACCGCTTTCGGCTCGATGATCTCAGTCGTTCCCGACCGCCATTCTTTCACGGCTTGCAAGATTGCGCCGCGTAACGCGTTGTCGGAAAGATGGCGTTCACCGGCGCCGGTTTGCGCAAGAGCTTCGTCGACAACGGTTTTTTCCTCCGGACCGCCGGCCACGATGATCTTGCGACGCGCTCCGAAGTACTCGAAAAGTTTTCCGGAGTAGTTCCCTCGTTCTTCGGGACCCGTTCTTCCGTGCGCGCTCTTCAAGAAGATGAGCAACCTCGAAGCTTTGCGTTCTAAGCGCAGAATTTCTTCGCGGGGCCGGCGGCCTTGCAATCTTACGATGCGGCGCAAGCCGTACTGCACGATCGCGTCTTCGAGCCAGCGTTCCGGATGTCCATAAAAATCGACGCGCACTTCGTCGTAACCCACGAGCCCCTCGCGTAGCAAATACGCCATCGCTTCAAAGAAGGGCCGCGGATCGCACAGGCCGTTGTAAAGTTGCCCTGCGTGCAAGAACGTCGCGAATTGCGGGTGAACGAACGGAATATCGTTCCACTCGTCGTCGGAGAAAGCGTTCGGTACCGTAAAGACGGGTTTGTTGGGATACCGTTTGCGCAACGATTCGGCAAGCGGTTCGGAGACGGTTGTTAATGCGGACGCCTTTCCAAGAACGCGTGGTTCCAAGATACGATCCAATGCTCGCAGCGGACGCGGGCCCGCGAAGACGTCGTTGCGAAGCCACGGATCTCGAAGATCCGCGATCCACGGAATGCCGCCGGCGACGCGTGCCGCCACGATATGCGTTGCCTCGGGCGGCGAGGTGGAGATGATAGCGTTGAAGCGTTCTTCTTCCAGCATGTGCGAAATCGCTTGGGTGCCGGGACCATACCATCCGAAGCGCCCGTTAGCAAAAGCCGTAACCGTGTGTCCGAAACGAATCGCACGTTGCGTCCAACTCGGGCTACTCAACACCGTTCCATGTTCCACGTTGAAGCGGTCGTGCGTGGTTTGTCCGCTGCGCACGCCCAGAAGGCGGCGCATCGGTGCTTTGAAATCGACGACGCCCGTTGTACGAACCGGCTCTTCGTATTTCGTATCGCCGAAATCAGGAACGACGGGGATTACTTCCCATCCGTGCTGACGCAAAGCCAAAATCAAGTTTCCCACACGGACGGATGCTATCGCGGCGCGTGGCGGAACGTGATAAGTCAGCAAAAGGGCGCGCTTCATGCGTGCGCAGCCACCTCCGGCCGCAGCGACAGCAGCCACTTCTCTACGATGGACGGCCATGCGTAGCGATCCACGGCAACTTGGCGTGCTCTCACGGACATCTCGTCGCGCGTCTTCGGATCCGCCATCAAGCGGCGCATTCCGGCCGCCATATCTTGCGCGTTTTCCGGCACAACTACGACACCAATGCCGTGTTCGGTGACGAGGTTCGCACCTTCGCCTTCACCGCTATAAAGAATCGGAACGCCGCTCGCCATCGCGGGAAAGAGTTTCGATGGCCGCGCGCCACGAGCGAGCTCGGCACTTACCAGCGGAACGATTGAAGCGTATGCAATCGAAAAATACTTCGGCATCGATTCCAACGGAACGGGATCCACGAAACGCACGTTGGTTGCGCCGATGCGGCGCGCGTGCTCCATGATGTAAGGTTTTGTCGGCCCCGATCCAACGAACAACACGATCGCTTCGTTCTCGACGAGTTTTGCGGCATCCACTACCCGATGCAACGCTTGACCGATGCCATGCGTTCCCGCGTAGATAAAAACATGGCGATCGTCGATATTTAATTGACGGCGCAACGCCTCGTCGGGTGGCCGGGGAACGAACTTATCCACGTCGATGCCGTTCGGTAGAAACCTTAGCTTAGCCGGCGGAACGAGCTTCTGTTCGCGCAGTACTTTGTCGATGCCGTCGGTCACCGCGTTCACGATGTGTGCGCGGCGATAGGCCCACGCTTCCAAAATTTCGGCCGCACGCAGCATCCAACCGTCGTTCATCACCCCGAGAGCGCGCACCGAATCGGGCCAGAGATCGGCAACGTTGAACACTAGCGAAGCACGATGACGCTTGGCGATTAGCCAACCGGTCACAATGAGTGAAAGCGGTGGCGATTCAACGAACACGACATCCGGTCGCTTTGCTTTCGCAAGACCGAACATCGAGGTCGCGGTGAAAGACAGATAATTCAACATGCGGCGCATCCCGGTACCGGTTGCCGCGTAAACCCACGTACGATGAACCTGAATCCCGTCCATGGTTTCACGCATGTAGAACTTCTTTTGGTAACCGGCATACGTGCGCCCGATAAGGTGATGTGGCATCGCCGTCACCACCTCGACCTCGTGACCACGGCGGCGCAACTCTCTTGCGAAGGCCGGCAGACGTGTTTGGGGTGCGCCGATTTCTGGAGGATAGTATTGCGTGAGAATCAGGACGCGCACGGTTTTGCCGATTCTGCGACGCTGATGTGTTTAAACATCGCGTCCACAATACGATGCGCGGAGTTTCCCTCACCGAAGGGATGAATGCGTTCTGCCGGAGCCGGACGCATCGCCGCTTCCGCGATTCGTTTCGAATCGGTATCGACGAGCTGATTCCAGCCCTTTTCGAGCGTCTCCACCCATTCCGTGCGGTCGCGCAACGTAATGCACGGCGTGCCGAGCGTAACGGATTCTTTTTGCATGCCGCCGGAATCCGTTACCAAAGCATGCGCGTGAAGTTGCAGCGCGAGCATATCAAGATACGAAACCGGCTCGCACGTCGTAATGTTGTCGCTTACGCCGACACGGAATGCTTCCGCAATGGCGCGCGTTCGCGGATGGACCGGGAAGATCACCGGCATGTCGATATGACGCAAACCCGCGATGATTCGTCCGAACGTCGCAGCATCATCCGTATGGTGCGGCCGGTGAATCGTCACGACGACATAACGTTTTTCTTTCAGAGAAAAATGATCGAGAATCGCCGGGCGCGGCGGCAATCGTTTCGCTTCGTGCACCGCGAGATCGACCATGAGGTCGCCGACGATCTCTATAGCGCCTTGCACGCCTTCGCGGCGCAGCTGTTCCGCCGAAACGTTCGACGGTACCAGCAGCAGGTCGCTAACGTGATCGGAGAGACGGCGATTCACCTCTTCCGGTATTGAAAGGTCGTACGACCGCAATCCCGCTTCGACGTGGACCAGCGGCACGTGCAGCTTTGCCGTAACCAGCGCAGCTGCAAGCGTGCTGTTCGTATCGCCGTAAATAACGACACAATCGGGCTCTACTTCTTGGATCACCGGCTCTAAACGCAACATGATGCCGGCGGTTTGTTCGGCATGCGTACCGGAGCCGACACCCAAGTGCCGGAACGGTTCCGGGAGCTTGAGCTCCTGGAAGAACACGTCGCTCATGCGCTCGTCATAGTGCTGCCCCGTGTGTACGAGGCGTTCATCGAAGCCGCGCGCGTCGAATTCACGCGACAGCAACGCGGCTTTGATGAACTGCGGACGCGCACCAACGACGCTCAGAACGCGCATTAGGCGACTCCGGCGATCTGAAGTGATTGCTCGAGCGCGTTGCGTACGGCTTCACGCTGTACCGCGTGAAGTTCGGGGAACATCGGAAGCGAAAGAACTTCGCGAGCCGCTTTTTCCGAGTGCGGAAAGTCGCCTTCGCGTAAACCGAGATTCGCATGCACTTCTTGAAGATGCAGCGGCACCGGGTAGTACACCATTGTCTGAATGCCCGCATCGTTCAG
Organism: uncultured bacterium; assembly: GCA_964546935.1. GTDB lineage: Bacteria > Vulcanimicrobiota > Vulcanimicrobiia > Vulcanimicrobiales > Vulcanimicrobiaceae > JALYTY01. Next base: position 10,690 of record CAZJLJ010000022.1, on the reverse strand, counting down.
AGCCTTTTGCAGGCGATCGCGGTTCTCGACGCGGACCGTGTACTGGTGGTAAACGTGCAGCGTGCCGGGCGTTTCCGACGGTGTTTGCACGAGGCCCGCCAAGTTTTGGCCGTACCATGCGGCGTTTTCTCGGCGGCGTGCGATCCAGTTTCCCAGATGCGGCAATTTCACGCGAAGGATCGCGGCCTGGACTTCATCTAGACGGCTGTTTACGCCGAGCTCCTCGTGATGATACTTCACGCGGCCGCCGTGCGCCCGAAGGCTGCGCATGCGATCGGCAAGATCTTTGCGGTTCGTCGTGACCATGCCGCCGTCGCCGTATGCGCCCAAATTCTTCGAGGGGAAGAAACTGAAAGCGCCTACGTCGCCGAACGATCCTACGCGCTTGCCGTCGATCGATGCCCCGATCGCCTGGGCGCAATCTTCGATGACAGCCAAACCGTGCACTTTTGCAATCGCAAGAATGTCGTACATCGGAGCGGGATGCCCGTAGAGATGCACCGGCAAAATTGCTTTTGTTCGCGGCGTGATTGCCGCTTCGATTAGCGCGGGATCGATATTGAACGTTCCCGGATGGATGTCAATGAAGACCGGCTTCGCCCCGACAATACCGATGGCTTCGGTCGTCGCAACGAAGGTGAACGGCGTTGTAATGACCTCGTCGCCCGCTCCGATATCCAATGCGCGAAGAGCGAGGTGCAGTGCGTCGGTTCCCGAGTTGAGCCCGACGGCGTATTCGGTTCCGATGTACGCCGCGATCTCTTCTTCCAGCGCCTTCACGTTAGGCCCGTTGATGTAGTGGCCGCCTTCGAAGACGTCCATTACGGCACGATCGATCTCGTTTTTGAGTGTCCGATACTGCTCCGTCAGATCCAAAATGGGAATCATTTCACTCTCCATACCGATTCACCGGACTTGTCGAACTCACGGTTGCATTCCGCGCAGACCGCACGGTCGTTGCGGAACGATAATTTAACGCCGCATTCACAAGCATACCCACGAATGCGCGCCGGATTACCGTAAACCATCGCATAGGCCGGCACATCTTTCGTTACTACGGACCCGGCGCCGACGAACGCGTACTCGCCGAGCGTGTTTCCGCACACGATCGTTGCATTAGCTCCGATCGAGGCGCCCTTCTTCACGATCGTCTCCGCATAGTCGGCTGACGTATTGCGAGGCGTTCCGGATCGCGGAGTCGTCACGTTGGTAAAAACCATACTGGGACCGCAAAACGTGTCATCTTCCAAGACGACGCCTTCGTAAACGGAAACGTTGTTCTGGATCTTCACGTTGTTGCCGATTCGTACGCGCGGCGCAATGACCACGTTTTGGCCGATCGAGCAATTCTTGCCGATCGTACAGCCGGACATGACATGGCTGAAATGCCAGATTTTCGTGCCATCACCGATCTCACACGGTTCATCTACATAAGACGATTCGTGGACGAAGTACGGCTTCGTTTTGGCTTCATCGATAACGGTCAAACCAGCGCCTCCAATGACGGGTGTGCATAATCGTGGTTGCTGCCGAGCATTGAAAGAACCTGAACCACGCGCAGGCCTTCCTCGCCGTCGGTAATCGGGCGCGTTCCATTTTCGACGGCCTCGATGAACGCGCGCATTTCCGCGGCCAGCGGTTCCGCCGGCGTAAAATCGATCCCTCGCGGATCCTCGCGCCACAGTTCGGGACGTCCGAGATCATCGGAGCGATCTCCACATGGCGTGAGAGTTAACTCTGCGCCGGCACGTGAATCGGTAAGACGGAGCGTTCCCTTCGAACCGAAAACATCGACGCGTGAGCTCTTGTCCGGATCCAACCAGCTCACTTCGATGTGCGCGGAGCGTCCGGAAGTAAACTGCAAGTCGGCGTGAGCGAAGTCGGCGATTTGAGGACGGACGAAACCCGCGAGCGATCCGCGAACGCTCTCGGGAAACGCTTCGAAGATTTCCATAATCAGCGCAACGTCGTGGGGAGCGAAACTCCACCAAACGTTTTCATGCGCGCGCAGCTTTCCCCACGAGAGACGGCGCGAACGAATGTGACGAACTTCGCCGATCGCTCCTTCTCTGATTAGCCCGATCATGCGCTGCACGGCGGGATGATAAAGCAGCAGGTGCCCGACGAAACACACTCGTCCGCCTGCCCGTGCGGCGCGCACAACCGTCGCGGCGTCGTCGGGGCTCATCGAAAGCGGCTTTTCTACGAACACATGCTTGCCCGCCGCAATCGCTTCGAGCGCCAGCTCCGCGTGCAGATTCGCGGGCGCCGCGACGACCACCGCATCGATGTCGCGCTCCAGCAACGAGGTGACGTCCAGCTCGAGCCCGACGTCGGGATACGTTTCCGCGAGTTGCGCAAGCGCAGCTTCGTTCGCATCGCATACGCTCTCGAGGACACCCAGTTCGTGCGATACACGAACCAGGTTTTGTCCCCAGTATCCGGAGCCGATGACGCCTAGTTTCACAGCATCACCACGTTTTCGCGGCCATCGCGGCAATCGCGTGTGGCGTTACGTGTATCTATAACGAGTCTCGCCGAGTCGCAGACCTTTGCGTAATCGATGCACGAGTGATCTGTGAGGATCAGTACCGCGTCGGCACGTTCGAGCTGCTCTTTCGAGAGCGGCAGCGAATGCCACATGTGATCGTGCTCGTCGGTAAAGCTCGGAACGAACGGATCGTGGTAATCGATGCGCGCGCCGTCCTTCTTCAAGAGGTCGAGCACTTTCAGCGCCGGCGATTCACGCCAATCCTCGATGTCGCGTTTGTACGCGACGCCAAGAATCAGAAGCTCGGAGCCTTTAATGGCCTTGCCCTGTTCGTTGAGCGCACGAAGGACTTTCTCGCGCACGAAATACGGCATCGTCCAGTTGATCTCGCCCGCGAGCTCAATAAAGCGAACGTTCATGTCGTACTCGCGGGCCTTCCACGCAAGGTAGAACGGGTCGAGCGGAATGCAGTGTCCGCCCACGCCGGGCCCCGGATCGAAGCGCATGATTCCGAACGGTTTGGTTTGCGCTGCGTCTATTACGTCCCACACGCTGATTCCAAGCCGGTCGCAGAGGAGTGCCATCTCGTTGACGAGCGCGATATTCACGGCGCGGAAGGTGTTCTCGAAGACTTTCGTCATCTCGGCGACTTTCGGCGAGCTCACCGGCACGACGTTGATGATCGTCTGCTGGTAGAACGTCGTCGCGACGTCGAGGCAATTGGACGTTACCGCGCCGACGACTTTATTGGTGTTCTTCGTCGTGTAGCGGGCGTTGCCGGGATCGACGCGTTCGGGCGAAAACGATAGGAAGAAATCTTCGCCGACCTTCAATCCCGATTGGGAGAGAATCTTCAAGAGCACTTCTTCCGTCGTTCCGGGATACGTCGTGCTTTCTAAGCTCACAAGCTGTCCCGGGCGCAAGTGCTTCGCGATCTCCGCCGCTACGTTTTTGATGTACGAAATATCAGGCTCTTTGTTCGGCGTCAACGGCGTAGGAACGCAGATGACGATGCAGTCGCACTTTCCGAGCGTGCTGAAGTCGGTCGATGCGTTCAGCTTGCCGTTTTCGACCATTTCCGCTACTTCGCGATCGCTGACGTCACGAATGTAATTCAATCCTTGTTTGATCTGGTCGACGCGGATCGGATTACGATCGTATCCGATAACCTCAAAACCGACCTTGGCCTTTTCGACCGCCAACGGCAGGCCGACGTAGCCGATTCCAACGACCCCGACGATCGCCGTGCGGTCTACGATCTTCTTCTTCAGAGCGCTGGCGCGAATCGAAGACGCTTCGAGCAATTTCACGTTGTATAGCCCCTATTAGTAGCTAGGACGAAGTGATCAGTTGCAGCGGTGCGGGTTCTTCCGAACCGCCGGGAATCTCGGCACGCTCGACACGCGCGTATTGTGGACTTTCCGTGTCTGTCGCCTCACCCGTTAGATGTTTGCCCGGAGTGAACTCCGGAACGAATTCTCTGAGAATCTCGACTGCACGCAACGTATCGCTGCGACGTACCGAAGCGCGCAGGCGGTCTACGCCTTCATTGAGGCGTGCGTAATCAAGCCGGTCCTGTTTTGCGATGAACAAGCGCTCGTGGCTCGTTCGAGTAAATCCCTCGCCGTCGGTGAGAATCTCCTCGAAGAGTTTCTCGCCGGGACGAATCCCTTTTTCAACGATGTCGATGTCGCGATACGGCTCGAGTCCGGATAGACGAATCACTTGCTCCGCGAGATCCAGAATCTTCACCGGCGCGCCCATGTCTAGAACGAAGACCTCGCCGTCGATTCCCATCGACATCGCTTGTAAAACCAGCGACACGGCTTCCGGAATGGTCATGAAGTACCGCACCATGTCGCGATGCGTGATCGTAACGGGACCACCGCTTTGAACTTGATTTTTAAAAATCGGAATGACGCTTCCGCGGCTTCCCAGCACGTTACCGAAACGCACCGACACGAATTCCGTCGCCGACCCGCCCGCGAACGATTGGCAAATTAGCTCCGCCATGCGCTTCGTTGCGCCCATGACGCTCGTCGGATTTACGGCCTTATCCGTTGAGAGGAGAACGAATTTGGCCACGCCCGCAGCCGCAGCCGCGAGCGCGACGACCTTCGTGCCGATGACGTTGTTGCGAACCGCCTCGCAAACGTTCTCTTCAACGATCGGAACGTGTTTGTGAGCGGCGGCATGCAGCACCACGCGAGGACGATACGTCATGAAGACGTTTCGTACTGCGCCGGCGTCTGCAACGTCGGCCAGCACCATCTTTGTGCGGTTGAAGTTGTACTTCTCGCGCAGCTCCTGTTCGATCAGGAACAAACTATTCTCGCCGTGACCGAGCAACAGCAGCGTCTGGGGATCGAACGTGGCGATCTGCCGGCAGATTTCGCTGCCGATCGAGCCGCCGGCGCCCGTTACTAGCACGGTCTGCCCCTCGAGGTGCGGACGAACTGCGGCCGTGTCGATCACGACCGGATCGCGTTCGAGGACGTCTTCCAACCGGATGTCGCGAATGCGCGAGACCGTGACCCGTTCGGTCAAAAGTTCCGAAGCGTCTGGAACGACGTTGACCGTGGGCCGCTTGTCTTCCGGAACCTGCAGGCACAACTCTTTTACGTGATTGATCAACGGCAACGGAGCGCCGGTGATGGCAACGATCACCGTGTCGATGTCGTGCTTACGAAGCAGTTCGGGAAGGGCTGAAACTTTGCCGAGAATCCGTACGCCGTCTATCCGTTTGTCGCTTATGCCGTCTTCTACACAACCGATAACGCGCATCGGCATATTGCGATCTTCCTGAATCGCTTTTGCGACCGAATGCGCCGCGATACCAACGCCCACGATAAGACATCGGTCCGCGTTCGGCCGGCGTGTGATCCACCACGTGCGAAAAATGACGAGGCCGATTCGCACGAACATGCGCAAAACGAAAGCGAGCATAGCCGCTATAACGACAAGCCTGCCGGACGCATGCGAGAGCGGAGAGTGAACCTGTTCGAAGAGGAGCGCCAGCAGTGCACCACCGCAGGCGCCGATCAAAAGACGGACGACGTCGTGGAAATCGAATGTGCGCGCGCTTTCGTAGCGGAATTGAATGTACTCGCCCACAAGGAGAATGCACGCGCCCATCATGGCGAGTTGACCGACGCTCGCGGTGTGGATGTCGCCGATGCTCGGCGAGGCCGCGACGGCGACGGCTACAAGGAAACAGTCTGCGGCGAACAACGCGGTACGCAGCAACGGCCGGATGGTGTTGTTCCCGTTACCTGAGATCATCATGAGCTGTATGCTATCCGCCGGTCCCTTACCGAGCCGCTTCTTGAAGCTCGCAAGCGGGCGCAAGCACCCATCGTTGACCGTCGAATAGCATGGTGGTCCCCCCAAGCGCACAAGTGTGCAAGTTGCCTCAATCGTAGATGAGTGGGGTTGTTGTCGCGAGATTCAGGCGGCGCAACACGGATTGGGGCTGACGGCCCCGGACCAATGCCCCACGCGACGCTAGCCCGGCAAAGGGGTTTTTGCGAACATTATCAGGGCATGAAATTCTTGATACGGCTGGCGCGCGTTTATCGTTCTTTCCGTGAGCTCCTAACGCTTTCGATGATCGATGCCGAACAACGTGCTCGCTTGCCTCAAGCGCACTTCGCCGGCAAAGCGACGATTCGCGGCGTCGATCGCATTGCGGTCGGGCGTAACGTTTTCATCGATCACGGCGTCTACCTGAATCCCAGCACTGTCAATGATAGGCGCGGTTTCATTCGTATCGGCGACGATGTGGAGATTGGACCCTATAGCGTCTTGTGGGGCGGCGGTGGACTCACGATCGGCAATAACGTGCACATGGGCGCGCACGTCCACATCACCACGCAACAGGGACGGCGGATCGAGCTATCACAAACCGAGACGCGACCGCTCCCCGTCGACGTCGCACCCGTCGTTATCGAAGATCACGTGCTGATTTACTCCGGTGCGATAATCGTACCGGGCGTTCGCGTAGGCCATCATGCCGTTATTGCAGCCGGTGCGGTGGTCACAAAAGACGTGCCGGCCGGTGTTATGGTCGGCGGAATCCCGGCTCGCGTGCTGGAGGCGGCGCCTGCGGAGGCCGAAACGATTTTAGCTCGCTCGGGCGCGACGCTCCAAAATCGACCTTAGCAAATCCATCAGCACTTCGGTTTTCTCGCCCTCCGGCGCGGCGTCGTACCGCGGGAAATCGGGGCCGAGAGTCTGCTCGAGGCCTTCTTGAATTAACTGCTTCGCTTCTTCAGCCGCGGGCACTTCGACGCCGTTTCGTTTCGGACGCAACGTTCCGTCGATGAGTCCGCGCTCCAACAAACGCAAAATCGTGAATTCGCAAGGCGTTCGCCCATAAACGTTGCGTTTTGCGCGTACCCCGGGGAACGATTGCCGTTCGCGAGTGATAAAGCCCAAATCTTCGAGCACTGCCAAGGCTTCAAACACCATCGATGCACTGTAGAGCCCGAGGTCGTCGCGGATTTGTTCGATGGTAGGATGACACTCGCCGTTGTCTTGCGACAGCATGGTAAAGTATAAAAACATACATACTTGCCGCGGATTGAGCACATGGAACATGAAGCCGCTCCACCACGCCGGCAATGCGGCGGCGGGCGGACACTCGTGATCCACTGACGTCGGTTCACATGTTTCCACTTGCCTGCCTCGTTCTTATGATTCTGATTGTTGCCTGTCGAACAATCGCTCCAATATTCTGGAGCCTTTTGCCGGAGCACGCAAGAAAAAAGCCTCGCGAGTTTCGCGAGGCTTCGTATCCTTGGCTGTGGTCGCTCTATGCAGGCTCTTTCTTCTGTTCCTGATAGATGAGCGTCGGTGCTTCTTTCTTGTCGATAACATCTTTGTTGATGATGCACTTCTTCACGCCTTGCAACGACGGAAGGTCGTACATTACATCCAACATCGTCTCTTCGAGAATCGAACGCAATCCACGTGCACCGGTTTTACGGCTTTGCGCCTTGGTTGCAATTGCAACGAGAGCGTCTTTAGTGAATTGCAGATCCACGCCGTCCATGTTCATGATCTTCTGGAACTGACGTACCAGTGCATTACGCGGCTCGGTGAGAATCCGGCGCAGAGCGAGCTCGTCTAGCGCATCCAGCGTAACTACGATCGGCAAACGTCCGATGAATTCCGGAATCAATCCGAACTTCAGCAGATCTTCCGGCATCAATTGCTGCAGGAGCTTGCCGGTTCGTGTGTCTTTCTTTCCTTCGGGTGTTGCACGGAAGCCCATGTTATTTGCAGAGACACGGGATTCGATGATCCGCTCCAACCCGTCGAACGCACCGCCGCAGATGAACAACACGTTGGTCGTGTCGATCTGGATGAACTCCTGATGCGGATGTTTTCTTCCACCCTGCGGAGGAACGTTTGCCGTTGTTCCTTCGAGAATCTTGAGAAGCGCCTGCTGCACGCCTTCGCCCGAGACGTCTCGCGTGATCGACGGGTTCTCGCTCTTGCGGGCGATCTTGTCGATCTCGTCGATGTAAACAATGCCTTTTTCGGCCCGTTTTACGTCGTAATCGGCGGCCTGAATAAGCTTCAGCAGAATGTTCTCTACGTCTTCGCCGACATAGCCCGCTTCGGTGAGCGACGTTGCATCGGCCATCGCTAGCGGAACGTCCAGTATCTTCGCAAGCGTTTGCGCAAGGTACGTCTTGCCCGAACCGGTCGGACCAACAAGCAGAATGTTTGACTTCTGCAGCTCGACGTCATCGGCCGTACCACCCGCGTTGATGCGCTTGTAGTGGTTATAGACGGCGACCGCGAGCGACTTCTTGGCGCGCTCTTGACCGATCACATACTGGTTCAGAATGTGATTGATCTCTTTCGGCTTCGGAATGTTGCGAAGGCGCAGATTCTCGTCGACGTTTTTATAGAGCTCTTCTTCGATGATCTCGTTGCAGAGCTCGATACACTCGTCGCAAATGTAAACGCCCGGTCCTGCGATCAATTTCCGAACTTGTTCCTGCGACTTGCCGCAGAAACTGCACTTCAATTGACCTTTCTCGTCCCCGAAACGAAACATGAAGTACGGGCGTCCTTCTCGGCTTAAGCCGGCGTCGACAAGGCTTGGCGATCTTCGATAACGTGATCGATAATCCCGTAGTCCTTGGCTTCTTCTGCAGTCATGTAGTAGTCGCGATCGATGTCCTTAAGGATCTGCTCGATCGGCTTTTTCGTGGTCACTTCGTAGATCTTCGCGATCGTCTGCCGAGTCGCAATGAGGTCCCGCGCCGCGATCTCGACGTCGGTTGCTTGGCCCCCGATTTGGGATACCCAGGGCTGATGGATCAGGATCTTCGAGTGGGGCAGGGAGTAGCGCTTTCCGGCCGCGCCGCCGGTGAGGAGCACCGAGCCCATCGAGGCCGCCATCCCCATGCAGATGGTCGCGACATCGGATTTGATGTACCGCATGGCGTCGTAAATCGCCAGACCCGCCGTGACGCTGCCGCCCGGGGAATTCACGTACATGTCGATGTCTTTGTCCGGATCTTCCTTTTCAAGGAAGAGCAGCTGCGCGATCACGAGATTCGCGAGATGGTCGTCGATGGGGCCGCCGACGAAAACGATGCGGTCCTTGAGCAGGCGCGAGTAGATGTCGTACGCGCGTTCGCCGCGTGCGCTCTGCTCGACAACCATCGGAACCAAATGACCCATTTTGCTTAAGCTACCTTCCTCAGTATAAGTTCTTTCGCACGTAGAACTACGTCTGTGCCTAAAAAGTTGCCTTAGGAACTTTTCTTATCCACAACCTTGGCGTTGTCGATTAGGAACTCGAGCGTTTTATTGCGCACAATGCCGTCCATCAACGAAAGCACGTTGTTGCCGAGTGCCTTCTTGATGCGGTCTACGGGCTGGCCGTATTGGCGTGCAAGCGCCGAAAGCTCTTCCGAAACGTCCGCAGGCGTGGCCGAAATGTTCTCGGTCTTTGCGATCTGTTCGATCAAGAGCGTCCCTTTCACGCGCGTCTTCGCATCTTCACGATACTCTTCACGCAACTGTTCTTCCGTTTTGCCCGATTCCTTTACGTAATCTTCGAACGAAATGCCGGCGCTTTGCGCTTGCGATGCGGCGTCGTTCATCATGTGATCGACTTCCCGGTCGACCAATGATTCCGGGAGCGGAAAGTCGTGCGACGCAACGAGTTTCTCCATCACGGCGTTTCCGATGACGCGGCGGCCGCGTGAATCCGCAATCGCTTCCAGGCGTTTGCGGATATCGCTGCGCAGTTCTTCGAAGGTTTGATTCTCGGAGATCGTCTTGGCGAATTCGTCGTCCAGCACCGGCATTTCAAACGCCTTGACGTCGTGAACGGTCACGGTGAAAACCGCCGTTTTCCCGGCAAGATCTTTCTGGGCGTACTCCTCGGGGAAGACGGCTTCGACGTCTTTGGTTTCACCGGCGGACATGCCGGCAATGCCTGACGCGAAGCCGGGGATGAAGCGGTTCTCGTCGAGCTCCGTCATTTGACCGGTTGCAGTGCCGCCTTCAAAGGCAACGCCGTCGATCTTGCCTTCGTAATCCATCGTGACTACGTCACCTAGTTGCGCGGGGCGTTCCACCGGCACGAGCGTGGCACGCTCTTTCGCCAGCGCCTGAATGCTGCGCTCGACGTCTTCTTCGGAGATTACAACCGGCTCTCGTTCGATTTCGACATCTTTATATTGGCCCAGCTGGATCTCGGGACGCACTTCAACTGTGGCCTTGAGGCGTTGCGGCTTGCCCTCTTCTTCGGGCAGCAGTTCCATCTTGGGGCGGTCGACCGGCTCCAGGTCATGCTCGCGAATAGCCTTGGTGTAGACCTCGGGAACGACTTCTTCCATCGCCTGGCTGGCAATCGACTGCGAACCGTAGGTTTGCTCGAAGACCTTGCGGGGCACTTTGCCGGCCCGGAAGCCCGGAAGCTTGACGTTCTTGACGAGCTTACGGAACGCGCGATCCTCGGCGGCCGCGAGCTCTTCCGCGGTGATAGGGATCTCCAGCTCCACCTGCGTAGGGGCAAGGCGGGTCAAGGTTGACGTGCTCAAGGCTTGGCTTTCTTTCGGTCCGGCGTGAAAAGTAATAGGGGCGCTTGGCGCTCGTGCGCCCGCGCCCCTATCAAATGGAGCGGAAGACGAGATTCGAACTCGCGACCCTCGCCTTGGCAAGGCGATG
>CAZJLJ010000021.1:10963-50753 GCA_964546935.1 uncultured bacterium | reverse complement strand
GGTGCAAGATCAGCGAGCACGCTGAGATGCGTGCGTTCGATTTCCGAATAGACGTGAGGGCGTGGAACGCCATGAGGCGCGGCGGCGCTTCATGGGGATGTCGGGAAACTTTGCTTCGTGTTCCGCACGCGTCACCAGTTTTCCAGGGTACGATATGAGCGTGTAGGAATGCACGTCATCGAGAATAGCCGGTTCCCACTGCTCGCGGAGCAGCGCCAATGCTTGATCTTCGGTGCTTGCGCTCCAGAGACGCCGCGAGAGCAATCGCATCGACGAGAGAGCATCAAGGACGTTGTCTGACCGCGGCTGTAGCGACGGCGACGTGGGCAGCTCTTCGATGGCTAAGGAAAAAAGATAAAGCCGATCTTCATCATTCAACCGAAGATTCAGCGATTCAAGGCCGGCCAGCTATAGCGAGCATCAGGTTTTAGGTAACTCCGGGGATTTCGGGACGCGCGTAGGTTATCAAGACGCACGTAACGAGTCCAAAAGCTACGAATGGCAACTTGAGCGATAGAAACATGGCGACCGTAAAGAGCCCGAGCGTCAGCAGCGATCGAGAAAGGGCTCTTCGGCGCATCGCGGGTCGAAGAGAGTCTACCTCTGCTCGAGGGACCACTTCGCAAGCGAATGCATGATACGAGAGATTTACCAACACAATTGCTGCTGCGTAAACAAAAACCGGAACCGCCGCAAGGCGGGTACCGGCCACCCAGGCAGTAGTGAATGGAACGAGCGATGCAGCAAACACGTGAACGAAGTTCCACAATATAAGCCGTGGCGTCGAATCGTTCGCGAATCGCAGCAAGAAATGATGATTTATCCACATGATCGCGATCAAGAGGAAGCTCACGACGTAGCTCAGTGCCGTCGGCCACTCTTGCAAAAGGGCGCCGAACGTTGGCTCGGAAGGTAACTTCAACTGCAGCACCATGATGGTGATGATCACCGCGAACACGCCATCAGAGAAAGCCGCCAAACGCTCTTTAGTTATGCTTCGGCTCAACTTTTTGTTGTCTCCCGCTTTTATTTCGTAGGGGGTCCGCACTTCGGACACGATGCGCCGCTTGTTTCCAACGATTGCCGCAAACGGCCATGCTGCACCACCTTCGGCCGCGACTACGCGTTCGATCCACGTAAAGGAGTGAGCATGTCGCCCCTTCGCAAGCCTTGACGTCAGCGAAGTTTTCGTTGCACACCAAGTCCGCGAGCGCTTTCGCAATGGGAAGTAGCAACGCATCAGGTGAACGCCACCGTCTTTGTTCGACCCATTGCAGCTTGTCGTCGCGCGCAACGACTTGTCCGAATTGGTGGTCGCGTGCCAGTAGCGTGTTGAGTGGCTCAAGCTCGCGGAGTGCGCTTGCCTTCAGCGGCTTACCCTTGTGCGCATGGACGAAGGTCCTAAACCACTCGCGCAGCGCGCGAGCCTGAGCAGCCACTGCGTCTAACTCGCCTGGCAAGGCACTCTCTCGAAGAGCGGCAGCTGCATCCACCGAGATGAGATCAGCTCCTTCCAGCCATTGGATAAGATCGTCGCCCGAAGACAACCACTCGACCGGTGTGTCGATCGGAGTTGCGACGGAGTTAAGAAAATCCAAGCCGAGCGCTCCAGCGATATAAAAGGGCTCGGGTCGTTCTCTTGTCATTCCGATCTTGACTGCGTCGGAATGCCGGTAGTAACCTGCTAGCATCAGTTACTTAGGTTACGAGTTGGTGGTGGAGTGCTAATCGATCTTCATTCCTAACTGCTGAGTACAGTTTGCCAGGTTACTGTCAACCGGAAAGGCCCTTCGATCATGAGCACGATCAAGTATGGAAAAGTCCCCGTCGACGGTACGAACATTTTTTGTCGGGAAGCTGGCCCGAGAGATGGCGATACGATTCTGCTCCTCCATGGCTTTCCAACTGCCAGCCACATGTTCCGCGATCTCATTCCGGCACTGGCTGAACGATATCACCTCGTCGCACCAGACTTGCCGGGATTTGGTCAATCGGATATGCCGTCGCGTGAGCAGTTTGAGTATACGTTTGGTAATATCGCGAACGTCATCAGTCGCTTTACCGAAGTACTTGCCCTCAACCGCTTTGCGATCTACGTGTTCGATTATGGATCGCCGGTCGGATTGCGCATCGCACTGGATCACCCGGAGCGCATTAGTGCGATCATTTCGCAAAACGGCAACGCGTACGAAGAAGGCCTGAGCGACGGTTGGAATCCGATTCGAGCCTACTGGAAAGATCCATCGCAGGCTAATCGCGATGCGCTGCGTATAATGCTCACGCCTGAAACGACGCATTGGCAGTACACTCACGGCATGGCGGACGCCTCACTCGTCTCGCCGGATGGCTATACGCTCGACGATTTCTACTTGGCGAGGCCAGGGGCACATGAGGTGCAGCTAGACCTGCTGTTGGATTACAAGAACAACGTCGCGCTCTATCCAGCATTCCAAGAATACTTCCGGAAGCATCAACCACGGTTGCTCGCGGTTTGGGGAAAAAATGATCCGTTCTTCTTGCCTCCCGGTGCGGAAGCGTTCAAACGTGACATTCCGACTGCCATCGTGGAGTTCGTGGATAGTGGTCACTTCGCGCTCGAGACACATCATGATCAAATCGCGGCGGCGATAGACAAGTTTCTCTCGCGTCGCGAAGCCGCAAGCCTCGCATAGTGGCTAAACTCGTTTCGGTCAACGTCGGGCTTCCACGAAATATCGAATGGTCAGGAAGAACCGTTTATACCGGCATTTGGAAAACCGCAGTTGACGGCGCACAAATGGTCCGTAAGCTCAATATCGACGGCGACGGGCAAGGGGATCTCCAGGGACATGGTGGCGAGAACCGTGCTGTGTACGTCTATCAACTTTCATCGTATCGACATTGGGAAATGGAGCTGCACCGGAACGATTTTACGATGGGACAATTCGGCGAAAACTTCACTGTCGATGGAGTGCCCGACGATGAAGTGTGTATCGGCGACCGTTACAAAATCGGAACGGCACTTTTCGAGGTGAGCCAGCCGCGAGTTACCTGCTATCGCATCGGCATTCGCATGAACGAACCTCGTATGGCCGCGCTCCTGACGTCGCACGGGAAGCCCGGGTTCTACTTTCGAGTCCTCCAGGAAGGCACAGTTCAAGCCGGCGACGCGATCGAGCTCGTTTCGAAAGGCTCCGAGAGTATGACCGTCGCCGAAATAAACGCACAGCTCTATTTGCCGAATCACAGCCGCGAAGAAATGGAGCGCGCCCTGCGGATTCCGGCGCTCAGCAGTGGGTGGCGTGCGTCTTTCCAAGCATTGCTGGCGCAAGACGATGCGAAGTCGGGTAACCCAGGGCTTGCGCCCAGCGATGTTGCGCCGGCAGCGTGGTCGGGTTTCCGTGAGGCTCGTATAGCGGCCCTCAAACACGAAACAAGCGACGTGGTTGCACTTGAGATCGAGTCGACAGACGGTAAGGATCTAACAACGCCCGTCCCGGGACAATTCGTCGTTCTCAAAGTACAGCCGCCGCCAGAAGCGTCGCCCGTAATGCGAAGTTTTTCTATTTGCGATGTTCCACGTCCGTCGATGTATCGTCTCGGCATCAAATGCGAACCGCACGCTATCGTCGGACCGTATCTCCGCGATGTTGCCAAGGTTGGCGACCCCGTTCAAGTCAGTGCGCCGCGCGGCTCGTTCGTGATGCATCCGGGTGACGAGGTCATTGTGCTGATGAGCGCGGGCATTGGTGTGACGCCGGTGCTCGCGATGCTGCATGCTCTTGCCAGCAAGCTATCGTCACGGGAGGTCTGGTGGCTCTACGCTGCGCGCAACCGCTCAGAACATCCATTTGCAAGCGAAGCGCGTACACTGCTCGGGGAGTTGCCAGGCTCGCATAGTCACATTTGGTACAGCAGACCTGGCAATGATGATGTTGCAGGGCGCGATTTCGACTCCGTAGGCCATATCGACATTGCGAGCCTTTCCGCGATCGGTGTCCCATCCAACGGACGCTTTTATCTTTGCGGACCCACGTCGTTTTTAGAGGACATGCGCGCTGCGCTTATCGCGTGGGGAGTCGCTAACGATCGCATCTATAGCGAGATATTCGGTTCGAGGCCTTCGGTGACACCTGGTGTTCTAAGCGGAAGTACAAAGGCACCGCCGCATGCGCCGCCCGGAGCGCCTGGTGCCGGCCCGAACATTTCGTTTGCACGGAGCGGCCTTGCTGCGCGCTGGTCAACAACGTACCAAAGCTTGCTGGAATTTGCTGAGGCTTGCGACGTCCCGGTGCGATGGTCGTGCCGCACCGGTGTCTGCCATACGTGCGAGAGTGGATTGATCTCGGGAAGTGTCACGTATAATCCCGAGCCGCTGGATCCGCCTGCTTCCGGCAATATACTAATATGCTGTTCGACGCCACGGGACGATGTGATTCTCGACCTTTGAATTGATCGAGCGCTATTCCAGCGTGGTTCGATAAGCGACCTATGATAGTGGGGCTAGGATGACGCTTGCTTCTTCAGGTGAGCGTCGAGCCAATTGCGCCAAGATTTTGGGAGATCGGCAGCGAGTAATTCAGATAAACGTTCGCGTTCGAAAAGATAAATCTGCGCCATCTTTTTCACGGTAACATCGTGCGAGGGGCGTGATACAATTTCGATCGTGTCACCCTTCTGCAGTTCGCCTTCTTCTACGATCGCGAAGTACGCGCCGGGGCGCAGGGCGGCGCCGAACCGTTTGATGAAGTGCGGATCGTCCATCTTCATCGCAAGTTTGTAACAAGGGACGCGCGGCGTGGTGACTTGTAATACCGTCGTTCCGATGCGCCAGCGTTCGCCGATTAGCGCGTCATTGATGTCGATTCCGGTGGTGGTGAGGTTTTCACCGAATTGTCCCGGCGGCATAGCGCGGCCGAGTTCATTTTCCCACCACCCGTAGTCCTCGCTCGCGTAACCGTAGACGGCCTGCGATGGGCCGCCGTGTACTTTGCGATCGGCTTGGTCGTCGCCGTCGAGATTCACGCCCCTGACGGCGATTTGTCCCGCAACAGGTTCCTTGAAGATTCCGGTCGATATGGATTTTCCGTTGTAGTGTACGGTACGAGCGGCGCCGACATTTACGGATTCAATTGTTGCGGACATGGCGTTAAGTTCCGTTCTTCGTGCAGACGTCGGTTACGCTCAGCGTTTTTCCGTTTGCAGCTTGAGTGAAATGCGTTGTGTACTTCTGCGGTGAGATTCGATCGTAGGTTTCGCGCATCGTGGTGTCGGGATAGGCGCTGCGATAGCTGATATGAGCCACGCCGGTATCCGGAGCTTTGAATACCGAAACAGTTCCGTCGGTCTCTGCGCCAACGGCGCGCCATTGCCGGCTTTGCGGCACGTACGTCAACATGAGGACGTCTCCGCCGCCTTGCCAGGTGCTGGTTTCACGAAGCCACGTCTTTCCAAGGACGTACTCCCATTTCGCCGTGTAAGTTTGCTGCCGCCCGTTGCTGGTGTACGTGCAACTCCACGACCCTTGAAGAAAGCCCATCAGTTGCAACGGATCAACGGTGCGCATTGGAGCAGCTGCAAGAACGATTATCCCGCTAAGGGCGGTCAACGTTTTGATAATTGGGCGCATAGACGACTGATTAGCGGTCGGCCATCGTAATCATCGGAGTTCCGGTGGCGAATATGCCGTTAACGTTCCGGCGCAGGAAACGCGAGGAGGCCGGCATGGTACCCTTGGGGTTCATGCGCGGCCTCCAATGCCTCACTGCGGCTTCAATCGCAGCGACGCTTAGGTTACGCGGACTGCTTTAGTACCGATAACGTAACGAGCGGTTCAGGGCGGTAGCGATAGTCGGGATCGATGTGAGCATCGACGATTTGTCCGTCGCGATTGATTACGTATCGAGCGGGCACTGCGAGCTGCCAGACGTCGGCGGCGTTCTGCACCGCGATGTCGTTCTTGAACACGTTCTGATATAAGCTCTTCAAGTCTTCGGGGAAGTCGTATACGAGACCGAACTGCTTTCCGACCGCGTTGTCGCGATCGTAAAGCACCGGGAAACGCACGCCTTCTAGGGTTTCGGAGTCTTGCTGTTCGGGAGCTTGCGGCGAAATCGCAACGATCGAACCGCCGGCCTTCGTTACTTCATCGGCAATATCCGAGAGTGCGCGAAGCTCGGCGACGCAATACGGGCACCACGTTCCGCGGAAGAACGTGACGACGAGCGGTCCGCGCTTCAGGAGCTCGCTCGAGCTGACGGTGTTACCCTGGCGATCCTTGAGCTCGAACGAAGGCATGCGGTCGCCGACGTTTTTTGCGCCCTGCACGAAGCCGGTGGCGCGAAGGTGCTGGATGTGGCCATCCATCACTGCCGTTATGGACGGCTTGAGGAGAGCGGCGTACTTGTCCCGCAAGGCACCGAGGGTCGATGCCAGAGAAACATTAGTTTGCATTCGAACTTAAATCCTTTGACGTAATAGTATCTGCAGTGATATACTACGACGTCGAAGGACTTCCGTCAAGGTATTTTGATGTCGAAAGAACTCACGGAGCTTCGAGACTCGGTCGACTCGGCGCTCGCTTCCCCGGAGGCAATGGAGAAATACGCCGGCTCGGATCCCACGTACATGGGAATCATCAGCCGCATCTTCCGCATTTATGCTCTTCTAGACCGCAACGCTTCCGAGGTCTTCGAGCGGCACGACATTACGCGAGGTGAAGCTGATGTGCTCGGAACGCTGTATCGTCAAGGCGATGCGATGGCGCCGACCGTGCTGGCGGACTCACTGCTGTGCTCTCCCGGCGCGATGACGAACCGTTTGAATAACTTAGAGCGGGCCGGGTTAATCAAACGAGTGGTCGTGCCGAGCGACAAACGCAGCTACAATATTACCCTGACGCCCGAGGGGAAGCGGTTGATTCGTGCGGCAGTCGAAGATCGCAAAGCGGCGCATCCGGAATTGATTCCGGGGCTATCGCGCAAAGAACGCGAGCAACTTATTCCGCTGTTGCGAAAACTGCTCGCGGCGATGGAATCAAAAACGAAGTAGGCTAATCGTGGTTAAACAGAGCCGTTACTCTTTTGCCGATACGGTTGCGCGGTTGTCGAAGTCGATTACCGACGCCGGCATCACGATTTTCGCGACGATCGATCAAGCGGCGGCTGCAGCATCGGCTGGTCTGACGCTGCGTCCTACGACGTTGATTATCTTCGGCAATCCGAAAGCGGGGACGCCGCTGATGCAGGCGTTTCCACTTCTTGCGCTCGAGCTTCCGCTAAAACTTCTCGTGTGGGAAGACGGCGGCGTTGTTTCGGTTGCATATACACCGCTAAGCGAGATCGCGAAGCGTTACGGCGTCAGCGGGATGGACCAGCAAATCGCCGCGATGGATCGCGGGCTCGAGAATCTCGCTTCTTCCGTTACGGTCGAAGATTCGGCTACCGGAGTTCACTGAGGGCTACGCTTTCGGAAAGCCCCTCGCCGTTATCGTACTAAACGCCGCGCAAGTGGGTTGAGGGTACGCAGCCGCCAGCGCTGTTCGTAGTTGAGACGGCGAATTGCGTTTCGTGCGCGCGTCGCGAATGTCTGCTCGCGGGCGTGTTCTTCGGTGAGCCTGTGGAGGGGTTTAAGTTCCGAGCGCAGGTGTGCGATCGCTGCGTTTGCGGCGCGCGGATGCGTTCCGTGGAAACGCATCAAGCGCGGATAGTATTCAGCAAAGTATTCAGGTACGTCGATGTGCTGCAATTGCGCTTCATTGGTTACTTTGCTCGGTGCACCAAGATTCGTGTAGTGCCACTCTTTCTCCGCATGGCGCTGCACATCTAGTGTGTGTCCGTAGTGCGCGTACACGTAAGGCAAAATCAATGATTTGCCGGGTAATCCGCGTAGTTGTTCGTGAACCACACCTTCCCAATGCACTCCGGGGCGGAAGCGGTAGAACATTAAGCGGCGTTCGATCGACATGTACCAATCGAACGAACCAAAGAAATGCCACGTGTATCCTTCGACGCGATCGTACTCCGCCGGTACTTCGTCTAGGCGTTTAGCGACGCGTTTTGCGACTTGACCGTGAACTTCATCAGCGTCGATAAACGCAATCCAGTCGCCGGCGTTCGTCTCTTCGTGCAAACGCATGCAGACATTGCGGGCATCCGCGAATCCCGTGAATTGCGTTCGATCGATCAGTAGTGCATTGCGCTTCGCAAACGCGCTATTTTCTAACGTTTCCGTGTGCGGCGAAGCGCCGGGTGCGTTGTCGTTCACGATGACGCGGTCGACGACGCCCTCCAACGACACAAGCAACGCCCCGAGAAAAGGCTCGTGGCGTGGGCCAAGGATTAGGTGAGCAGCTATGCGAGGCACCGCTGGGCGCGTTCGTCAGGCAGAAACTGCGACCTTCCGTGTCGTACGACTCCTTATGCAGCGAATCCACCTCGCGTCGGCACTTCTGGAACGCAGCGGGCGAGTTCTTCTCGTTGCATCGCGCTATCCAAGCCACGACGCCCCGCTTTGGAATTTGCCGGGCGGACGTCAACAAACGCCCGAGCTTCTGGAAGAAACGGCGATTCGCGAACTGCGTGAAGAAACCGGCATGCGCGGATTCATTCGCGAGCTCGCCTACGTTGCGGAAAGTTACGACAATGACCGGCATTTTCTCAATGCCGTATTTGTTGTGGATGCGGAGGGGGAGCCGGATCTTCCTGAAGCGGAGGATCACGTCGTCGCTGCGGAGTGGGTTGATGTTGCTGCGATTCCGACGCGTTTGGCGGCGGCGGTCGTTCGCGAGCCGTTGCTGAATTTTTTACGTTTGAAAAAGCGTTATACGGCGTTCGATCGTGCTGATATTTCGGTACGTTGGTTTGACGAGGATTAAACCGCGTTCAACGCTTCCCAACGCGAACGCTCCAACACGAAACCCAAAACGTCGACAGGTTTTCCTTGCACCGTAGCGCCGCGCGGCAACACACCGTCGGTTTCAAAACCGACCCTTTCCAACACGGCTTTCGACGCTTCGTTTTCCGGAACGCAATAGGCTCTTACGCGACGCAGATGCACGCGGGTGAAGGCTTCTTTCACTAACCCGCGGACGGCTTCACTTGCAATGCCGCGGCCGCGATACTCGCGAATCACGCTGTAGCCGACTTCCGCTGACCCCGCGGCGCGCTCGCCGATGCGCAGCGAAGCCCATCCAACAGGAGCATCCACGCCTTCGAGGGCGATCAACCACTCGAAACGTCCCCATGACCCTTGTTGCAGCCGTTTTGGGCGTGATGCGACCATGCGTTGGAATTGCGGTAAGTCCGCGTCGGGCAGATCTTGATATACGCGCAGGTCGGGCTGTTGCAGGACGTGCCACAGCTTTTCTGCGTTCTCGGCGGTAACGGGAACCAGACGCAGACGTTCCGTCAAAATCGTTCGCATCGTGCCTTGCTGTACCCAAATTCGCGCGTGATGGCTGCACGCGAAGGAGGGACGCGATGGAGGTTAATGTTAGTGGAACGGTTACGTCGGAGCCGTCCTATTTCTTTGGAACGCATACGAAAGCCGAGCACGAAGAATTCGGATTGCGAACCGCAAGTGGGCCGCTGGAAATTATCGATAACGTGGATTTGGCACCGCGCGTTCCGGTTCATACCGGCGACCGCATCGAGGTTCGGGGTGAAATGGTCCACGATCCCGGAAAGCCGCCGATCGTGCATTGGACGCATCACGATCCGGCACACCACCATCCGGACGGGTTCATTCGCTTCCAGGGGAAGGTGTATGCATAGAACCTTTAAGCGCGAGCAACTCGGGGATGGTTACGAAACGGTAGCCTTGCCTTTTCAGCCCTTCGATGATTAGGCGAGTTGCGCCGATATCGGCGCTGCGGTCGCATTGATGCGGATTGATGCGCGCCCGCGTGCATAACAGGCCGCGATTTCCGTCATGCAATACGATAATGGAACCATCGCGCACGTGCGGGAGAATACGCTTTGCGATTACCGACGCCGGCGGATACTCCCAATCTCTCGCGAGGGGCACCGACCACATCACGGGTGTGTATCCAAGGCGATGCGCCTGATCCAGCACGAGCCAATCGCGCGACCCATACGGCGGACGCATGATGTGGGTTCGTTCACCGGTAGCCGCGTAAATTGCGTCGTCGGTTCGGCGTAGGCTGTCTCGCACTTGATCCGGTGTCAACACAATTAAATGGTCGTGTTGCCACGTATGGTTGCCGACCGCATTACCGTCACGGAATTCACGG
The DNA here is from genome assembly GCA_964546935.1 of uncultured bacterium. GTDB lineage: Bacteria > Vulcanimicrobiota > Vulcanimicrobiia > Vulcanimicrobiales > Vulcanimicrobiaceae > JALYTY01. Next base: position 40,522 of record CAZJLJ010000021.1, on the reverse strand, counting down.
CGGACGACATCAGGATACGCGGTGACCGCTTCACCAACTAGAAAAAATGTCGCGTGGACGTGTTCCTTTGCGAGTACGTCCAGAATCTTCGTCGTGTACGGAGGGTTCGGGCCGTCATCATACGTTAGCGCAACGACGCGTTCGTTCGATGGACCGCTTACGACTGTCTTTCCGAAAAGCTGGTTACTCGGATTCTCCGTGAATTCGTATGTGGAGAACGCTAGGCACCCCACAAAAGCAAGCATCAATAACCAACGAACCGCCGAGCGTGACGCTGTTTCCATTCGCTAGAGCTTGTTCTCGAAGGCAGCTTTTCTAAGGCGCGCAACGCGCTCGCGGAACGCGGGTGGACCAAAGTTCCGAAAGTCTTCGACCACCTTTTCGTAACGGGGATCGGCGAGCGACGTGCTCTGCATCTTCAGCAAGTCTTTTGGGCTGTTCTTCGAGAGGTCGATGCTGAACTGGCGGCCCGCGGTCGTTGCCCAATAATGCGGGTCGGTGAAGGTGACGGTGCGTTCGCCCTTTTTAAAATCCGCAAGTTGCTTCACGTAGATCGTATAGTGTGCTGTCGTATCGCCTCGGTCGGGTTGATTCACAAGCTGCCAAACGCCGTCTTGGTCGAGTGAGCCGAAGAAGAAGCTTACGTCGTACATCTTATTAGGCGGCGCCGTGACTGTAACTTGTTTCCCGCTATACGTTCGGATGCGGTATTGAAAACTGGAAACTCCCTCGACGTCCTGCATCCGGTACTCTTCCTCGAATACCGGCGGCTTGTTGTAGCGGACAAGCATGCGAGCGTAAAGTTCGCTCGGAGCATGCTGGGCTTTTGAGACGACGTTGACGCGCGAAAACTCGGTCTTTCCGTAATAGAATCGCCAGCCGATAATCGCCATGATTATCGCGACGATCGCGAGGATGAACACTACGGGGTTACGGCGCATAACTCGCGACCTTACGAAGGGGACGCCGAGGCTTCCTGGTCCAGTACCTCGTTCACCAGGCGATCTGCCAGGGCGTTATCTTTCCGTCGCACGTGCGCGATATCGACGTGTTCGAACTTGCTTAAAAGGGCCCGCGCCCGGCGATAGAGAGGCAATAAGTCAGCGTGTTTTACGCGGTATTCGCCTAGCATCTGCTTCACGACCAGCTCGGAGTCCAGACGGACGGCGAGGCGCCGGATCCCTCGCTCCAGCGCGCGTTCCAGGCCGATGCATAGGGCCGTCCACTCCGCGACGTTGTTGGTGGCGCGGCCGAGGTAGAGCCCGACGCTATCGATTACGTTGCCCTCCGCGTCTACAAGCACCGCGCCGCTCGCGGCGGGGCCAGGGTTTCCGCGAGATCCGCCGTCGGCGAAAAGTGTGGCTTCGTAGGGCAGTTGGTCGAAGAGCGTGGTCATCGCCTGGCCTGTTTCGCGTCCACGTTGGGTACTCTTCTCCCGTGAAGAGCTAGCAAGAGAGGGGTAAAAGGAACAGTATGATCCGTAAAACATTGCTCTCATCTATTGCTGCCGTGGCGGCATGCGCCGCAATCGCCTTCCCACAGATGGCGATGGCGGCAAATGTCTTCTACGGCATCACCGTCCACGTCTCGACGACCAATATCAAGGTTGAGGACCCAAAGACGAAACAGACCCTCAGCTTCACCATCGCGCCGTCATTCAAACAAATCTTCTCTTCGGACGGCAAGACCACTCGGCAAATGGCGGACATAAAGGCCGGCCAATATGTCGGTGTCATATACGATCAAAAGGCGCTAGGTATGCGTCACGCCGACAAAATTTATCTTATGAACAATGCCAACGAGAGAATCAAAGGGTTCAAGGGATAATACTCGTCGCTAATCTACCAAAGGGATGCGCAAACGCGCGTCCCTTTTTGTTTTCATAGTTTCTTCATGAATTCCAAAGGCGCAAAAGCTTTACCACGTTCAAACTTTCTTCACGATTCTTCGGCTAGATGACGGAAAGCAATTCTGTTTCATTTACCCGGAGTGAAAAATGCGTACTCGAATCCTTAGCCTCGTAGCAATGATTTTCGCACTGAGTACCACACTTACGATTAGCGCCGAATCGCAAAGCGGCAAGAGCATTGATATCACGGCCGTGCCCAGCACGTTCACGCCAAATCGTATTCTGCTTCACGTAGGCCAAACGACGAATCTTCACTTCACCCATACGGAAGGCGTTCATTCGATCGAGTCTGCCGACTTGGGGATTGCCTCCACAACGTTGGCCCCAGGTCAGGACGTCGATGTGAGCGTTACGCCGAAAAAAGCCGGAAGCTACGTCTTGCACTGCGGTGTCGTGTGTGGTGCCGACCACGACAACATGTCGCTTACGGTGACGGTTGAACAATGATCCGAAAGGCGCTGCTCGTGGGCGCCTACGGTTTGGTCCTCGCCGCTTCAGCAGCACGTGCATGCGCGATGCCGCCGTTCGCCGAGGCCTACGCTGCAAAGTGCACCCTTTGCCACACAGAAGTTCCGACGCTGAACTCCTACGGAAGGTACGTTCAGCGTACCGGCTACTCGGTGCTGAACTATCACGTCTTAAAGCAGGCCCTTCCGGTTTGGGTGGGAGTTAACCCCTCTTACAATTCACAGGACCCGAATGCTCCGCATCAACTGCAGTCGGGCAACGTGGCTATACACGCAATTGGTTATGCTACCAGCGATTGGACGTATCACATCCAGCAGTGGATCACCCAAAATAATGCGCCGGGCGGCGTGGATACTGCTTGGGTCGCTTATAATAACCTGCTCCGGCGCGACGGGCATTTGTTCTTTGGGAAAATTCTAACGCCGGCGCCGTCGCCGTTTAGCCAATGGTCGGATCTGAGTTCGTTTTCAACAGCGGAAGCCGTTGTTGGAGAGCACGTCTATCAGCTCGATGCAAATCGTTGGGGCAGTCGATTTGCTTACACTCACGGCAACCTGGATGCCGAGGTAGCGTGGCTTGGCAGCAACGAGGGGTGGGGCGGAATAAGCCAATTTAGTAATTCGACAGATAAAACGCTTCAGTGGAAGCTATCCTATGCGAATCCCAAGGTTCCGACGGAAATCGGGTTCTACGGTTCTCGTGGATCGTATCCGCTAACCGAGGGTGGAACCGACCAATATTACTCCGTCGCGGCTTACGCACAGCACGATCCGCAACGCATCGTTCCGGGAATGTTTGTCATCTACCAAATCGCGTACGATGCAAATCCCGGCAACGGCGCGGGGCCTTCCGCGAGTAACTTTGCGACCGTCGAGCTATACCAGAACCTCTTCGGGAAGAACGCTTTGATCGGCGTGCGCAAAGAGTTCAGTAACGACGGCCTAGGCACACAACTCCAGACGGGCAATATCGACTTCGAATATCACATCGCTCGATTCGTTCATCTCTATTTGGAGACAAACATGGCGCAGCACAGCAAGCCCGGATACAGATATATGGTTTGGTGGACCACCCCGCTTTCGCGGCCGCTGCGACCCTAAATTCGTTCCAGCGTTTTCCTGGTCAAATCGTTCTCAACATTCCCGGTGTTTAGGGTGGTGTTCGGCTCGATCAGCACGATCTCGCAATCGTTTTCACCAACTGGCGAGTGCTCCACACCGTGCGGCACGACAATAAACTCACCGGGATTGAGAACGACGTCCCCATCGCGCAGCTTCATCGTAAGCCTGCCTTGGTTGACGAAAAACATCTCGTCTTCGGTCTCGTGATGGTGCCAGCCGAACTCACCGCTACACTTCACGACTTTCACCAGCATGTTGTTGATTTCACCAACGATGCGTGGATTATAGGCATCGGAGAACTTCGAGAACTTCTCCGCGAGGTTTACTTTGTCCATAACGTCTCCCGTCATTGTATGGAGCTAAACCGCACTCACTGCTTCAACGGATTCGAGACTATGAGCCTATCACAAGCACGCACAAAAAGAACGACGAGGTTGATTGACCTCGTCGTTGCTCTTAATGGTCGGGCTGACTGGATTCGAACCAGCGCGAGATTGCCGCCGCGGCCTCCTGCCGCTGCAATCCGTACGCGCCTCGTGCGCGTAACTTCAATCGGTCTCTTTTTCGAATCCATTCACCGGGCGACAAATGCAAACGACGGGGATTTCCCCGTCGTTTGCATTTATGGTCGGGCTGACTGGATTCGAACCAGCGACCTCTTGACCCCCAGTCAAGCGCGCTAACCAAGCTGCGCTACAGCCCGATACCGGACGGCATTATAACAATCGAGCGGGAGGCCTGCAATTACCTTTTCTTGGCGCCGCCCTTCTTCGCCGGCGACTTCTTCCGGGCAGCGCTGGAGGTGCCGCCTACTGCGTCCTTCAAGGCTGTTCCCGCTACAAACGCCGGCACTTTTCGCGCTGCGATTTTAATCTTCTCGCCGGTCTTAGGATTGCGACCTTCGCGCGCTTTACGCGCACGTACGACGAAACTGCCGAATGGAGTGAGCGCTACACGATCGCCTCTTTGCAGCGCGGATTTAATCTCGTTCAGGATTACATCCACGATCTGACCCGCTTGGCGCTTGGAGACTTCGACTTCAGCGGCTACCGCATCCACCAAATCAGCCTTAGTCAAATCGTAACCTCCTATTACGGCACGGGGAAACGCCACGGAAATAAGGACCGCCGCTCCGCCGCCTGACCGAAGGATATACGCAGAGAGAGACGGCCCTCCTCCCCCGAAAATGCGCAAAAAGTCCTATTTTTGTGCAGTTTGTGCGAGCGCCCGCAGTGCTAACGTATACGAGCGTGGCCCGAGTCCCGAAATCAGGGCATTGCACGTTGACGCCGTCACGCTTGTGCGGCGAAACGCCTCGCGAGCTGCAATATTGGACAAGTGGGCTTCAATAACGGGGATGCTGATCGATCCGATTGCATCGGCAATAGCATAAGAATAGTGCGAATACGCGCCTGGATTTATAACGATTCCGTCGTACCGCGTGCGCGCGTTCTGAATGGCGCTAACGATCTCTCCCTCGCCGTTGTATTGAGCGAAGTCGACGTCTACGCCGATCTCGCGCGCCGTTGCGGCGATTAATTCATTGATTTCGTCGAGGGTTTGCGTGCCGTAAATCTCGGGCTCTCGCTCTCCAAGCAAATTGAGATTGGGTCCATGAATAACAAGAACGCGCATAGCAAGCGTCATTCTTGAAGGAAATCCGGCCGCCTTCGCTAGAGAGCGAGTTATGCCCGATATGCTCATCAGCGCCTCGGCGCCCGAAGCCGGAATTGCGATCGTCGCCGCAATTACCACCGAACTCGTGAAAGAGATCCGCGAACGTCACGATCTTTCACCCACCGCGACAGCGGCGACCGGGCGATTGACCACCGGCGCGGTCCTATTTGGTTCGGGTTTGAAAGGCCGCGAACGCATTACGCTTCAGATGTCCGGCGACGGACCAATTGGTTCCATTGCCGCGGATACGTGGCTCATCGAGCCGGACGTTCTTGGTGCGCGCGGCTATGCACGCAATCCCTACGTTGATATTCCGCTGAATGAACGAGGGAAATTCGATGTGGCCGGCACTATCGGCAGCGGCAACTTACAGGTCACGAAATCGTACGAAGTTGGTCAGCCCTACGTCGGCGTCGTTCCGTTGTATTCGGGCGAAGTTGCGGAAGATATCGCCGCGTATCTCGTAAAATCGGAACAGATTCCGAGCGTCGTTGCGTTGGGCGTATTGGCCGACCCCGACGGCGTTCGTGCGTCCGGCGGCGTGCTTGCCCAAGTTTTGCCTGGTGCAGACGAAAAGGCAGTCGCGACGCTCGAAGAGCGTGCGCTGGCGATGCCGCCCATTACGACGCTAATCGATCAAGGCGCAGATGCACATGCTTTGTTACACGCTCTGGCCGGTCCGATGCAATTGCGTGCCCATCGCAGTATGGACGTACGTTTTGCGTGTTTATGTTCAAAGGAAAAAGTCGAGGCCGCTTTGATCTCGATGGGAGCCGAAGAACTGGAGCGCCTGGCATCCGAACAAAGCGAGACCGAAGCGACCTGCGAATTTTGTAAGCGCGTGTTCGTATATACTTCCGACGAAATCCGCCGGCTAGTCGACCCTAATCGGCGTGAAACAGGCGCTTGAGTTCCGGCGGCATGCGATACGGCTCGATGCGCTGCCAATAGGCTTCACGGACACCCGCGCCGTCGTTGTAGTACCACCAACCGCACTCGCAGCGGATCGGACGTTCGCCCGCCTGCGGATAGTTGTACACGCGCCGGCAGCGTTTGCAAACGAATTTGCGGCCCTCAATAGGCTGCATCGACGACGTGTACGTTATTGGAAATTCGGCCATTGATTAATCCCTCGGAAGAACACGAACGAATTTTCGCGACCCAACGGAAAGGACCGCCGGCTTCTTAGACGTCCACGACGCCCGCGGGTCGTTCACGACTATACCATCCACCTTCACCCCGTTCCCGGAGATAAGTCGCTCGGCGGCGCGCTTGCTCTCGGCAAAACCGGCTTTTACGAGAACGTCGGCAATCCGGGAGGCGTCGCCTTGCGGCATTTCGGGCAGTTCGTCGGTGGGAATCTCCTTCCGCTGAACGGTCCGTTCGAAATATTCGCGCGCCGCTCGGGCTGAGTCGCGACCGTGGTAGCGCGCGACGATATCCTCGGCGAGGCGTTTCTTTTCGTCCATTGGATTCGTCGACTTTGTAGCGAGCGCAGTTTCAAGAGCATCCACTTCCGGCTGTGAACGGAATGCTGCCAGTCGCGCGTACGTCGGCATAAGCTCGTCTGAAATGGACATTAGCTTGCCGAACTGCGTTTGCGCTTCTTCCGCAATGCCGACATAATTCCCGAGCGACTTGCTCATCTTCTTCGAGCCGTCGAGACCGACGAGCAACGGTACCGTCGCGGAGATTTGCGATAGCTGATGATGTTCGCGCTGAAAGTGGCGTCCCAACAACAGATTGAACAGCTGATCTGAACCGCCCAACTCTACGTCGGCTTCGACCGCGATGGAATCGTATGCTTGCGCGACGGGATAAAGGAACTCGTGCAACGAGATCGGCGTGCCGGTTGAATAACGGTTGTGAAAATCATTGCGCTCCAGCATCTGCGCGACCGTAACGTGCGAGACCAGACGCACGAGATCGGAGAAGTTCATCTTCCCGAGCCATTCGGAATTGTAGCGGATTTTCACGCGTTCGAGGTCGAGCACTTTGCCCGCTTGTTCCCGGTACGTTTGCATATTCGCTTCGATTTGCGCTTGTGTCAGCGGAGGCCGCATCGCGTTGCGGCCGCTTGGATCGCCGATCATCGCCGTGAAATCGCCAATGATGAGCGTCACGTTATGACCCGCTTCCGCGAAGCGTTGCAGCTTCTCGAGCACGACCATAAAGCCGAGATGTAAGTCGGGGCTTGTCGGGTCGATGCCGAGTTTTACGTTCAGCGGCCGGCCAAGTTTTAGCCGTTCGCGAAAATCCTCGATCGTTTCAACATGATCGAAGCCGTCGAGCAAATACTCGACGTCCGAGAAGCGCGGATGGGTCATTGCAGCTCAATTATCGTCACGCCGCCCGAGCCCTCGTCGGCGTGGCCATATCGTACGCTCTTTACGCCCGGATGGGTCCGCAAGAACTCCTGAAGACCCCGGCCGAGCATCCCGGTCCCCTTTCCGTGAATCAGCCGCAGCGGCGTATTGCCGGCCAAAAGGGCCTCATCGATCCAGCGATCGACGATCGGTTCCGCTTCGATATAGCGCTTGCCGCGGACGTCGAGCTCACTCATGGTGCGCGTTGCGGCCTGCATTTTCGCATCGTTCGGATCTTCATCGCCGTCTTTCCGTTGCGCCGAGCTCTCACGTCGCTGCAAACGCGCGTCGCGCTTCTCAGCCACGTTCCGGCCGCGCCGCTCCAGGTCGGTCTTCTTCACAACGGTTTTCATCGGCCCGATTGCAACCTGAACGGTGTCCCCGTAATCTTCGACAACCGTTCCGTCTTGCCGCAGTGAATGAATGCGCACCCGGTCTCCGGGACGCATCACGCCATCATCGAGAGCCTGCTCGGAAGAACGTTCCTTGACGCCTAGATCGCGCCGCATTTGCTCTAACGTCTTCGTGAGCAGTTCGCTCTGCGTTCGCGTAACACGCGGGCGGCGTGCCGCGTTCTCTGATGCGCGCCGTTGCAACTCGTGTGTGAATTCGCGTAAGCCCTGCTGCATTCGTTCTTCGGCTCGATCCGCGAACTTGCGACGTTCGTCTTCGAATCTTTCTCGCTGTTCGCTCAACGATTGACGTGCGCGTTCGGCTGCGGAGCGCTCGCGCGAAAGAGCATCGCGTTCGGTTTGCATTTCGGCCGCACGTAACGACAGCTCGGAGAGCGCGGACTCATAATCGCGTTCTCGTGTATCGAGCAACGCCTGCGCACGATCGACGATTTCCCGCGAGATGCCGAGCGAATTCGCAAGTGGAAATGCCAGCGATTGTCCGGGCGCGCCAACGTCTAATTGATACGTCGGCTTGAACGTTTGCGGATCGAACCGGACGCTGGCATTCGCCACCCCCGGCGTAGCGGAAGCGAAAAGTTTCAACTCCGTAGCATGCGTGGTTACGACGCCGCAGGCATTTTTCTGCAGTAGACGCTCTAGCATAGCGATGGCGAGCGCCGCACCGGCAGTCGGTTCCGTTCCACCGCCTATTTCATCAACGAGGACTAACGTGTGTTCGTCGGCACGCTCCAACATCTCGCGCATGCGCTGTAAGTGCGCCGAGAATGTCGAGGCGTTGCCAACGATCGACTGTTCGTCGCCGATGTCGGCAATGACGCACGTAAAGCGGCCGATACGCGTTCCAAGCGACGCCGGAATATGCATGCCGCAGTACGTCATCGCAACGAAAAGACCCACTAACTTTAACGCGACGGTTTTTCCGCCCATGTTAGGGCCGCTAATAACCAGAAGCCGCGTACCGCCATCGAGCGGGATGGTTTGGGGAATCGCACGATCGCCCAGAAGTGGGTGGCGTCCGCGCTCGACATGCACGATCGCTTCGTCGCTGAGTTCCGGCGCGATGGCATCCATTGCGCGAGCAACTTGCGCTTTGGCGACGAGAACGTCGATTTGCGCGAGCATCTCGACGTTGCGCTCGATAGCGTCCGCATGAACGCCTATGGTGCGCGAAAGCTCTTCGAGGACCCGCTGCACTTCGCGTTCCTCTTCTAAACGAAGCGTACGGACACGGTTGTTCGTCTCTAGTGCCGCCAGCGGTTCAACGAAAAGCGTCTGGCCCGATGAACTTGTGTCGTGAACGATGCCGGGAAATTCACCGGAGAATTCGGCTTTGATCGGAATGACGAAACGGCCGTCGCGAATGGTAATGACGGCATCCTGAATCGCATTCGCGTACTTGCTGGAACGCACCATCGAGGAGACGCGATCGCGGGCATCGTTTTGTGCCTGAATCAAACTCTTTCGGATGCGGGAAAGTGCCGGTGACGCACGATCGAGTACCGTGCCGCGTTCATCGATCGCATCGACAAGCGCCCGTTGCACGTCGCGAAGCGGCGTGTACGGAGCGGTGATTCCAGCCAACGCGTCGTGTTTCTCTTCGCGGAGGGCGTTGTAAGCCGCAGCAGCTGACGAAATAGCGTCTGCTACGGAGCGAAGTTCCATCGAACCCAGCGTTCGTCCGAGCGCAGCTGCCTGCGTTAACTCTGCGGTATCGATAGCCGGTAAGACGTGCAAATCGGCGCCCGCGACCAATTGGCGAATCACGGACGTGCGTTCTTGCTCTAGCCGAACGCTATCGAAATTCGTTGTAGGAAGCAGCACTTCGGCTTCGTGCTTGCCGCGCTGCGTCCGCGTCGCGGAGACAACACGATCGCGCACGCTTGCGAAGTCGAGCGCGTCTAGCGTGCGTTCATCGGCTAGTTGATCGGTAGATTGCATCACTACGCTGTCATTGTGAGCCATGACACGCTCACCATGACACGATTAGGCGTCGAGTTTCTGTTTCATGAGCGAATTGACCAGCTGCGGATCGGCTTTGCCTTTGCTCGCTTTCATAACTTGTCCGACGAGGAACCCCATGATGTTGGTCTTCCCAGCTTTGTAATCCGCGACGCTCTTTTCGTTCGCAGCAAGAACTTCGTCAACAAACCTTTCGATTGCGGCCGGATCCGATGTTTGCGCAAGGCCTTCTTTCTCGACAATCGCCTTGGGCGAACCGTGCCCTTCCCACATGCGCTGCAAAAGATCTTTAGCGATCTTCGAATTGATGGTTTTGCCTTCGACGAGCACGATCAACTCGGCAACGTGAACCGCGCTTACCGGCGAAGCATGCACCGGCGTTCCCGTTTCGTTTGCAAGACGCGAGAGTTCGCCAAGCACGAAGTTCGTCGACTGCTGCGGATTCTTGCTGGCGCTCACCACATCGTCGAAGAACTGCGCAAGCGGCGGATTGTCGATCAACTGCGTCGCCTGTTTCGGATTCAACCCATACTCTTTGGTGTAGCGTTCGAAACGCTGCCATGGCAGTTGCGGCAATGAGGCACGCAAACGGTCCACGACGTCGCGTGAGACTTCCAACGGAACGAGATCGGGATCCGGAAAGTAACGATAGTCGTGCGCCTGTTCTTTCGAGCGCATCGAATGCGTGATGCCCTTCACTTCGTCCCAGCCCCGAGTCTCTTGAACGATCCGTTCGCCACGCTCGACAAGCAAAATCTGCCGTTCGATTTCGCTTTCGATGGCGCGGTAAACCGAACGGAATGAATTCATATTCTTGATCTCGGCCTTCGTTCCGAGTTCTTTCGAACCAACGGGACGAATCGAAACGTTGGCATCGCAACGCAGCGAGCCTTCTTCCATCTTCACGTCGCTGACGCCGAGCGTCATCAACGTGCTACGCAACGCCTCGAGATACCCTACAGCATCCTCGGCGCTATGGATTTCGGGCTCACCCACGCACTCCATAAGCGGAACGCCGGCGCGATTGAAATCGACCAACGAATAGCTGCTGCCTGCGATGCGTCCGTCACCGGAACCCGCGTGCGTCGACTTGCCGGTATCTTCTTCCAAATGAATACGCGTCAGCCGGCATTCTTTCAGCGTGCCGTCCTCAAGCCAAAACCGCACCGAACCGCCTTGTGTTAGCGGCATGTCGTACTGCGAGATCTGGTAATTTTTGGGCATGTCCGGATAGAAGTAATTCTTCCGGTCGAACTTGGAAAACGCCGGAATCTCCGCGTTGAACGCAAGACCGGCCTGAATGATATGCTCGATTGCCTCTTTATTGGCAACCGGAAGCGCACCGGGCAGCGCAAGGCACACCGGGCAAACCTTCGTATTTGGTTCACCGCCGAACTCGTTGGCACAGCCGCAGAACATCTTCGTCTTAGTCTTCAACTCGACGTGACACTCGATGCCGATGACGGCTTCGTATTTCGCTCGAATTTCGGGCGTAATTTGAATCAGCGTTTCCATAACCTTATGCACCCACCGTCGCCAGCGCCGGCTTATGCAACCCGGCGTGTTTCGTATGCTGCTCGTAGGCGTGCGCTGCGCCAAGCAACAACCGTTCCTGGAAGATCGGCGTCGTCAGCTGCAAGCCCATTGGCATGGGACGCTCGCCCCCAGGGGGCGTGACCCATCCGCATGGGACGGAAAGCGCCGGCAATCCCGCAAGCGACATCGGAATCGTGTAATAGTCCATCAAGTACATGCTGTACGGATCGCTCTTCGCGTTAAATTCAAACGCGGGCGAGCTTGCCGCCGGGCACGCAATCAAATCGCACTCCGCAAAGGCTTTCTTGAAATCGTTTGCAATCAGCGTACGGGCCTTTTGCGCCCGAACGTAATATGCGTCGTAGTAACCGCTCGAAAGCGCATACGTTCCGATCAGTATGCGGCGCTTTACTTCCGGTCCAAAACCCGCCGCTCGCGTTTTCTCGTACATTTCGTTGACATCGCCGGCCTCGACGCGCAGCCCGTAACGAACGCCGTCGAATCGCGCAAGGTTCGAAGAACACTCCGCCGGCGCAATGAGGTAATACGTCGCTAGGCCATAATCCGCGGTCGGCAGCGAAACGTCCACGATCTCCGCACCGAGCGCTGCCAAATCCTGATACGCTTTTTCGTACACGCGATGAATTTCATCACCAAGCTGTTTCGTATCGAACTCGCGAACGATGCCGACCTTCAATCCTTTGAGATCGCTACGTAAATGCGTTGCCGTCGTCTCCACTTCGCGGTTGATCGACGTCGAATCCATCTCGTCCCAACCGGACATCGCATCGTACGCCAGCGCCGCATCTTCCACGGTGCGCGTCAACGGTCCGATTTGATCGAGGCTCGAAGCGAATGCGATCAAGCCGTACCGCGAAACCCGTCCATACGTCGGCTTGAACCCGACGAGGTTACAGAATGCACCGGGTTCACGAATCGAACCGCCGGTGTCGCTGCCCATGCCGATAGCCGCCTCGTATGCTGCAACCGCCGCAGCCGAACCACCGCTAGAACCACCCGGCACTCGATTCAAATCGTAGGGATTCTTCGTAACGCCAAGCGCTGAGTTTTCGCACGAGCTGCCCATCGCGAACTCATCCATGTTCGTCTTCCCGATCGGGATGCAACCCGCATCGAGCAATCGCTGCACCGCGGTCGCCGTGTACGGCGAAATCCAATTCTCGAGAATCTTGCTGCCGGCCGTCGTGCGCGTGCCGGTGAGACACATGTTGTCTTTTACCGCGATCGGAACGCCCGCCAGCGGCAGGTTTTCGCCGTCTTTGACGCGCTCATCAACGCGTGCAGCGGTCTCGCGTGCGAGGTCGTAGAGCCTTGTCAGATACGAACCGACTTCACCGTCGACTGCGTCGACATGCGCCAACAGCGCATCCGCAACGTCACGCGCAGAAAGCGAACGCCGGTTGACTTCGCTCGCGACGGTAGCGCCGTCGAGTTCGATAATCTCCTGTGCCACGATATCCTCTATTCAGCGATAATACGGGGAACGCGAAAGAAGCCGCCTTGGCGCTGCGGCGCTTGCGACAGCACGACCTCGCGATCGAGGCATGGACGAATTACGTCCTCGCGCTCGACGTTGCGTGACTCAACGACTTGCGCCGTTGCTGCAACTTGCGAAACATCAAGTTTTCCAAGCGCGTCCACGTGTTCCAGCAGATCGCCGAGTTGCGTACCAAAACGCTCCACCTCGTCTTCGGTGAGCGCAATGCGCGCAAGCTTGGCTACATATCGAACGTCAATCTTCTCGGATGACAAAGTCGGGATACTCCCGTTGATCGGTTGCGAATTCGTCGTCGGCGGGCCAAGTCGGCGGCGGCGCATCTAAAAACGCGTCGCGCACGACTTCTCGTGCCGTTGTGGCCTCGCGATAGAGCGTGACCAACGTCTCGACATGGCCCGTCTGCGGGAACATGTCGAACGGCTGCACGATGCCGAGCCGATATCCATTGGCGGCGAGGAACTTCAAATCCCGGGCAAGCGTTGCCGGGTCGCACGAGAGATACCAAATGTACGGGGCGCCGGAGTCGACGACCGCACCCAAGGTCACCTCGTCGCTCCCCTTGCGCGGCGGGTCGAGAAACACGATGTCGGCCTGGTGCATCGCATCTTTGGTCTCTTGCATGCGCACGATATCCTCGACCCGACCCGCCCGAAACCGGACCCGTGATTCGAGTTGGTTCAATTGCGCGTTATCTTCGGCTTCAAGAATCGCTTGCGAGCTCTCTTCGATGCCGTAAACGTCGCAGCCGTGCTTCGCGAAGTACAGCGAAAACGTCCCCGCGCCGCAGTACAAATCGATGATTTTGCGCGGCGTCTGCAGACCGGCGCGCATATAAGAGAAGATTCGCTCGACGATTTCGACGTTTACTTGGAAAAATGAACGCGCCGAAACGCGATAGCGCACGCCCTCGATCTGCTCCTCGATTTCGGAACGCCCGAAAACAAGTTGCTGCCGCCGGCCCATGATGGCGTTTTCGCTGTTCAAGTCGTACGAATTCGTCAGCCCGACCGCGCCCGGCAGCCCGGCCAGCAGCGCCGGCCCCAACCGCTCAACTTCCGGCGAACGCTGCGGCGTCGTGAACGTTACCACGGCATCGCCGGTCGCGCGGGCATTGCGCGAAACAATGTGGCGCGCCGGCCCGAACGCCGGCGCCGTTTCGGGGTTCGAACGCGCTTGATTGAGCCGGCCGATGAACTCGTCCAACTGCGGCTGCACGATGGGGCATCCATCGATCGGAACGACATCGTGCGAGCGCTGTTTGTAAAATCCGATCGCCGGTTTGCCGCCGCGGTGATCGACAACCAGTGACATCTTGTTGCGATAGTGCCGCGGATTGACCATCCCAACCGCATCGCGAACTTTCGCGTCGCTGAAGCCGCCGATGCGCGCCAGCGCGTTGCGCACCATGTCGGTCTTCCAGATGAGCTGGCCCTCATACGCCAAATGCTGAACTTGGCAGCCGCCGCACGCGCCAAAAACGGGGCAGAACGGCGTCGCCCGCATTGGCGACCGTACGGTCAGTTGCAGCATTTCTCCGACGGCGTACTTCGGCTTTACCGCGCTAATGCGCACCCGTGCCTTTTCGGTGGGCAGCGGGCCGAAGCAAAAAATAACCAACCCGCTTGCACGGCCCACAGCTTGGCCGTTTGAAAGCAGGTCGGTGAAAGCGAGTTCGAGTTCTGCGCCGACGGTTAGCGGCGCTTCTGTGCTACGCGGTATGTCTCTGCTCGTCTAGCGTTTTGAGAAGCGAATTGGCTTCATCAATCAATTGTTGAATGCGTTGGCTTGTAGGGTCTGCGGGCCGGTTGCGGCTGATCAACATGCGCACCGCCGCGAAGGCAACCGCTGCACCGAGACCGGCTACGCCGATCCAAATAAGCGTGCGCGTAAAATTCGCGCCGCCTTGTTCGGCTCCGTCGAGTTCCGGCATACGATCGTTGGTTGGGTCCGACAACGTATTTTCTCCTACAAGTGAAAGCCAGTAGTGCGGGCTTCGCGCTAACGGAACCGTACTTCTTCTTTCCGAAGTACGCCGCCGATGCGCTTCTTCGTCCCGCTGCTTTGTACCCTATTACTGCTTGGGGTGACGCCAATGCCCGACAGCGTCTCAGTACTCTACGCGGGTTCCCTGGTAACCCCCATGGAGGGACCGATCGCCGCGGCGCTGCTGCGCGAAGAGAACCTGCAGTTTTCCGGCGAGGGCCGCGGCAGCAAGACACTAGCGAACTTCATTCGAGACGGCCTGCGTCACCCCGACGTCTTCATCAGTGCGGATTCCTCGCTCGTCGACGACTTGGCAAAAAAGGGCCTGGTCGAGTCTTCCGTCACCTTCGGCAGCGCGTCGATGGTTTTGGGTTACTCGCCGAAGTCCACCCACGCCGCTCTCTTTAAAAGCGTTGCGGAAGGAAAGACGCCCCTGCTGAATGCCCTGCGCACGCCGGGTCTGCGAATCGTTCGGACCGATCCCCAGCTCGATCCAAAGGGGGCGCGTACGATTAAAGCGATGCATCTTTTGGCCGACCCAGCGACCGTAACGGCAATCCTTGGCCCGGACGACAACCCGGCACAGATCGTCCCGGAAGAGAACCTCCTCGTTCGCCTGGAAACAGGCGAAGCCGATTTGGGGTTCTTGTATTCAACAGAGGCCGTTGCGCGGAACGTTCCCGCCATACCGCTGCCCGGTAAGGCGTCGCTCTCCGAGGAAATAACGTATACCGCTGCTATCATGAAGAGTGCACCGCACCCGGACGCGGCGCGGCGCTTCGTCGAGTTTCTTGTGAAGGGAGATGGCCGCGCGATCCTGGAGCGCGCCGGCATTCATTACCGTAATCCGTAAATGATCACCGTACCCGACGAAGTATCGCGGGTCGAACGTAGACGCCTCGCGTGGGCGATCTTCGCGTCCGTCCTGTTCAATCTGCTCTTCTGGCCGCTCTGCCTCTGGCTCTTCGGAACGAAACTTGTATTCATTCCGCCGAACCAACAGCGCGAGCTTTTCGTCGTGTCTTCATCTGCACTTCGCATCGAACGCAAGGCCGTGCCGCAGCCTCAATCGGTGCCGCAACACGCGGTCGCCCATCCGCAGCCGCAAAGGCCCGTTACGCCGCACGTCGCGCACGAGCCGCCGAAAGAGCATCACGAGCTCGCGCGTGAAATTCCGAATGCCCCGCCCCAGCCACCGCGTAAAACGCAAACAACGCTCGCGCAACAAATCGCCCGCGACGAACGGCAGTTCGCGAAAGAAGCGCAAAAGTTGAATGCTTCGAATAGCCCGCTCAGCGTTGCAACACCGGAGGCGCAACCGCCCGCGGCTTGGCATCGCTCCTATATGGATCTCAACGGCAAGGAACAGCAAGAGCACGTTTTCGCGGTGCTGACCGTTCGGCAAAAATTCCAAACGCCGACGATGCATTGTTACTACGTCCGCTACGACGCTCAGTTCAGCGGCGGCGGAACCGATGACGGGAACATTCCGTGGCCCGTTTGTTATCCCAGAGACCACGATGCAATGTTGCCCCTCGATCATCCGCACGCTTTGCCGGTTCCCGCGCCGCAACCGGGCTACGTGTTGCCGACGGGCACCGTCTTATCTCCGCTGCTGCAACAGATTTACGACCGCCAGATTCAGAATTAGATCACACGCCTGTGCGGGAACTCTCAGATGAAGAAATTTCCTTCGCCGGCTTTTACGACCGCGCCGCCGACCTTTATCGATGGCTCAGCGTTGGTTGCATCGATTTTGACGTGCAACATGCTGCGGCGTCCCATTTTTGTGCCTTGTTCGCTCGTGAACTGAACGTTTGACCGAGGTAACATCCGATACTTTAGCATGTATGCCGCGAGCGGTCCGGTCGCGCCTCCGGTTGCCGGATCTTCCGGAATGCCCGTCTGCGGAGCAAACATCCGCGAATACACATCACGTGAATCCGGCTTTTGCGAAAAGACAAACGTTCCAACGGAATTCGCGCTTCCCAGCGCATACTTCAAATGAACCTGTTGCAGTTCGGCACGATCCACCACTTCGGTACTCTGCACGCAGATGAACAACAGCGGACTCCCAGCCGAAGCAAATTGCGGCGGAACGCTCGCGACGATATCTTCTCCTGACAGATTCAGTAACTGCGCTGCGAACGAAGGATCAACCGCTTCAAAAAATTTGACCTCGGGCGTCGTCAACCAAAAGACCGGATCGCCGCTCTCGTCTTTCTCCATGTCGATTTGCACCAGGCCGACGTTTTCTTCGATCGCAAATTGGCTGCCGCTGGTTTTTCGCTCGTAAAGTACCGATGCGGCACCTATCGTCGGATGCCCGGCAAAATCCAACTCGCGGCGTGGCGTAAAAATCCGCGCCTTTCCAATCGCGCCACGTAGTGTCGGCTCCAGCAGAAAGACGCTTTCGGAGAGGTTCAATTCAGCGGCTATTTTTTGCATCTCGATATCCGACAGACCCGCCGCGTTTGGGAAAACCGCTAGTGGGTTCCCTTCGAACCGCGTCTTCGTAAAGACATCAAGCAACGTGTACTCCATTAACCGCGCGAGGCCTCGTGTGAAAATTCGTCAGCGTGAAGGGCGGTGAGAATGTGATCGCGCCATTCGCCGTTGATACGCAAATAATCCCGAGCAAAACCTTCGACGCGGAATCCCAAACGGCGCAGTAGTTCACCGCTACGTACGTTAAGCGGCATGTAACTTGCCATTACGCGGTGTAACCCTAGGTCTTCGAAGACGAAACGTAAGCCCTCTTTCAATGCCTCGGTCATGTAGCCGCGGCCGACTGCTCGCTCATCCAATGCATAGCCTACGTTACAAGCCTCGAACGCGCCGTGAACGATTTCGGTGAAGTTCAGCGCGCCTATAATGTGTCCATTTACGCGACGCTCGAGCAGCGTGAAGTTAAATCTCGTCTTCTTCCTCGCAGCCTCTTGCGCGGCGGTTAATCTATCTACCCAGAACGCCTCGGTGAAGAATTCTTCCGGACGTACGGGCGACCACGGCGCGTGGAAGGCGCGATTACGCGTTTCGTATGCCACCCGCTGACGCGCGAGCTCGGGACCGGCGATCTTCAGTACCAAGCGTTCCGTCTGCAGTTCCGGTAACGCATTCATTATCCACCTGCGATCGCTCCGACGATGAGAAACGGCTCCGCTCCGGTTGTAACCGCTTCCGGTAACGGCGAATCGGGCGAATCGTGCGAAAAGTCGCGGGAGCATGCGAAGAATCGGATGAACGGACGCCGCTGCTTTGTCACGTGATCGCGCAGCGTTCCGCGCAAGGCAGGGTAACGTTCTTCGAGCGCATCGAGAATCGAACGTTGCGTCGCCGGCCCGTTCAATTCAAGCGACACCTCGCCGTTCACGCGTGCAAGCGTTCGCAGATGCGACGGAAGCACGACGCGGATCATGCGAGCGTCTGCACCTCAACCGAAAGAACTGCGGGCAAATCGCGAACGATGGGCTTCCACGTCTCTCCGGCGTCGGCCGACGCGTAAACTTGCCCACCGGTGGTTCCGAAATAAATGCCGCAGCTCTCCAAAGAATCGACGGCCATCGCGTCACGCAGAACGTTTACGTAGCAATCGCGCTGCGGAAGCCCGCTCGTAAGCGGTTCCCACTCGTCTCCGCCATTTCGGCTGCGATACACGCGCAATGCTCCGTCCAGCGGAAAATGTTCGGAGTCGCTCTTGATCGGAACCACGTACACCGTCTCGGGTTCGTGCGCGTGAACGTCGATGGCAAATCCGAAATCGGTCGGAAGATTGCCGCTGATCTCGCGCCAAGTGTCGCCGCCATTGTCGCTGCGCATGACATCCCAATGTTTCTGCATGAACAGAACGTCCGGGCGCGACGGATGCATCGCGAGACGATGCACGCAATGTCCCACTTCCGCTTCGGGATCGGGGATATACTCCGATTTCAATCCGCGATTGATGGGCCGCCATGTTGCGCCGCCGTCATCGGTGCGAAATGCTCCCGCGGCGGAGATAGCGACGAACATGCGCCGGGAGTCGCGTGGATCCGCGATGATGGTATGCAAACACATCCCGCCGGCGCCCGGTTGCCAGGACGGTCCCGTGCCATGATTGCGCAGTGCCGGGAGTTCTTGCCACGTTTTTCCGGCGTCATTCGAACGGAACAATGATGCGTCTTCAACGCCGGCATAAACGGTGTCCGGATCCGTTAGCGAAGGTTCCAAGTGCCACACGCGCTTGAACTCCCACGGTTTGAGCGAACCGTCGTACCACTGATGCGTGCCGGGTTCGCCTTCATAGATGAATTCGTTGCCGACGGGATTCCATGTTTTGCCGCCGTCGTCGGAACGCTGAATCTGTTGCCCGAACCATCCGCTAGTCTGCGAAGCGAATATGCGATTTGGATCGACCGGTGAACCCTTGACGTGATAGATTTCCCAGCCGGCAAAGAACGGTCCATCGACTTGCCAATCTTCTCGTTTGCCGTCGGAAGTCAGAACGAACGCGCCCTTTCGCGTGCCTGCCAGAACCCGTACCTTGCTCATCAGCTCTCCTTTTGGGGCTTAGTGAAAATTCCGAGGACGGATACCATCGATAAGGCCTTCGCCGTTGAACGTCCAGATTTTCTGAGCCAACATGTCGAGACACCCCTGCTCCTTTTGCAACTTTCCTTCGACGACGAGCGTGTTGCTCGTACGAATCTCTCGCCGGAAGCGATCGTAGACGTCGGGGCGCACGATGACGTTCACCAGTCCGGTCTCATCCTCAATGGTCAAGAACACGAAGCCCTTAGCCGTTCCGGGACGCTGACGTGTAATTACCAAACCGCCGACGCGGCAAATGCAATTTGAAGGCATGTCGCCGAGCTTAGCAGCGGTGATGACACGAGCCGCATCCAGCTGCTTGCGAAAATGCTCTATCGCTTGGCCTTTCGTCGTAACGCCGGTGGACCACAGATCGAAAGCCGTTTCTTGTTTTGCGGCAATCGGCACGAATTTCACTTCGGGTTCGTCCATATCCATCAAACGCCCCAGTTCACCGCGCGCTTCTCGTTCGTCCAATGCACGCAATGCCCACATCGCATCGCGACGCGAACGGTACCACGGCGAAAATGCTCCGGCGACGGCAAGGTTTTCAATCGCTTCCTTCTCCAATTGCGTTCGCTTCGCGAAAGAAAGCAGATCCTCGAACGGTCCCTGCGCCAGCGCTTCTTCCAACCGTTGCTTTTGCGCCTCGCCAAGCCCGCGCACCAAATGGAATCCCAGCCGAAGCGAGCCGTCGGCTTCGACGAACGAATAATATTCGCTCGCATTCACTTCGATGGGCTTTGCGACAACACCGTGGCGCTTCGCGTCGTTCACCAAAACTTCGGTGGAATAAAAACCCATCGGTTGTACGTTGAGAATCGCGGCGGCAAAGATCGCCGGGTAGTGGCACTTCACGTACGCCGACGCATACGCCAGTAGCGCAAAACTCGCCGCATGGGACTCCGGAAAGCCGTAATCCGCAAAGCCTTGAAGCATGTGGAAAAGTTGCTCCGCGGCCGGTCGATCGATGCCGTTTTGCACCATGCCCTCGATGAGCCGCGGATAAATCTCTTGCATTCGTTCGCGCGAACGTTTGTGTCCCATCGCACGGCGCAGTTTATCGGCTTCGCCGGGTGAAAAGCCGGCAGCTTCAATCGCAAGGCGCATCCCTTGTTCCTGGAAGAGCGGAACACCGAGCGTGCGTTCTAGCACCGGCTTCAGTTTAGGATGCGGATACGTTACCGGTTCCATCCCGTTGCGCCGCCGCAGAAACGGATGGATCATATCGCCTTGAATCGGCCCCGGACGAATGATGGCCACCTGCATCACGATATCGTAAAAACACGCCGGCTTCATCCGCGGCAACATCGACATCTGCGCACGCGATTCAATTTGGAACACGCCGATCGTATCCGCCCGCTGGGTCATCTCGTAGGTTGCTTTATCATCCGCCGGAATGGAGTGCAACGCTAACGGCCTGTCATGAATCCATCCATCGCCACGGTCGATGCAGCGTTTGTGAAGTGAAAACGCTTCGCGAAGAAGCGAGAGCATTCCCAGTCCGAGCAAATCAATTTTGATCAAACCCAGTTCCTGAAGATCGTCTTTGTCCCATTGAATGATCGTGCGGTCGCGCATTGTTGCCCACTCGATCGGCGCAACGCGAATCAGCGGATCGCGCGTGATTACCATGCCGCCGGAGTGGATCCCCATGTGACGCGGAAAACCGTCGATGCGACGGCAGAACGCGTACAACCGTTCCGCGATTTCCCCGCCGATGGGCGCAGCGATCTCGGGCTCGGGATCCGTGGACGAATCCTTCCCGTTGAACCCGTAAAGAATGTCGGCCCGTCCGTCCATGCGCGATGCCCGCACGTTCGAACTCGCGTCCAGATCGCGCCGCCGCAAGACGCCTTCGGGTTTATGCGGATTGCGCCGGTCGATCTCTTTAGGATCCTCTTGCCCGGTCGCACCGGCTAACGATTCACGCGTATCGAATTCGCGCGCCACTTGATCGACTTGCGCGAGCGACAATCCGAGCGCTTTCCCAATGTCGCGAATCGCCGAGCGCGTGCGATACGTAACGACTTCGGCTGCCATCGCAGCATTCGCGCGGCCGTACAGCTCGTACACGTATTGAATCACCTTTTCGCGATCTTGATGCGCGAAGTCGATGTCGATGTCGGGAATCTCTTGCCGCTCTTCCGACATGAAGCGTTCGAAGAGTAAGTTCATGCCGATCGGATCGACGGCGGTAATTCCAAGCGCGTAGCACACCGCCGAGTTCGCTGCCGATCCTCGTCCTTGGCACAGCACACCGAAACGATGCGCGGCCTGCACGATATCCCAAACGATCAGAAAGTATCCCGCGAGATCCATCTTTGCTATGATGCCAAGCTCGTATTCCAATTGCCGCTCGACCGCGGGCGAAACCGGTGATCCATACCGCTCGGCCGCACCACGATAGACCAGTTCGCGCAGATACGTTTGACGCGTCATGCCGTCCGGCACGGGAAAAAGCGGAAACTGTCCGGCCAGCCGATCCAACCGGAATTTGCAGCGTTCGGCAATCCCGGCCGTCGCGTCGATCGCTTCGGGATACTGCCGGAAGAGACGCCGCATCGCGGTAGCGCTTTTCAAGTGAAATTCCGCATTCGGGCGCAGACGGTGTTCTTTGCGTGCGCGTTCCAAATCGATCGTCTCTCGCACGCACGCCAGCACATCTGCCAGCGGCGCGTCTTCCCGGCGCGCATACGCCACGCCGTTCGTTGCCACGTACGGGATACGTAACTCGCGTCCCATGCGCACCAGCTGCTCGTTTCGAAGCGCTTCTTCGGCCGTTAGATGGTGTTGCAGCTCCAGATAAAACCGTTCGCCGAAAAGCGCACGAAAGCGCTCGGCGTGTTCGCATGCCGCCGCCCAATCAGCGGCGGCCAGTGCGCGATCGATAGCGCCGTCGCGGCTTGCCGAGAGCGCAAACAATCCATCCGTGCGCCCCTCCAGATCCTCAAGCCGCAACTTCGCATCGCCCTTCCTGCCGCGAAGCTGCGCTTTCGAAATCAATTCGCAGCAATTCGCATATCCGCGCTCGTCTTCAACCAATACGACGATGTGCGATCCATCCTCGAACGTAAGCTCGCTGCCGATCAGCGCGTTGATTCCGGCTCTTTGCGCGTATTTCGCAAAGCGCACGCTGCCGTAGAGCCCGTCGCGGTCGGTAAGGGCAAGGGTCTCGAGTCCGATCTCGAGCGCGCGCTCGACCAGCTCTTCGGGATGCGAAGCTCCGTCTAAAAACGTGAAGTTAGAACGGCAGTGCAGTTCCGCGTATCCGGCATGCCCGCTTACCCGCATCCTGCGCAATCCTGCGTACGCAACGTGAAGCGCCTAACCAGCATGGGCAAAAAATAGTAGCTATGAAAGAACAGATTTTTGCGGCCGCGGCGATGGGGAGCGCGCTCGTACTGGCCCTGAGCGGGCAAACAGGAACCGGCGGCGTCACGAATACCGTCACCACCGCGGACCAGAAGTTTCTTCAGGAAGCGGTTAAAGGGAACAATCAGGAGATTACCGACGCGCAGCGACAACTCAATAGTTCGGATCCCAACGTGCGGACATTCGCACAAATCATGATTCGCGATCATACCGCGGCGAACGCGAAATTCGTTGCGCTCGCCGACAAAGATAACGTCAAGGTAGATAAGAGCGCTACCGTACAAACCGATGAATCGAATGGAAACCCGGGCTCCACGACCGCCGGAAGCCCGCCACCGGCGGCAATGAACGGCACGGGACCCGCGATGGACCCGAAAGCGTACATGCAACGTGAAGTGAGCGATCATCAACAAGACGTTGCGCTGTTCCAAGGTGAAGTGCAGAACGGCCGGGCCGAAGACGTTCGTACGCTCGCAAAAACGACGCTTCCAGTACTGCAAGGCCATCTGCAAATGGCGCAGCAATACGTTCAAACCGGAAAAGTAACGCCCGTTCCAACTCCATCGCCGGCGAACGATAGTGGCCCACGACGTTAACGAGAAAGCCACGTTCGTAACATTCGCAGATCGAGCCGTTTGACGATCTGCGGGCAATCGGGAGTGCAGAGATGCAGCGAGCGCAGGCGGGTACGCATGCGCTCGCGCTCTTCCGCGAAGTATTTTCCGATAGCGGCGCTTTTGAGAAAGCGTTCGTTCTCTATGCGAAGATGCAAAAACCGCTGATGCAGCTCGCGTTCCCGCTGCTGTTCGCCGACGAAACACGCGCGTAAGCGTAAACGTTCGCCGTAACTGTAACGCAATTCGCGAATACGGCGCATCGGGTGCTCCGAGAAGCCGATCTTGCACGAATCATTGTCGACGTCGAGCAAATAGACGAAACCATAATTGAATCCCGCCAGCTCTTCGAGCGGCGAAAGTAAATGATTCGTTCTATTGAGCTCGCCGCTGCGAAGCCACGCCGAAGCGACGCTTTGAAAGCGCTCGCACGCCGTTGGAATGGTCTCAATCATAAGCGCCACGCAGATACCAGCGGGTGCCCTGGCGATAGATGCGGCAGATTTCGCCGTCCTCCAGAACGACGTCGTACTCATCTCGCGTCACGCCGCCGCCGAACCAACCCTCTTCAATGCGCCACGGGCCGGCGCACTCCATCACCGCCCGCGGCGGACTGCCGACGAATGCCGGCTCCCCGCGATGCACCCGCACGTCGATCTCTCGCACGTTGAGCAAGCGCAATTGCGGAGCAATTGTCGTTGCAGTTGCAACCGGCGTGTTAAACGCATCGGGTTTCGGTACGCCGAACGGCTCGTACGTGAATCGCTCTTCCAGCGGATGCGCATCGCGCAACCGCGCCCGCAACGCCGGTTCACCCAACACGGCTTCAAGCCGCGCCAATGTCACCGCCACGTTTTGCGAATCGATATCGTCGGAGGCGAAGAGCGCCAGCTCTTCGCCGCCTTCTTCCAGCCGCGACGCGCGCAGATGCAATCCGACGATCGGCGCCGCAAATTGCATCCCTTCGAGTTTCGCACGCAAAACGTCCAACATCGAACGTTCTTGCGCCGTCGGCGCCGCCAGCAGCACTTCTATCGCTGCTTCATCGCCGTTATCCAGCTCCATGTGCAGTTGTAAAGCGCTTGCGCGTTTCCCGCAGCGTTCGAGATCGGAGCAAATGCGCGTCAGCAACACGCGCAAGGCGAAGAACACCTGCGCTTCATCTTCGGCCTGCCCTTCGCCGAACATCACGGCTTCGATACTGACGGCATGGCCGCGTGGTTCGAACGGCGTGCGATCGATGCCGCGCGCCCATTCATGCCAGCGAGCTGCAACGCGGCCAAAACGCCGGACGAACGGACCGTGCGGTAATTTCGCAAGTTCGCCGAGCGTGGTGATGCCGAGCAAACGCAAACGCTCTTGAGCCGAAGGATCGAGCTCCAAAACCTCAAGCGGCAGCGGACGTAATCGATCGGCGGCGCCTTCTTCTTCAAGCACCGTTCCGTCGGCGATCCACGTTGCCGCAAAGGCACAAAATTTATTCGCCCCGCATCCGGTCCGGAGCGGCATTTGAAAACGCCCAACGATCTCCCGCACTTGCGCCATCCACGTTTCCGGATCGCCGGAAATGCCACGCATATCCAAGAACGCAATTCCATCGCGAACGTCGTCGATGAGCGGCGACACTGCATCGAGCGCGTCTAGAATCTCGTGCCAAAGCGAACGTCCGCGCGCCGGATCGTACACGGCAACGCGTGCATTTGAGACCGCGGCCACGGCTTGCGAAACGGTTTGTCCTATGCGTGCACCATCTTCGTATGCGCGATCGTCTAGCGCAACGACACGTCCCCGGTCGAAGCGATCGGCAACGATCGCCGGCATATCGACGGCTTGGCCATCGAGCGAAACCGCCAACGGATACTGAGGAATGCGTACGCATAGCAGCATTTAACGGACCTCCATTCCCGCGTTAACACGGATCGCTCGAATTGCACGGTCGGCCACGGCGCGCTCGCGCACGACGGTGCCTTCGGGTTGTGAAAAAATGCGCAGGCATGCCGACGCCCCCGGCGCCAGGCGTTTGTGTTTTCGCAACTCCGCACGAACGGTGAAGCCGGCGAACGTGCACCACACGCCGCGCGTGCCGCACACCGCAACGCGTTGCAGCGCGCAAGAAAGCCGCATGCCGGCCGAAGCGGCCAATTCTGCCGAAGCGCACGCCGCAACAACGATGAGCAGCGCGCCCGCTTTGTGAGCAAGTCCCGCGAGACGCGTCCAAACCGCCGCTCGTAAAACGGGCGCGCACATGACGATGACGCGCACGACTCGCGAGCGCAAAAGAATGTCGGCCGCACGAGCCGCGGCCAGCGCCGTACGCGCGGGCACGATGAGCAAGCGGTCTAGACGCACCCCGGCTTCAGCTAGAGCCGGCGGGTAAAGCTCGCCCTCGTCTATTACCGCGCCCAATCCGCGGCGCGTAGCCGCCGCCAAAAGCCGTGCCACAAGGCTCCAGCGGCCCGAACTGCGGCCGCCCTCGAGCGTCACCAGCGTCCCGCGCGGAAAACCGCCGCCTAAAATCGCATCGAGCTCGGGGAAACCGCTCGGGATGCACGAATCGAGAGCCACGGCAGCTGCGCCCCGTGTTCCTTGAAGACGCCTTTTCAACTCGCTGAAAGCGTCTTGCCGGGAATCGGGAAAAGCGGCCGGTGTGAGCATGGGTGATCATCCTAAATCGAACATATGTTCGATGTCAAGGAGGATTGGTGACGGACAGCCGCATCCGTGAATGGGCCGCCGCCCTAGCCGAACGCGAGGTGAAAGCCTTTACGCTCGCGCGGCGTTCCTTTTGCCGCAAAGCAAGCGGGCGGCGGCTTCATGTCGTGCGCAGCGCCGGCCGCAGACTCTGCTCGCTCTACGAAGATTTCGGGGATCTTTTGCCGCCCTTCAACTATCGCCGCTTGCGCCGCCTGGTCAGGCAGGCCGGTGAGGCGCGAGACGCGGCGGTCCTTTATCGCGTGCTCACTGCCGCCGTAGACGACGGCGAACGCGAGATCGTCGAACCGCTTCTTCACGAGTTGCGCGAACGCCGGCGAACCGGCGCGCGCGCGATTCAGCGAATGCTCGACCGATGGAAACGCGCATGAGGCCGCGTCCGATCGATCTCAACGACCTCTACGGAACCGACGCAATCATGCGTCGCGTTGCCATCGTACGGTTTGCAGAATTGCTAACGCATGCAACGGCCCTGCGGCGCGCGCGTGCGGAAGAGATTCACACGTTGCGAATCACGTGCAAACGTTTGCGTTTTGCGCTCGAACGATTCTCCACATTCGAGCCGTCGCTGCACGAAGCTGCAATCCGGTTGACGCAGTTACAAGATGCGCTCGGCGACGTGCACGATCGTGACGTGCTTTTGGCGTTGTTGCCGAAGACGGCACGCAATACGGCGCATCGCCTGGAAGTTCAGCGAGAAGACGCTGTGGCACGCGGACGGGCCTTATGGCACGATGCATTCGCGCCGTTCGGCCCGTTCGAAGGACTGATGCGTTTTACCGGCTTGGGTTACGGCGTCGGTGAAGCGTTAGGCACAACGGTGGTTTGAGATTTGCACTCGTTTGCCGTTTGAATGACGTCGCGAGAAAGCGCGTCTTCATTTTTCTGCGCGTCCGCCTGCGTCCAGAGCACGCCGTCGCGCAAATGCGTAACCGGATTGTAGCCGAGCGTCAATCCCGGAAGACGCGCAAGATCGATCTCATACGGATTCGACGGCAGTCCCGCGTTCATGATCGTGGCGTTCACGCCTTCGGCGCCGGGCGGCGGCGTTGCAAGAAGGCTTTGTCCGACGGTGTTCTGCGGGGCTTGTCCGGCATTCTTCGTATCCGGACTGGCAATAGAACCGATGTAACCGAACCCTTCGTGCTGCATTTGCGAGAGTTGTTGCGTCGTCACGAAGCCGTTGATGATGTCGAGCGAAGCTTCTTGAGAAGCAAGCGTCTTTAGCAACTCCGACTTCAGCTGCTGCAGATGCCGTTCGTCTTGCGTGCGTGGGACGGCGGGGAAGGCGTTCAGATCGTCGAGCTGTTTGTGAATCGCGACGACGTTATCGGCGAGCGGGCCGACGAGGTTCTCCATGCGCATTACCGCCATGTCTTGCGAGCCTTGGCTGCCGTAGCCCATCGCAAAATTGTACTCTTTGAAGAGATCCGGACTCTTCGCGATCGTCTTGTCGTTTTGCAGCATCATCCCAATCGCCGGCGCAATCGTCTTCGTCAACACGGTGCAAAGGTGCCGCGTGTAGATGTGAATGATCTGCGGCGGCGTCGTTGGCGACGCGGCAACGCTCGAGCGTGCCGGAGCGGGCGTCGGAGCTGCAGACGAAAAGGCCGGAATGCCAAGAAGCGCTGCAGCGAGGAACGCTGCGGGCAGGTGATTACGCATGGGTTCCATTCTACGACGAAAACGCATGGGCAGGCCTGCCCGTTACACAGAGCTTTACGGTAGGGTTGCCCCCTCAAGCGAGGAGCGGCTCAGGCTCTTCAGCGTCGTGGCATCGACCGCGGAGCAGTTGCGAACGCCATTGGACTCCTCGCAGATGCGAACGCCGCGAAAGTTTGCCCCGTGCACGTCGGCATCGCGCATGTCGGCGCACTGCGGTTCGAATCGCGCTCCCGTTCCATTGTGGAAGACGTTACGCCAGCAGAGCGCGCTGCCCTGAAAATCGGCATTTCGTAAATCAGCACTGCGAAAATCGATGCCGATCAAGTCCGCATTGGTAAAGCGCGTGCCGCTGGCTTTTACGTTGCGCAGGTTCGCGCCGATCAAATGCACGCCGGAAAGGTCGAGACCGTCGATCGTCGCACCTTGGGCATCGCACCCGGTGCAATTCGCAAGCAATCCGCGAAACGCCGTATCGTTGCTCGCTACGGTAACATCGCGAATATCGATGCCGGTAGCATGCACGCCTTGAAGGTTCGCGCCGTCAAGACGCGCTCCGCGCAACGCGACGCCGGTGAGATCGGCCCCGCGCAGATCGGCGCCGCGCAAGTCGGCATTGCGAAAATCCGCGCCGATCAATTTTGCGTTTCGAAAGTTCGCGTTCTGCAGATTCGAGTCTGCGAAATCCGCACCGACGTACGAAACACCGTGAAAATCTCTTCCATGGAGATCGGCGTGAGAGAAATCGCAACCAACGCAGTGGCTCGGATTCGCGGCAAGCACCGCAGTCACAGGTGTAGAGAAAACCAGCGCTAGCGCGATAAGCGCAGCGTAAAGGGAGCGGACCATGCGAACCTCCTTGCTTAGTCTCGCATAATGGCACCGCCCATGGCGCTGCCCGTTATAGATGCCTTGGATAGATCGACGTTGCGCAAATCTGCGCCGTTAAAGTTGCAACCGGTGAACTCCGTGTCGTCCACCCGCGCACCGTTCAGCTGCGCGTGGCTGAAGTTTACGCCGGTGAACATTGCGCCCGCCAAGTTCGCGCCACGCAAGTCGGCGTAGGCCATGTTCGCGCCTTCAATATGCACTCCGCGCAAGTCCATTCCATGCAAGTTTACGTGTGCGAAGTTGCAGCCTTGGCACGAACCCAGCAACATGCGCGCTTGGTCGGGCGCGAGTTGGCTCACGTCGATGTTGCAGCCGGTGAGGTTCGCATCGTCAAACCGTGCCCCGGTTAGCTGCGCACCGTTCATGTTGCAGCCTTCGAGGTCCGCATTTTTGAACGAGGCGTTGCGTAAATCCGCACCTTGGAAATTCACGCCCGTCAGGTTTGCGTTGTCGAATCGCGTGCCTTGCAGATTGGCATGCGCGAAATTCGAGCCTTCCATCGACCGGTCGCTGAAGTCTTTGCCGGCCAGATTGCCATTGCTGTAGTCGCATCCCGTGCAATCGCCGTGCGTCTTGTGCTTGGTGGTGGTTGCACCGACGACCGTAGAAGCTTTGATCGAATCGTGGACGACTTGCGCAACGTGATGCTGCAAAGCCGCTTCCGAAGGCAGACCTTGAATGCTCGGAATAGCGAGCGTCTGCGGAAGGTTATTTGGTACGGGCGGCTTCGGTGACGGCGCGCTGGCGACTTGGCTAAACGCCGTCGTTGCGCTCTTGCTTTC
>CAZJLJ010000021.1:6349-10863 GCA_964546935.1 uncultured bacterium | reverse complement strand
TCGGTGACGGCGCGCTGGCGACTTGGCTAAACGCCGTCGTTGCGCTCTTGCTTTCACTCTTTACAGCAGCCTTTGCGCTCTCTACAGACTTATGAATCTCGGTTTGCGAAAGCACAACATGAGCAGCCGCGGCGGGCGGTGCGCTCGGCGGCGCCGCTAAGTGCGTAGAGGAAGCCCAATGTTGTTCCGTTGCGGGAGAGGCGTTCTCGGTGAACGCGATACTCGGCGTCATCGTGCGCAGAATGAGGAAAATCGCGAGCAGCGCAACGGTAACCGAAGCGGCCACGCCCGGCGCAATCGAGGAACCGATCGCGCGTCCAGTGCGCAGCAGGCGTTCGATACGAATCGAAATATTTTTGCGCGTAACGAAGACGCCCGGCGCAGGCACCGCACGATGCGGCCACGCCGTCATCTCGGCCATCTTCGTCAAACAGAACGCGTAGGGACGGACGGCGCCGGTCAACTGCAACACGAAATCGTCACACGCGACTTCACGTTCGATATCCATTTGACGCGCGATATACCAAACCGCGGGATTGAAGAACAGCAGCGCCGAGGCGATGCGTTGAAGACTGTTCGTCCAGTCGTCGGAGCGCAACAGGTGCGCAAGCTCATGCAGGCTGATCTGGTCGACTTCGGCCGGGTCGAGCGAATGCACCAAATGGGACGGCAGCAGAATCATCGCATCGAAGAGGCCGATCGCAACCGGAACTTCGATTTGATCCGACACGCATAGGCGCACGTCGCGATGCCCCTTCAGCGCCGCGTCCCAGCGCGGCATCGAGTCGCGATAATCAACCGCAAGCGGCAATGCATCGCGTTTCAGCCGTTCCAGCGCGAAGAGCGCAACGCCGAGGCGTATGAGAACGACAAGCGATGCGATCAGCCACAATCCGAAAACGATCGCTGCGACGAGCGTCGGCACGGCGACATGGAATTTAGCGAGCGGCGAAGTGGGTGCCGGTGAATTGACCGGCGTGCCGGTCGAGGCCGGCCGATGGAGGCCGCGAGTTCCCGGCGGTTCGATTCGGCTATAGGGCGTGCGATGCGACGGCGTCGTGGAGTGCACGTACGACGAAGAAGGCGTCCACGCGGCCGTTTGCGATGTCTTCGTTTTCTCGACGTAGACGCGCGAGAGGCTCGTCGCGATCGGAACGACGATCACGGCACAAAGCGCCAAGGCCCACACGACGTAACGCGTGCTCGCATTCGCACGAGCAAATACGCGTAACGCAAGCGCAGTGACAAGCGCGATAAGCGCGCCTTGCCACAATCCGTTGAGCAGAATGGCAAGACCGATACGCGCAACGGAATCGAAGAGTGGAACCAGCGACATCTTTTAAGTCTCTTCCTCGTAGCGCTCGATCAGCGAGCGCAGGCGCGCGAGCTCTTCGTCGGAGGGACGTTCGTTTTCGATCAATCGTAGCGCGAGCGCGCCCGTGTTGTCTCCAAAGAACTTTGAAACGACTTGTTTGACCGCCGATTGAGCGGCCGCTTCACGCGCGATAAGCGGGTGGTAAATGTACGCCCGGCCGGCTTCCTCGTGACCGACGTGGCCCTTCTGCTCGAGAATTCGAAGCGTCGTTAGTACGGTGTTGTACGCAACGGGCGGCGGAGGCATTGCTCCGGCAACCTCGGCAACCGTGCCTTGTCCGAGGCGCCAAAGCACCTCCATCACGCGCAGTTCGCCCTCGGTTAATGTTGGGGATTTCTTACGAGCCACTTCATCCAGCCTCCGTCCGCGTAGAGCGGTCCACTCTTAATTCCTTAGGAGTAGACTAGCACCGGAAGCTGACCATGTCAACTAACGTATTAGTTGAACTCGATAGCTAGTTGTCGGAGGTCTCGACCTGGTCGAGCTGGGCTTTCTCCTCGCCGGTAATGACCATGGTCAGGTCCAGCATAATGATCAAGCGATCGTTCATCTTCCCGACGCCCTGGATGTACTCAGTGCCGACGCCCGCGATCATCTCCGGCGCTTCCTCGACGTTCTCGATCGGAATGTTCAGCACTTCACTCACGCTGTCGACGACGATGCCGACGCGCTTGCTGCCGATCTCCGTAACGATGATCCGTGTGCTCTTGGTCGCGTTGATGCGCGGCATGCCGAAGCGCGTGCGCAGGTCGATGATCGGAATCAGCTGGCCGCGCAGATTGATCACGCCTTCCATGAATCGCGGCGCTCGCGGCACATGCGTGATCTCGACCATGCGAATGATTTCTTGCACTTGCGAGATGTCGACGCCGTACTCTTCGTTGCCGAGTTGGAACGAA
This sequence comes from uncultured bacterium, assembly GCA_964546935.1. Classification (GTDB taxonomy): domain Bacteria; phylum Vulcanimicrobiota; class Vulcanimicrobiia; order Vulcanimicrobiales; family Vulcanimicrobiaceae; genus JALYTY01. The sequence continues at coordinate 8,589 of CAZJLJ010000021.1, read as the reverse complement.
ACGACCTGAATGACCTCGCCGGAGAGCTGCTGCTTCCGTTGTTCTTCTTTGACTTCTGCCATCATAACGTTAGACTCCCGAGAACTCAGCGCGCGCGACTTTGCCACCCTGATACGCTTCGCTGACTAGCGAATGGACGTCGATGATCAGTGAGATCGATCCGTTACCAAGAATCGTCGCGCCCGAAATGCCGGCGATGCGCCCGACGACATCGGAGAGCGGTTTGATGACGATCTCTTGCTCGCCTTCGAACGAATCGACGACGAGGCCGACTTGTTTGCCTTGAAGGCCGACGATCACGATCATCACTTTCTGAGGATCGCGTTCGCCGCCAAGTTCGAAGAACTCGGCGATGCGCAGAAGCGGCACGACTTGCCCGCGCAGCGTGATCACTTCGTTTCCGTGGACCGTGCGTACGTCGGTCATCTCGACGCGCTGTGATTCGATAACCGAATCCAACGGAATTGCATAAAGCTCCGCGGCGACGCGAACGAGCAGCGCTTGAATGATCGCCAGCGTCAACGGCAGCTTGATCGTGAAGCGCGTGCCTTGACCGGTAACCGTATCGACGTCGAAGACGCCCTTCAACCGCGTGATGTTGCGTTTCACCACGTCCATGCCGACGCCGCGTCCGCTAACATCGGAAACGACGTCCGCAGTCGAGAAGCCCGGCGTGAAGATCAGCTCGACGATTTCCCGATCGCTCAACCGGTCGTCCGCTGAAATCAACCCTTGCTTGATTCCGCGTGCGCGCACTTTCTCGAGATTGATCCCGGCGCCGTCGTCGGAGACTTCGATGATGATCTGATTGCCTTCGTGATACGCGTTCAGCTTGATCGTTCCGGCGCGGGGTTTGCCAAGGCGCTGCCGTTCATCCGGCGGCTCGATCCCGTGATCGACGTTGTTGCGCAAGAGGTGCATCAACGGTTCGCCCACTTCGTCAACGATCGTCTTGTCGAGATCGGTCTCCGCACCGGAGATTTCGAGCTGAACTTCTTTGCCGCGCGCTTTGGCAACGTCGCGAACCAGGCGCGGGAACCGTTCGAAAACTTGTCCGATCGGCACCATGCGCACTTTCATGATGGACTCTTGAATCTCGTTGGTCGTGCGCGCCAAGAGCGCCGCGCTATCGACGAGATCCTTGGAAAGCGGTGCGATGATGGCGGTAGACGAATCCGCGGCCGCTTTGTCTTGCATCAATCGTTCGAGCGTATTGGCAATATCCGAGATACGCGTGCGGTTGATGACAAGCTCACCGACGAGATTCAGCAACGAATCTAGACGTTCGATATCGACGCGAATCGTCTGATGGATGTTGCCGGTCTTGCCGTTCTTGCCGTTGGTAGGCACCGCGGGCTTCTCAGCGCGCGCGGGTGCTGCAGCGGCGACGGGCTCCGGGGGTAATGGTTTGATGAATGGTTCAGCGACGTCAGCCAGAGCTGCCGGCGCCGGTGCGCCGCCCATGTTAGCTTCTGCCAGCAAACGCGCGACTTCCGCTTCGAATGCGTCCACGTCTGCGGAGCTTGCCTCTTCGCTGCCTTCAGCGGCGCTCAACTCTTCGAACGAATGCTCCGCGCCGGTGTGCCCGTCAATGACTTGCGATGTCTGTTCGTAAATCGACGTAAACTGATCGAGCTTGCGAACGTATTCGTCAATGCCCGCCGGCGGTTCGTCTCCTCCGATCGCCGCTTCCACGAGATCGGTTAGCAGATCGCGTCCCGTGAAGAGCAGATCGACGCTGCTTTCGGAGAGCGGCATACGGTCTTTGCGCAAAAGATCGCAAAGATTTTCAAGCTTGTGCGCAAGGCCTTGTACGTCGACAAAGCCGAGCATACCGGAGCTGCCTTTTACCGTATGCAGCGCACGAAAGAGCGAATTGACGATCTCCGGATCGCTTTGCCCCGAAGACACGTTCTCTTCCAACCGCAACAAATCGCCATCGATTTGGTGCAGCAGCTCTTCCGCTTCATCTCGGAAGTACGAGATGAACTCTTCTCTATTAAACAGCTCGTCTGACATTTTAAAAGGCGCTTCGGCCTAGCCTGCGCGCCCCCCACGCTGCGCGTGGGGCCCCCAAAACCATAGGGCGCATAAACGTGACGCCCAGCGAAGATTCCCCTAGGGCGCCCTTAACGAACATTTTCGCGCTAACCATGATGCATCGGGACCCCGTCGTGCAAATGAGTCGGCCTAGCCTGCGCGCCCCCCACGCTGCGCGTGGGGCCCCCAAAACCATAGGG
>CAZJLJ010000021.1:0-6249 GCA_964546935.1 uncultured bacterium | reverse complement strand
TCGGCCTAGCCTGCGCGCCCCCCACGCTGCGCGTGGGGCCCCCAAAACCATAGGGCGCATAAACGTGACGCCCAGCGAAGATTCCCCTAGGGCGCCCTTAACGAACATTTTCGCGCTAACCATGATGCATCGGGACCCCGTCGTGCAAACGAGAGTGATGAACTGTTACTCTACGCCGAATACCGAAAGCAACGGACCAAGCGATCCCGTTTCAGGAATTAAGATGAACTGACCGGCGACTTCTTTTTCTTTGTCCAAGAAGCTCGATTCGATCAGGAACACGTCTTGATCCGGAAGGATCGACATCAGCGTACGAAACGCGGCTTGCACCGTGCCGTACGAGAGCGTCGGAACCGACGGAAGCAGATTGCTGCCGGTGAGTTGGATGATGGCGGTCAGGTACGAACCCGCGATGATGTTGCCAAGTTCTTTCAGCGTCGAATCGGCAATCGAATCGAAGATTTGGATGTCGCCGATAACGCGATGCAAGAACTGGCTTACGAAGTCCAGGGCTTGTTCGCGATCGAAAAGCACGACCATCTGGCCCGGCGCTTCGCCGCGCACGTACATGTGCAGCGCGGCCACGGTGCGATTCTCGTGACCCACACGCGACGCGAGGTCGCGGAACTTGATCACGTCGATGCGCGGCTCGCTGAGATTGATCTTGGTGTTCAACAACTGCGAAAGCGCGGTTGCTGCGTGACCCGCACCGATGTTGCCGACTTCCTTCAGCGCGTCTTTCTGCAGGTCGCTCAGTTCCATGCTTTGACCGCTCACGACAGCACCTTCTGGATGGTTTCGAGAATTTTCGGCGGCTGGAACGGTTTGGTAATGAACGATTTCGCGCCGGCTTGAATCGCCTCGACGACCAATGCCTGCTGACCCATCGACGTGCACATGATGATCTTCGCGTTGGGATCGGACGCGACGATTTGCTTCACCGCCGTAATCCCGTCCATCTCCGGCATAACCATATCCATGGTCACGAGATCGGGCTGAAGTTGCTTGTACTTCTCAACCGCCTCAACGCCGTTTTGGGCCTCTCCAACGACTTCGAAGCCGTTCTTGGAGAGAATTCCTTTTATCATCATCCGCATGACGACGGCATCGTCGACGATGAGGACCCTCTTGCTCATCCGTAAGCTCCCAACTCAAAGTGCGATGACAACAAAAGCTGCCATCCTTTGAAATCCATCGGCCAAAAAACGGGACTTCTTTATGCGGGGCGAGTTAAGCTAAGCCCCGGTTCCGCAGCTCTGCCTGTTTGCGGTTTATGAACTCGATAATGGCCTGATCTTCGGCGGGACGGACCCCCGTGAAGCGCAGTCCATGCGAGTGCTTTCCGGAGCTCGGGATGGGTTGCTGGCGCATCACTTCAGCCAGCAGCGTCAGGGGCGGTACACCGCTCTTCAGCGGCATCTGAACCTCGACTTTGGTGCCCAGCTTCAGCGCACGTTCGCAGATCAAAGAACAGCCGCCGCGGCTTATATCGCGGATCGTGCATCGCGCGAACTCGCCGTTTCCCACGCCGGCCGTTGCGAAGCGCCAGCCTCCGGTCACGAGGGTGTCCATGCGCACGCTGGAGCGTTTCTGTTCGCCGGTCGAGGCCCCGATGAGACTGAGTTTTCTCGGCGGCTCGAACTGCGTGGTGGTGGAAGTCGCACCGACGATTTTGGTGTGCGCGCGATACCGGCCAGACGTGGCGGTGTAGACGATCACGGCCGATTCACCGACTCGGCCGACGCACTCTTTCGTGGTAATGCCTTTGGGCCCAACGGCTTCAACAGTGACGGAACGTGCGGCGCGCCCGCCGACGATTACATCGATGAACGTGTGAAGCTGCGGCAGCTTCGAAGGCGGCAGATTGGCCGCCTTTGCTCCGAAGAGCGATCTCAACATCAGGTTGCCGACCCCATAGGTTGCGCAGTTTCGTCGGTCGTTGAAATCTGACCGATCGATTCAACGCGCAGCCCCGGCGCAATCTCGGAGTACGAAAGAACGACCAGCTGCGGTGCAGCGCGTTCGGTCAATCGCTTCAACGCCAAACGAACCGACGGCGAAGTTAAAACCACCGGTTGCAAACCGGCGTTCTGCGCCATGGTTAGTTGATTCGTCAGGGACACGTAGATCTTCGAAACCGTGTTCGGGTCTAGAAGAGCGTACGCGTCCTCGCCGCGGCGTACCGCTTCCGAAAGCAACGCCTCCAGTCGCGGATCGACCGTAATAACCGAAAGTAACCCGTTCTCCGCGTACTCGGCCGAAATGTGCCGAGCCAGCGCCGCACGCACTTTCTCGGTAAGGAAGTCGATGTCTTTGCTGATGCGTCCCGCATCGGAGAGCGTCTCGAGAATCAACACGAGATTGCGCACCGGAATTCGTTCGCGCAGCAAGTTCTGCAGAACGCGCTGCACTTCGCCGACCGTCAACAAGCCGGGCACCAATTCGTCGACTACGACCGGATAGTGCGACTTGATGTTGTCGAGGAGCGCCGACGTCTCTTGACGTCCCAGAAGATCCGGCGCGTGGCCTTTGATGAGTTCGGTGAGATGCGTGGCGATGACGCTCGTCGGATCGATGACGGTGTATCCCGCCATCTCGGCTTCACCGCGCGCCGCTTCCGAAATCCACAGAGCCGGGAGTCCGAACGCCGGTTCCGTCGTTGGAATGCCGTCTATCGGCGCAGTCGCCGTGCCCGGATTCATCGCCAGCAAACGGCTGACCATCACTTCGGCTTGCGCCACTTCCAACCCATAGATCTTCACGACGTACGTGTTGGGACGCAACTGCAAGTTGTCGCGAACGCGAATCGGGGGAACGACGATCCCCAAATCGCGTGCGGCGTGACGGCGAATCAGCGTGATGCGTTCGAGCAGATCGCCGCCCTGATTAACATCGACGAGCGGAATCAAGCCGAAGCCGATCTCAAGCTCCATTGGATCGTACGAGAGAAGCGGCACGACGCTCTCGGCAGGCTTCGCAGCCGCTTGCGCGCCACCGGCCAGGGCCGCCGCTTGCGCAGGGGTCGGCAGCGTCGCGGTTGCCGAGATCGGATTGCGCCGGCGATTGAAGTACATGAAGAACAGAATCGCCGAGAGCCCGAACATCAGCGGACGCGCTAGACCGGCGAACCCAAAGATCGCCGTCATGATCGCCGCGATCAGCAACGCATTCGGTTGCGCGGTGAGCTGGCGCGTGATGTCGCGACCGAAGTCCGACTCCGCAGCCGCACGCGTGACGATGATACCGGTGGCGGTCGAGATCAAAAGCGCGGGAACTTGGGTGACGATGCCTTCACCAACGGTGAGCAGCGTGAAGTGCGCAAGCGCCTGCCCGAAATCCATGTGCATCTGCATGATGCCGACGATGAAGCCGCCGATCGTGTTGATCGCCACGATGATCACGGCGGCGATCGCGTCGCCGCGAACGAACTTGCTGGCACCGTCCATCGCGCCGTAGAAGTCCGCGGAACGTTGAATATCTTTACGGCGTTGACGCGCTTCGGCTTCCGTAATAAGGCCGGCATTCAAATCAGCGTCGATCGCGAGCTGCTTACCGGGCATCGCGTCCAAAGTGAAACGCGCCGCAACTTCAGCGACACGGCCCGCACCGTTCGTGATTACCACAAATTGAATGATGATCAAAATGAGGAAGATGACGAAACCGACGGCATAGTTTCCGCCGATGACTATCTGCCCGAAGAAGTTGATCACTTCGCCCGCATAACCGCTCAACAAGATTGAACGCGTGGCCGTGATGTTCAGCGCCAACCGGAAGAGCGTAATGATCAACAGCAACGTTGGGAACGCGGAGAAGCCGAGCGCATTCTCCGTATACAGCGCGGTGCCGATGATGATCAGCGCGGTGCCGATATTCAACGTCAGCAAGATGTCGAGCAGCGCCGGAGGCACCGGCACGATCATCAAGAGCACGAGCATGACCGACGCGGCGGCAACCAAAATTGGTGCAGAGCCGCTCAACCGCTGGAGGATCGATCCGCTCTGCGCGTTCGCAGCCGGAACTTGCATTGCCATTATGCTATGGTCTTTCGTTTCAGCTTGTAAACGAACGCGATTACCTGTGCGACCGCAGCGTACAGGTTCGGCGGAATAGCCTGATCGAGTTCAACGCGGTCGTACAGCGTCCGTGCGAGCGGCGGATTCTCCATAATCGGCACCCCGTTTTCGCGCGCGATGTCGCGAATACGTTTGGCCACGAGATCGGCACCCTTGGCGACTACCACGGGTGCGTCCATTTTATCGTCGTCCCATTCCAAAGCGACGGCGAAGTGCGTCGGATTCGTCACAACGACGGTGGCGCGAGGAACGGCGGCCATCATGCGGCGGCGCGCAAACTCCCGTTGACGGCGTTTGAGCGCGGCTTTTGCTTCCGGGTTTCCTTCGGCCTGACGATACTCGTCCTTCACTTCCTGTTTGGACATCTTCAGGCTCTCTTCCAACTGCCAGCGCTGGTACGCGTAATCCAAGATTCCGATGACGACCAGCAAGACGCCGAACTTCCACGCAATCTCGTAAACCAGATCGGCCGTCATATTCGCCACTTGTCCCGGCGTCGTTTGACCGGCGGCGGCAAAGATATCGATGTTGTGCGCGATCGTCGTATAAATGATGACGATAACCGCGCCGAGCTTCAGAAACTGTTTGCCGAGATTCGCGAGAATTTGTTTTGAGAAGAGCTGCTTGAAGCCGTTGATGGGATTGAGCTTGCTGAACTTCGGAACGATCGGCTGCAGCGTGAAGAGAAAACCGAACTGAAGGAGATTCGTCACGATCGCGGCAGCCATCGCGAGCAAGAAAACAACTGCAAGCGGAAACGCGACGCCGGCCGCGGCCTGCACGAATTGCACCCACACCGAGTGAAACGTCGGATCGCCGTGTTGCGCGATGCGCTGGAAAAGCGAACTCACGGATGATTCAAGCCCGACAATCATCCGGTTCAGGAACGCGTGCAGCGCGACAACGGACACGAGAAAGATCACGGCGCCGGTTAAGTCCTGGCTCTTTGGGACTTGACCGCGTTTTCGCGCTTCCTCGCGCCGCTTCGGAGTGGCCTTCTCGGTTTGTTCCGGTCTAGCCATCGATGCGACTCGTTAACACTCTCAAGTGAGTTTTCGGCGCTCTCAACCGTTTTCTACAAGTGGGGCAAAGCTGCCAAGCGGGAAGCTCGGCGCAGCCTGCCAATAAGGGAGGCTGACAAATCGAACCCCAAGGAGATCAGATTGCAACGAACGCTGGGTTTGCTCGCCGGTGCGGTAGCCGCCGTCCTCTTGGCCGGATGCGGCAATAACACCGTCATCGGGAGCAGCACAAGTGCGACGCCGACGCCCTTCCCGAAAGGCGTGACGAACGAGTACGCCATTCCGACCGCTAACTCAAATCCTGGGGGCATCGTTAAAGGTCCCGATGGTTCGTTGTGGTTCACCGAGATCGCGGGCAACAAAATCGGAAAGCTCTCGCAAGCAGCTACGGTAACGGATTACACCGTCCCGGCGCTCGGGAGCGCGCCCCAAAGCATCACCGTGGGTCCCGATAACGCCCTGTGGTTCACCGAATCTGGGCGTCCGAATATCGGCCGCCTTAATATAGGTAGCCTAAGCTTTACCGAAATCACGCTGACCAATCCCGCGGCGCGCCCCTGGGGAATCGTGACCGCGCCGAACGGTTCGCTTTGGGTGACCGATCCCGGCTCCAGTTCGATCTGGCAAATCACCCCCGCCGGTGTCATAAGTCAATATCCTACGGCCGCCGGCGCAACGCCGATGTCCATTACGATCGGTCCCGACAGCGCCATTTGGTATCTCGAACCGGGCATCAATAGCATCGGCAAATTGCTTCCCAGCGCGACGGCCGGCACGCAGGGCACTGATTATCCGGTAACCGCAGGTGTGGGCCTCGGCACCATCATTTCGGGAAGCGACAACGCGCTCTGGTTCACCGAGACCACGGCCAAGAAAATCGGGCGCATCTTGACCAACGGCACCGTTTCCAGCGAAAACGCCCTCACCGGCATGCAGGCGCCTTATGGTATCGTGCTCGCCGGCGACGGCAACTTCTACATCGGCGATGAGACGGCAAGCCAGATTGGCGAGTACAGCCCCACGAGCGGCACGCTCACTCTCTTCCCGACGAAGACTGCCAACGCGAAACCGTACCAGTTCACCCTCGGTCCGGATAACGAGGTCTACTTCACCGAACAGGGCGCGAACAACATCGCTCAGTTCCGCTACTTCTA
>CAZJLJ010000020.1:32024-51161 GCA_964546935.1 uncultured bacterium | reverse complement strand
CTGCCGCGTCCGCACCTTACGGGCGCTGACGCTATTGGAAGAAGAACTAAAGAACCCGACCGGCGTTGTAACGTCCCGGCACGTTAGTTTGGAGGTCCGGTGAAAAGTAAATGGTCCGGCAACTACATAGCTCTCGGCACCGCGCTTGGGCTCGTCATGCATAGACTCGCGCTCGGGGTCGCTATTGGCGTTGCATTTGGCGTGGCGCTTGGTGCGCGCAACGAATCGCGGTCGCGAAGGTAACCACTAGCGTAATCTTAATTAGCAGCGCTGATATGCACCCGTGGTTCGACGGGACTCACCATGAGAAGTTTTGCAAAAAGAAGAGCGCCTCAAGAGAGGCGCTCTTCTCATCCGTGAATTGCAAACTCCGAGACTGAGGCGAGTCTACGGTACTACGGTGATTGTGCCGTTCATACGTGAGTTGTCGTGATAGATGCAACCGTAGAAATATGAACCCGGCTTCGTGAATTTAAGCGAGAACCTTTGCCCCAGAACAAACGTGCCCGAGTTTACGAGCTTGGTTCCGTCGAACGTTGTGATCGCGGGCGGATGGGCAACGTTGATGGCTGGATCCGGTGGAATGTTCGGGAGATCTTTCGCGCCGGCAACCGGGAAGGTGACGGTATGAGGCTCGTTACTCGTCTCATTCACCCAGGTGAGGACGGTGCCGACTTTGATGGTTTTGCTGCCGGCGGTGGCGACCACACTTTCATTGTTGTTGTTGCTATTCAGGAAGCGTAGGACGGTCGCATCGGGCGGCGGGAAATGAACCAAGCCGGGGTCGCTACCCGCTGCAAGTGTCGTCCCTCCGTTCGTAAACGGGAATGACGAGACGGATTTCAGCGCTTCGCCGAAATCTTGCCATTCATCGGTGATACCGACTTCGCGATAAAACGTAGCGTCGTGCGGATATGGCGTACCGGTCTTGTTCACAATCACCGTGCTGACCATGGCGGGTTCATGGAACAAGCAAAGAATTCTGTAGGTGCCTGCCTTCGCAAATTTTAGGGTAAACGTTTGGCCGCCGACGAGCAGGCCGGAGTTGACGAATTTCGTTCCATCGATGATTGTGCCGCCTGCGGGCCTCAAATCGGCCGGATCAGCAGGCGATGGGACTTTTTGCCCAGGCGGAACGAAGGAAACGGTGTGAGCGTCACCGCCCGCGCCGCTTGCGAGGGTATAAGCGATGCTGTCGCCCGCATCGATCGTTATCGACTTTGGATAGAAATCGAGGTCTTGCAGCGCAAAACTGTCGTGCGATGCACCGGTCTGGACGTTCCAGGTCCTAGCTGCTGCAAAGGGAATCGCGGCGCTTTCTGGGGTTGAGCGTGAGGCGTCGGACATGGTGGGGAGGGACTCATGGGAACCTATGCCGGCGCCGGAGCACGCTGCAAGCGCCAATAGGCACAAGTAGCAAACTGCTCTTCGCATGGAAGCTCTCCTCATTTTAGAACCCGCCGATAAGATTCTATATCGCCGAGGTTTGACGCGTTTACAGCCGGGTGTCTCGTAGCTTCTAAATCGAGCTAGTGCACCTGCGCGCAACGCACAAAAAGTAAGCGGCGCATTTTTGGCAGCTATTTGACATACATCTTAAGCAGACCGCAAGACATAGCTGGTACTCTAGACGACGAATTGGCCCGCGGCGCGAAACAACGGTGGGCTTCAGCGCGTAGAGCGTTGTGAAAAGAGCTGACCAAGGAGTCTCTATCGTGTGGTTGACGCGTTTCGCCCTTAGTCGCCCGGTGATCACTGCTATGGTGTTCGTCGCGCTGGTGATTTTCGGCCTGATATCGTTCTCGCAATTGGGCCGGAGTTCCAATCCGCCGAACACGGATTTCCCCGTGGTCCTTGTGTATGCGAACTATCCGGGCGCGTCACCTCAAGACATGGAACGCATGGTGGTCAAACCGATCGAAGATCAGATGAACGGCATCGATAACTTCGATCAAATGACCGCGACCGCGCAAGAAGGCACGGCGGCAGTCGTCGTCCAGTTCAAGATGGGCACGGATTTAAATTACGCGGCGATCGACGTTCAACGCCGTGTCGATACGGCGCGCGTCTACATGCCGAGCGATCTCGATCCGCCCACCGTTAGCAAGGCCGGACAATCCGAGCCGCCGTTGCTGGATCTTGCGATCAGCTCGAAGACGTTGACACAGCCGCAAATCGCCGACGTCGTCAACAATCAAATTCAGCCGCTCATCACGGCGATTCCAAACGTTCAATCGGTGAACGTCTACGGCACGGCGGATCGCGAATTTCACGTCGAGCCGGATCCCACCAAACTCCTCGGAACGAACGCAACGCTCGAAGACGTATACAGCGCGGTGGCGTCAAATAACCTCAACGTGCCCGGCGGCATCTTAACGCAACCGACGCAAGAAGGCACCGTCGCCATCCACTCTTACATCAACGAAGCGACCGACATTTTGGGAATTCCGCTGAGCCCGGTCTCCGTGTTGAAGTTCCCTGTTACGGACCTGAAGCTCGGCGATGTCGCCAACGCGTACGACAGCCACGTAGAGATGCGCTCGATTTCGCATTACAACGGGAAACCGCGCGTCTACGTAGAGATCAATCCGACGCTGGACGCGGATCAAATCAAAACGACGCAGCGGGCCCGTGAAGAGTTGAAGAAAATCGAAGCGCAGTTCCCGCAGCTTCAATTCAGCGAAATCGATGCACCCGCGGACTACACCGGCAAGATGCTTGTCGGCGTTGGACAATCACTGGCTGAAGGCATTTTGCTGACTGCTGTCGTGATGCTGTTGTTCCTGCACGCGTGGCGTAATGCCGTCGTCGTCTTCCTTGCGATTCCAACGTCCATTCTGGCGACGTTCACGTTGATGAAGGTCTTCGGATTCCACATCGACTCGATGTCGATGATGGGTCTGTCGTTGATCATCGGCATCTTGGTCGACGACTCGATCGTTGTGCTCGAGAACGTCACGAGACATCGAGATTTGGGCGAAGACCCGATGAACGCCGCGATCAACGGCCGAACCGAAATCGGCAGCGCGGCAATCGCGATTACGCTCGTCGACGTCATCGTCTTCTTGCCGATCGCCTTTTTGCCGGGCATCGTCGGCGCGTACATGAAAGAGTTCGCAGCCGTCGTCGTGATGGCTACGCTCTTCTCGCTGTTTGTTTCTTTCACGCTAACGCCGTTGCTCGCGGCGAAGTGGAGCGTGAAGAAGCGCACCGAAGCCCCGCCGAAATGGGTAGCTGCCCTCGATAACCGGATCGTCGACATCACGTTGTTGGGTGTAGCAATTGCCCTTTTCGTGGTCGGCAACATCACCCAATGGTATCTGATTAGCTCAGCCGGCGTTTTTATCGCAGCGCTGCTCGTGCTGAACGCCTTCGTGCATCGCTACGAAAACGTCTTGAACGCATACCGCAATAAAGCGTTGCCGTGGGCACTTCAACACGGATACTTCGTCGTGTTCACCTGTCTCGTGTTGTTCCTTAATGCAATTGCCCTCGTAGGTAGCGGCACGAATGCGATCTTCCTCGATCTGATCATCGTTGCAATCTGCGGCATCGGCCACCTTGCCGGATTGGTGTTGCGGAAGACGGTTCAAGGCTCGCTCGCGCCTTCATCGTCGCCAGATGTCGGAGCACGTCTGCGCGCTATGCCTGCGAACGGCACCAAGCGGTTCGCGAACTATTTGCGCAACCTCGGCACGTATGCACCCGTAACGATTGCTGTGTTCGTGATGCCGTTCGTGTTAGCCGGTATAATGGCAGCGCTGGGCGGAGTAAACTTCGACTTTGTTCCCGCCGAACAAAACGGCGAAATCACCATGACGGTAACGTATCCGTCGGGAACGCCGATCGCAACCACGGACAAGTACGTCGTCAATTTAGAGAACGCAATCATGCAGATCGACGGGATCAAGTCGGTCAGCTCTACGGTTGGAAGAAAGCCGTCCGGTTACGGAAATTCGACGGGCGGAAACTTTGCCGTGTTACACGCGCAGATGAAAGACGACCGTATCAAAGATACGAACAACGCGGCAAAACAAGTTCGTAAGTTGACGTACTTGGTTCCCGGCGCTGAATTTGACGTGGCCGGCGACACCGGTAACGGCAACGCGATCTTCTACTCGCTCACGGGACCCGAAGCTCAAATCGGACCCGCAGCGGAAAACGTCGCTCAGTTCCTGCGCTCGGTACCCGGTTCCGTGAACGTGCAGACCAGCGCTGAAAACGGTGCGCCGCGCCTTAACGTAGACATCGATCGCGGCAAATGCACGATGCTGGGGATCAATCCGTCCGATGCCGCGCAAGTTGCTCGCATCGCGGTCGATGGTGCGGTGGCGACGAAAGTTCGTACGCCGAACGGATTAGTGGACGTCCGCGTGCAGTTCCCGGCCGCCGACCGCTACACCGTCGAACAGCTGCGGGATGTCCGAGTGCGGACGTCGACCGGCGGGCTCGTGCCGATCGGCGATGTTGCAACGTTCACGTGGACGAAAGCGCCGACGAAGATCGAGCGCCTCAATCGTCAGCGTGTCGTCAACGTGCTTGGTGACGTCTTGCCGGGATACTCGACCGGTCAAGTCGTTGGACCGCTCGAGAAGAAACTCAAAGAGCCCGGATTCTTGCCGCAAGGCGTCGGCCTGACCGCGCAAGGCAACTCGCAATTCATGGAAGAGACATTCTCGAACATGGGCATTGCGCTAGTGCTCTCGTTCATGCTCGTCTACATGTTGATGGTGATTCTCTACGGTTCGTTCCTGGAACCGCTAATCGTGATGTTCTCCGTACCGCTCGCGATTATCGGTGCGCTGGTGTTCCTATCGCTGCTTAGCAAACTGCCCGGCGGTGCGGGACAATCGCTGAACATCATCTCCATGCTGGGAATCGTGATGCTCTTCGGACTTGTCGCGAAGAACGGCATCTTGCTGGTCGATTACTCCAACACGTTGTGCAAACGCGGCATGCGCGTAAGCGAAGCGGTTTTGCAAGCGGCATCAACGCGGTTCCGTCCGATCGTCATGACCACCGCCGCCATGATCTTCGGTATGATCCCGCTCGCGCTTGGCTACGCCGAAGGCGGCGAATGGCGCCAAGCTATCGGCACGGTGATCATCGGCGGTCTGCTCAGCTCGCTAATTCTGACGCTTTTCTTGGTGCCAATGATTTACAACACGTGGATGGGCGGGATCGAACATCGGAAAGATCAACGCGCTATCGAAACCGAGTTGGCCCCGATCGAAGTGGCTTCACCGGCCACAGCGTAAGCAAGCTGACAATTCCGGCGTAAGCGGGGCGCAACATTGTGACCCGCTTTTTCGTTTTCTATTCAATTCTTAATCAAAGGTGTATTTGGAGCCCGCTTGGGTACAACGCGAACGATGGACAGCAAGATTGCACGCCGTACGGCGATAGGTAGCATTCTCTCGGCAGCTATCATGGCAAACGCGCTCTTTGCCCCCGCCTCGGCTGCCTCGGTGAACGTCATCGTCAACGGCCAGCAAATTACCTTCGATCAGCCTCCGATCGAACGCGCAGGACGCGTCTTCGTTCCGCTACGCGGCGTCTTCGAACATCTCGGTGCGAGCGTTGTCTATGCAAACGGAGTTATCAATGCGACCGGCAACGGGCGCAACATCTCGCTTCGTATCGGCTCGACGCAAGCGACCGTGAACGGCCAAACGCAAAACCTAGACGTCGCGCCGTTCCTGGTAGGCGCGAGAACGCTCGTCCCGCTGCGTTTCGTGGCGCAGGCGCTTGGCGCAAACGTGGATTGGAACAACGCGACGTCAACCGTAACCATCACGGGTAGCGGAGGACAAGCCAATGCGGCACCGTCGACACCGCAACCGAACCGTTCTTTTTATCTAACCAATAAACGGCCTGAAACTTCTACAACGACGGCATCCCCGGCGATCCACGCTGAATTCAGCGAACCGGTTCGACGCGACACGCTGCGCGTAACGATCGATGGAAACGACGTTACGAACGACGTGTACGCAAATGCCAACGGATTCGATGTGACTCCCCGAGCACCGCTGACTCAGGGAAGTCATCGGGTGGGTGTCAGCGGTACGACGCAGGCCGGTGCCAGCTTCTCAACGGGATGGAGCTTTACCACCGGCTCTGCGTCGGGCACCAATGCCATAAGCAATATTTCGCCCGCGCCAAACACGACCGTTGGCGGAAGCTTTACGTTGAAAGGCCATACGCTCCCAAACTCACACGTTCACATAGTGGCGAGCGGTCAGGCCAGCGCCTTCGGTGGTCTGTTGCAAGTGGGCACCGGTACTTTCCAAACCGACACCACCGCCGACGCTAACGGCAATTTCAGCGCAAACATCGCAACAAACGCGACGAGCGGCGGCCAACTCCGCGTGCTGATTCAATCGACTGCACCGAACGGCTCCTCGGCCGAACGCTCGATAACGTATAGCTACTAAGAAATCATCGTCTAGTGGGGGACGGAATAGCCCGTGGCTTAAGGCTACGGGTTATTCCGCTTCGCCTTACGAATGAGGCGCGGAGTGCAGGTAGATATTTGGAGCGACGTCGTTTGTCCGTGGTGCTACATCGGCATCACGCGGTTCGAACGTGCGCTCGCGCGCTTCGATGGCGACGTCGAGCTACGCTATCACGCGTTTCAGCTGGATCCCGAGGCACCCATTCCCGGCATCCCGGCAATAGAGCGTTATCGCGCCAAATTCGGAAGCGATGCTTCGGCGATTCTGGAGCGCGTCACCCGTGAAGCGGAAAAAGAAGGCATCGAAATGCGGCTCGAGCGCGCGATCTCCGCAAACACTTTCGATGCGCATCGTGCGCTTAAGTTTGCGCGCAAGGAAAACAAAGAACGCGAGCTCGAGATGTCGCTTTATCGCGCGTACTTTACGGATGGCTTAGATGTAAGCGATCGCGCCGTTCTCGCGCAATGTGCCGCGGAAGTCGGCATCGACCGCGAGGCGATGGAAGCCTACTTGTCGAGCGACGAAGGCGTTGACGAAGTAACGCAAGAGCTCTCCGGCGCGTTCGAACGCGGCATCACCGGTGTTCCGGCTTTTGTTTTCGAAGACGAGTTTCTCGTTCCGGGGGCCGTTGATACCGAAACCTTCTCCCGCATTTTCGAGCAGATGCGTGCGATGAGGGCATCGGAACCTTGATGCGGCGCGCACTGCTCACCGGTGCTGCAAGCGGACTCGTTGCCGGAATCGCAGTGCATTTAGCGGAGAGGGGCTTCGAAATTGCCCTTACTTACCGGAACACGCCGCCCGATGCTACGATCGCCGCCATCGAGAAGGCCGGCGCTAAAGCGTATTCGGCGCGCGTCGATTTCTCTGCCGATGAGAAATCGATCGAGACACAACTCGAAGAGCTCGTTGCGACGTACGGACCGTTCGACACGCTTGTGCATGGCGTGGGGCCGCTTGTGGTGAGGCGATTTGCGCGTTTGACAATGGACGATTATCGCGAGATGTTCGATGGAAACATGCGCAGCACGGTGCTTGCAACAAAAGCCGTGCTCCCGGCTATGCGCGAAGCGCACTTTGGACGCATTATCGTCTTCGGAATGAACGGGTCGTCGGAGACTCGTCCATATCGCGGTTTTACGCTGTACCAAGCCGCGAAGAGCGCTGTCGTCGCGTTCGCGCGCTGCCTGGCGGTGGAAGAAGCCAAAAACGGAATCACGGTCAACGTAATTGAGCCGGGCGATATCCGGCAAAAGGAGATCACTCGCGTGCAAGCGCGCGAGCTTACCGGGCCGGCGCCCCGCGGACGCCCAGGAAGCTATCAGGATGTGGCAGACGTCGTTGAGTTTCTCGTAGCGCAGGAACGGGATTTCGTTACGGGCGCGGTCATCGGTGTTACCGGAGGGTTGATTGAGGCCGACGAGCGAAACGCGTCTAGTCCATGAAATTTCGCGATGAATCCAATGGGCACCGCGCTTTTGCGCTGCCCGGTGCTCGCCTGCAATACGCTCCAGACAAGACGGTAGAAGTCGAGCACATCGACCTGCAGTTGGAGCCCCACCTTGAAGCGCACTCCTTAGACGGTGTTTGCACTACAACGGTAAAGGCACTGGACGAGCCGGTGGACCGTCTCACTTTGAATGCGGTCGATCTTCAGATTCTCGCGGTAAAGCGCGACACGCAAACCTTGCAATTCGAGCGGCGGAACGGCACCGTGACGGTGCTTTTTTCACCCGCAATTGCGCCCGGTGAGCGTTGTTCATTTGCGATCACGTATCGCGTCGAGAACCCGCGTCATGGTCTGTTCTTCGTTGAGCCGACGCGTGAGTATCCCGGAAAAATTCGCCATGCATGGACTCAGAGCCAAGACGAAAACGCTCGCTTCTGGTTTCCTTGCTTAGATTACCCGCACGTGAAACAAACGACGTCGGCCACGGTGACCGTTCCCAAGGGGCATTTCGCGCTTTCGAACGGCGCGCTCATCGAGCGAAAAGACAGCGGCGATAAAACGCTCTTTACCTACCGCCAAGACATTCCGCATAGCACCTACCTGATGACGCTTGCGACCGGGCCATTTGTCGAAATCGAACAAGGCGATCACGGTAAGCGCCAAGTCCCTGTATGTTATTACGTTCTGCCGGGACGTGAAGCCGACGGTGAACGTGCTTTCGGAAACACGCCGCGAATGATCGACGTCTTCGAAGATCGCATCGGCACACCGTATCCCTACGCACGCTACTCGCAAATTGCCGTTTCCGATTTCATCTTCGGCGGCATGGAGAATACGTCGGCAACGACACAGACCGACCGCACCCTGCACGATGAGGTAGCGCATCTCGACTTTTCCAGCGATCCGCTCGTGTCGCACGAACTGGCGCATCAATGGTTCGGAGATCTTCTTACCTGCCGAGACTGGTCTCACGCCTGGCTCAACGAGGGCTTTGCAACGTACTTCGAGTGCATTTGGCGCGAAGCAGACTTGGGGTACGATGAGTATCTTTACGACGTGTTCGGCTGCGTTTCTCGGTACTTGGACGAGGATGGAAACCGCTATCGGCGTCCCATCGTTTGTAACCGCTACCGCGATCCGATCGAACTCTTCGACCGTCATCTGTACGAAAAAGGCGGAGCCGTTCTTCACATGCTCCGTGGAGAACTTGGCGAAGCCCGTTTTTGGCGTTCGATTCAGCATTACGTCAAGACGAATGCTCAGCGAAATGTCGAGACGATCGATCTAATTCGCGCTATCGAAGAAGCGACCGGCCGGAACATGCGTGCGTTCTTCGATCAATGGGTTTTCCGCGGCGGCCATCCGGAGTTGGAAGTGAACGTCACTTACGATTCGGCACGAAAAGCCGGTACCGTGACGATCGATCAAAAGCAAAAAGTCGACGACGACAATCCGGCATATCAGTTCGATGTGGAGCTCGGGTTCAGCAGCGAAGTTCCGGATCGTCCCGAAGTGAACTTCGGCACGTACACATTGCCGGGCGAGCGACGCGTACGCGTCACCGTTGAACGGCAGCACGAAACCATTACTATTCCGCTCGAAGCCGAACCGAAGCTCGTCCGCTTCGATCCCGGTGCCTTCATTCTCGGCAGCGTGACGTACGTAATGGCGCCCGATTTTGCCGCTGCGACGTTGCAGGGTGACCCGGACGTCGTTGCGCGCATTCGTGCTGCGCGGGCTCTGGCCAAAGAAGGCTCCCAGGCCGCGCGTGAAGCGTTGCGCAAATCTTTCGAAAACGAACCTTTTTGGGGCGTCCTAGATGAAGTTGCGTCTGCGCTGGGCGGTACCAAAGCTCCGTGGGCGCGCGAGATGCTTGTCGCGGCGATGCGACACAAGCATCCGAAGGTGCGCCGCGGCGTTGCCGATGCATTGGGCAACTTTCGCGACGGCGAGGCAGCCGGAGCGCTTCTGCAGCCGGCGAAAAAAGATCCGTCGTACTTCGTTCGTTCCGCTGCACTTTCGTCGCTCGGGAAAACTCGCGACGAGCGAGCGTTCGACATTCTCTCCGCAGCAATCAAAGAGAAAACGTGGAACGGCATCGTCGCTGCCGGTGCGGCGCGCGGACTTGCGGAATTGGCGGACGAGCGCGCACTGAACGGACTCATTGATGCGACGAAGCTGGGGCGCGACGAAGGCCTTCGACGCGCTGCAGTTCACGCGCTCGGTAGAGCGGGCGAATTGCTTCCGGAAGAAAGAACGCGCATTGTAGACGAGCTGACGCTCTTGGTCGACGACCCAATGTTCCTCGTGCAGCTTGCCGCAATCTCGGCAGCCGAGTCGCTGGAAGATGCGCGCATGCTGCCCGCGCTTGACCGTTTGTCTTCGAGCGCATTCGACGGACGCGTACGCCGCGACGCAACTGAAGCGGCTATTCGCATCCGCGAAGGACAAAAAGTTCCCTCTCAAGTCAGCGCGATGCGCTCGGATATCGATACACTACGTGAAGAACAGCGTAAGCTCCAGGAGAAGATCGAAGCGCTCTCGCGGACGTAGACGCGGATTCTTTGCAATCCTCACGATCGTCGCCGTGCTTTTACTCGGCGCGTGGATCGTTCGTGGCTTGCATCGAAACGCGCCTCGCGTCGTCGCGACAAGTGCCTCACCCGTACCCACACGTCATCCGGCGCCCGTCGCGGCGTCTTGGACTGCGCAACAGCTGGCGCAGCTGCACGCGCAATTGCAAAACGCTTTTGCGCCGGCGATTTCGGGCACCGATTCGTATAGTCTCGTAGTAATCGATGCCGGCGGGCATGTCATCTACGATGGAAGGTCTTCACGTGCCGTCATACCCGCGTCGGTGCAGAAATTAGTCGTCGCCGATTCAGCCATCAACTTGCTTGGGCCGGCTTATCGCTTTCACACAATTGCCGCGGCCGAAAACTCAATTGACGGCAGGGGTGCAATCGCCGGAAACTTGTGGATCGTCGGTTCGGGAGACCCTTCGTTACGTAGCGACGATTTGCGCAGCGGTGTCAGGACGCTTCGCGGGTTGGGCTTGAAGAGTGTAGCAGGCGGCGTAGCAATCGATCCTACGGCAATACACGGTCCCGAAATCAATCCACACTGGAGTGCGGACGATGCGAACGAGGATTACCAAACCGCGACGAGTGCGATTTCACTAGACGGCGACACCGCAGAATTTCGCGTCTACGGTGCTGCCTCGGGTGAACCGGCGCGCGTTGCAGTCGTTCCGATGAGCAGCGCCATTCACACGAGCGGATCGGTAACAAGCGGAGTGTCGGATAGCGTCGTCATCGCACCAACGGAAGATCCAAACACTTTCCGGTACGGCGGTTTCGTTCCGGCTTACACGGAAGAGAAATTCTGGTTGCCGGTTCATGACATTCCGCACTATGCCGGTGCAGTCGTAGACCGAATGCTACGCGACGCCGGTGTAACCACCGCGGCAAAACCCGTCGTGCAACAAGCCCCGCTCGATGCGATCGTACTGTGGGACCATCGCTCTTCACCGCTTGTTGCGCTGGAGCGGCACATGCTCTACGAATCGGATAATCACTACGCCGAACAGCTCTTACGTACGCTTGGCGGCGATGCCGGTGCGCATGCCGACGACTCCGACGGGATCGTCGCTGAAATGCAGTTCTTGCGATCGCGCGGCATTCCAACACCGGGAATGCGCTTGGTCGATGGCAGCGGCTTGGCAGAATCGAACCGCATTGCGGCGATCACGCTTGCTCGAATTCTAAGCGATGCCGAATTGCGAGATAGCGGAATGGAGCTTGAACCGCTGCTGCCGCAGGGCGGTAAGGACGGCACGCTCAAACACTACGACTTCACCACCGCGCTTGGACGCGTACGTGCCAAGACGGGACACTTGAGCGACGCAGCATCGCTGGCGGGCTACGTCGATACCAGACACCACGGAAGATTGGCCTTTGCGTTCATGATTAACGGATCGCCCGGCGATCCCGACGAGGCTTACGTTAGCGCCGTGGACCGGCTCGCCGCGTTTTAGGAATGGGATGTTAGATACCGACACACTAGATAAACTGCTCGCACGCGCATTGCGCAGCGGCGGCGACTACGCCGACATCTTCTGCGAGCGACGGCGAAGCTATGCGTTCCGCTTGCAGGAAGGGCGCATTCATGAAGGCTCATCCGCGATAACGCAGGGTGTCGGTATCCGGGTCATTCTCGGTGAGACCGCGGGTTATGCGTACTCCGACGACCTTTCAATGGAAGCGCTGCTTCGTGCCGCCGACGCCGCTGCGCTCGTTGCACGCTCGATGCCGAGCGGTATGCAGCGAAGCGTGAGTTTAACGGCGGTCGATGTGCCGCGCTTGTACGACGAGACACGAACCTCGCACGCCGAAGCTTCGCGATACGTTGCGTTCCTCGAAGCCGCGGATATTGCGGCGCGGAAATACGATCCGCGGATCGTCGCGGTAAACGCGCACGTCACCGATGAACTGCAAGACGTGTGGATCGCCACGAGCGAAGGCCGTTACGTGCACGACCATCGTCCGATGGTAACGCTCGGCGTGCAAACTGTGGCGAGCGCGAACGGCGAACGCGGAGCGGGGTACGTCGGCGACGGCGGACGTACGTCGATTGACTACTTCAACGGCGGTCTTCCGGAAACACTTGCCAAAGATTCCGCAAGAATCGCGACGACGAATCTGGAAGCCGTGCCGGCTCCCGCCGGCGAGATGGAAATGGTCGTTGGCGCGGGCGGCGGGGGCGTGCTGCTTCACGAAGCGGTTGGCCACGGCCTCGAAAGCGATTTCAATCGCCGTGGAACCTCGCTCTACTCCGGTCGCATCGGGGAGCGTGTAGCCAGCGAACTCGTAACGATTTACGATGACGGCAATTTGCCGGAGGAGCGCGGAAGCATAGCGGTAGACGACGAGGGCGTTCCGGGCCAGCACAAAGTGCTTGTCGAGCGCGGCGTTCTTCGTGGCTACATGCAAGATACGCTAAACGCGCGTCTGATGGGTGCGCAATCGACCGGCAGTGGACGCCGTCAATCGTTCCGCTTTCTGCCGCAGCCGCGCATGTGCAACACGTATATGCCGAACGGCGAAGCGAACGTCGATGATATCATTGCGTCGACGAAACGCGGGTTGTATGCGAAATCGTTTGCCGGCGGACAGGTTGAGATCAGCAAAGGCGATTTCGTTTTCATGGTCGCCGAAGGATACCTTATCGAAAACGGACGCATCACCACGCCGGTGCGCAATGCAACGATCGTCGGCAACGGTCCCGATGCGATGACGAAGGTCGTCGCGGTTGGGAACGACAGCCGCCTTGCGCGACGTCACTACACGTGTGGAAAAGGCGGCCAACACGTTCCGGTCGGTGTCGGAATGCCGACCGTGAAAATCTCTTCGATCACGGTCGGAGGCACGCAAAATGGATGAGCGCGAAGCGCTTGCAGCCGCGCAGCAGGCCGTCGAAGTTGCCACGAAGCTTGGGGCTGATGCATCCGAAGCTACGGTCGGAGTAACGCGCCGTTTCCACGTTGAGGCACGCGAAAAGACCCTTTCGAAGTTAGAGCAATCCACCGGAAAGACGCTGCAAATGCGTCTCTTTTGCGAAGGAAGAAAGGTTTCGTTCTCGTCTTCGGACTTCTCGCAGTCCGGCATCGAACAAGCAATTGCGGCGGCGGTCGAACAGTCGCGTTACGTCGCGGAGGACCAGTGGTCCGGCTTGCCCGATGAATGCGGGCGTTTCGAAGGCGATCTTGCGCTTTACGACGCCAACATCGCCGAGCGTGAAGATACCGCGAAGGTTGACGACGCGCTCGCGCTCGAGAAATTGATTCGCGATGCGGATGCTAGGGTGGTTAATTCAAGCGGCTCCAATTACGCCGATGCTGTTTCTAGTGTCGCCCTCGCCAACTCGGCCGGTTTTGCCGACTGGTACACCTCGACCCGCGCAAGCCGTTCTACTTCTCCGGTCGCCGAAGATGGTGGCGTTAAGCGAACCGCTCATTACGGAACCGCCGGACGTTATGCGAAAGACTTGGAAGAGGCGCAAACGGTCGCCCGCATTGCGGCAAAACGGACCGTCGAGATGTTCGGCGCGCGCAAACCGCCTACGGCGAAACTTCCGGTTATTTTCGAACGGGATATCGCCGCGGCGGTGTTGGACGACCTTTTCGCGGCGATAAGCGCCGGCAACGTTGCCGTCGGTAATTCCTGGCTCGCCGGCCGTGTCGGCGATCGTATCGGGAGCGACCTTGTGACGATCGTAGACGATGGAACGCTTCCCGGCCGCCTGGGCAGCTCTCCATTCGACGGTGAGGGTGTTGCAACGCGCCGTACGCCCGTCTTCGAACGCGGCGTCTTGCGCACTTTTTTGTATGACACCTATTACGGGCGTAAGCTCGGCGCGCAGAGCACCGGAAACTCCACCGGCGGCGGTATCGGTGCAAACAACTTTTATTTGGAGCCGGGCACGCAAACGCTCGAAGAATTGATAGCCGCGACGCCACGCGGTGTACTAGTTTTAGACACGATCGGGTTTGCGACCGAACACGCAACCGGTACGTACAGCCGTGGTGCGCGCGGTTTTCTTATCGAGAATGGCGAACTAAGCCATCCTATCGACGAGTTTACGGTCGCGGGACATTTCCCAGCGATGTTGGCGGCCATCGATGCCGTTGCAAACGATTTGCGATTCGACGGGTCCGTAGTATCACCGTCGCTTCGAATCGCCGAAATGACGATCAGCGGAAATTAAAGCCAACGGGGGTTCAAAGCATGCCGCAAGTTGCCATCAGTTTTACGATGATCATGCGCGTCGAAATGCCGAATGAAAACGGTGCTTTCGGTGTGCTTGCAAGTGTAATCGGCGATGCGGGCGGACAGATTGCCGCTGTAGATATGCGTTCTGTTACGCGCGCTCGCGTTGTCCGCGACGTGACAGTAAACGTAAGCTCCGATGTGATCGGTAACGAAGTGCGTTGGGCGGTCGAAGCGCTTGAAGGCGTCCGGATCATCTCGGTTTCGGATTCGACCTTTCTCGCGCACTTGGGTGGAAAAATCCAGGTCGAGCCCAAGATTCCCGTTAAGACGCGCCAAGATCTTTCAACGGTTTATACGCCGGGCGTTGCACGTGTCTCAATGGCGATCGCAGCAGATCCGTCAAAGGCATTTCAACTCTCCATCAAGCGAAATACCGTTGCCGTCGTCAGTGACGGAACCGCTGTGCTTGGGTTGGGAGACATCGGTCCGCTGGGCGCGCTTCCCGTCATGGAAGGCAAAGCGATGCTCTTCAAGCAGTTTGCCGGTATCGATGCATTTCCGATTTGCCTAGACACTAAAGATGTGGACGAAATCGTCGAAACGGTGGTGCGCGTCGCGCCCGTCTTCGGCGGGATAAATCTAGAGGACATCTCCGCGCCGCGCTGTTTTGAAGTCGAACAGCGTCTCATCGAGCGGCTCGACATTCCGGTAATGCACGACGACCAACACGGCACGGCAGTCGTGATTCTTGCCGCGTTGATCAATGCCGCAAAAGTGGTCGAAAAAAATCTTTCCGATCTGCAAGTCGTCGTTTCAGGCAGCGGCGCGGCCGGCACGGCGACGATCAAGATGCTGCTCGAGGCCGGTGTACGCGATGTGATTCCGGTCGATCGAAATGGTGCGCTCAATCGTGAGGATCGCTACGAGAACTCGCATTGGCGCTGGCTTGCCGAGCACACGAATAAGGAAAACCGGCGAGGGACCTTAGCTGAAGTGCTTTCCGGTACCGACGTCTTCATCGGGGTTTCGGCGCCCGGCATCCTCCAGCCGGAACATGTCGCCTCGATGGCAGCGCGGCCGATTATCTTTGCGATGGCGAATCCAACGCCCGAGATTATGCCGGACATCGCTGCGCCGGTGGCGGCGGTGGTTGCCACGGGGCGCTCGGATTTCCCGAACCAGGTGAACAATCTACTGGCGTTCCCGGGCATTTTCCGCGGAGCACTAGACGTTCGCGCCAGCCGCATCACCGAAGGAATGAAGCTTGCAGCCGCTTATGCGATCGCGTCGATCGTTACCGACGAAGAACGTAGCGCAGAATACATTATCCCTAGCGTTTTCGATCCAAGAGTGGTGGATGCGGTGGCGAAGGCCGTCGCGGCCGCGGCGGTCGACGAAGGCGTCTCCCGTCGTACATTAGTAAAGAATGAAGAAGAAGAGATCGAAACACCAGTATAGGGACTAGCCGCACCTAGAGGGAGCTTTGAACGGATGGCCTTAGCCCGGATCCTGGTTGTCGAGGACGACGAGGACGTCGCCCGACTCGAACAAACGGTTCTCGAGCGCGCAGGTTACGAGATTCGAGTCACCGGCAGTGGTGCCGAGGGACTCGAGCTGGCGGACTCTTATAAGCCGGACGTTATCATATTGGACGTCGGGTTGCCGGATATTTCCGGTCTCGATGTCTGCACGTCGTTATCGAACTCGAATAACGCCTTCATTTTGATGGTAAGCGGCCATTCCCGCGAGCAAGACATTTTGCTCGGTCTTGGTCTTGGCGCCGACGACTACATTACGA
Source organism: uncultured bacterium (assembly GCA_964546935.1). GTDB lineage: Bacteria > Vulcanimicrobiota > Vulcanimicrobiia > Vulcanimicrobiales > Vulcanimicrobiaceae > JALYTY01. The sequence goes on along the minus strand of CAZJLJ010000020.1, from coordinate 34,688 downwards.
AGCCTTTCTCCGGCAACGAGCTGGTGGCACGCGTTGCCTCCTTTTTGCGCCGGCGTGAAAAATTCGTTCAGAAGCGAGAAGGCTCGAACGTGATGCAGATCGGAAGCGCGCAGCTCGATCGTGATTTTCACACCGTATCGAATAACGGCGACAGCATCTCTTTGACGGCGCTCGAGTTCCGTCTGCTATGGTTCCTCGCGGAAGCCGAAGGGCGTCTTTTGACGCGCGCACAGATCCTGGAACACGTTTGGAACGACACCTCGGGCGTACCGACACGGGTTGTCGACGTTCACGTTGCGGCTCTTCGCAAGAAACTTGTAGAGGTTCACGCGCCGCTCGAAATTTCGAGCGTCCGCGGTATCGGCTATCGACTCGACAAAAAGTAGAGCCTCTGCGGAGCTGGGCCTGCGCCTGGTCTCCGCGGATCCTCGTCCGCTCTACGTCCAGCTCGCCGACCAACTTGTTGAAGCGATAGAAGACGAACGCCTTGCACCCGGCGATCGCCTCCCGGCCATGCGCGATCTCGCGCGCGATCTAGACTGCGCGCTCGTAACGGTTTCCCAAGCGTACGAATTGCTGGCAGCGCGTGGTCGCGTGCAATCGCGCGTAGGCAAAGGCACTTTCGTCGCACCGCCGCCGGACCGGCAAACGCCCTTTGCGCGCCGCTGGGAGCCCGACGTAGGAAGGTTCGCGCGAGCTCAACGTCTCGAAGGCGTGATGGAACAGCTCACGCGTGTGACCACGCCAGGTGCAATAACGCTTGCGACCGGACATCCCGCGCCTGAAACGTTTCCGCTGCACGACTTCGGCCGGGCGTTTCACCGCACCCTAATGGATGATCCGCCCGAAGCGATGCAATACCGTTCGTCGACCGGCGATACGGATTTGTGCGAAACGTTAGCGATGTTGCTTCGCGGGCGCGGCTGCAGCGCAGACGCAAAAGACGTGATCGTTTGCAGCGGGGCGCAACAAGCCGCGGATCTCGTAGCAACGGTTCTGCTCGACGAGCGAACCGTCGTCGCCAGCGAATCACCGACATATTCGGGCACGCTCGGCGTTTTCGATGCGCGAAGCGTCACGTATGTGGAAGTTCGCGGCGATGCCGACGGCGTGCGTGTCGACGATGTGGAACGCGTCTTTGCGGAGTATCGGCCGCGGCTCTTCTACGTGAACCCAATCGCTCAGAATCCAACCGGTGCGGTTTTGCCGCAACGGCGCGCGAAACAAATCGTTGCCCTTGCACGCCGCTACGACGTAGTTATCCTCGAAGATCAAACCGGTTGGCAGCTAACGTACGATGCCACGGCTCCGCCTCCGCTCGCCGCCTTCGACACCGATGGGCGCGTCATAGTCATGGAGAGTCTCTCGAAATCAATTTTTCCGGCGTTGCGTATTGGCTATCTCTACGCAAAGGGATCAATCGCGGAAGCGCTTGAGGTTGCAAAGGTTCGCGCCGACGTTTTTACATCCACGCTAACGCAACGCGCGTTGTGGCGCTTCATGAATAGTCCCGCATATAACCGCCACTTGCGTTCCACACGAGCACTCTACCGCGACCGGCGTGATGCGATTATCGAAGCGCTTGCTGAAGAAGTGCCATGGGCCGATGTACGCCCGCCGGCGGCGGGCGTAAATCTTTGGATTCCGCTGCCGCCTCGAATTTCTACGCAAACTGCGTTCGATGCATGTGCGCGTGAAGGCGTTCTTGTTATGCCTGCGGAGCCGTTTTATCCAACGCGAACGGGTCCCCCCGCACTGAGATTGTCGTTCGGTCATATCGACGAGGCAACGGCACGCGAAGGCGTACGCCGCGTCGGACGAGCGTTTCGTACGCTCGAGGCGTAATGCGGAATGCATTCGTCGCGTTCGTATTGCTGGTTCTATGCTGCGTGGATCGTGGAAACGCAAAACTAGAGGTTCCAAAAATCTGCACCGGTTGCAACTTTGCCGGGCAATCGTTGCAAAACACGGACTTCAGTTCAGGAACCTACGTCGGTACCAACTTCGCGAAATCCGATCTCCGCGGTAGTTCTTTTCGCCAAGCGCGTTTGGTAGCCGCAAACTTTCAAGACGCGGACTTGCGTAACGCCGCTCTCGATGGCCTCGACTGTACCGCGTGTAATTTTCAGGGTGCGAAGTTCGATGGCGCATCATTTGAGGGCGTTCGAATGGTTGCGGCGAACTTCGACGGTTTCAACGCGAGTGTCCCCGACACAGAGCTGCGCGCGCTAATGACGCAGTGCGTGAGCTGCAATTTTGCAAACAGTTCATTGCAAGGTCGCGACCTTTCGGATTTGACGTTGATTTCGGTGGATTTTTCCGGTGCCGATCTCCGTAATGCAAGGTTCGACGGTTCAGTACTGTGCTGGTCCAGCATTAATGGATCGAAGCGTGAAACGCTTTGCGACAAATTAGCCGGCGCCAAACTCGACGGCACAAGCTTTCAAAATATAAACTTGTGCGACGATCCTGCGCAGCGTTTGCATTGCACCGTCGTGGGCACTCGTGCGCTACGAAACCTTACTGGCGGAGCAATCGACGGAATCGCACCGGCCAATACGCCTGCGCCGTCGCCGGCTCCCACTCGCGAAAGTGGTGCAGCACTGCACACGTCCTTGCCGCCGATGATTCCAAGGAAGCCGCCCACGCTAATGATGATAAAAG
>CAZJLJ010000020.1:0-31924 GCA_964546935.1 uncultured bacterium | reverse complement strand
AAACGCAATTCCGCGACCGTAACGCTGAGAGGCGCGACGCCCGCCACCGGAGGGGACGGCGTGGCTCGCGGAGCCGGAGTAGGTTGAGTTTCATGGTCACCTCTTTGTGATCGATACCATGAAAACACGGGGCACGGGTTACACCCAGTCTTTGCGACATCCCGGTAGCAGTGTATTCTGGTAGTACACCGCACCGGGAAGTTGGAAGTACAAACGTGACCGGTATGAAACCAAACGTTGTCTTGTTCGCGGCGATGCTCGCCTTTTTCGTCCCAGGCCCAATCGCCACTTCAGCCGAGGACAAAAGTATGTCTCAGCAGACGCCCTCCGCCGCGCTTCGCCTATCCGTCGAAGGCCAATTGCCGTCATTCGCCGGCGCGATCGAATGGATCAATTCGAAGCCGTTAACTCCCGCGGAATTGCGCGGCAAGATTGTCGTTGTCGACTTTTGGACGTATACGTGTGTGAACTGGTCCCGTACGCTTCCGTACGTTCGTGCTTGGGCCGAGCGCTACAAAAACAACGGCGTCGTGGTCATCGGCGTGCACACGCCGGAGTTCGGGTTCGAAAAGGACCTGAATAACATTCACCGGTCAATCGGAGAAATGCACGTCGATTACCCGGTCGCGGTCGATAGCAACTATGCTATTTGGAACGCGTTCAATAACGAGTATTGGCCGGCGCTTTACATTGCCGATGCGCAAGGGCGAATTCGGTTCCATCACTTCGGCGAGGGCGCTTATGAAGTCTCTGAATTAGCCATTCAGCAGTTAATGGCGGAAGCGGGACACCGCGTGCCGGGACATGGGCTCGTTTCAGTTGACCCGCGCGGTCTTGAAGTTTCAGCCGATTTGAACGATTTGAAATCTCCCGAAAGCTATACCGGATACGATCGCACCGAGAATTTTGCTTCGCCCGGCGGTTTGGCAAAAAATCAACGACATATCTACTCGCCGCCTGCGCACCTAGCACTAAACGAGTGGGCGCTTTCGGGTGATTGGACGGCACAGAAGGAGGCCGCCGTTTTGAACGAACCCAACGGGCGCATTTCATACCGCTTCCATGCTCGCGACGTGAATTTGATAATGGGACCCTCGGTGCGAGGAAAATCCGTTCGCTTTAGGGTGTTCATCGACGGCAAGGAGCCCGGCTCCGCTCGCGGGGCGGACGTCGATGAACGCGGTTACGGCACCGTTTCAGAGCAGGGAACGTATCAGCTAATCCGGCACCCGAAGCCGATCGTGGATCGAACTTTCGAAATAGAGTTTCTTAGCCCCGGGGTCGAGGCGTTCGATTTCACTTTCGGGTAAGGCAGAAGCTACGCCGTTGCTTCGTGTAACTGCTTGATCTCGCGGTACAGTTCTTCTTCGCGTCGACTAATGTGCTTCGGAACGTCGGCGATAACGCGGGCATACTCGTCGCCGTATCCCTTGCCGTTAGGATGCGGCATGCCTTTGCCGGCTAAACGCATCAACTGCTCGTTCTGCGTGCGCGGTGGAATCTTCATCGTCACTTCGCCGGTCATCGTCGGAACGGTAACCGTTCCTCCTAGCACCATTTCGTATACTGGAACCCGGACGTCGACGTAGAGATCGTCGCCGTCGCGTTCGAACGTTGCGTCGGGAAGAAGATGAACGATGAGATAGAGGTCACCGCGGGGACCGCCGTGCATCCCCGGCCCGCCTTGTCCGGTAAGACGAATGCGTTGCCCGTCGCGCACGCCTTTTGGAATTTTTACTTCAAGAGATTTCGATTCGATCACCGAGCCCGTGCCATGACAGGTGGGGCACACGTTTTGACCGCGCACGCCGGTCCCGCCGCACGTAGGGCAACGCTCTTCGACTTGCAACGAAATCTGTTTTGTCGCGCCTGCGTACGCGTCTCGAAGCGTTAACTCTATGGCCGCTTGTACGTCTTCGCCGCGATGTGGGGCCCGTGCCGAACCCGTCGTGCGCCGGCCGATGTTCGAGAAGAACGTTTCGAAGAAATCCGAGTATCCGTTTCCGCCGCCCGCTTGACCGAATAAATCGCCGAGGTCGCCGAATTCCACCGTTGTCGGCCCACGCTGCGCACGGTAATTCCGCTGTGCCTCGGCTTGCCGTTCGGCGTTCTGCCAATCGCTTCCGAGGACGTCGTACTTCTTGCGCTTATCGGGATCGCTAAGAACGGCGTATGCCTCTTGAAGCTCTTTGAATTTCTCTTCGGCACCTTTTGGATCGTCCGGATTCGCGTCGGGATGGAGCTTGCGCGCCATTTTGCGATAGGCGGATTTGATCTCTTTCTCCGTCGCGGTCTTGGGCACGCCGAGAACTTGATAATAGTCTTTGTAACTAACCGGCATTGTTCAACCGTCAGTGATTCTTGGCGACGATTACTTTGGCGGGACGTAGCAACGTATCATTAAGCAGATATCCCCGCTCCGCTTCTGCAACGACGAAGCCATCCTTGGTTTCCGGTGAGGGTTGCGTTGCGATCGCTTCGGCGACATTCGGATCGAACGGTTCGCCGGTAGTCAGGATCGGCGTAACACCTTGTTTCACCAGCACCTCTTCGAAGCCGCGAACGGTTGCGGAGAGGCCTTCGCGGAGACCTTCGGAGTCGCGGTACGCGAGCGACCTTTCGAGGTTGTCTAGGATCGGCAAGAACTGCAGCAGCATCCGCCGTTTCAGCGCTTGCGAACTCTCGTCGAATTGCCGCTGCAGACGCTTTTTTGTATTCTCAACATCGGCAAGCGCGTAGAGATATTTTTCTCGCTCTTTCTCTGCGTCTTGCGAAGTGGGTTCTTCGTTTAAAACTTCTTCGCCGATTTGAGTCTCGAAGCTATCGCTTGACATATTTCCTACTATCGCGGTGTCTCTTTGAATTCAGCGTCGATAACGTCTTCACTCGGTTCCGTTGTGCCGTGCGTTGAACGTGAGCCACCGCCGGTGTCGCTGGACCCCGCTGCACCGGCACCGGCGGTTTGCTGTTGCGATGCGGCTTGATAGAGCGCTTCCGACATCCGATTCAGCGCATGCTGTACCCGTTCGATCGCGCCGCGAATCTCTTGAACCGTTCCATTCTCCGCGTAGCGCTTCAGCTCGCTGAGCGCGTTTTCGACTTCTGCGCGTAACGACGGATCGGCGCGATCGGCAACTTCGCTCAGGGTCTTTTGCGTTGTGTAGATTAAGCTCGAGGCTTGATTGCGAACCTCTGCTTCCTCGCGTTTGCGCCGGTCTTCCTCGGCTGCGGCCTGAGCTTCGCGAACCATTCGCTCGACGTCGTCTTTCGAAAGATTGGTTGTGGCGGTAATCGTAACTTTCTGTTCTTTTCCGGTGCCTAAATCTTTCGCGCCGACATTCACGATGCCGTTTGCGTCGATGTCGAATCCGACTTCGATTTGCGGAACACCGCGCGGTGCCGGCGGTATTCCTTCGAGCCGGAAGCGCGCAAGCGTTTTATTGTCTGCGGCCATTTCGCGCTCACCCTGAACGACGTGAATGTCCACCGCTGTCTGGCCATCTTCCGCGGTGGTAAAGATCTCGGATTTGCGCGTTGGAATCGTGGTGTTTCGCTCGATCAATTTCGTCGTTACGCCGCCCATCGTTTCAAGCCCAAGTGAAAGCGGCGTTACGTCCAGGAGAACGACGTCGCGAACCTCACCCGCAAGCACGCCCCCTTGAATCGCTGCGCCGATTGCGACGACTTCGTCGGGATTGACCGATTGATTGGGCTCCTTGCCCGTGAGTTTTCGAACGAGTTGTTGTATCGCCGGCATACGCGTCGCGCCGCCCACGAGAACGACTTCGTTAATCTGAGCGATGTCGAGACCCGCATCGGAAATCGCGTTCTTGAACGGCTGAATGCACCGCTCGGTTAGGTCGGCCGTCAGCTCCTCGAATTTCGCGCGCGTAAGCGTGTACTCCAAATGCTTTGGTCCGCTTTGGTCAGCGGTAATGAAAGGTAAGTTGATCGTCGTTTGGACGACGCTCGAAAGCTCGACCTTTGCTTTCTCAGCCGCTTCGGTCAAACGCTGCAAAGCTTGGCGATCTTTGCTTAGATCGATACCTTGATCTTTTCGATACTCACTGACAAGCCAGTCTACGATGCGCCGGTCGTAATCGTCACCGCCGAGGTTCGTGTCGCCGTTCGTGGCTTTCACTTCGAAGACGCCGTCGCCGACTTCTAGGATGGAAACATCGAACGTGCCGCCGCCCAAGTCCCAAACGAGGATCGTTTCGTGGCCTTTTTTATCCAAGCCGTACGCCAGCGATGCCGCGGTCGGCTCGTTGATGATGCGCGGGACTTCAAGTCCGGCGATTGCGCCGGCGTCCTTCGTAGCTTGCCGTTGAGCGTCGTTGAAGTAAGCGGGAACCGTGATAACCGCTTTTGTGACGCGCTCCCCTAAATAACTGGATGCATCGTTGACGAGCTTTTGCAGAATCATCGCGGAGATCTCTTGCGGCGTGTACTCTTTGCCGTCGATCTTGACTCGATAATCCGTGCCCATCTTGCGTTTGATCGACATGATGGTGCGGTCGGGATTCGTAACAGCCTGGCGTTTCGCAAGCTGTCCGACGAGACGTTCACCCGTCTTGGTAAATGCAACGACTGAAGGCGTCGTGCGGCTTCCTTCGGCGTTTGGAATGACGACCGGTTGAGAACCTTCCATCACCGCGATGACGGAATTTGTTGTACCAAGATCGATTCCGACGATTTTCGCTGCCATAAAATCTTCAAGCTCCTGCGCCACAACGCGTTGCGATGCTTTCCAACGTAGGAGAAAAGCATACCTATCCGGACGCGTGCGGGCAATCAGCGAGCGCGCGAATCGAGCAGACGCACGACCGCCTGCGAATCACTTGAAGGTGTAGTTATCGTAGTGCTCTTCGGCGTGGATGTTCAGCCAAAAAGCAAGGCCCGTTCCCTTTATGTCGACGTTCAAAAGCGACGGCAGCGTATATCCGTTGAACGATCCGAAACGTTGCTCGATGCCGACGTTAGCAGCACCGTGAGCCTCGCGATCGAAGAACGTTCCCGTTGCGGTTAACGGCCTCCATGTCGACGTGTCTACGTAAAGCTCCGTGAACGGATAATCGTTCCGGGTTCCGCATGTCGGTGCGAGCGAGAAGATGACGGCGTCTGTCCCGTTGTAGGTAGCGCGTTGTTCTGTTATCGCTCGGTAGCACTTTGGATCGAATGCCGGATGCAAGACCGGGTTGTTCTCTGATGCTTTCCCTGCACCACCGACTTTGATGTGCTGTGGTGTTCCGGAAACGATCTTTTTGGAGCGAGTATCAACGGTGATGCGCTGAGGGCTACGCGCACCACCGCCGGTCTCGTGAAAGCCGTTCAACACGATGCTGTCAACGTAGGAGACGTAGGCTGGTAAGCGCTGACGAGCAAGCGTATCTAATACGCGAGCATAGTCGCTATCGGCTGTCATGCTTTCATCTACATTAGGAAAAGCGCGTTGTTTCGGGCAGGTCCGTGCGGCTCTCCATCCGTAGCCTTACCAGGTGAATTTCCGAGGACCACTAGCGGCGGCTTTGGCCGCCGTTTTGCTGGGTGCTGTGCATCGCCCGGCTCCGTTGACCGTCTATTCCGCACCGGCAGGCGAGCGGCTGGCCGGCGCCTCGCCGGGCAATCCCATCGACGCTATTTTACCCGACGGCCGGATAAGCGCGCCCGTCGGCCAGACCATCTTCGTCGGTACTAATCCTCTTGGTGTGGCGCTTTCCCCCGACGGCCGTTTCGCGATCGTTAGCAACAACGAGCAAAACGCCACCGCGCCGAGTGCGTTGCCTCGCGGAAGTTCGCAGATAGCGGCAGGCTATTCGCTCGCGGTTGTTGACACAAGTACGATGCGCGTCGCAAGCGTATATCAAGCGCCGGGCACGACATTTTTCTGCGGCGTCGCTGCGGTTGCCGACCCCGCAAATCCGCGTCACACAATCGTCCTTGCGTCGGACGGAGCAAACAACGCCGTTCGTATTTTCGATCTTGCATCGAACGGGACGCTCGCACCCGAAGCACAAACGATTGCGATGGCTGCGCCGCGCGCATATCCTGGGGCCGTTACGGTTTCAGGCAACGGACGCACGGCATATGTCGTCGACAATCTTGGCGGGACGGTCTCGGCTATCGATTTAGCTTCGCGCCGATTGCTCAACACGACGAACGTCGGATTTTTTCCGGCTGCAGCGGCAGTCGCCGGATCTCGTCTATTCGTAACTAACGAAGGCTTGGCGCAATATCGAACGCTTCCGCAAGCCGGTACGGTTCCGCAATTTGGAACACCGCCTGCCGAACCGTTTAAGTCATCTTCGCTATCGGTTGTAGATTTGGCCGAGAACGGCGATTTGCCGTCGAATCCCAACGGCGACGCAATCGTTCGCATGGATCCCGTTCCCGACGGCGTGCAAACTGTCGGCGGAGCCAAGCCCGGCGCTGTCGTGGTGCGCCGCGATGCGGAGTACGCGTACGTCGCGATGTCGAACGTCGATCGCATTGCGACCGTGGCTTTGGGCCCCAGTCCCCACGTGGTCGCGGGTCTCGATTTACGTCTTTTTGTGAACGCACCGTATGGCACGCAGCCGTCCGCTGAAGTTCTTAGCCGCGACGGCCAGCGACTCTACGTTGCACTTGCAGGTTTGAACGCCGTTGCGGTGCTGGATGCGCGCAACCCCTCGCAAATTCATCGCCTCGGATTGATCCCGACCGGCTGGTATCCAAGCGCACTCGCGCTCTCTCCCGACAACCGGTATTTGTACGTTACCGACGCGCGCGGTGTGGACGGCTGGGGCATGCTCCAACGCGTCGACATGAAGAAACTTCCGCTCGTGAAAGTAACGCTTTCGGCTTTGCGTTATAACCGCTCGGTTTCCGTTGCGCACCCTTCGCCGGTCGTTCCCGCGTTGCGTTCCAATCAGCACAGCAGCGCGATCGATCGCGTTGTGTACATCTCCGTTGGTACCGATTCATTCGACGCAATGCTTGGCGATTTGGGGCACGGCAACGGACAAGCGTCATTCGCCCAATACGGTGCCGGCGTTACGCCGAATTTGCACGCGCTCGCGAAAACGTACGGGCTCGCGGACAATTTTTACGTAAACGACATGAATCCCGACGTCAACATGCAGTTTGCCCTAGCCGGTGCGCCGACGCTTTACGGCCAGCAAACGTTGCGCGTGAACAGCGGCCGCGCTCCACTGGACCTTCACGGGCAGGATCCGGAAGACTATACACGCGTGGGATATTTGTTTAACGCCGTTTCACGTGCGCGTTTGAGTTATCGCGATTACGGCGGTTTGTTGGGACTCTCCGGATACGAACCGGCGACGCCGTCGGTAACCGGCACTCGCGGAAGACCTACGCCCTTGCCGCTGCCTCCGCTCGGTGGTCTATACACGCTCGATGTTCCGGGCCTTGCCGCGTTGGGCGGTCATGTCGATCTGAACTATGCGGGATGGAATCCCGCGATTTCCGATGCGAAGCGCGCCGCCGAGTTCGTTTCCGACATGGGACACCTCACGCAAGCAGGTTCCGAGCCGTCGTTCACCTACGTGTGGTTGCCGACCGCACCGGGCGCTGCCGGCGTGGCCGATGCCGACAGGGCGCTGGGCACAATCGTGGAGTTTCTCTCGCAAACGCCGCGTTGGTCCTCGACGGCGGTCTTCATCGTCCCCGACGGAATCGCCGGATCGCGAGATCACGTCAACCCGGCCCGGAGCTATGCCCTCGTGGTTTCGCCGATGGCGAGAGCCGGCTATGTGGGCCACGCACACCTTTCCGTCGCAAGCGTCCTGAAGACCGAGGAAGAGCTCCTGGGCCTTCCGCCGCTCGCACTTCCGGATCTCCTCTCGACCGATATGGCGGACTTTTTCGGCGCGGCCCCTAATCCGTCGCCGTATCACGCCATTCAATAGCTAGGAAAGATGACTACCAAGGACGCGATTCATTTCGGCCCGCGACTAGTTGCCAGTCCCACCGGGACCTTGCGCGCCGCGGCCCTCGTTCGCCCGAGCGCAAGCATCGAAAGAGCCCGTACGCTGCCTGGCGAGCCGGGCGCAGTTTACGCACGCGCTCTTGAGCAGCACGAGATCTTGCGCAAAACGCTCGCGTACTTCGGCGTAGAAACCATCGCTTTCGAACCGCGCGGTGACGATCCGCACGAGTCTTCAATCGCCGATGCAGCGGTCGCGTTTGAAGACGGTGCATTGATCATGCGGCCTAGTTCGATGACGCGTCGCGGCGAAGCCGATCGCGTTCAGGCCGAATTCGCACGCATCGACGTGCCGATAGCGGGACACATCGCTCCGCCCGGTTTGTTGGACGGGACCGACGTCATGCTCGCGGGCGGCACGGCTTTCATCGGCATTACGCCGCGCGGCAACGAAATCGGCCGCCGCGGTTTCGCCAATGTCGCGCAAGCGCACGGATATCGCGTCGTTGAAGTAGCCGTCGATGAGTCCGTATCGTCATTGCGCGCGGTCGCAAATGCGGTCGCGAAAGACATCATCGTCGTTGCGCGTGACAAAGTCGACATCTCGGCGTTTGCCGGCTTCAACACGATCGTTTTGGAGCGAGGCGAAGAGATGGCGGCCGGCGTCCTCTGCATTGGTGAGCGCCACGTCATCGCAGACGTTCGTTATCGCACGTCGCTCGCGCGCATGCGCAAAGCCGGCATTGTGGTCGAAGGGATCGACCTCTACGACTTCGAGAAAATCGGGATCACGCCGTCGATGCTGGTGCTCGCCCTAAAGCGCGATTAGCGGGCAGAGTAACCAGTGCGCATAGCAGTTCTCTCGGACATTCACGGAAATCTCGTTGGACTAGACGCATGCCTAGCCGACTTGCAAGTGCAAGGCGGGGCCGACGTGATCGTGGGCGGCGGCGATTTCTGCGTTGACGGCCCGAAGCCGAAAAAGGTGCTTCAGCGTTTGGAAGAGATCGGCGCGAAGTGCGTGCGCGGCAATACCGACCGCTATCTTAGCATTGCGCACGACGATCACTGCACCGAGATGGAGCTTTCGCAGTTGCAGTGGACGCGCCAAGAACTCGGCGAAAAATGGCTTCAGTGGCTTGCTGAATTGCCGTTTGCGCTGCGCGTCGGCGACGATGACAATCAGCTATTGGTGGTTCATGCAAATCCGACGACGGACGACGAACATCTTTGGCCTGATGCCGACGACGCGACGCTGAGCCGGCTGATCGGCGAAGAGCGCGCAACCGCAATCGCTTTCGGCCATTTGCATTTGCCGTATGTGCGGATTTGGCGTGGAAAGCTGTTGGTAAACGTAGCATCCGCGGGCTTACCCAAAGACGGCGACGCGCGTGCCGGTTATGCGCTTTTTACGCAGCGAAACGGCGGATGGGAAGTAAAGCACCGGCGCGTGGAGTTCGACGTGAAGAAAGTTGCAACCCAACTGGCCGATTGCGGGATTCCCAATAGCGTAGATCTGATTGCTACGCTTCGCCGCCATCGTTACAAGCGGTTGAAAGGATTCGTCCCTTAAATCGTGCCTGTTCCCGCTATCGAAATAGAGCATTTAGTAAAGCATTACGGCGACTTCACTGCGGTCAATGATATTTCGTTGCGTGTTGAAGACGGCGAATTCTTCGGCTTTCTCGGCCCGAACGGTGCCGGCAAAACGACAACGATCAATGCGATCGTTGGTTTGGCGAGCGCGACGACAGGGAAGATCCGCGTGTTCGGCCACGATACTCATACGGAATGGCGAGAAGCCCGCCGCGTCATCGGCCTTGCACCGCAAGAGTACAATTTCGATCGCTATCTTTCAATTCGCGACGTTTTGATTTTTCAAGCCGGCTACTTCGGCTTGCGCGGGCCCGCGGTGAAAGAACGCGCCGACATGCTGCTCGAACGCTTCGGATTGGCTTCGAAAGCGAAACAAGAGTACACCAGGCTCTCCGGCGGCATGAAGCGCCGGCTCACGCTTGCACGCGCTTTGATCCACGAGCCGAAGCTTGTGATTCTAGACGAGCCGACGGCCGGGGTCGACGTTGAACTGCGTCTGGAGTTGTGGGATTTGCTGCGCCAATTGAATCGCGACGGATTGACGATCTTCCTTACCACCCACTATTTGGAAGAGGCCGAAGAGCTCTGCAAAGAGATCGCCATCATCCGTCAGGGCAAAATCGTTACGCAGAGCCCGACGACAGATCTGATTGCCGACGGCGCGCGTTTACAAGATGTGTTCCTGGAGCTTACGCGAGCATGATCGCCGCTGAACGGTCGTTTAATTTCGTTGGTCTGTGGACGCTCGTCAAACGCGAGATGATTCGCAGCCTGAAGATCATCAATCAGGTGATCTGGCCGCCGATCATTTCGACGTTGCTCTACGTCTTTGTTTTTGGACTGGCGCTCGGCAGCCGCATTCCAAGCGTTCAGGGCGTCAGCTACGCGCAATTCCTTATCCCCGGCCTTATCATGCTTCAGGTCATCGATTCGTCGTACGGCGAATGTTCGAGTTCGATTTTTCAAGGCCGGTTCATGAACTCGATTCAAGAAATGCTCATTGCGCCGATGTCGGCGTACGAGATCGTCTTCGGCTACATTCTGGGAAGTTTAGCGCGTGCGTTGCTCATTGCGGCGCTGATAACGGTGCTCGGGGCAGTCCTCGTGCATACCTTGCCGCAGCATTGGGTGCTCTACCTTGCCGTGCTGTGCCTCGTATCGATCCTGTTCTCGTCGCTGGGCATTATCTTCGGGTTGATGGCCGAGAAGTTCGATCACCTGGCGGTGCTTACCACATTCGTGATTACTCCGTTGACGTTCGTGGGCGGCGTCTTTACCGCAGCGACGATGCTGCCGCCGGTTCTGCGGAATTTGGAACTTTTCAATCCGATCTTTTACACCATCGATGCGTTCCGCCACAGCTATACGGGCGAAAGCTATTTGCCGTTGGTGTACTCCTTGGCGATGATTACCCTCCTCGCGGCGATAGCGCTCACCATCGCTTTGCGCATGACCGCCGCAGGCTATAAACTGAGAACATAAATGCTTTTTTTAGCGATCGTTTTAGCGCTCTCGCCGTGGCATGGGAAAGATCTTCCTACCGCTACGCAAGCCGCCGTGAAGTACCGTCTCACGGTCGCCGGTGAACCCGGCCAAACAGTTCATCTAAAGGCGACCGGCGTCGAACGTGGATGGATCGCGGCCTTCTGCGACACGCGCGTGTGCTCACCCGAACAGGTTACCGAAACGATTCCCGGTTCGGGTAAGGCCAGCGTCCAATTCGAGTTGATTCGCGAAGAAGACTCGGCGCCGCATCGTTCGGCGGCCGTAATCATCGGCGACAACGGCTCGGTAGTTAGAGTTCCGGCGGCGTCGCGTTAGGCACGCGATTCCACGTGATAACGTGCTGAGCGATCCAGCCGCCAACCCAAAGCACGGTGAAGAGGGGAAATCCGCGGTCACCGAAGATGCAAAGCACAATCATGCCGGCCGTCAATGCGCCGGTGAAGACTTCCGAACGAAGACCTTGCAGTAAAGACGGAGCTGTGCGCACTGTACCCTCAACGTGCGCCGGCGTAACGCGTGGTAGAAGCGGCGGCACCGACTCGGCGTACCGTTTTGCTAGTGCACCGAATCGCCGTTGCAAATCTTCGGTTTCATAACGAATCAGCATCATATCGAAGATAACCGTGCCTAGGACGATGATTGCGAAGCCGAGCGGGCCTGCAAGCAAACCGATTCCTATTGCCATGCACAGATTGCCAAGGTAGAGCGGGCTACGCGTATAGCGAAACGGGCCGGCAACGATCAATCCCGGCGCAGCGATATTTGGATTCCACACGACGTCGGCATGCAAATACGCTGAACCCCACGCGCGCAGGAGCCAGCAGAGGAACACGGACGCGGTTCCGATTTCGAGCGCGAGCTGTGAAGCATGATACGGTATCGCAAAGAAGCGCCACGCAATCCAGCTGACCGTGAAGCCGGCGACGTAGATCAAACCAAAGATCAAGCCGCGCAGCTGGTACCACAGCGGGGAGCGCTCACGCATGGTCGTGAGGAAAGAACGGGTTGTGGATTCGCTCGAGAGCGATCGTTGAAGGCGGTCCATGCCCAGGCATAATTACCGTGTCATCGGGCAAAGCAAACAGTTTCGAGCGTACGCTGTTCAGGATGTCGCCGTAGGTGCTGACGTCACCGAAAGCGCCGCCGACACTGCCCGCAAATAACGTGTCGCCCGTGAAGACTGTGGATTTGAAGAGGTACGAAGACGATCCGTCGGTGTGCCCAGGCGTGTGCAGCATCCGGATTTTCACATCGTCGCCGAACGGAACTTCCTCACCGTCGCGAACGCGCAGTGCCTTCGATGCCAGCGAGCCGATAGCGTGCACGTCCAGCTCGTGCATTACGATCTGCGCTTGTGGAAACGCTCGTGCAATTTCGGCCGTCGCATCGCAATGGTCTGCGTGCTTGTGCGTGATGAGGATGTATTGCAGATGGTAATCGCCGTCGCGCAAAATCCGTAAGAGATTTGCGGGAATGCCGGCGGGATCGACGAGCGCCGATCTTTTTCCGTCATTCAAGAAAAAAACGTAGCCGTTGCTCGGGTGCGGAGCCTGCGGATGATGCCGCACGTCGGGCACTTCTATGTCGGGCGGAGACCACGAACGCGTTGCGCTTTCGGAGAGCGCACCTGCGTCGAGATTCAAGGCTTTCGCGATGGCGCGCGTTTGATCGGCGTTAGGTGCGCCGTGCCCGCTTACCCATTCGTTTATGACCTGCGCGGCGATGCCGGTGGAAGAAGCAAGCTGCGCAGTGGAGATCCCCGCTCCTCGCAGCGCCTTGCGAAGAATGTCGCTGAAGTCGTCCTCGAGAGGGATTCGCTGCTTCTCTCGCATGCCTCGCACCTTCGCCGTTCGGCGCAACCGGAACCCCTCGCCGGGCGGTCGAAACTGTTTGCCATGGAACGAGTCCTCATCATCGGGTCCGGCCCTGCCGGACTTACCGCTGCGGTTTATGCCGCGCGCGCCAACCTTAAGCCCCTTATCCTTGCGGGCGGCCTCTACGGCGGGCAACTCATGTTGACCACCGACGTGGAGAACTACCCCGGCTTCGTCGAGGGAATTATGGGTCCCGATCTGATGATGCGTTTCCGCGAACAAGCCGAGCGTTTCGGCGCCCGGGTCGAAAATGTGGACGCGACGTCGGTAGATTTTACGAAGTCGCCGTTTATCGTGCGCACCACGGACGACGAGTATCACGCGAAGACGGTGATTATTGCCACCGGTGCGAGCGCTCGTTGGCTTAACATCCCTGGAGAAGAAAAACTTCGCGGGCGGGGCGTTTCGACGTGCGCCACTTGCGACGGCGCATTCTTCCGCGACAAGCACATCGTAGTCGTCGGCGGCGGCGATTCAGCGATGGAAGAAGCGTTGTTCCTTACGCGTTTTGGCCGCAAAGTCACCCTTATTCATCGCCGCGATCATTTGCGCGCAAGTAAGATCATGGCCGAGCGCGCACGCGCTCACGAGAAGATCGATTTCATTTGGAATACCGTGGTCGACGAAGTCCTGGGCGACACTCATGTTACCGGTTTGCGTTTAAGGAACATCCACGATGACAGCGTCTTCGATTTCGATTGCGATGCGCTGTTTATCGCGATCGGCCACGATCCGAATACCAAGATTTTCGAAGGTCAAATCGATTTGGACGAAGCCGGCTACATCGATACGCCCGACGGCGTTACGACCAATGTCGAGGGTGTTTTTGTTGCGGGCGATGTAAGCGATCTGCGCTATAAACAGGCGATCACCGCTGCCGGCGCCGGTTGCAAAGCCGCAATGGACGCCGAACGGTATCTGGAAGCGCTCGAGTTTTCCTTAGAACCCGCAGAACCCGCAGCGCATCACTAAAGCACGCTCACGATGACAAGACTACATCTGCCAACGCATCACTGAGCGTAGAGAAGCGGAAGCGATAGCCCTCTGCTTGAGTGCGTTCCGGAAGAACGCGCTGTCCTGTGAGCAGTATGTCGGCGCCTTCGCCAAGGACCATTCGCAAAGCAAACGTCGGCGTTGGCAATACGGTCGGTCGATGAATCGCGTGGCCAACCGCATGCGTGAATTCGGCGTTCGTTACGGGGTTCGGCGCCGTTGCGTTCAACACGCCGCCAACTCCATCGATCGCTTTTAAATAAATGCCGGCGACATCATCGACGTGAATCCATGAAACCCACTGCCGGCCTGTTCCGATGATGCCGCCGGCTCCGGCACGAAACGGCGGCAGAATCTTTGCTAGCGCGCCGCCGTCTTTGCCGAGGGCAATGCCTGTGCGCACGATTGAAACGCGCATACCGAGATCCGCGGCGCGATTTGCTTCTTGTTCCCAACCAGCGCAAGCTTGCGCCAGGAAATCGTTTCCTGGCGCACTGCTTTCCGTAAATGTTGCCGTTTCGCTTGTGCCGTAATAGCCAATCGCCGACGCTGAAATGTATGCACTTGCCTGATGCTTCGTCGAGCTCAATGCGTTTAGAAACGCTCGTGGCTGGTCCACTCGGCTCTGCACGATGCGCTCTTTTACCGCTTTACTCCAACGTTGAGCCAGCGGTTCGCCCGCAAGATTCACAATTGCGTCGCAATTCGCGCATTGCGACGCCGCGTTCCACGGGTCTCGGAGAGATGCAAGGACTACTTCGTCGCCGCGCGCTTCAAGCGCAGAGGCTAAATGACGGCCGATGAACCCCGAGCCACCAAGGATGCCGATTCGCATGCGATCAGTTAGTGGATCGCCGCGGTAACGCCGGAGCCAACGACTTCCTCTAGGTCGTCGATCTCTTTGGGAATCGACGCGGTGAGATTCTCGTTTCCGTTCCCGGTTACCAGAATGTCGTCTTCAATTCGAACGCCGATCCCTTTGAAGCGCTCGTCGCAGTTCAAGTCTCGATGAACGTAAATGCCGGGTTCGACGGTGATAACCATTCCTTGTACGAAGCGAATCGGTTCGTCGTTCTCGTCGCGATAACGCCCGACGTCGTGCACGTCCAACCCGAGCCAATGACCGGTGCCGTGCATGTAGTAATCCCGGTAGCGCTCATTCTCGATGTTTTCGTCGAGGCTTCCGCTAAGAAGACCGAGATCGATCAATCCTTCGGTGATCGTGCGAACCGCAGCTTGGTGAGAGCCGTTTTGCGGGCGTCCTGCCATCACTTCGCCGATCGCAGCAAGCTGCGCTGCAAGCACGATCTCATAAATGGCGCGTTGTTCCGGAGTGAACCGGCCGTTGACGGGCCATGTTCGTGTTACGTCACTCGCGTAGTAATTGTACTCGCAGCCGCTGTCTACAAGCAGAAGAGTGCGGTCAGCAAGCATGTCGCGATTCGATACGTAGTGCAGAATCGTGGCATTGTCCCCGCCGCCGACAATCGTTTCGTAGGCCTCGCGCGGTGCGCCGGCGCGGCGATATTCGTATTCGATTGCAGCTTGAACTTCGTACTCGTGGATGCCGGGACGGGTGATGCGCATACCGGCAACGTGGCCACGTCCAGTAATCTCCGCGGCCTTACGCATTATCGCAATTTCTTCCGGTGATTTGATCCGGCGCATCGGGTGAATCACGCTGGACGGTTCCGCGATCGCGTTCGGTGCAACGCCTTTCCGGCGCGCTGCCGCTCGCGCGGCGTTCAACGCATTGCGAACGCTTCTATCCATCGCGTCGTCGTGACCGAGCGAATACCACATGGTCTTGGCCCCGCCGAGATACTGCGGTAAGCGCTGCTTCAGTTCACCGATCGGGTACGCGGCGTCGACGCCGAGCGTTTCGACCGCGGCTTCAACGCCGAGACGCTTGCCGTTCCAAATTTCGTTGGTGCGATCGCGTTCGCGAAGAAACAATATCGAGTGGTGTTCGGGATGTTCCGGCGCAAGGACGAGCACCGCATCGGGTTCATCGAATCCCGTTAGATAATAGAAATCGGAGTTTTGACGAAACGGGTACTCGGTATCGTTGTTACGGAGCAGGAGTTTCGCCGAAGGGATGACGGCGGTACCGCCTGAGAACCCTTCAAGCGCACGCTTGCGTCGATCGCTGTACGGCTGAGTCATCGATGAGCGTTCGCTATTTGTGTTGAGATGTCATCGAGTTCGTGGACCGTGCGACCAACCGCTGCGGAGATTGCCGCGTTGCTGCTTTCCGAAGCGAGCGCCGCCGAAAGATCCGGAAACGCGACCGCCGCATATCCGTTTCGTCCGTAAAACAGACGGTCGATGCGGCGTGAGACCTCGATTTCGCTATTACCGTTGATGCCATCGCGATCGGCTGTCGCCGCGCGTGTTGCGAATCTGTTCACCGCCCGGTTAACAGGATCGAGATCGTGCGCATGTCGGCTCGAAAGTGTTGCGAGCTCGCTTCTCATGCGCGGCACGTAGTTCTCCAAACGGTACGGCACCGCGCCGCTCGAAAGACGCATCGCCATCAAGGCGACCATTTGCGCGAGCGCGCGGTGATTCACAAAGCCCGGGTCGGCCTGCGTCGTTGCATATTTCAGATCGTCGAATCCCGAATGATATACACCAAAGACGCCGTTGAAGCCGATGTCAACGATCGGGATGCCCAAGTCGTACAAGAATGCTTCGAAATCGGAGCCGCCGCCAGGTCCTTCGAGGTGTACGCCGTCTCGTTGAGAACGCCAGCGTTGAAAAATCGTTTGCCGTTCTTCGCGCGGGTCGCGCACCAGTTGGGTTACCGGCGGAACGATCTGCTCCAGCGGAGCGGCCGCGGTCGCGGCAAAGAATTGACCCGTGGTGTTTTCGTCTTCGTTGATGTACGCAATACAACCATTGCGCAATGCACCTTCATGCATGCGAACGTACGCATGAGATCCAACTTCGCCTACCTCTTCGCCATCGAAGCCCGCGATAACGATCGAAAATTGCGGACGCCAGCCGCTATGGTAGAGATACCCCAAAGCGCGCGCCGCCTCGAGCAGCGTCGTAACGCCGGCGCCGTTATCCGTAACGCCGTAAACCCACGCGTCGCGGTGCGCACCCAACACGACCATATGCGTTGGATCGGCACCCGTCAGCGTGCCGACCGTGTTCCAAAGCGCTGTGGGTTTGATCGTCTCATCCACGTGCAGCCGGACCGGGACGTCGGTGATGCCGTTGCGCATTAGGCCGACGATGCGTTGCGCGACGGTGGCGGTGACAGGAAGGGTTGGAATCGAGACACGCGGCATTCCGAGGCTTCCGCGCTGGACCGCTCCTAACGGACGGTACGGACCGTTAGGATACGCGGGACCGCGCTGCGAGCCGTCGCGTCCGGCAGGATCGGAGAAGAAGATGACGCCGCTTGCACCATGTTGCTGCGCGCGTCGCGCAAGCAAACCGCGAAATTCTTTCCCGTAGCGGACCAGCACGATTCGCGTGCGCACGTCGATTCCGCGTTGTGCGAGCGCGCGATAATCTTCAGTAAGCCCGTATCCCGCGTCGACAACGGACGCATACGCCGTTCCACTTCCACTGAAAGCGTTGAACGGAATGCCCGTTCCGCTTCTCGTTCCATCGGGATCTTGCGCGATCGGCTGCTCTCTCAGATCGAAGTCGATGCGCGGTTTGCCCATGATGGAGACCTGGGCGCTTTTTAGCAGTGGAACGTCGCTTTGAAACTCTTCAAGCGTCGTTTCGAATCCATCTTTAACGAGCTCGTCTCGCATCCACTGTGCGATGTGCCGGTCGCCCGGCGTGCCCGCATAATGCGACTCTTCGTTAAGCCGCTCCGCGTCTTTCAACGCGGCCGAAACCGTCGGAATATCGAGCAGGTACTGCTCCGACGCACGTTCGTCGGCACGAAGCGAAGCAGTGCCGGCCACAACGAAACCGGCGCAGATCAAGGCGGCTATGCGTCTCATGCTGCGATCTTTCGCGCAGCACGAAGGTGCATCATTCAGATAGTGTCGGCGTCGCATAAAACGCGCTCAAAAGAATCCTGCATTTGGCCGATGGATTCTGTATGCTGATCCCCGTCGCGCTCTTGCTAGCACTGGTAACGCCGGCTCCGCAAAAAACGCCGAAGCCGCCGGCTCCGACACCCACACCCGCGGCAACATTCGCCGGCGTCACGTTGGGCGAGCCGGTTTCTAAACTCGTCGCCGATCGGGGTGAGCCCATGTTCTCACTGAATAAAGACGAGGTCGGTTTCTGGACGTACTTTTCGCCGGGCGGTGGATCGATGGAAGCGATCGGCATTGGACGGGGGTACGTCACCGGCGTAGCATTCGTCGGTAAAAAACAAGGCGCGCCCGCAATCGCCGAAGACATCGTGATGGACGGTGTGCACCTTGGAGGCGCGTACAGCGACGTGCCCGCCGATGCGAAGGACGGTTCACTAGTCGTTGATGGAATTCTCTACAAGTTCGCAGCGAGTAAGGATCAAAAGACCGTCGTGTCCGTTGCCGCGCGTCTGCAGGAAGACGCGATTGCGAAGTTGCCGCCGCTCGCGTCGATGCCGCTCTTGCATGACGGTTCGTCGTTTCAAGACGCCGTCGTTATTCAAGCGCCGACCGAAGCACTCGCAGTTGTTTACGAAGGCGGATACATGGCAGGCCACGATTACTGCAATCCCGGCAAGTGGAAGCTCCTAAAGCGCTCATCAACGCAAGACAACAAGAAGACGTACGATGTCCTCGACACCGGTTGCGATAATAGCGACAAAACGAAGACTATTTACTTCGACGTGACTAGCGTTCCGGTAGCTTCTTCTTGACGGTGAAGCCTAGTTCTCCGAGCACCTTTACGGCGCCGGTCTTCCCGCCCTCGAAGTCACCCGAGCCAAGTTGCTGACCCGTGGCGAACTCATAAGCTGCGCCTAAAATTGCCTTCGGCGGGTAACGGCGTTCATCTCAAACGAGCTCAAGAACCCCGACATCGTCGCAACCGCTAGGCGGCGTTCGCGCTACTCGTTGCATGACGGGTTGCGCGGAGCTGACGAACGAATATTGCCGACGCAGAGACTGTAGCGAACCTCATTGTGCTACTCATAAAGGCGACCACAGCGTTATCCACGCACTGCTAAAACTGCGCACGAAGCAGCTCACTGGGACTGCATCTTTGTGTTCCGCGGAGTGATCTAGCGCGAACGTTTCATGCGCACGTTGTTAACGGTTCGCGGGCAGCCGCGCTAATCGCTCTCGTGAATGAATGTCGTACCATTGATTTGTACTCCCTCAAACGAGCCGCGAACTACGCCCTTGCAAGAACGACCGTCGCACTAGAAACTACGGCGTTGGCAGGCTCTGAAGCCAAAATGATGATGCACCAATAAAGCACGGATTACCGTGATCTCTAACCGGCCGTTGCCGGTACCGCGCACGCCATATCCCACGCCGTCGTCATTTCCATCTAAATGTCCCATTCTGCACCTTCTTGGAGTCTAAACTGCGGAGGAACCTCTGCTATAGACGCCTACATCGGCTCTGCGGCGAACGTTTGATGCGTCAAGAAACGTTTCTTGACGGAATGTCACAAGGTCCGTACGTGCATAAACGAAAGAACGAGCCATCGTCGGCGTTTCCAATCTGGCTCTAAATGAACCGTTCAGCATCTCCGGCCACTTGAATCGCGCAAGAACTGGCCAACGGTCGTTTCTGCGTTCCCGGTTTTCAGCATACTCCTAAGACGTCGTTAGAAGCTGATTATTGATCCACAAGTGCTAAGCAACACCGAATACCCGACAATCTTGTGGTTGACTGATTGAAAATACCTTTTTCGTATCTGGACATGTCTTGTGCAACGTCGGATTTCGCCAAGGAACGCTCTAAATAGGCGATGGATTTGCAAGCGATGCCGACGACCTGCGCTCAAGTTGACTCCTAAACAAGAGAGTTGAACTACCTGCGTCCCTGTGCACGCTCCTAATGAATTGAAAGCGACGCGAGTGAAAGTTGCTGAGTCAACACTATTCGCCGTCGCAGGAAGGCAACAGAATGTGGATAGCCGTGGGCCGCGCTTCTATCTGATCGACTGCGCAAATTGGACGCTCTATGTCGCGCCGTTCGCATTCAACGGCCCTGGGCTCGAGTGACTTTCTCTCGTACTTCCTGCTGAGCCCCACGCCGCGAAGCCGTTTCGCACGATTAGCGCGGCGCGCCCGCGCGGCCTCCGGCGGACTTCGTGTCGCATGGCTCTGGGTGAGGCGAAATTCCGATGGAGGTATAATCACGATGAAAAACTTCTCGTCTCGCCGCTCATCTGTCTTGTCGCGTTGCTCGTCGTGTCGCACTTTGCGCGTCAAAGACGGCACTGCAATGATGCCGGCAGCCACGTCGAACCGAAATGTGCCGTTCACCCGTGCGCCGCCGGCCATCTTAGAAACCTCGAAGTGCGCGCTTCACGTCACTGTACGCAAGGGAGCCCGAAAGCCATGCGAACGCCGATGCGGTCATTAAGCGAAAACAACCAATCTAGAAGCGCCCCATCCCATGATTCGGGGTCGAAGAGCGCATTTGCGCGGTCAGACGTGGGGGCGCATTCGCAGCGTCGCGGCCGGTTGCGGTGCCGCGCAGTGGAACACGGCCGGGCTTTTCCAAGTGCCAAGGAAGTCCGCGACAGCGTTTGTGTCAACTTGCGCACCGGTTGCATCGCCGGGGGAAGGCCACAATAACGTGCTATCGAGTCGCGTTCGGACTACTGCATTGCCACAATAATAACTGCCGATCATTGCGTCATAAGACATCGGATAGGCTACAGTTGCCTTTGGCGTCGGTGCGTAAGAAATCCGAAAGTCATCAAGCCAAGATGTAATCGCGTCCATCGTCGCGCGGTATCGCAACCAGCGTTGATCGTCCCACCCGCTGTCGGCGACGCCAAATCGATTTATGAGCACTTGGCCCGCCTTGGTGCCGCGCACAGTCATATCCTTGATCTGATCGGCCGTCATGTTTAGGTTCAACCCACCTTCGTCAGACGGAAGACGTATCGCGACGGTCCTGGATGAGTTTCCCGGAAGGCGAGCCAGTGTCATATCTTGCCACGTCCGCATGGCATCGATGATGGAAGAAAAAAATGCGAGGACATTTCCGCGTGCAAATCCGCGGCTGAGCACGTTCCATGCATTGACTGCACCTACCGGTTGCTCATCGTACTCCAGGAATACTTGGTCGTTCTGATCGTAAACTGTGTTATGGCTCCGACCGCGTTTAGCGTCCGGGTCACCGCCCAAAAGATCGATGCAAAACGTTGGCCAACGAGGTATCGGACTGTCGAATAAGTGGATGGGAAAGTTACTGCTCAGGCCTCCGTCCGAGAACCATACTTCTCGCATCACACTTTGTGCATCAGGTGCGTATAGCGGCACGGCGCTAAACAATAGGGGGAACGACATGCTCAGGCGCGCCGCAACCGCAATCGGTGTTCTGGCCGCTGCGGGAAACCTATAATATCTTTTGTCGATTACGCTTCGGGTGCCATACTTCATAAGGTGCTTTATGAGATTTGGTCCGAAATAGCGGCTAAGCTCAGAGGGCTTGAAGTACAACTGAGGCCGCTCGTTCCCGTCTAAGTCAATCTTGGTGCTGTCTTCAGATACGCGACCGATCGCTTCCCGAGGATCGAACGGAACTTCAAAAGGCCGTCCCAGTGTGAGACAAGTAGTTACCATTTTGAAGTCGATCGATTGAGACCCGCATTGCTTTCCTATATCCCATTCCGGCGGCGGCGCATTCCATAGATCCCCGAACGTTAGCGGATTTTTCGGAGGCCGGTCGGCACAGAATCCAATGAATGCGTCAAGCCAGTCAACGAGCGGTGGCGTTTCATCAGCGGTTAGCGACGTAATGTCGGGCCGCGTCGCAAGGCGCTGCGCAAGCCGTTTTTGCGCTTTCAGATCGTGGCCGTGACAAAAACCGAATTGACCCTTATTTAAGACAACAATAACCTTCACTGCTAGATAGATACAACACGCCACTATCCATAAAATCAGGGCGAGTAGAAACGTTATGGTAGAGAATGCTATCTGGGCGTGGATCACAAATCGCAAAATGCTTAAAATCGACGCTGCGAACAAGGCAAGAACGATTACTGCTATCCACGGATAGTGCTTATTGAAGCGAAATAAAATGGCGGGCACCTTTCGAAACCAAAAGGAACCGCTACCGGTCATGCAGAGCCCGATGTCTAGAAGTGGTGCGGCAGGTTCGTCGGCTTTGAAAAGATTTCGCAGCGTATCGGGGCGCTCTAGAAAATCCGGCAAACGCGAAAGCGCCTGATAACCTTCCCTCGAGCCGTTTCGGCGTCGGAACTCCGCTGCGGCAGCGATTGAAGCAGCAATTGCGCCAACCGAGGTTCCTCCGATGTTCTTAAGGTTGTACGTCGTTGCGAGCTCTTCAATCGCCTTCGGATAAACGACGCCACTGGCGATGCCGCCCTTCATCACGATGTCAGCGTATCCGGGCATTCGAGCCTCCTATTTCGAAAAGAAAGTCCCCACAATTCCGCCGAGAGCGGCTACAACTGCCAAAGTAAAGCTCGCCGCGAAAGTATGGTTTTGAAACCATTGAAGGCTGAACAGCGGCTCATAGACGTACATGGAGGCTTGCAAAACCTGAGTCTTGGGAAGGTTATGCTTTGCTCCGTGGCCCTCAACCTCGTAGGGGACGTAACGAACGACGTAGTCGATTAGTCCATCGACCTTAGGCGTGACAAGCCAGCTCATCGAGCTCTTCATCGGTACGAAATGGATATCGTCCCGTTCCACCGGTAAAGCACTCAGCTGTTGGTCGTAAGCAATTAAGTCCACATGCAAGTACTTGTTTTTAGATTTCGGCTGTTGCGGAGTATACTCCACACGGCAAATTGCGCTTTCGCCCAGCCGTAGCTGACTCGCGCATTGGTAGCTGATTGGAGTGACGATTGCCGTTCGTAGACTAGAAAGCGCGGTCTGCTCGGCGTTATGTCGGGAGATGATTTCTTTGGTGGAAATAACGGCTAGGGACAGGGCAGCCGCGACGATGACGCCGCGCAGAAAGTAGACGAACGTCGTCCGTCCCGTTTCATTCACGATGTAGAAGACTACGCTTCAACGACTTGATCTCGCATCGCAGGCGGCACAAAATATCCCGTTATAAACGTAACGATTATTGTCAAAAGTGATGCGAGCTCAGGAGTAATCTGGTGATTAGCTGGTAGAACGAACGAGTTCAAGATCCAAACCAGTACCGTAGTGAGAGCACCTGCGAAAGCTCCAAAAGTTACCTTTTGGGTAGGCGCTCTGCTCTGTGTCTGAACGGCCATAGCGCGCGCTCCTCGATAGGGCGCCGGCGTACACGTCGAACGGTGAACGCCCAGGCACGTCGGCGTATCTTCAACATATACTCGCAGCGAGGCGCACAATAGGTGCCAAACGGCCTATTTACTAATCGCTACCCGAAAGAGCGGACTAAGAGATTGGCGCGTATCTGACGAGTGCCGATCAATCCGTTACGAATCAGCTTATGCCCACTGGCTGCGACATTCGTGTCGGGCGGCGATAGTTTCGCGCGCGCCTAGACAATTTGACGACTTGAGCTTTTAATGTTTTGGCCGGATGGACGCGAAACTATTTCATCTACGCCCGATACCATGCGAGCCGCGGTCCTTATCAAGAGTCCGGCGAAACTCGTCGGACTCAACCTTTTGGACCATTCTATTGCGGAGGTACGAGATTTGCGCACCGGCAATGTGACGGGTTAGATGATGTGGTTTGACCCCGCTCGTAGCATCGTCCGCCGACTCTTTATCATAGGCCTGCTACTCTTTGCGAGCGGCGCATTTCTCTATGTGTGGTGTGAGTTGTTCATGCCGCGATGGTATCAAGGGCGATTTGCTGCCCGCACCGGTCTCTTGCCATCGAGTGGCCTACTCGCGGTACTACAAACACACACGTACATGTTGTACTTGTCTTCCGGACGTTGAGTGGGCGGCCGACGGGCCGATGCTGATGTGGAAGTTCGTCATGCTGTTACAGGGCGATAAAGCATGCGGCATTGTCCCTGCACAATATCGATTCTCGCTGTTCGCTACAGGTTTTGACTCTGTCCTTCCGACAAACCGTCTGCGGACGAGCGTGGGCCACCGTGCGAATCTTATTCTGTCGGCATAATTGGACCGAAAAAGGCCGGCGTTCAGCAAATTGCCTCTGCACTTCAGATTGTCGGTCGGCGACGTACCGTCACGCAAACCGTTTTTGCCGGAGAAGCGGAGATCACCGTGCGCGGACGATATTATTTATAAGCAACGCGCTAAAGATGCCTAACATACTTCTTGCTGCGCTTAATGGTTTTTTCGGAGAGCTCGCATTCATCTGCAGTCGATTCAGCGGGCTCGATCCCCGCTGGCGTTTGAGCAGACAGGCTCGCCTTTTCTCTGTTGTCGCTCGTAATTTAACCTCAGGGACGACAAGGCAAGCACTTGCCTGTGCGAATTCGCTGCCTGAGCTCTACCGGATGGCGCGCAAGAGGGCGCGGGCTTCGCGATCCAGTCTCTGTGC
Source organism: uncultured bacterium (assembly GCA_964546935.1). GTDB lineage: Bacteria > Vulcanimicrobiota > Vulcanimicrobiia > Vulcanimicrobiales > Vulcanimicrobiaceae > JALYTY01. The sequence goes on along the minus strand of CAZJLJ010000020.1, from coordinate 7,449 downwards.
GGTAACCTTCGGATGGCTTAGATAGAACAATGCCATGATCCGAAGCACGAAAAAGTGGCGTCGTTGGTGCGGCATACCGGCGAACGCATTGCGCGCAGAGCGAGCCAAGAACGCGGCACGGTTGCGCAGCGCCGGTGAACCGCCGTAGACAACGGCAAAGTTCAATTCATCGTGATGGTCGTCTTCGGCCTGATCGATGAACGAGTCGAGCAAGACGTGAAGAGCGGACACGTACGGAAAGTATGCGTCGTATACCGTTTCAATCGAATCTATTTCGCCGGCAAACGCAGCGTAAAGCGGACCGTAAACTTGAAACTGCGAACCCGCCGCGCAAACGAACTCGTGCCAATCCAGCGTATTGAAACGTTCCCGATGCCGCTCGTACCACTCTACGCATGCGATTTCACGTTGGCCGCGCGGGAGATGAACGTACGTTTGCATCTCGCTGTAAAAGGACGCGGCTTCGGCGAAAAGCGGACGTAACCGTTCGAGCGAAGGCGTCTTGCGTAGCGCGTCTTGCGTCTGGCGCACGAGTGCGCGTAAGTATCCACCGTCGTCACCAACGGGGCCAAGCGCATAATAATCCCGCGGCGTCGCGTCGAGCTCTAGTGCGTCGGCAATCGCTTGATGCAGAATCGGATATGCCGCAGCATCGACCTCGGGGTGACGGTCGCACAAGTTGTCCAGGTAGTCGTAAATGCTCTCCAGCGGAGCAACCACGTCGACGTAACGCTGCGCAGCCTCAGGTGGTAAAAACGTCGCGAGGATTGCGGCGCCTGCAACATGATACGACTTTCCATCCACGCTCGCGAGCGCTTCTCTGCGAAGCAGCGGATCGGGAATCGCCTCAGCGCGCGCGCGGATTCCTTTCAATGCCGCAGCCGCCATTGGAACGATGCGTCGCAGGAACGTTACGGTATCCGAAAGTCCGCCAGGTCCATCGGCGAGGAGAAACCGCAAGCGTTCGCCGCTGCCGACTACTCGCCGCAGCGCGGGTCCGATATCGTAGAACACCGAGTTAGAGGCCGCCCACGAACCGTCCGGGGTTCAACGTGCCCTTTGGATCGAAACGGTTCTTCAGTTCTTGCATGCGATCGAATCCCGGTGGCAATTCGCCCCAAACGCGCAAAACCTGCCGCTTCGGATGATTGCCGGCAATTACGATCGCAGCTGGTTGCAAGTCGTGCAGCGCATCATCGAACATCTCGATCTTCGAGCCAAGGGCGAACGCGTCCAAATCACTTATGCGGAGAATCGCATCACCGTTCATACAGTCGATGAGAGCGTCGGTACGCAATTCAAACCGTTCTGCCAACCTCTTTAATTCCGTGACGGCCGTTTCCGCTTCGTCGATCGCCGTTGCAATGCGATAGGTGATCGAACGTTCCCCGATCGTCGCAATGTAGGAATCGATTGCGCGTTCAAGCGACTCCCTTGCACCGGCATCCGTCACGCGGGTCTCCGGAATTCCGGCCCGCCCCAAGACCGAACGCAGATCGCGAGTTGCGCGTTCCAAGACATCTTCGCTGCCCTCGACCAAGATCAACATTCGTCCTTCAGGGCCCTCGTCGCCGTCGATCGTACCGCGAAATCCGTCGATCCAGAGCGCGGCAGATGGCGGGATCGCAAGTTCGCTCATCTGCGCGATGACGCGCGAACGCGTAAAGTCGGGAAGTCGCGCCAGAAACAAACGTGCTTCCACCGGCAATGCAACGGTCTTTAGATTTGCTTGGACTAGAACGCAAAGCGTGCCGAACGATCCCACATATAACCGGCTCATGTCGTAACCTGAAACGTTTTTCACGACCATCCCGCCGGCACGTGCAATGGTTCCATCCGCAAGCACGACGGTGGTTCCAATAAGAAAATCACGCGGGCGTCCGTAGATGTGGCGTCGCGGCCCGAGCCAACCCGCCGCAAGCGTTCCGCCCACGGTTGCATCCGCCGCCCGCGGCGCATCGAATGGAACGTGCGTCCCATGGCGCGCGAGCGTGTTGTTTAGGGTTCGAAGCGTTACGCCGCCTTGCACCGCAATGGTTAGATCGGCCGGCGCGTCTTCGACGATTTCGTTCAGCGACAACGTAGAAAGCGTTTCCGCGCCGTCTTGCGGCGGGACGCCCATTCCCGAAAGGGTGTTGCCGCCGGAGATCGCAAGTTTACGGCCGTCCCGATTCGCATTGGCAACAATTGTCGAAATCAGCTCGGCGTTCATCGCACCTCTGCGCAGCGAGCGCCGCTGGGGAAGATCTTTTCGGGGTTCAACGTTCCTTTCGGATCGAACACGTCGCGGACGCGCGCCATCGTCGCCAGGTCGTCGGCAGAGTAGATGTGCGTCATTGCCTCGCGCTTTTCGTATCCGATTCCGTGCTCGCCGCTGACCGTTCCACCTAGTGCTACTGCGGTTTTCAGAATCGCATTGCCGGATTCAATGACCGCCGCAACTTGTTTAGGGTCGCGCTTGTCGTACGCAAGCATGGGATGAAGATTGCCGTCGCCGGCATGAAAAACATTTCCGACTGTGAGCTTGTATTCGTGCGCAATGTCTTCGACGGCCCTGAGGGCCTTCGGCAGCGTGCTTCGGCGCACGCAAACGTCCTGCATGTAATAGTTCGGTGCAAGGCGTCCCATTGCGCCTGCAGCGCCTTTTCTCCCCGCCCACAGCAAATCGCGTTCGCTCTGCGTTCGCGCACTATGCCACGACAGCGCACCGTGAGCGGCAACGATTCTCGACAAATCGGCTTCGTAACCATCCATGTCGTCTTCGAAACCAGCGCTTTCAATCAACAGCACGGCGCCGGCATCCGTCGGGTAGCCTGCGTGAAAGGCGTCTTCGACGGCGCGTGCCATAATCGCGTCCATCATTTCCAGCGCAGTCGGAACGATGCCGGCCGCAATGATTGCCGAGACGGCTTCGGAAGCGGAGTCGATATCACCGAACGTAGCGAGCCAAACCCGCACCGATTCGGGTTCTCTCATAAGGCGAACCCATGCAGACGTGACAATTCCAAGCGTTCCTTCGCTCCCGACTAATGCGGCGGTAAGGTCGTATCCCGGCTTATCAACGTTTGTGGTAAACACATCGCCGTTGCGATCGACAACTTCGAGTTCGAGCACGTGGTTTACGGTTGTTCCGTACGACAAACAATGCGGGCCGCCCGCATTCGTTCCGATGTTTCCACCGATGGTTGAGATCTTTTGCGAAGATGGATCGGGAGCGTAAAACAACCCAAGCGGCGCCGACGCTTTCGAGAGGTCGAGATTGATCACGCCGGGCTGCACGCGTGCGCGCCTGCGTCGCGGATCGACATCCAGAATGCGGTTCATCCGGGTAAATGAGATCACGACGCCGCCTTCCACCGGCACGGCGCCGCCGCAAAGACCGGTGCCCGCACCGCGCGCAACGATCGGCTCGCCGAACTCATTTGCGATCTTCACGATCGCGCTCACGTCCCGAACGGAAGACGGCAGCACAACGGCCGATGGGATTCGGCCGTCGGTGTAAGCATCGAAGGCATAGACGGCGAGATCTTCGGGCGAAGCCTTCACGGCTTCGGCACCGAGTGCTTCGCTTAACCGTTGCTGCAGCACGACGCTTTCCATCTTTGGGCGAGCAGGAAGCTTGGCCTGCCCGCACCAACCGCCGCAGAGCCGTGTTCTTTTTCGGCCGAAAGAAAGCGGAGCCGAAGCGCCCCGTTAAAGCACAGCCGACTGCTGCTCAGAAACGATCGTCGTTTCGCATGCCGGTCGAATTCGATGTGCGGTATACGTTGGAAGGACGCCCCGGCCGCAGAGGCGGACGCGCAAACGATCTCTCCGCGGGCGGCCTGCGAATCTCTACCGATGAAGACTTTTTGCGTGAATCCGTTTTGCAACTGGAATTTCAACTTCCAGGCGATTTCCTAAGCGAATTGACGATTGAAGTGCCGCCGGCACCGTTCGCGCCGATGACTGTGAAAGGCGTTGCTGTTTCCACATACTTTGCGCCGGCGACGAAATTGCTGGCGCACGGCGTGAAGTTCATCGAACTCGATCAGCACGTAACCGAGGAGCTGCAACGATTCGTGCATTTGTGGCAAGTGCATCAATTGATGCTACGGCAGCAAGCGAACCGCTAAGCCAACTAATATAGTAAGTACTTGGTTCGGAGTTTGCGGAACGCTTCGACGCCTTCGCTCCACCCATCGACTATTTCGGCCGCCGATTTTCCGGTCGTCAATCCGACACGAAGCGTATCCGTTCCCCAGTCTCGATCCAGCGCAGCCGGTTCTTTAATCTGAATCACGCGCGGCGCGATATCTCGCACAGCGGTTAGAATCTCAACGGCGGTGCGCACCGCCAAAAACGTATGTGGATCGAAAACGACGAGCTCGACGCCGCTGAGTTCGCGATCTTTCCAGAATCCGGCGATAGGCGACCATGACGCCGGCCTGAAGTACACTCCCGGCAACGCTCTCGCGTTCAAACGGTCCGCGAGCGCGCTTGGGTCGACGCCGATCGCACCCGCGTAGAAAAAGGGCTTTGTAAAACCGGTTCCGTTGTTCACGCCGGCATTGTCGATGAGACCCGTGCAAACGTACACGAACGTCGTTTGCCATTCGGGAATGTTTGGCGAACTCTGGACCCACTCCAAACGCGTTGCAGGCCAGATCATCGTGCGATCGTATCCGCGCATCGGAATAACACGCAGTTTTGCACCGATACCGAAGCGATCGTTGAAAAGCTTCGCGAGCTCTCCGACCGTCATACCGTGGCGCATCGCGATAGGATACAAACCTATGAACGATTTAAAAGCGGGATCGAGCACCGGCCCTTCAACGATGTCGCCACCCGTTGGATTGGGGCGGTCGAGAACCCAAATCTCTTTGCCGTACTGTTTTGCGCTCTCCATCGCATAGGCCATGGTGCTGATGTAGGTGTATGCGCGCGAGCCTACGTCTTGGATATCAAAAAGCAACACGTCCACACCCTCCAGCATCGAGGGACTGGGATGGCGTGTTGGGCCGTAGAGACTGTAAACCGGTAAATGCGTCGCGGGGTCGGTGTACGACGCAACGTAGCTTCCCGCAGTTCGGTCGCCGCGAAATCCATGCTCGGGTGCGTAGATTGCTTTTAGTTGAATCTGCGGATTGCGGCGCATTGCATCGACGATGGATTGCAGTCGCGAAGTAACCCCGGTTTGGTTTGTGATGACGCCGACGCCGCGTCCTTCTAACTCGCGCCAGGTTTCGTTGAGAAACACTTCGTCGCCAAGCGTGACGTTAGCGCGCGGTAACGGTTGTGCGCTAAGCGGGGCGGCCAATGCCCCGAGCGCCGATGCTCCCGCGGACATGAGAAAGGAACGGCGTTGCATACGCCGTCGTTTCGCTAAACGAAGCGCGGTTCCGTCGTTTCCGGCAGAATGCCGGCGCGGTGGGCCCGCGCAAAGAGCTCTTGAACGGCCGCGATTCCGCTCTCTCCAATGTCGTCGCTGTAGTCATTGACGTAGAGGCCGATGTGCTTGCGCATTACCTCTTCGCTCATTTCGAATGCATGGTCGCGAACGTAAGGCATGATTGCGCCTTCGTTGTTTCGCGAGAATTCTAGGCTTCGCCGAATTGCGCCGTTGATTTCGCGTGCATGGGCGTTGTCGATGTCGTTGCGAACTAAGATGCCACCGAGCGGGATCGGCATCGCGGAAACGGATTCCCACCAATCGCCCAAATCGGCAACTTGGACTAATCCGGAGCCTTGGTATGTAAAGCGCGACTCGTGAATGATAAGTCCCGCATCGACTCTGCCTTCGGCCACCGCGGGAACGATCGAATCGAACCGCATCTGGATCGCTTCGGGGCGATGGCCGAGGGCTAGCTGAAGGAGCATGAACGCCGTGGTGCGTTCGCCCGGAATGGCGATGCGCTTTCCGCGCAAATCGTCCAGCGTCGCCGCCGTTCCCGGCCGCGTAACGACGAGCGGGCCGCATCCCCGGCCAAGCGCTCCGCCTGCGCGCAAGATTCGATAGTTTTGCATGAGGTACGGAATCGCACCGTAGCTGACTTTCGTCAACGCAAATTCCGCTTGCGCGGCAGAGTTGTTTAACTCTTCGATGTCGGCCAGATGCACGCGGACGCGGGGCGCATCGCTTAGCAGGCCGTTCGTGAGTGCCGCGAAGATGTACGTATCGTTCGGGCACGGGGAATACGCGAGCGTGTAGGTTTCTACTTCAGTCCACATTTGCCGGAGTCGTGTGCAGCAGATCCAACGTCGCATTCACTGCGCGGCGCAAACCGGTGAGGCCCGCTTCGAAATCCCATTCGCTGTTGGCCCGGTCGCCGACAATATTCGAGATGCCGCGAATGCCGATCGCCGGGACACCCGCGAGTTGAGCGGCACGAAGGACAGCGAAGCCTTCCATGGTCTCGATCTCTGCACCGCGTTTGCGCAAACGGTCCGCCGTTGCATTCGTGGAAGTGACTTGAGTAACCGTGATGCCGCGCACTTGCGGAAAGCCAAGCGCCGTGATGGCCTCGATCAGTTGCGAATCCGCAGGAACGCGGTCGGCAATAATTGCGCCGTCCGGCAGCACGATGCGTTCGCCCGTCTCGAGGTTCAAGTCGATGAGTTCTTCGCCGACGACCACACCATCGCCAACGTTGGCAATGCCACGAAACGCGCCGGCAATGCCCGCGTTAATCACGAGGTCGTAACGCTTTTGGCTTAAAGCACGGGCTACGCGCGCCGCCGCGTCCACCGGACCAACGCCGCCGATCAAGACTTCGACGCCGGCACGCGGGCCGAGCCAATCCAATTCCTTTGAAACCGCGCAGACAAGTAGAATCATCGAACACCGATCATCTTGTGAGTTTGTAGCGAAAGGCGAAAACGCGACGGGTGCGATTTCGCATACTCTAATGCAATCTCGATATTCGTGCGCTTATTGCCTTCGGGTTGAAGCAAAATTAACGGTTTATCCGAGAAAAGTGGCAAGTGTTCCTCGGGTACGCGTTCGTCGACAATCAGTTTCGCTTCGTTAGCCCGCGTTGCCATGCGTGGGTCGACCCGTTCCTTGGGTGAAACGCACAGCCAAACGTCTTCGGGAAGCTCGGTGAAGATCGTTCCATTCGATTCGATGTGAACGCGCCGTCCGTCGGCGCGAAGCGCATCTATTAAAACCAGTGTTTCGCGCTGCGCAAGCGGTTCGCCGCCCGTCAAAATCACCATCGGACAATCGCCGGCAAGTTCGCGCACTCTTTCCACTACGTCTTGCGGGCTTGCAAGAAATTTTAACGAGTAATCCGTGTCGCAAAAATCACAAGCGAGATTGCACCCGGCAAGACGCACAAAAACAGCAGGCGTCCCACTCCAAAGCCCTTCACCTTGAATGCTATAGAAAATTTCCGCTAGTTGTAACATGCTTTAGTGCGGCCCGAAATCCGATTTACGTAAAATCGCGCAACTTGTAGGGGTTTCCCA
>CAZJLJ010000019.1:24758-51800 GCA_964546935.1 uncultured bacterium | reverse complement strand
TCTTCGTTGAATTGTTTATCGTGAACGTGCGCGTGTGTATCGATCATACCTATTTATCATCCTGAGCCCGTCGAAGGATAGGCGCATATCACCATCGCTGCCCTCAAACTCCTTCGCTGACGTAGCTGGGAGGCGCCTCTCCTGACAAGCGGGGAACGCTTGCCGCACATCGTGTGCTGCGTTCCCTCGCCACTTCGTGCGGCGATCAGGATGACAGAGAGTAAGAGCATGACAGAGAGCAAGAGCAATCAAATGCGAAGGGAAAACCTCTGGCACAATCTCCTTATGCTACGTGAGAAGACGATGGATCCGGTTGCCAAAGCACTGTGGTATATCGAAAGCCACTTTTCCGGCGAGATCCCGTTGGCGCAAATTGCGGAAGCGAGCGGCGTGTCGCAGTACCACCTGTGTCGCGCATTCGGCGAGGCGACGGGCCACTCGGTGATGCGTTACGTCCGCGGCAGGCGACTGACGGAAGCGGCGAAGGCGCTTGCCAAAGGCGCGCCCGACATTCTTTCGGTGGCGCTCGACGCCGGATACAACTCTCATGAAGCGTTCACTCGCGCGTTTCGCGACCAATTCGGTATCACGCCTGAAGCGGTCCGCGCGCAATCCCATCTTGAGAAGCTTCAGCTCATCGAAGCAATGAGGAGAGATCCAACTTTTATGATTACGCTTGAACCACGCATCGAACAAGGACGCTTGTTGTTGATCGCCGGGCTTTCGGAGCGCTTGACTCCGGAAACTCGCCAACGAATTCCGTTTCAGTGGCAACGCTTCGTTCCGTACATCGGCCACATTCCGGGTGAAGTTCCTGGCGTGACCTACGGCGTTATTGCCGACGCCGACGACGACGGCAACATCGATTACGTTACCGGAGCCGAAGTCAAAAGCTTCGAAAACATTCCGAAAGAATTGCGTTGCGTCCGCATTCCGGAACAAAAGTATGCCGTGTTTACCCACACTGGCCACATATCCACGATCCGCAACACCTGGGACGCGATTCTCAGTTCGTGGATGCCGCAGCAACGCAACGTTGTCGTCGACGCACCGGAGTTCGAACGGTACGACAACCGCTTCGATCCGCAAACCGGCAATGGGCTCGTGGAAATTTGGATTCCAATCAAGTGAGTTATAACAAGCTAAGCGGTTTCTTCGGTTTCTTCGACGATGCGGTTGCGGCCCTGGCGTTTGGCTTCGTAGAGACCGCGGTCGGCGCGTGCAAGTAAAACTTCCGTTGTGTCGCCGGGCATGGCGGCGGCGACGCCGATCGACGTCGTGACGGGATCGCCGTTCGCGTAACGCATTCCACCTAAAGAGACTGCCAAACGCAAACGCTCGCCGACCGTTAACGCAATATCTCGCGTTGCGCCCGGCATGACGATGAGAAACTCTTCGCCGCCGATGCGGCCGGCGGTGTCGCCCGAGCGAACGGTGCTGCGCACGATATCGGCGATCTTTCGAAGGCATTCGTCGCCGGCCGCGTGGCCCAGTTCATCGTTGATCGTCTTGAAATGATCGATATCCAACAGCAGCACGGCGCCGTTCCCTTGCAATGCTCCGACCTCGTCGAGCATCGCCTGAAGGCGATCGATCGTCGTGTTGCGGTTGTACAGAGCGGTGAGCCCGTCGGTCGTCGCAGCGCTCTGCGCGGCGGCAATGGATCGCATGTCGCGCAGCAATGGCGCAAGCTCGTGCGCAGCGTTCGTGAACTGCGCTACTTGTTCGCTCGTAAGCGGACGATCGTTTCTGCGATGCACCACCATCGCGCCGTGAATGTCGTTGTCGGCGATCCGCGCCGCGAATGCGTACGCAATATAGTAATCATCGCGTAACGTCGTCGCCGCGCGCCCACTGAACTTCAATCGCGCAAGGATGCGCCGGCGCAGTTCGTCGCCCGCCGACGTCAACACCGGTCCGAGCGTCGTGACCGTGCGCCAATTATCGGTTCGAGCGCCGGTCGCCGCTAAAACCGTTACGGTTTCATCGAATGCGGGAACGCGTAGCGTCGCAAGAATTGCGTTGATTTGGGGCAGCGGATCGCGGTCACCAAGCATTGCTTGAACGGCGTCGCGCACCAAACGCAAACGATGAAGCTCGGCGTGCTGTCCGTCGATCGTCTTCAACAACAACGCAGCTACACCGACCGGAAACCACATAGCGATTGCCAGCGCGTATTGTCCATGCATCATCGGCTCGCGAACAACGGTCGCCCAAATGACGTTCCCGGTGCCCACGATCCACGTCCGTGGATCGCTCAACACGCGTGACCAGACGCGCGATAACGAAATGTGATACGTGAACGCGGAAAGCGGCGCGGAAATACACAGGACGAAGAAAGTATGCGCGGCTATAACCACGCCGACGAACGTCAAGCTGCTCAGCGCCACCGGCAGCGACCGGATCCCTTCGAAGTTGTCGACGAACGGGATTACGGCAAGTGTTGCGAGCGTTCGCGTAACGCCGTGCCGTAACAGGTCGGTCGGGGACTTTGAGCGTCCCCACACTGCCGCGGTCGCATAGCCGAAAGCAATTGCAGTCGTTGCAGCCGTTGCACCAACGGGGCCGCCAAGTGCGTAGACCGGCATTACGACCGAAAGATCCAAAACCACGGCTTCGGCGTTCAGTCCCGTCCGCTTCATGCGAAGGCCGCGAATGGGCAACGCATGCATTGCCACAAACGTAATGACGGCCGCGGCACAAGCCGTAACGATCCACGTATTTGTGGTAAACACCGGAGCATAGACTGTAAGCGCAACGGCGACGCCGGCGACCGCAATTACACCTCCGCCGGCCGTTATCAAGCGGCTCGGCGCCGCGCCGTCACGCGCGGGCATTATCCCGCTTCAACCAACTCGATGCGCGGGAAGAGCGCTTCGCCCACGGTTGTTTGCGTTCCGGGCGCAAGTCCGCCCCAACGAAGCGTCTCGGACCAGTTGGCGTCGATCCGTTCGCTTACTCCGAGCTGGCGCCATACTTCATCCATACGTTCCGGCAGGACCGGATGGAGCAACACGGCGAGCCAGCGCAAACCTTCACAGAGGTCGTACAGCAACGCGTCCAACTGCGAATCGCGACCTTCTTTTGCAAGTGCCCACGGCTTTTGCTCGTCGATCGCGCGATTCAATGCGGTAACCAAATCCCAAATTGATTCCAGCGCTCCACGGAAATTGAGCGCCAGCAATTGATGGCGAACGCGTTCCGGCAGCGAGGCGAAACGTGTGTTGAACTCGCTTGCGGTGCTGCGATTCGGCACGACGCCACCGCGATATTTTTGCAACATCGAAAGCGAGCGCCGGACGAGATTGCCCAAGTCGTTTCCGAGATCGCTATTGTGCCGCTGCGCGATTTTCTCTTCGGAATACGAGAAGTCGCTGCCGAACGGCGCTTCGCGCAATAAGAAATAGCGCAGCGAATCCGCGCCGAAACGGTCGGCTAGTGCGAACGGATCGACTGCATTGCCGAGGCTCTTACCAATCTTTTGACCGTCGAGCGTGATCCATCCGTGCGCAAAAACAAGTTTCGGCGCTTCTTCCCCGAGGGCCCACAGAATCGCGGGCCAAATAATGGTATGGAAGCGCGCAATCTCTTTTCCGACCAGCTGCACGTCCGCGGGCCACAACTCGTGGAAGCGCTTTTCGTCTTCACTCCAGCCCGTTGCGGTGATGTAGTTCAGCAACGCGTCGAACCAAACGTAAATGACGCCGCTGCCATCAGGGACCGGAATGCCCCAATCGAAGTTGGTGCGCGAAATGGAAAGATCGTCGAGGCCTTCCTCGAGAATCGCCATCATTTCGTTGTAGACGCTGGTCGGGCGCACCCACTCGGGATGCTCTCGGAAGTATTCGATCAACCGATCGCGGTACGCCGAAAGGCGGAAGAACCAGTCGTCTTCGGAGATCCACTGCACTTCGCGTCCGCACGTAGGACAGCGCCCGTTTACGAGTTTCGATTCAAGCCAGAACGTCTCGTCGTAGACGCAGTACCAGCCTTCGTATTTCCCCAGATAGATGTCGCCGCGGTCGCGAAGCACTTCGAAAACGCGTTGTACTTTCTTTTCGTGTCGCGGCTCGGTCGTGCGAATGAAGTCGTCGTACTCAACGTGATAGGTTTCGAACAGCGATTTCCAGCGCGGCACCAATTCGTCGCACCACTCCTGGGGCGATTTGCCTGCGGCTGCCGCGGCGTTCGCAACTTTTTGCCCGTGTTCGTCGGTACCCGTGAGAAAGAAAGCCGGCCCGGCGGTGCGTGCCGTCCGCGCAAGAACGTCGGCAACGACCGTCGTGTAGGCGTGGCCGATGTGCGGGTTGCCGGAAATATAATAAATGGGCGTGGTTACGTAAAAGGTCGACTTCATTCGGACTCTTCATCTTCGGCGGCGGCCCCGGTGCCCATGCCACGTGCGCGCTTTCGGGCGCTCGCTCGGTTGTAAAGTTCTCGCTTTTCGCCAAACCCCCGCTCGGCAAGGGCCTTTGCCACGTCCCTTACGCTACGGCCGCCGGCCAGCAACTCGTCTATCGCGCCCTCGATATCAACGGGAGGCTTTTCTTCTGCCGGCGCCTCGAACGGGGCTATGGCGAATGAGATCTCGCCCCGGACCGGATCGGCGAGCCGCTCGGCGACCACATGCGGAGTTCCGAGCAATTGCTCCTCAAACTTCTTCGTATACTCCCGCACGAGAAACACGGTGCACTCGGGCGCAACTTCGCCGAGATCTTTCAGCGCAGCACGGATGCGCTGCGGAGACTCGTACCAAATCGTCGTCGCGTTTTGTGTCAACGCCGTGCGAAAAGCGTTCTTGCGCGCGCTGCTCGTTCGCGGCGGAAACCCTTCGAAGATGAAACGCCGCAACGGAAAGCCTGAGAGCACCGCAACGCCCAGCGCAGCACTGGGGCCCGGCAAGACTTCGACCGGGATGCCCGCCGCCCGGGCCGCCGCGATCAGGTCCGAACCAGGATCGGAGATGCCCGGCATACCGGCGTCGCTTACCACGGCGACGAGTTGCTCGCGTGCGCGATCCAAAATCCCGTTGGTCACTGTGGCGGCGTTTTGTTCGCGGTAGCTCCAGAGTTCTTTGGAGCCGATTTTCAACGCGTTGAGCAAATGACGCGTAACGCGTGTATCTTCGGCGACGATCAGCTCGGCGTTGCGCAATGCCTCAAGCGATCGTAGTGTGACGTCACCAAGATTTCCAAGCGGCGTAGGCACGAACACGAGCGCCATGCGTTACGAACGAATGACGCTCCAGATTTGCGCAAATTTCGGCGTACGTCCGTAGAGCAACATTCCGACCCGATAGATTTTCCCTGCAAGAATCGCAATACCCCAAAGCGCCAGCACGTTGATGCCTAGCGAAAGCAGCACCTGCCACAGGGGAACCGTTCCTACGGCGATACGCGCAAACATTACCCATGCAGACGCGAGCGGAACGAAGCTGAAAGCAACCGCCCACGGCGCATCGGGATTTCCGAGCGCCGCAATCGCAATGAACAGCGCTCCGACTACGGCGAAGATCAGCGGAGTGCTGATGCTGCCGAGATCTTCGGTGCGATTCACGAGCGACGCCACGGCCGCAAACATGGTCGAGAGCTGCAACAACCCGATGACGAAAAACACCAGAAACGTTATAGCAACGCCGGGCGTGACGACGTCTAAGATATGCTCGAAGCCGAAGGGACTTACGTCGCTCGCGGGCATGGATTGGCCGGTGGGATTTCCGCCGAGAAGAACCATGGCGCCGACCCAAATAACCATCTGTAACACGGCCAGCGTGACGGCCGCCAAAATCTTGCCGCCAAGCAACGCAACCGGATCGACTGATGCAACGAGCAGCTCGGCGATGCGGCTTGTTTTTTCTTCCGCAACCGAGCTCATCACGAGTTGGCTGTTTAGCAGAATGAGAATGTATAGAAAGAAGATCAGCGTGTATGCGACCACGCGCGCCGCTTCAGCTTGATCCGACGATGTGAATTTCGACGAGACGGTTTGCACGTCGACCGGAATAGTACTGATGCGCTTCACATCGGCCGCCGAGCGATGGGTCACGAGCTGGAGTTGCAACGGCAAAAGGTCGCGATTGATGTGGCGCGGATCCATGCTTCCGGGATCGCTGGCTCGAACGACGACGTGCAGTCCGTCCCGCCCGGTACTCATAATGAAGGCCGCGGTCGCGTGATATTTTTTCAACGTCGATTTGTCGATCGTGCGTGCGTCTTTGGGCGAGAGTACGGCGTTGACATGAAAGTCGTTTGAAAGAAGCGGCTGCGCTGCAGTTGTAATCGCGGGCGGACCAACCAAAACCACCGCATTTGAGCCTTCGAATGCGTTTCCGAAGATCTGGGGCAGTTTCGTGAAGACGACGACGAAGATGACGCCAACGACAAGTCCAATGAGAAACGGCTTCGAGCGCAAACGCCGTGCAAGCTCGGCGGCAAAAACGGTTCCGATATCGTCGATCATGCCGCTGCTTCTCCAATGGCGCGCAAGTAGATGTCGTGGAGCGACGGTTCCAACACTTCGAATTTCGTCACGCTGTCGACCGCGACAAGCGAACGAAGCAACGACGCAAAATCCGTATTCGCCGGTACGCGAAAATTTAGATCGCCGTTTTGCTGCGACACCGCTGAAGAACCCGGCACCCTTTCCAAAATGGCGCGCACGCCGGGGGAACTGGGTGCGACGCGCACGACGCGCGTGGGCCATGCACTTCGCAGTTCCGTAAGTGTTCCGCTCGCGCGATTTTTTCCGTCGGCGATGATGGTGAACTCGTCGCAAAGCTCTTCGAGTTGCCACATCTGGTGGCTCGAGAGGACGAGCGATGTCCCTTGCGCCTTTAAGTCATTAAGAACCGACAACAGCATTTCGGCGTTGACCGGATCGAGTCCGGAGAAAGGCTCGTCGAGCACAAGCAACACCGGCTTATGCACGGCTGCGCACGCGACTTGGACTTTCTGCTGATTGCCTTTGGAAAGCTCCGAACAAGGCCGGTCCGCGTACTGCGTCAGCTCCAAACGCTCTATCCAAGAGTTGACGTTCGGGTCGACGTTCGGATCGCGCATCCCGTGGAGTTTCGCGAAATACGCAATTTGTTCGCGGGTCTTCATTTTTCCGTAGAGTCCGCGTTCTTCCGGAAGATAACCAAAATGACGCCGGTCCTTGCCGCTCACCGGCACGCCGTTCCAGCGCACCGTTCCGCCGTCCGGCGTCAAAATGCCAAGGATCATGCGCATTGTGGTCGTTTTACCGGCGCCGTTGGGCCCCAGCAAGCCGAATGTGGTGCCGTCCGCCACGGTAAGTGAGACGTCTTGGACGGCACAAACCGAGCCGAACTCCTTACGAACGTGGTCGACCTCTAACATGGGCCCGGCTTTCCATGCAGGGTGCGCCGTCTCTTGCGCCGGAAAACGCGCCCCGTGAACGATCCCCAGCTTGTCCCGCTCGGCGCCGAACTTCCGGCGACCACAACCGATGCCGAGCGTTCGACCAGCGGCAGCGCTTTATTGTTATACCAAACCGACGCCGGCGCAATTCATGCGTCGCTGCGGTTTGCGCGCATCCGCCGCATGCGGGTTGAATTCACACTCGACGTTGTAAATGCGACCGACGAGCCGCTGCTCGCGACCATTTATGCGGTTGCAAAATCGAATGACGACATTCCGGTCGCACCCTACGCGTTTTGGATCGACCGGCGCACCGAAGCGTATCTGGATCTGCCGTTATCGTGGCTTACCGCGTTCACGTGCCGCGCGATTTCGGTTCGCCTGCAAGGTCGCAATGCACATCAGCGCCTTGAGGCCGCGATGCCGCGCCCGTCGTTTTTAGGATGGTTTGCGGCGGGTGCGTTGCTAGTCGCGATCGCTTTCGCGCTTTTTCTCGGTTTACAGCCACGCGTCATTAACGCTGCGGTGCCGGCCGCGGCGACGGCCGGAAGCCGAATCAACGTTAGCTATGCATTCGCCGGGAGCGGAGCGCACGAGTGGGAGATCCTCGATCTTACCGGTGCGCGCATTGACGGCGGAGCGCTGAGCGGAAATACGGGAACAGCTGCGATTCCCGTGCCGCGCGTTTCAACGCAAACCGCGTACGCAGTTCGCCTGAGGAATAGCGGTGCTTTCGGAGATGCAACGGCAGAGCGGCCGTTGATCGTCAACACCCCGCGTCCCTCGGCGCCTCCGCCTCGCATTTCGTCGTTAACGTTGGATGATGCTCAAGTCACCGACGGTACGCCGGTAACCGTGCGGTATCGCGTCTCGGCGCAGTACGGCGATATTCTGGCTACGGACGCCCAGGGAACGATTTGGGCGCAGCAGCCGCTTAACGCAAACGGTGTTACGGTGTTACCGTTGCCGCGATTCGGCCGCAACAAAGAACTGCAGATCAGGCTCGTTGCGCGCCGCGCCGATGCCCAAGTTTCCTCCGGATTGGGGCTTTCGGTCGTCGTCCCGACGCCCTCACCTGCGCCGTAAGTCGAACTCGACAGCGGTCCGTCTCGTCTTATACACTGAAGGCAGTTCCCCGGTCGTTCCACGGAGCGTGCAATGGATCACGATTCTGCAAACGCCATAGTCAGCCTGATAGCGGGCGGTCTCGGTTTGACCATCCTCGTTTTCACGCTGCTCTTTACTGCTTTCTTCGTTTGGCTCTTTTGGCGAATTTTCCAAAAGGCCGGTTACAACGGTGCACTCGGCCTGCTGTGCCTGGTTCCGTCCATCGGTCCGCTGATTTGCTTGCTGATTCTAGCCTTCGGAACGTGGCCGAACGAAGTGCAGCCTCCGCCGCTGATTGCAACGACGGGCGTTACGCCGGCCGTTCAATAACTTCCGCGATCCACCGTTCTACCGCATCGCTCTTCGAGGGAAGAATGGCGGAGAGATTTTCGCGTCCGCTCGCGGTGACAACGATGTCGTCTTCGATGCGCACGCCGATGCCGCGGAAGCGATCCGGAACCGTCGCGTCGTCCGGTTGGAAATAGAGTCCGGGCTCAACGGTTAGCACCATGCCTTCGCGAAGCGTGCCGTAGCGATACGTCTCGGCACGAGCGGTGGCACAATCGTGCACGTCTAGGCCGAGCATATGGCTGACGTTGTGCAGCGTGTAGCGCCGGTAGAATTGGTTTTGCGGATCGAGCGCTTCATCAAGCGAACCCTTCAGGATACCGAGATCGATCAGACCTTCGGCCAACACGCGCATCGCGCGGCGATTCGGTTCGAGGAAATCGTTGCCCGGCGCCACCGCATCGATTCCAACGCGTTGTGCTTCCCACACGAGATCGTAGATCGCACGCTGCTCGGCGGTGTACCGGCCCGAAATCGGAAGCGTGCGCGTAATGTCTGCCGTATAGAGCGAATCGCATTCAACCCCGGCATCGAGCAGCAGCATTCCGTTGCGCTGAACACTTCCATCGTTGCGCGTCCAATGCAGCGTGCACGCGTGGTGTCCTGATGCAGCGATGGTCAAATACCCGACGTCGTTCGCTTCGATTCGCGCACGACTCCAAAAGGCCGCCTCGACTTCGCGTTCGCTGGCGAGCCGCGGGAAAAGGCGAATCACATCTTCGAATCCACGCTTGGTAATTTCGCATGCTTTGCGAAGCTCTGCGAGTTCGTATTCGTCCTTCACCAAACGCATTTCGGAGAGATGCGTCGAGAGCTCGGAGTCGCCGTGCCGTATCTCGAACATCGCGTCGATCGTGCTATTGTGACCGCGCACGACGCGAATCGGATAGCGTCCGTCGGTTACGTCGGAGAGATACGTTGCGATGCCGTTTAGCGGCAATGCACGATCGACGCCGTAGTACGCTTGGCTTTCATCTACGCCCCGGTGCCGTCCAACCCAGAGTTCGCCGTGCACCCGGTCGGTGAAAAACGCGGCCGTTCCGCGGTTGTGTTGCGGAACGAAAAGGATCGTGCGGTGTGAAGAACCGTCGGGCTCCATTACAAGCAGTCCGCCGGGCTCGCCGTCGCCCATCAGATAAGCGAAATCGCTTGAAGGGCGGAACCGGAAGTTCGTGTCGTTTGCACGCGTATGCTCGATACCGGCCGGAATCACGATATACTCGCCCGGAAACGCACGCGATAGCTGGTCGCGACGAGAACGCAGACGCGCGAGCTGCGGATGCGCCGACGCACTCGCGGGCACATCGATCCAATCGCTCGACATGAAATCGATCAAATTTTGCGGCGTTTCGCTATCGTGCGACGCTCTGGTCTGTTCTACGGGCGCATTTTTCGTGTCAGCCATATTTTGAAGTTCCCATTTCTGTCATTTCGAGCCTGTCAGATATTAATATCCAAACCAAGATCGAGCGAAGGGGCGCCGTGGGTGAGCCAACCGACGGAAATGAGGTCGACCCCGGCCTCCGCGACCGCGCGAATCGTTTCGGGGCGGATGCCGCCGCTCGCTTCGGTGAGGACGCGACCATTGACCATTTGCACCGCCTGCTTCAGCGTGGCAGGCGGCATATTGTCTAGCAGTACCGCATCGATCTTTTGTTCGAGTGCTTCCCGCAACTGCTCTAGTGTGTCGACTTCGACCTCGATTTTCACCATGTGGCCTGCATGTTCGCGAACGCGTGCAACGGCTTGCGCGATCGAACCGGCTAGCGCCAGATGGTTATCTTTAATCAACACCGCGTCGTCCAAGCCGAAACGATGATTTGTCCCGCCGCCGCAACGCACAGCGTACTTCTCGAGCACCCGCAAACCGGGCGTGGTTTTTCGGGTATCTATGACGTGCGCCCGCGTTCCGGCGACCGCTTCAACCAGATTTCGTGTCGCCGTTGCAATGCCGGAGAGCCGCGATAAAAGGTTCAGCATCGTGCGTTCGCCGGTAAGGAGCGTCCGCGCACGCCCGGAGATCTCTACCACGACGTCGCCTTTTGTAATACTTTCACCGTCGTTGATGCGAATGTCGAACTGCATTGCACCGGGATCGAGCAACTCGAATGCAAGCATCGCCGCGTCAAGGCCGGCAATAACGCCGCTCTCACGCGCAACCACTTGTGCCGTCGTGCGCAAATCTTCGGGAACGATTGCGTCGGTGGTTAGATCCGCGCCGTGTGCCAGATCCTCCAGCAGCGCGGTACGAATCAACGGCTCGATTACGAGCCGCGACGGTTTAAGCGACGAGGTGCGTGAACGAACGTTTTGCAAGAGCTTCATCCGTATGGGGATAATCGGTGCGGTAGTGGCTGCCGCGGCTTTCGCGCCGCGCGAATGCCGCATCGGCAATTAGCCGTGCGACCACGAGCAGGTTGCGCAACTCGTTCGTCGCGCTTGGGAAAGCGGCTTCCAATTCGGCGATGCGTGCATGCGCTTCGCGAAGCCCGGACTCGGTACGCACGAGCCCGACGTTCGCATACATGACGTTGCGTAAATCGCTGATTGCTTGAGACTCTCCGCGTGCGATTCTAGTAGCCGGTGCGAACGGCGCAATCGTGCCGGCTCCGGACTTCGATTCGCGCGATGCCGCGATGCTTGTCGCCACGCGAGCACCATACACCAATGCTTCGAGCAGCGAATTACTCGCGAGGCGGTTTGCGCCGTGAACGCCCGTCGCGCTCGCTTCACCGCAGGCCCATAATCCGGCAAGCGACGAGCGGCCCCATTCATCGACGGCAATGCCACCCATGTGGTAGTGTGCGGCCGGTGCAATCGGAATGCGTTCGGTTCGCGGATCGATTCCCGCCGAGCGGCAGAAGCCGAAAACCGTTGGAAACTTTTTCGGAAACGCATCGCCGATGGTGTCGCGCGCGTCCAGCCCGACAGAGCGGCCGCGTTGCAATTGTTCGAACGTTGCTCTCGCGACGACGTCGCGAGGTGCGAGCTCGGCATCGGGATGCTCGTTCAGCATGAATCGCTCGCCGAGATCGTTGACGAGCGTCGCCCCTTCACCGCGCACGGCTTCGGTAACGAGCGGCATGGGATCGCGGCCGATCGCTAACGCGGTCGGGTGAAACTGAACGAACTCCATATCGGCAAGTGTCGCGCCGGCGCGCGCGGCGATCGCAATGCCGTCGCCGGTCGCTTCGACTGGGTTTGTTGTGTAGCGATACAAACGTCCGATGCCGCCGGTTGCTAAAACCACCGCAGGGGCAGCATACGCGACGGGTTCACCGCTTTCGTTATCGTGCGCGTAAATGCCGCACACGCGTTCTCCATCGAGAATTAGATCGTCGGCCGTCGTGTCTTCGACGACCCGAATTGAAGGCATCGAGCGAATCGCTTGAATCAGCGTCTTTAGAATCTCGTGTCCGGTCGCATCGCCGCCGGCCTTTACGATGCGCCGCCGCTGATGCGCAGCTTCGCGTCCGAGCGCCAATTCACCGGAATCGGTGCGATCGAACGTCGCGCCGAGTAACAACAATTCTTCGATGCGAGCCGGAGCATCGTGCGTGAGAATCTCGACGATCTTCTCGTCGTTGATGCCTGCGCCGGCGAGCTGCGTATCGATGGCGTGAAGCGACGGCGAATCATCCTTGCCCATCGCCGCAGCGATTCCACCTTGCGCCCAATCGGTCGCCGCGCCGAAACCCAAACGCGTTTTGCAGATAACGGTTACGCGAAGCGGCGCGAGTTTAATAGCCGCCATAAGACCGGCAATTCCGGCCCCGACGACGATCGCGTCACTGCGCTGAATTTGCATGACTACCGCTTGGCGGCGCGGCTGAATTCCAACATCCGCTCGACCGCGGCGCGCGCCCGTACGGCGACTTTCGGATCGACGGTAACTTCGTATTCCATCGCTTGCAGCGAATGCAGCACTTTCGGCAGCGTGTTGCGCTTCATGTGCGGGCACAAATTGCACGGCCGCACGAACTCGACGTTCGGATATGCGCCCGCAACGTTGTCGGCCATCGAGCATTCCGTAATCAGGAGCACGCGCGGCCGCCTCGGTGCGTTCTCCGCGACGTAGTCAACCATGCCTTGCGTCGAACCAACGTAATCGGCTTCGGCCAGCACATCGGGCGGGCACTCGGGATGCGCGATGACGACAAGCTTTGCGTCGCCTTCACGGTACCGTCGGATATCGGCTCCGCTGAAGCGCTCGTGCACTTCGCAGTGGCCTTTCCACGCGATGATTTCGGTCTTCGTCTTCGACGCGACATACTTCGCCAAGTATTCGTCCGGCAAGAAGATGACGCGCGGCACGTTCAGCGCCTCGACGATCTGCACGGCGTTCCCGCTTGTGACGCAGATGTCCGACTCCGCTTTCACTTCGGCCGACGTGTTGACGTACGTGACAACCGGTACGCCTGGATACCGTTCGCGTAACAACCGCACGTCCGCCGCGGTGATAGAGTCGGCGAGCGAGCATCCCGCTTTCAAATCGGGCACGAGTACCGTTTTTTCGGGATTTACCAATTTCGCTGTCTCTGCCATGAAATGGACGCCGCAAAGCACAATGGTGTCGGCCGTCGTCTCCGCCGCTTTCATTGCAAGAGCTAATGAATCGCCCACGATGTCGGCGACCGTGTGATAGATCTCAGGCACCTGATAGTTGTGGGCAAGAATAACGGCGTTCCGTTCGCGCTTCAGCCGGTTGATTGCCGCCACGTACGGGGCATACAACGGCCATTCGACACGCGGGATCACGTGTTCGACGCGTTCGAAAATCGGCGACGTCTCTTCTTCGACGTCGGGGGTATAGGGCAGTTCGATGACGCTCATTGGTTTGCTGTCGAGGTTGCGGTTGGAGGGCCAGTGGCCCTGCCTGTGGCAGTTCCGGCGGATGCGGTGCTTCCGCCATCTTCTTATACACGCGATTGTCGCGCTTGTTTGCGTTTTCGGCGCCCTTCCCGGATCGGCACAAGTGCTCCCAAGCTTGCCAAAATCGAGCCCGGGCACGTCGGTACCGGGCGTCAAGCAAGAAGGCGTTTTTCTCACCGCGCCGGTGACCGTTGACGGCGCACCGGTCTTTCGAATCGCCTCGCCCGCCACTCCGTCGGGCGGCGAGCTCCCTATTAATGTCCGGCTGCTCTACGTCCAGAACGCCATTGCCCAGATTCTCGCGGAGAAAGACGGCGGCGGGACGATCTGGGACCCGAAGACCTTTAAGCTGATCGTCGATCAAGTCGACAAGCAGCAAACCCTCGTCGCAACCGATTCAAAGCATAAGGGCGAAACCGGGGAAGTTCCGATTCTTACGGTAACCTCGGCCGACGCGCAGTACAATAACTTGCCGGCGCCGATGCTCGCGGAACAGTGGCGCGGCCAGTTGGAACACGCACTAAGCGTCGCGTTGCAAAAACGGCAGCCTCAACGCATCCGCCAAAACCTCGATGCGTTGATTCGTGTTTCCGTTGCGCTTATCGTGTTGACGCTCGCCGCCGCATTTGGATGGCTGTTCTTAAAGCGTCGCGAGGCCGTGCTAAAGAAGCGCATTGAAGATCGACAGCAGCAGGCCGAAGAAGTTCAAGCGCAAGCCTCAAGCGGTAACGGCGTGTCGCAAGATCATCAACGCCGTCGACTGCTCGCGACAGCAATTCGTGCTGCCGAACCGGAGCGCCGGTTGCAGCGCGTCCATGCGACGATGGGGTTCCTGGTTTGGATTGTCGCGTCGCTGTGGCTGGCCGCTGTCACGTGGGCGTTGCTCCTATTCCCGCAGACCACGCCGTATGGCCAACTGATCATTCACAGCACCTCGAACGTGCTCTTCATCTGGATCGCGGCTGCGGTCCTCAATAAACTCTTCGACCTAATCATCGTGCTGATGGCGGAGGCCTATTCGCGCCGGGGCGTGACGTCGGAAGCGAAAGCCCGCCATTTGCTGCGCGCGCCGACGATATCCAAATCGGTGGGCGGCTTCAAGACCTTCGCCGTGATATTCATTGCAGCGCTCGCGACGCTCTCTGCGATAAACATCCCCGTCGCATCGGTTGTAACGATCGGCGGCATTGCTGCGTTGGCCATCGGCTTCGCCGCTCAAAGCTTGGTGCGCGACTTTTTGAACGGTATGCTGGTGCTTTTCGAAGATCAATACGTTGTCGGAGATTACGTCATGATCGGTGACTACAACGGCATCGTAGAGAATTTGACCTTGCGCGTGGTGCAGATTCGTGACGTTCGAGGACACCTCATAACGATTCCACACAGCGCCGTCAGCCAAGTCGTGAATGCGTCACGCAATTGGTCGCGCGTCGATTTTCGCATTCCAATCGATGCCGAAGCGGATTTTGAGAAGGCCAAGGAAGTTCTGCGTTCGACGATCGAGTCGCTCGCCAAAGAAAGCAACTGGCGCAGCTCCATCATCCAGCCGGTGGAATGGATCGGCATTGAAAACATATCTAAAAACGGCATCGTCCTGCGCGCAGCCGTTCGGACCGCACCGCTGCGGCAGTTCGAGTTGAATCGGGTGTTGAACGAGCGCGTTTTAGACGCATTCCAGCGCGAGGGAATTCCGCTGGGTGCGGATCCGCTGGGACCGCCCGTGCCCTCTGTACAAGCGAGTCCGAGTCCGTTATGAGGTAGGTATGCGCGCCACGGCACGGTTCGTCTTGATCGTCATCACGGCATTCGTGATCATAATTTTCTACGTGCCGCTCGGACATACGGATTATGCCGGCCGCTGGGGCGAAGGCACTTTCGGGATTGTCTGGTCGAGTGGCCCGCGCGCCGTGATCGACGACGTCGTTCCCGACTCACCGGCGTGGAAGCAGGGAATCCGTCCGGGCGATAGCATCACGGGCAAGGCCTTTACGACGGAGTTCATGCAGCTCTTTGCGCCGCACGTCGGCGACACGGCGGATGTAAGCGTTACGCGGCCCAATGGAACGAAGTTCAACGCTCACCTGAAGGCCGTTCCGGTTCCGAACTTTGGTGCCTGGGACCGGTTCAGCGGCGTGCTCGCAATTATTCCGGCGACTGTCTTTCTCGCCGTTGCATTTGCGCTCGTCTATTTACGTCCCAATGTGATGACGTGGTCGTTTTATGCGTTCGCAGTCGGGTACTTCTCCACGTCGCCCTCATTCAAATACTTCGTATGGGTGTTGCCGCCGGGCCCGTATATAACGCTCGCGTTTGTTTTGACAACATTCTTCGGGGACTTCGCCGTCCTGCCGTTGCTGCCGTTCGTGCTGCGGTTCCCGGACGGTCGAATGACGGGCGTGCGCCGGCGTTACGATCGCGCCATATGGGTGCTGATTGGTCTGGCTTTCGCAGCGTATTCGTACGAGTGGTATAAGACTTGGTCTACCGGCTATCCGAGCCCATTTGTCGACGTGTTAAATACGTGGCTTCCGCTTGCGACATTTTTGCTGGCGTCACTCATCGTAATCAAGAAGTATAAAACCGCATCCGCCGCCACTCAGCAACGACTCGGATTTCTCGTGCTGGGCTTGATCGTGTCGTTCATCGCCTATGCGATCTATTTCGTGCCGGGCATTCCGTTCGCGGTGGGCCAAATCGCAGGATATGCCGTCGTGATCATGCCGATTGCGGTGGCATACGGCGTGTTGCGCCATCGCGTGCTCGATGTGAATTTCGTTCTGAACCGCGCGATTGTTTACGGCTTGCTCTCGGTCTTCGTTATTGCGCTCGTGTCGCTGTTGGATTGGCTCTTCTCGCAAATCGTTTCGAAGCAGCACCTTGCTTTAGCGATCGAGCTGCTTGCCACAATTGCGGTCGGTTTTTTGCTCGACCGTATCAATAATACCGTCCGGCGCATTGTTGAGACCGTGTTCTTCCGTCATCGTCAGATTGCGGAACGGTATATCAAACGTGCCGCGCGAGCGCTGCCTTATGCAACGGAAGAACGTGCAGTAACGGACGGATTGGTACAGGTTCCGGTTGATGCGCTGCGTCTGAGTGCTGCTGCATTGTACCGGCGCTCCGAGGACGGCGCTCGCTTTGAAGGCGTCGGCACGTCGAACGATACGCCGATGGCGCCTTCGGGGTTCGATGGAAATCATTTGCTTGTTCGCATGCTTCGCGCGAACGAAGAACGTGTTTGGCTCGATGAATTGCGTACGCATCTCGACAAAGACAACGCCGCCATTTACGTGCTTGCCATTCCGGTAACGGTGCGTCACGAACTCGTTTCGTTCACGCTCTATGGAGCGCACAAAAACGGCGCACAACTCGATCCGCAGGAAGTCGATTTGCTCCAGGAGCTAGCAGAAGAGGCATCACGTGCGTACGACCACATCGAAGCGGTGCGTGCGCGCGATCGTTACGCGGCGAGCTTTACCATACCGACGGCGGAACGGGCGTAGCGAATTTACGCCGGGTATTGGAGAGTAACGAAGTCAAATCCAAGACAAAGCTGCTTGCAGCGCAGGCGTAGGATGCCATGCTGAACGGCCCCGGGGTACAAGCCATTTGCATCCACGCCCGCATAGAGGTGGCAGCCGGAGTGATTGGTCGGCCACTTCATCATTACCGGGTGCGAGCCTCGTGGGAAATGATCGTCGATGGCATCTACTCCGAGTCGGCGCGAGCCGGAATGTCTCCGAAGATCACAGTCGACTGCCGAGGACGACCGAAAAGGCCATCACGGCCTAAGCGTAGCTTTCCGTCGCCGACGAAGACCTGCAACGAACTTTCCTCCGCGAGCTTATCGATCAGCACGACCAGATTCTTCGCTCCCGTCACGCGTGCCGACGGAACGAGCAGGGCTTCCAGACCGACTTCGAAAGCCGCCGCCCCAAGCTGTTGTGTTGTCGTACGTTCGGTAATTTGACGTACTTGCCAAGGACTCACGAGCGCGTTCGGATGTACTTGTAGCTGCTTTTGTATACCGGGGTCCGTGACGTCGGCGACGCGCTGTAACACAACATCTACGGTCAGATCCGTTCTTGGACTGAACCTTTGTGGCACGCCGTTCACCAGCGCTTTGACTTCTTCCAAGGCGTGAGCCGGCGACTCCGCGAGATATAATGCGGCAAACGCATTTGTCTCATACTTAAGGCCGCGATTATAGCGATTTCCATTCAGGTGCGACATGAACGCTGAAAGCGGCGCCCAGCGATATGCCGCATCGATATTCCGAAAAAACGAGCCTTGGAGCGATTGTCCAAGGCTTTGAAGTACAGTTCGATAACGTAGGCAATCGCGCGCTGACACTACCCGGGTTCTCCCATGCCAATCATGGAGACAAGATGCGCAACCGCGTCGAGATTGCCGTTGAGCACGAGCGCGAGTGGCGTTTCTCCTTCGAGATCGGCGTGAGGCTTGCGCATCCAGATGACGACCGAATGGAAGTCACCATCGAAGTAGTGGGTGAGCTCCTCGAGTACGCCAAGCAGTCTTTGCCCCGAGCGTTGAATGCTCTCGGCCGTCGGGTTCTTCAGAACGCTGCGCGGTTGCGCGCCGAGCGCGCGTGCAATGGCCGTCGGAGTTTCTCCCAGAGCTTCCGCTATCGCGTCGGCGTTTACGCGACCGGTGTCGTCGTACATACGCTTGATCGCTTGGGGCATCGCGGCTGGCGCCATAATCAACATCCTTTCGGTCGCGAAGCCCCGCATTCGTGCCGTTTGAGTTCGGTTATGGGCCTTTCGACGTACCGTCATAGTACCATAAATGGCCCGCATCCGCCAATGCGGCTCGCTCTAACACGCTCGCCAATCCCCTGACGCCGGACGAGCGTGCAGCCGTTTCAATAGGCCGCTTACGGGCGGAATTTCCTTTAAATCCTTTAGGCGATAGCGGCAGCCCAACATTGCTCGAGGTCGCCCATTCCTGCCCGCCGTGCCGCCAGTTTCGTCGTCGCGGCACCCGAATGCAGATGTTCACCGTGGTCACCGGTTTCGTGCGCCGTTATGCGGGCCGATCTTGCCCAGCAATGCCTCAAGACGTGGCCAGTTCCACCGAGGAGCTCGCGCGGTGGACAAGATTTTCAACAACTCATCCAGCGTATATTGGGCTTCGCAGGGCGCATCACAATTGTACTGTCCTCAACCTGAATTAGACGCGGTCTCCATCTTGGAGGCCGGCTGCTTGGCAACCCCTCGCGGGAGCTGGGCAAGGCGATTGCGGCAGCGGCCCTGTTATGAAAGTCATTTTCATTTCTAGGCGGCACCGGGTAGACTCAGCCCTGTACTCACTCGTACGTAATTGTAAAAGGTGGAAGCAGTCGCAATGTTGGCACAAGTCGGTAAACCGGCTCCCGATTTCAAACTTCAGAGCACGAAGGACGCAACTGGAGCTAAGGATCTTGGTAAGGAGATCAAGCTCTCGGATTACCGGGGCAAATGGCTCGTGTTCTTTTTCTATCCGCTCGATTTCACGTTCGTCTGCCCGACGGAAATCACGGCGCTCTCGGATCGTTCCGATGAATTCAAGGAATTCGATGCCGAGATTCTCGGTGCGTCGGTCGACTCGGTCTTCTCGCACTGGGCGTGGCTGAACACGGCGCGCGAGAAGAACGGCATCGCCGGCACGAAGTATCCGCTCGTGTCCGATTTCACGAAGGAAGTTGCACGCGCTTACGGCGTTCTCGACGAAGCCTCGGGCGTCGCGCAGCGCGGGCTCTTCATCATCGATCCCGAAGGCATCCTCAAGTACGCCGTCGTGACCGACGACAACGTCGGCCGCAGCGTTGAAGAAACGCTTCGCGTGCTGCAAGCACTCCAAACCGGCGGTCTCTGCCCGGCCGAATGGAAGCCCGGCAAGGCCCTGCTCCAGAAGGCATAAATGGCACTACGCATGCGCAGCCCTCTCCCTTCTTTCGAGGGGGCTGCCGCGTGGCTCAACGGTGAAGTGAAACCGGAAGAGCTGCGCGGACTTCCAGTCGTCGTTTCGTTCTGGTCGAAGAGCTGTTACATCTGTCACGACACGGCCGAACAATTTTCACAGTGGCGCGATAAGTATGCGCAGCGCGGCGTTGCGTTCATCTCGGTTCATCAACCGCGTTCCGAAGACGAGCTCGATATCGAAGCCGTCAAGAAAGACGCGATGGAAGAGATGAAGCTAACGCAGCCCACAGCAATCGATAACCAACACGCGATTGTCGAACAGTTTCAGAATCAATTCGTGCCGGCGTTTTACGTTTTTAATCGCAAACATGAGTTGCGACACTTCCAAGCCGGCGGCAAAGGCTTCGATCGGATTGAAGCCGCAATCGATCGCGTTTTAAACGAAAGCCCCGAGGAAGAAGAACTCAACGCCTGATCACCGCAGGATGCGGTGAGAGAACGCAGCACACGATGTGCGGCTAGCGTTCTCACCATGACAATATAGACAATGCTTAACGGCTCACTGTGCAAGCAGTGGGCCGTTGCGTTTTGCTGCGTACGGGTTCGGGAAAGGGCCGACCACCTGGGAGGTAATCTATGCACAAGAAACTCCGGATTTTTTTCGTGCTGGCCGCACTTGCCGTAGCTTCTTCTCTTGCGGCGGTTGACGCGAAACCCGCTGCATCGCCGTCACCATGCGCGAGCTCAACACCAAGTTCATCGATGTCATCCGGCTCCATGGGCGCCGAGGATAACACCAAGAATATGAACTGCGCGTCGCCGTCGCCCGGCGCAATGGCCTCGCCTGCAAGCAAGGCGAGCCCGACGTATACCGCGCGCCCTTAATGCAGCCGTCTCCGTCGCCGATGCCGACGGAAATCTATAACGGCTCACCACTCTTTACCGCGCCCTCTGAACGTCCATAATTCTGGAGGCAGGGCATTGACGGACGGTCGCCAACGCAGCGCGCGTGGGCGACCGTTCTTTGAATCTCGCCGTCTTTTGTGGTCCGTCTCTTTATGAGTCGGACCGTTTACCCATTGAGGGCGTAACCTACTTACCACCCGCCGCGCGCGGCGACGTTGCGCGTGCGGCAAAAGAATTTGACGCCGTCTTATTGATCGACGGCGTTTTTCATCACGATCTCGCGCCAGCACCCAAAGAGTGTTACGAGGCGACGCTTCACGCGCGAATGTTCGGCGCGTCGAGCATGGGTGCGTTGCGCGCTGCCGAGTGCGCGCCGTATGGATTTACTCCCATAGGTGCAATCGCAAACTGGTATCTGCGCGAAGTTATCGACGGCGATGACGAAGTTGCGGTGCTGACACATCCTCGAACCGATCGCGCAATCACCGTCCCAATGGTTAACGTCCGTTACGTCGCACGATTGGCACATCGCCGCAGGTATCTCACACGGACCGAGCACGACGAACTAATTAGGCGCTCGCGCGACGTTTTTTATATGGACCGCAGCTGGGACGACGTCGTTGCATGCGCGCCGGCTCACGTTGCGCGCGAAATCGCCAAAATAGCTCACGAAGAAGGCGATCTGAAGCGCCACGACGCGCGGTTCGCTCTACGCTCCGTCATCCGTGCGTTGCGCCGAAATCGTACGGGACGCGCGGCATCGTTCAATGGAGAAACCGCAGTCTCCGCGGTACGGCGGTCCGGTGAAGTCACTCTGCCCGATCGTTGCCCGAAATTTGCCGGGACGTACGATCGTGCCGTTTCTTTTAACGAAACGCTGCTCATGCTCCCGGCGTTACGCAAGCGCTACAACATTACACGTGTCGCAGACATTACTCGGTTGGACCGCGTGGGCGTTCCAGTCTTCTCCACGCTTGTGCCGCATTCACCGGATTTGTTGGGTGTTTATAACGGAAAAGGACGCACGCGCGAAGCCTCTATTGCCAGCGCCGTTATGGAAGCTACGGAACGTCAAATCGGCGCCGCGGTTTCCCTTCCCACGTTTCAAGAGACCATCGAGAGCGTTTCGAAGCGAATCGACCTTGTAGACTGCGGACTTCGCTCGGAAGTATCGCCTTCGCAGAGGGTTGTGTGCGTAACCGGAACGGAGTTGATTAGCGGAGACGCCGTCCCAGTGCCGCTTGCAATGGTGCAGTGCCCTTGGTTCGGCGAAAAACTCTTCGACGTTTCGAGCACAAACGGTCTCGCATCCGGCAACAACGCGACCGAAGCAGTTTACCACGCACTTTGCGAACTCATCGAACGTCATGTTTGGGCGATGTACCACGTCCGCTCATCGCTATTGCCACGATTGTTCGGCGGTGAAGCCGCAATCGATAGGAGCATCGCGCCGGAGATATCACTTCCAACCGGAAATGATGTTATCGATCAGCTCGTCAAAAAAATGGAGAAAAGCGGACTTGCCGTCAGGGCGTTTCTCCTCGAAGAAGCGTTGCTTCCGGCAACGGTCTTCGTCTCGGTGAATGAACTGGACGTGGATCCGCCCATGGCGCATATGGGAATGGGGTGCTCGCTCTCGCCAACGCACGCGCTTATTCGTGCGCTGACCGAAGCGGTACAATCACGCCTTATAGACATCCAAGGCGCTCGCGAAGACATGTTGCGAGCT
Source organism: uncultured bacterium (assembly GCA_964546935.1). GTDB lineage: Bacteria > Vulcanimicrobiota > Vulcanimicrobiia > Vulcanimicrobiales > Vulcanimicrobiaceae > JALYTY01. The sequence goes on along the minus strand of CAZJLJ010000019.1, from coordinate 29,535 downwards.
AACGATGCACCAAACAAGATGGGCGAGCATGGCCGGCGACTCAAAGAGCTGCCGCGCAATCAGTGGTATTTTGATCTTGCCGCGGAACACATCGATCTGCGGTCAGTCGCCGACCGCTCCACACATGATCTCGCTGAGGATGTTCGTTTGGTGGTTGATGCACTGAAGGTCTATGGAATTCCAAGCGTAGTTGCGGTAGAGCTTGCACCGCTGGATTTACCGATAAGTGTCGTTCGCGCCGTCGTCCCTGGCCTGGAGTCGCTGATGTTCAGCGATCGACTCGGTAGTCGCGCCCGTGCCGTCCTTAATCCATTCGCAGTATCAGTATGAGCGAAAACAGCGATGACTTGATGGCCCGCGTGTTGCAAGGGCGCAGCGCGGAACGCCACCATTGGGATGACTACTACCGGTCGTTTCACGCGGCGGTTCCTTCGGCGACGGAAGAGTACGGGAAAGTGCTTCGCACTTCACAGGGACAGACTTCGTACGAAGTTTTGCTCTCTCAGTTGCCGGTTGACGCGAGAACCGTTTTAGACGTAGGTTGCGGTGACGGCTATTTTCTCGAAGCCGTTAATCAGAGATTACCTAACACGACGCTCTCCGGCATCGATTTGTCGGCAAAGGAAATAGCGCGTGCGGGGGAGCGCCTAAATGGCCGGAACATCGGGACTCTGGTTGAGGCGACCGCGTTAGCAATGCCCTTTCAAAGCGAATCGTTTGATGTTGCCGTGTCGCATAAAGTGCTGATGTTGATCCCCGAGGTCGAAGCATCGTTTCGAGAAATCCGGCGCGTCCTGAAGGGAGGCGGAGTTCTCGCATTCGTGGTGGGCGATCCCGGATCGAGCGATCCCCGAATGAAAGAACTCTTCGAGCGCGTGAACGATATAGTTCGAAAGTCCTATCCCGGCTTTACTCCGTTGAACCCGGCAGATCAACGCATCTTCTCAGCATCCGGAATTTCCGAACTATTGGCGCAGGCAGATCTGTCCGAGGTATCGCAGATGCAATTCATAACGACGGCGGAACTTGATTCTGAGCAGTTGTTCGAACAGTTAATAAAGCGTTATTACGTCGGGTCGCTCGAAGACGACTTGTTAACCAAGATAAAAGTACTATGTAGGTCCCTCTGCGAACATGGATTTACTTATATCGAGTCGTTGCGTCTCGTGACCGCACACCGCTAAGACTCGCATCTTTGCGATCCGATACGAGTTCTAGAGCCGAACCTACACCGTTACCGAGGAGTTCATGGCAACATCTAAACAGAAGGCGATTGCCGCGGGTTTCTTGCACGCAATGCAGGATCCCGAAATATTGCAAAAGTGGCAAGCGGCGAAAAACGACAGCATGAAGCTTCGTGCTCTAATTAAAGATACGCTTGGACTGGCTGAACTGCCGAGTGAAGCAGATCTAGATCAAATGCGCGCGCACGCTGAGCAGGCGCTTCAAAGCGAGCATCAGACGCTGTTGTCCAAACAGGCGAACGCGCCTCATGTCGTGGGCAACGGCTTCACGGTACAGCAGTAGTTTTTCCGTAAACCCACGCAGCGATCTGCGTACGTGATGAAACGCCGAGCTTGTTGAAGATGTTGGCGACGTGACCTTCGACGGTCCGTTCGCTTAACACCAACTGCTCGGCGATTTCTTTGTTCGTCTTTCCACCCGATATCAATTCGCTGATTTGGCGCTCGCGTGCCGTTAGATTCGCCTCGCCGGTGGCCTTGCCGAGCGATGTCTCGGTTTGGAACCAGGTAATTCCGCGTGCGCCTAGCTGTTGCACGGCGTCCCTCTGTTCCGGACCCTTTGCGCAAGTGGCTAGAAGCAACAAACGTGCAAGTTCAAGACCGAGACTTGTGCACGATGCGGCAATTTTATCGACCGGCACGTGAAGCGGGCGCCCTAAGAAGTGCGCTGCCATTGCGGAGGCAACGTTTCGTTCAGCGGCGGCTAACGGTTGAGCATCATTCCAGAACGCGGTTCCCTCGGCCACACTCGTCAACACGTCTTTCCGTTTAAGACGGCTTGCGGCCAGCGGTATCGGAAGGCGCCAGAAAAGCAGCGTCGGTTCCTGTGGCGATTGTACGTACGGCATCGCGGCGTCGAGAAGCTGTGAACTCGTTCTGTCGTCAAGAAGCCCCGAGGCGGCGGCCCACACAGCGACGTTATACTGCCCCGGTGAATGCTCACCAGCCGCGATTCTGAGCGCTTCGGCTTCGATGGATTTCCAGTGCGCGCCGGGAGTGCCGCGCAAAGCATAAATCGCTGCTGCCGGGCCGAGCATGCGCGGACGGTCGCTCGGTTCAAGAATGCGACGCAGTGCATCTTCAGCACCAAGCAGTGCGTCATCTAAGCGCCCACCGTGTAGCATAGAATTCAAAGTAAAATAAGTAAACGTCGGATTACGCGGATCGTTTTCATGAAGCCGAGTCATTTGCTCGTCATGGAGGGGACCCAAATTCATCAACTCGACATATGCGCTAACGAAATCGGCATGATTGCTGTTGGTGGAACGCTCGAGCCGTGCAATCTCCATCACGCGCGGAAGGCGAGCGCGCACGTTCCGAAAATCGCCCGATCGCGATTCAGCGAAGACCTGCGCTATTTCCATGCGTAATTTGACATCGGGCGGCAGCTCGATATCTAACGACCGCAACTCGGCTAGTGTGTTCTGTAGCCCTTCAACGTTCTGTTCGCTTACATGGAACCACAGTGCTGCAGCGTGTAGAGTCGCAAGGTCTTCCGGAGTCGTCAGAAGGCTGGAGTATTTTGCGTAGCTTAATTTTGCCGAAGCGAATCTGTCGCCAAAGCATTGCGCAAGGACCAATTGTGCCGCAAGCCCACCAAGGTGATCGATCCGGCGGCGGCGAGCCTCGTCAAGTGCATGTAGAATCACTGCTTCCGCACGCCGGTGAAGCGAGACGTAAGTAAGCGCTTTCGCGAGATTTCCATAAAATCGCAGGAAGCTTTCATCCGGCGGCTCACCCAACTCGGAATGGCGTTCCGAAGCGGAGATGGTCATGCGGACCAGATTGCGATCGTTGGCTTCGAATGCCAGATCCAGGAACGTAGCTTGCGCTAACGTCGAATCACCGGCTGCAAACGCTTGTTCAGCAATTAGAAGTTTGTCTTCAATCCGAAGTGGAACGGCTCGTGAGATCGCTTCGATGATACGCCGGTGCAGTGGTATTTTTACCGGGATCGTTTCAAGGACGGCTTCGCCGACAAGTGCATGACGGAAACGAAGTGTCGATTTTTCTTGAACCAGATATCGCCCTGAGGATTGACGGATATACTCGTCAAGCTCGACGTGATTCGGGTACAGCCGCGTCAGCAAACTGTGTTCGATTGGATCGGGAAGAAGCGAGAGAATTTGCAGAAACGTGCGCAGGCCGGAATTTAAACCTTGAATACGCTTCGCGATGACGGCGCGTGTACTCAGATCAACGTCGCCCGCTCCCGTGGCGTGTGTTTCGGCGGCTGCCTCGGCAAGCGCGATAACATCGATCGGAAATCCGTCGGCGTGTTTGACGATAGCATCCACGACGGTCGGCGAGGCATCAGCAAACGACTGGAGCACGAGTTGCCGCGCACTGCTTGCGTCTAACGGATCTAAAACGATGTTCTCGTCGGGCACCACCGAGAGGTCGCGCATCGCCTCATCGTCGCGTCGAGCGAGAACGACCAGCAGCGGGCGACTCGCCAGGGTGGGCGACAACGATGCCAGAGCGTTCAAACTCTCCGCGTCGGCCCACTGCGCGTCGTCGACGATCAGCACGACTGGCCGCTCCAACGTGATGCTTTCGAGCGACGAGAGTAACGCGAGCGCCGGATCGTCCTTCGCCTCTTTGCCGGCAAAATAGCTTTGGGCATCGTCGCCTAGGACATGGCTTATCCGGCCGACGAGCCGCGAGACCGCTGAAAGCGGGACGGCGCCCTGGATACGGTACGCCGCAGTGGAAACAACCAGCGCTTGTCCACCAAGACGCTCTGCAAGTGCCTCGATGAAGGCGCTCTTACCGATGCCTGAACGGCCTTCGACTATAAGGAGACGCGGGACCGGCGTAGAGGCCGCCGTTCCAAAAAGATCCAGGGCGGTCGCGATTTCCCGTTCGCGGCCGATGAGTACGGGCATGGTCCGCTAAGCGTCCTGGTTGGCGCGCCTAATTTCCTTCTAAGTTGCGTCGGATAAAAACCAGGGGTTTCCACGGGCGTCTTAGGCGAGCTCAAATTGCTACGGTGGCAGCATGGAGGAACTTTCCATGTACGCACACGCCCTGGCGCCAACGGAGTTGGGCAGCTTTCAACCCCGGAGTAAACGCATGCAGACGTCGGTCCCGTATTGTTTCATCCTCGATGATACGTACCGGGTGATCATGGCAGGGCCGTCCGGGGGCGATGACCCACTGGCCCCGTTCTACGCCTCGGACTCGGCGCCCGACGTGCTGCCTGCCCCGATCGACCAGGTTGTCCGTGCCCTCACTGCCGCCTGGCGAAGCACCCGGACCGCGTCCAGCGCTTCCGCTTCAGTGAATGACGTCCAGGTCACGGTAGCGCCGTTGCACGGGACCGAAGGCCGCAAAATCGCCGTCTTCGTCCGTAAGGTCGAAAGTGAAGATTAAGCTCCGCTAGCCGCGTGCGCGCGGGACGCGTAGTGCGCTTGGGCGTACTTGCAGGCTTGTGCGAATCGAACTAACCGTCCGGGGAGTCATTCTCGGCGGTCTTATTACGCTTGTGTTCACCGCTGCGAACGTATACCTGGGCCTTAGAGTAGGCCTCA
>CAZJLJ010000019.1:21872-24658 GCA_964546935.1 uncultured bacterium | reverse complement strand
ATTACGCTTGTGTTCACCGCTGCGAACGTATACCTGGGCCTTAGAGTAGGCCTCACGTTTGCGTCCTCCATCCCCGCAGCGGTCATCTCCATGGCGGTATTGCGAGCATTTCGCAACGCGACGATTTGGGAGAACAACATCGTGCAGACGGTCGCGTCGGCAGCCGGCACGTTGTCTTCCGTTATTTTTGTCTTGCCTGGACTCGTGATGGTCGGCTGGTGGACCGGATTCCCATTCTGGGAATCGTTCGGGATCTGCGCGGTCGGCGGCATTTTGGGCGTTATGTACAGCGTTCCGCTGCGCCGCGCCCTTGTGACGTATTCGGATCTTCCCTATCCCGAAGGCGTTGCCGCTGCTGAAGTTTTGCGAGTCGGCGCGGGCGCTTTGGGTGAAGCCGAAGCGGAAAACCGCATGGGGCTCATCACACTCGTCGTTAGTTCGATTGCGTCGGCGGCCGTGCAGTTGATCGTTGCAATGCGCTTGTTCGCAGCCGATCTGGCTGGATATTGGCGTATCGGCAGATCGACGACCGGGATCGATTTCGCACTTTCACTCGCGCTGATCGGCGCCGGACACCTTATCGGTTTGACGGTCGGCATGGCGATTTTTGCGGGCCTGATCATTGCGTGGGGCATTGCGATTCCGATTTTGACCGTGATTCATCCGATGCCGGGAGCCGCTGCCGACCACGCGCTCTACATTTGGTCGCACTACGTTCGGTTCATCGGCGCAGGTGCGATCGGTATTTCAGCGATTTGGACCCTTGGGAAGCTTGCCGCGCCGGTCATCAACGGCGTTACGTCGGCCATTGCCGCCTCGCGTCAACGGGCACAAAACGGTTCCGAAGCGCTGCCAATTACCGAACAGGATTTGCCGATCGGTATCGTCGCGTTAATTTCAACGATTTGCTTGCTGCCGATCGTCATTCTCTTGTGGGCGTTCATCTCCGGAACGGTCCTTACGTCGATGGCGGTGCCGATTATCATCGGCGCGGTCGTGTACATCGTCATCGCGGGTTTCTTGGTCGCGGCTGCTACCGGTTATATGGCGGGTTTGATCGGTTCGTCGAACAGCCCTGTTTCGGGCATGGCGATTCTTTCCGTCATCGGCGCATCGCTGCTGCTGCTCGTGCTGGCGCACGGCGCCGATAAAAATTCGGCGCCGGCATTGGTTGCGTACGCGCTCTTCGTTACGGCGTTGCTGATCAACGTTGCGACGATCTCGAACGACAACTTGCAAGATTTGAAGACCGGTCAACTCGTCGGCGCAACACCGTGGCGGCAACAGGTGGCGCTGATGATCGGTGTGATTTTCGGCGCGGCAGTCATCCCGCCGGTTCTCGTCGTCTTGAACAAAGCGTACGGTTTTGGCGGTCCGCATGGCTTGCCCGCACCGCAGGCTACCCTGATTTCAACGCTCGCGAAAGGCGTTATTCAAGGGCAAATCGATTGGAATCTCATCGGCACCGGCGTGCTCGTGGGCATTGTGGTTATCGCGATCGATGAAGCGGGCCGCATCAGCGGGCGCTTTCGCCTTCCGCCGCTCGCCGTTGGACTCGGAATCTATCTTCCCACCGGTGCGACGGCGCCTGTGGTTGTCGGCGCGATCTTTGGAACGATTTACAATGCGTGGGTTGCAAACAAACCGAACGGCGATGCCGCGCGTCGCCTAGGCGTGCTTGTTGCGTCGGGTTTGATTGTCGGAGAAAGTATTTTCGGCGTCGTTCTTGCCGCGCTCATTTACTTTACGAACAAGCCGGCACCGCTTGCGGTTGTGGGCGATTCGTTTGCGAACTGGGCATTGGCGCTGGGCATTATCGCGTTCGTCGCCGTACCGGTCGCCCTTTATCGCTGGATCGGAATTCGTGCGCGCACCCTCTAGCGCGCGAGGCGAACGAGTCCCAACTCCCACAACCCGTTGTTAATCGATCGGCGGCGAATCAAGTAGCCGCCTTCGTATTTGTCGTAAACGTGAAACCCCGCGCGGAGTGCTTCGGGGAGCGAGTACAGAACCGTAATGCCGTTGTTATTCATGGCTCGATCCTAGTCTCTCGTACTCAGGAAACACACAGTTACGCGCTTATGGACCCATAGGCGCCGCTTCATCGGTCAGTCGGCGGGCCGTCGTTACGATATTGCCATGACGAATGTAAAAAGATTCGCCCCCAACTGGTTCACGGTGACCATGGGCACGGGCATCCTTGCGCTGATGTTGGGTCAACTTTCCGGGATCGTGCCGATCGCGAAACCGTTCGGCATAGAACTCTGGCTTATTAACATGCTGCTCTTCGCTGTTTTCAGTGTTGCGTTTATTGCGCGAATCACACGTTATTCCGGCGAACTGCGTGCAGTTCTGGAGCACCCCGCAGAATCCGCATTTCTTGGCGCCGTGCCGATGGGTCTCGCGACGATCATCAACGGTTTCATCGCGTTTGGAACGTCGCTAATGGGGCCGGTAGCGATACGCATTGCACTGGATCTGTGGGTTGTCGACGTCGTGCTTTCCATCTTAAGCGCGTTCATCGTGCCGATGTTCATGTTTGCGAAACAGAAGCTCGCTTTCGAAAACATGTCTGCGGTGTGGCTCCTGCCGATTGTGCCGGCGGAAGTTGCTGCTGCGTCAGCGGGTTTGATTGCGCCCCACGTATCGCAGGCGATCCAACAAGTGTTGCTTGTTTCCGGCGCAATTCTCTGGGCGTTGTCGGTGCCGGCTGCCCTTGCAATTCTTACGATTTTGTTCTTACGCCTCGCCGTCCATAACTTACCGAATAAGGAACTCGGTGTCTC
>CAZJLJ010000019.1:16282-21772 GCA_964546935.1 uncultured bacterium | reverse complement strand
TCCACGGCATCGTTGGCGACCATCTCCGCAACGTCGAAGGTGTTTGCAGCGCGTAACTCTATGCTTGCTTCGGGACGAGTTTGCTTCAACAGTGCGACGGCACGCGGAACGACGTATGCGCTCGTCGTCATGCTTGCACCGATCGTCAGCGACCCGGCAACGCCTTTCCGATGCCGTTCGGCAACGCTTGCGGCGCGATCGCGCTCGACTGCAATGCGTGCGCCGATGGATGCGAGTTCCTTGCCAAGCGGTGTAAGGACAACGGTACGTCCGCGGGGCTGCACTAGCGGCAGCCCCGCATGACGTTCGAGGTCTCGAATTTGTTGTGATATCGAGGGCTGTGTTACTTGCAACGCTTCAGCGACGCGCGTGAGGCTGCCGTGTTGCTCTATCAGGGCAAGCGTAATAAGCGCATTTAAATTTAAGCCGCGCTGCTCGGTGTGATGCGCGGCGCCGTCACTTGTCCCCGGTGTGGGCACTTACGCGCTTTGAACGGGTGCGCGTTCGTCGTGCATTACTTGGCGTAGCTGCGAAAGCAATTCAGGCGAATCGGCATGTCCGTGCCTGCTGATTGCGTGCTCGCGCGCTGTCACTAAAACTTCTTCCTCGGTTCCCGAAATATACAACGAGCAATTTGTCTCGCTCGGATACTCGCGGCAGTCGATAGCCTTACGAACTGAAGCTGCCATGTCTCGCCTCCTAAACGTGAGTGGCCCTACCTCGCTTTCAAGTATACTACGTGCCTTTCTCTGCGCCGACGTAGTGAATCCACTTAGCGATCCATTGAGGCACGGTCGAAAGCTGGCTCGCATCACCGTACGCGAAGTAGTATTCGTCGTGCGGATTGCGTTTATGGTAAGCGAACGAGAGGTTCCACGCTCCGGTACACGGTGTGTTCGGCGGTGGATTTGACAGATAGGTCACGCAGGGGGCGGGATTGTTCGTAACGATCGCGGGTGCGATGCCTAGTTCGCGTCGCACGCCGAAAGAGATCGACTCATCCGGGCCGATCGCGTACGTGTAACCTACGCGTTCGAGCCATTGGACGTTGGTTTGCCCTGAATCGAGATACTGCCGCGTATCGTCAGCCTCGATCAAGAGCGTTGCGCGCATGCCGGCACGCATCGTTGCGCTGCGTGTCCAAGAATCGACGCGGCCGGGACCAAAACGGCCGGTGTTGTACCCAATCGTTGCGGGCGTCGACGAGTTCCCGTGGTTCGGAAAGTTGCCGGCACTGTTGAACGTGCCGCTGTTCCATGTGAGGCTCATGCCGCTTTGCGTAATGGGCGTGAAGATTTGACACGAACGGTACTGCCCATAGTTCAGCGGGTTAACCGTAATCAAATTGCCCGGCGAGGTCGCGCAATTGTTTGCCAGGAGATACGACGAACCGAGGTTGACCTGGGCGTCGATGCGGTTTCGCGTGAGCAGATCCATCGTTATGCTGCTATCGGACTGATCCAGGTCGCCGGCAGCGTTGTGATATCGGTCGATGAACGTGCTTACGCCGAAGCTCGTGAGCTTCGACTCCGGCCCGAACAGAAGATACTTCACGGTGTAAAGCGCATAGCCCGCGGTATCCGGATGTTGAATTATGCCGTCTACCGGATTGTAATAGTAGCCGACTTTGCGCGTCGCAAACGCCACACCGGATGTCTGATTCGAAATAAACGTTCCGAAGTCGTAGCGCTGGGCTTTGTTGCCGACGGTGACGTTGCTGCCGCTGTCGCTTCCGTAGTTGAAGTATGCGCTGACGTTTTTGCTGTCGTTGTAGCGGATGCCGGTGGTGACGGTGTCGTCGTGAACGAAAGAGCTCGTGTAGTTACTGCACGTCTGAAGTCGCGGCTGATTGCAGTCGGCGGCGATTCGCTGAGCGGTTAGCCCCCACTTGTTGTCTTTCGACCTCAGCTGAACGGCTTGGGCGGCGTCGTTGCGTCCGTCATTGATGGCATTGAACGCGCCGAATGAGACCGGTCCCTGCTTGCCCTCTACCGCATAGCCGTCGCGCGGCGTTGGAATATACGGCGTGTACAGCTCTTGCATGCCGTTGCACGCGTCGCAGTCAAACGCGTTGTAGTAGTTGGCGCCCTGGGTGAAGAACGGACGAACTTCATTATAGAAGCGCGCGAATGCAGTCGGCGAGATGGTCGACTGGTCGATCTCCACGTTCGAGTAATCGGGATGGAACGTGGAGTAGAACGAAGACGTCGCGGTAATCGGAATCGAAAGGTCCGCGCCAACGCGAGAAGTGGTGAGACCCTGTGATGCCGGACCAACCGCACCGAGCGCGTAAACTCCCAATCTCGGTTGTGCGCGCGTAACTGCGGCCGGACTCATGCCGCGAAGTGCACCGGCATAATTTACGTCGTCACCGTTCGTTTGCGCTAGACCGTACGTCCAGATTTGCCGTTCGCCCGTAGAACGCACGACACGAACGAATTGCGCTTTCCAACCGGCGGCGCCGCCGGAGCCGCGAATCACACGCAACGGAATCTTCATCGTTATGGTAAAGCCGCCGTCGTAGGCTGCGCCGTACGATTCCCAGGTTGGTGCGTACGCGGTATTTTCCGATGAGTACTGGAAATGCGTGCCGTTCGACGTCGCGGCGAATTGATAGAAGAACCCGTTCGCGCCGTTCGGCCAAAGGTCGATCCACACTTCGTCGTCGGTGCCGTCGCCGACGTTGTTGGCATGTTGTTGCGCCATTAAGTGTTCGCGCTGTTTTACATCGAAGCGAATGTAGAGCGCACGATCGTCGGTCACCACGCGCGCGGTTGAGTTCTCGGTTGCGCGGTGCTGATGCATCACGTCCCACGGAAGCGTGACCGTGGCTGCGTTCTTCCAAGTGGAAAGATCGGCGCGCGGGTTCAGCGAGGGTGGATCGCTACTCTTGGGAATGGTAAGCGTTCCCGGTTGTTCCGTGGCCAAGGCCAACCCGGGACAGACGCATAGTGCGGCCAACGCGATGAGTGCCCAGAACTTCATGTTCCCCCGCCGTATCAATACAACTATGAATTTAGTTGATTTTAGCCTGCCCGGCGGATGAAGTCAACTAATTGATTAGTTTTGATCTTTTTCCACTGACCGCGCCAGCGGTCGCGCGCTTCGCACGCTCTTTCCATGGCAAGCATCGCGAGTTCACCGGCGACGAAGACTCGCTCCTGAGGACCAGCGCATTCCCGCAACCGCTTCATCATGACCACGCCGTCGTGTTCGTCGCCGAGGATCGTCTGGAGCGCCTCTGCTTCCGAGGCGAGCCGTTCAGCGCGGCGGCCTAGTACGGCGACAAACGCCTCCGAACCATACCGCAGATGTTTCGCTTTGATCCGGATTTGATGCAGCTCCCGGTCCGAAGGTGGTAATCCCGCACGCCGCACGCTCTTGCGAACTTTTTTGAAAGCCGACAGAAGCAGCTTAGGAGCAACATCGCATGCCGGCTGTTTCGCCATCTCGACTTCTTTCGGGTGCGTCGCGGCTTCCACGATTTCGTCTAGCAATTCCGCATAGCGCGGTTCGCGAATTTCATTGCGTAGTGCTTCGTGCGCTTGAGCCCGTTCTTTGCGCCATACCTCGATCAATTCTTCAGCGCGTGCAACATCTGTCGGCGAAAGTTGTTCTGAAAGTTCCTCCAAATGATCGACTAAAATATCGATATCGCGCACAGGCGAGAAGCGGTCTTGAAGCCAGCGCAGGCGTTCCCGCAGACCGCAGACCCACTCGGTTTCAAAAAGAGGCGCGAACGTTTGCAAATCGGAACGCAAGCGGCGCACCGCCACACGCGCCTGATGAACGGCTTCCGCGTCGTCGCTGGTGCGAAGTTTCGCGTCGCTTTCGATTAGCTGCATCGCTGATTTGCCAATAGCGGCGCGGGCTACGTCGCCTGCCGGGGACATAGGCGAAATTTTCGGAATGGTGATTTCCGGCTGAAAATCGCCTTCCGTCAACGCTATGACATTTTTCGGAGTCGGATCCGGCTTGCCGGCACCTTCGCTGCGCAACAGATTCGCAATTGCATCCACCGCATTGACATCGGCGCCGTCTTCGAGTTCTATTTCAACTTGCAGGAAGCGTTTAGCAACGTGAGTTCCGTCCAAGACGCGAACGTCGTCTTCAACGACCTCCGCAACGTCTTCCCCGTCGCCGTTACGAAATTCGCGTTTTACTCGCAGCGTACGCAGTTCCGCAACGCGCTTCACCGGCGCGCCGCGAAGATACGCGGTTGCTAATTCCAGCGCTGCCTGCGGCGGTTTTTGCTCGTCGCCTTCAAATTCGTGTTCTTCACGGTTCAGCGTCTTGTTTTCGTCCAGTACCGGGATCTTTAGCGTCCAGCCCTCGCCGCGGCGGTAGCGCAAGCTGCAGCCCCACCGCATTAGGCGTAAATCTTCGGAATCGAAGTAAACCGTGTGTAGCCTTTGGAATTCCGCGGGCGTCGCAATGAAGCTCTTTAGCTCGCGCGGCAGGCGGGCAAGTGAAAAGCCTTCGGGTGCATCGAGTTTAAGCTCGCGTTCAAGATTGGTGGTCATAGGATAAAAATAGCGCTTTTTCGGCCAAAACGCGCAGGACAACGCGCGAAAATACGGTACTCCGCAAGGCGAATGGCGCTGTGCGCGCCACATGCATTAAGCATAAGAGGAGCAGATGAATAAGGTCGATTTGGTCCGTTCTGCTATGGAACGGCTCGAGATGTCTCGCAAGGATGCGCTAGCATTGGTCGATGGCCTCTTCGAGGATATTCAAGATGCGGTTCTCGCCGGCGAGCCGGTGAAGATTCCGGGCTTTGGTCAATTCAAGGTGCGCGATCGCGCTGCGCGTATCGCTCGTAACCCCGCGACGGGCGAACCGGTGAAAGTGCCGGCGAAGCGCGTCTTCAAGTTCTTGCCCGCAAAGGCGCTAAAAGATGCCATTATGTCCAAGAAGGGCGGCGGCGCGCGCAAGGCAGCATCTTCGGGTCGTAAAGCCGCTGCGAAACCGGCTGCACGCGGCGCCGCCAAGAAGAACGGCGCAGCAAAAGGCGCAGCTCGCAAGAAGGCAGCAGCTCCCGCACGCAAGGGCGCAGCGAAGAAGTCGAACGGCCGCAAGCGCCGCTAGCTTCTAGCACAAAACGAATATCAGGCTAGGCGTTTATGCCTAGCCTTTTTCGTTCCATGCGGACGCGGGTACGAACCGAAAATGAATAACGTAGCGGTTTTTGAAGACGGAATACAGGCCGAGGAAACGGCGCGCGTGTTACGTGAACAGGGCTACGATGCGAGTGTTGCCATGGAAGGCGATGCATACGGTGCCGTTGCGCGACGCTTTGTGGAAGGCGATATGAGTTTTAAGCCGGTCGCGGTCGTGACAAGCAACGCCGACGGGACATCGTTCGACCATGCGGTGCAAATCCATCATGGCCGCGTGATCACCGGCACGATCTAATAGAATATCGCGCGTTACACGCGAAAGTGCACGTCCGCGAATTGCTTAGGATCGTAGTTGCGGGCGCGCGCCGGC
>CAZJLJ010000019.1:14873-16182 GCA_964546935.1 uncultured bacterium | reverse complement strand
GATGCTATTCCACCGCCTCCGGATCGTGTAGCCGACGGCGTCTACGAGTAAACTTGGGTCCAACACGCCGCGGCGCGCAAGACACGCGACCGTTTCAATGTACGCACCCGCCATCATCATGTCGTGCTCGTCCTTCGAGCCGGGAAAGTTCTGCAAGAGATCTTCCTCGGTCGGGTACCGATCGTTGAGTTGTGCGAGCCTATCGAAGATATCGAAAAGGTGCGGACTCGTTAAACGGCTGATCGCTTCAAGCAACGCGACAGCGTTGCGTTCGTGTTCCATTTGCCGCGCTTGCCGCGCGAGTAGTATCGAAGTAAAAATCAGCGCCAGGAATGCAACAAGAACCGACGCTAGCGCCGAGAGTTGTTCCGGTGCCATGCGAACCTCCGCGGGCTATCGTGCAATTATGACAGGGTTAGCGGCCTAGTTCCGTGCCGAGAGGTGCAAATCCCGACGAGCTGTAGGATTGTGCTGCGTGCGGCGTGCTGAGACGAATGCGGCGATTGCGGAAGTCCACGCTTCGAATCGTGACCTCGACTTTTTCGCCGATCTCGTATTCATTCGGATCGGCTTCGCGGTCGCCAAGCGTTCCGCTAACTCCAGGCGCGACTTCTATCGTGAGGCGCGGTTCTTTCGCGATGACGGTACCTTCGACGACGTTACCTTGACGCAATATGTCGGAGTGATCGCGCCACGGGTCCGCTAGCGCGCCTTTGCGCGAGACAGCAATCTTCTTGCCGCCTTCATCGATGCGCAGCACGCGAACTTTCAGCTTCTCACCGGGATGAACGACGTCGGACGCTTTTTCAACGCGTTCGAACGCTAACTCACCGAGCGGGATGAGAGCATCAATGCCGCCGAGATCTACGAACGCGCCGAAATCTGCGAGCCGCACGACGGTTGCGTCGCGCTCTTCGCCGACTTTGAGCGATTGCAGTAACTGCGTGCGTGCCGTGCGGCGCTCTTCCTCCATCGCGCGGCGATGTGACACGACAACGCGTTTGCGCTGCTCGTCTACATCGATGACCTTCACCGGAACGTTCGTGTTCACAAGGCTTTCCAGCGCAGTTCCTTTGGGAACGCGTACGTGCGACGCGGGCAAAAAGCCGCGATATCCGTCGATATCGAGAAGTAGTCCACCCTTGACGACCGACTTAACCGTCCCCTGAATCGTTTCGCTCGACGCTCGGGCGTTCACAAGGCGCTCCCATGCCAGTTGAGCTTTACGACGGCCTTCGCTAACTGCGGGCGGCGCTGCTTGGGCTTCGGGAGCCTGCGCTTGCGCTTCGGGCTGCTGCGCTTCTGCTTC
>CAZJLJ010000019.1:0-14773 GCA_964546935.1 uncultured bacterium | reverse complement strand
GTCGCCCACCGTATCCGGCGTGCGATGAGCGTACGCCGTTAATACATCGAGGAAAGCCTCGTTGAAATTCTTTCGCCGTGCAGCTTCGAAAATCTCGGCCATTTTCGACCGGTCGAGCGATGATGCGAATGCCGCTCCAACATCGGTTATCACCCCTGCGCTCACTAGCTGAACTTCGGGCTCTTTGAAACGTGCAATACTGTAGATGCTGTGCAGCGTAATTGCATCCCATGCAACTTGCGTCTGCTGCTGATTCGCAAAGAAACGTTGCACGTCTCATACCGCAACGCGGCGAGGCCGGGCCAGCAATTCACCGCTGCAGTTCGGACAGCGATACTCGCTTGCGTCTGCGCAGTTTTGACAAAACGTGCACTCGTACGAGCAGATAAAAGCCCCGGAGTCCGGTTGCAGCGGCGCGCGGCACGTTTCGCACGTGCCTTTCATAGCAAGTCCCATTTTGCGTTCGACGGGCGTGGCGAGCCTGTATCCCTTTCCCGAAACGGTAAGGATGAACGAGCGATCGCGAGCGTTTTCGCCGAGCACTTGGCGCAGCAGAAAAATGTGTTGAGTCAGATTCGATTCATTGGGCACGTCACCGGGCCAAACGTGCGCGAAGAACCGCTCTTTGTCTACAACGTCGCCATCGGCTTCCAACAGTAACAAAAGAAGCTGAAACAGTTTTTCACCGATCGGCTTCTCCGTCGATCCGCAGAGCAGCATTCTGCGGTTCGTGTCGACTAGAAACCGGCCGAACCTATAGGTTGCCATTTCGCGAGCACCATCGAAGCAGCTTCATTGCTATGTAAATCGCAGAAGCAGCCTCGATTGTGTCATTTGAGGTTTTTTGATCGCACGAACTCTTTTACGAACGTCTGCTCGGGGTGTGTACGCTTTGAACTCGAGCGCATTGCCGCTGGGATCCAGTAAGAACCCTTCGCAATCGCGTGGCAAACGTGTCGAAATCGCTTCTCGTCATGATCAGGCCGAAATGCGGGATCGGCACTGCGACACCGTCGACGTGGCCTTCGCCCACGGGTTCGACGCGTTTCTCCGCCAGGTGTGCGACGATTTGGTGGCCGTAGAAATCGAAGTCGATCCAGGTATCGCTGATGCGGCCTTCCCCGCAGCCCAAGACCTCTCCGTAGAACCGTCGCGCTTCGGCGAGGTCGTGAACCGGAAGTGCCAGGTTTACCTATCTGCTTGTCAGACCGGAAGGTAACACGGTACACTAGGCGCGTCAACTTTGCGTCCTTAGAGAGGTTCTCGATGCCGATCGTCCCCGCAATGCCGCCGCAACAGCTGCCCAGCATGGGAGGCTTCGACTACGTCACCGTGGATCCGGTCCACCGGCGCATGTACGCCGCCCACACGTTCGCGGGGAAATTGCTCGTCGTAGATACCGACACCGGCAAACTGCTCGGCGAGGTCAACGTCGGCGACATGCATGGCGTGGCCTACGATACAAAGCTCGACACCGTTTTTGTGGCGGTCGGTGAGGACCAGCATGCCATTTCTGAGGTGAATCCGCGCACGCTGAAAGTTACGCGCACGGTTCAATTGCCGGGTCATCCCGACGGAATGGCCTACGATCCGCAGTTGCACCGGCTCTACGCCGACGAGGACGAAGGCACGCGAATCTTCGTCGTCGATTCGAAGACGTTCAAGAACGTCGGCACGATCGCGTTACCGGGTCACAAGCCCGAATACATCGCCGTCGATCCGAAGACGCACGACGTGTATCAGAATATCGACGACATGAGTGAAGTCGTTGTCATCGATCCGCGCACGTTGAAAATCACGCGCAGCATCTCCACGCCTGAACTCAAAGAAAACCATCCGCTACAGTACGACGCTGCGTACGATCAGATCGTCGTCGCAGGCTTGAATAATAAGCTTTCCGTCTACAACAGCGCCGGAAAGCATCTTTCTACCGTGCCGTTTCCAACGCGCCTCGACCAATGCGACCTCGATCCAACGCGTAATGTGGTCGCCTGCGGCCGCGGAAAGATCACGTTGTTGAAACTCGATCCGTCCGGCACGCCGAAGCTGCTTGGTGAGATCGATGTCGCACCGTCGATGAAGACGATGGCCATCGACCAAAAGACCGGCGATATTTGGGTTGTCTGGGCGAGCAAGAGTGGCAAAAAGACTTCATTCTATCAACGCTTTAGCTACAAGCCGTAAAACACTATGAAAATTGCAGTAACCGGATCGGCGGGCGTTGTCGGACGCGCGCTGTGCGAAGATTTAGCGAAGGACCACGACGTTGTCGGGATCGACCTGCGCGATGCCGATGTCATCGCAGACGTCGCGGATCTATCAGCGCTGGAAACGGCCTTCGCCGGCTGCGATGCCATCGTGCATCTTGCGGGAAACTCGAGCGTTCACGCGAGCTGGGAAGACGTCCATCGCAACAACATCGGCGGAACTTACAACGCGTACGAAGCGGCGCGTCGCGCAGGCGTTAAGCATGTAATTTTTGCAAGCTCGAATCATGCAGTCGGCATGCACGAAGTGAAGGGCGGCCGTTCGCTATACGAAAAAGGCGCGGGCGTCGTGCTGCGAACGATCGATGAGCCGTTTCGCGCAGACAGTTACTACGGCGTTGGCAAAGCGTTCGGCGAAGTGCTCGGACGCTACTACAGCGAGGAGTTCGGGCTGCGCGTTGCATGCGTTCGCATCGGCACTATTCTGGAAGGCGATTCCCCCAACGATCCGTCGCTTGGAGTGCCGTCCTTTCTTCCCGGCTTAAAGCCGGAAGACGCCCACGCGCGCTACGCAGCAACGTGGATGTCGAAGCGTGATTTCGCGCGGTTAGTGCGTGCGATCTTGGCGAGAGATGTCCCCTACGCCGCGGTGTACGGCGTAGGAGACAATGCAACGCGCTTCTGGGATTTGGAAGCGGGGCGCGCCATCTACGGCTTTTGGCCGATGGACGGCGTTCGCTAGAGCATAGAAACCGATTTCGTAACGACGTACGACTCGATTCCTTCGCTGCCCCCTTCGGAACCGTAGCCCGATTCCTTGACGCCGCCGAACGGCATTTCCGCGAGTGAGATGCCGAAGTGATTGATGCCGATCATGCCGGCTTCAATGCCGTTCGAAAGCGCAATCGACTCTTCGACGTTCTGCGTGAACGCATACGCCGCAAGGCCGTACGGTAAACGATTCGCTTCTGCGATGGCTTCACCAAGATCGCGGAACGTCGTTACGGCGGCGATGGGTCCGAACGGTTCTTCCGTTAGCACGCGGGCGTCTGCCGGAATGTCCGTGAGCACTGTGGGCGGATAGAAGAATCCCGGCGTTTCAACCGGCGCACCACCGGCTTGTAGCTGCGCGCCGCTCTGAACGGCATCTTGAACCAGTTCGTGAATCGCGTCACGGCGACGTGCGTTCGCAAGGCTTCCCATTTGCGTTGTTTCGTCTAAACCGTGCCCGATCCGCAAAGCGTTCGCGGCCTTCACAAAACCGCTCGTGAAGTCCTGATACACGCTTTCATGCACGATGAAGCGCGTCGGTGAAACGCAAACTTGTCCGGCGTTCCGAAACTTGCCCGTTACCGAAACCGAAACGGCGCGTTCGACATCTGCGTGTTTTGTAACGAGGACCGGTGCGTGTCCGCCGAGTTCCAGCGTCGCCCGTTTCACACCGTTCGCCGCCAGCCGCGCAAGGTGTTTGCCGACGACCGTTGAGCCGGTGAATGAAATCTTGCGCACGATCGCTGATGCGAGCAGCGTCTCCGAAATATGCGCGGGTTCGCCGAAGACCATGTTTGCAACGCCTTCGGGCAAACCCGCATCGAGAAGCGTTTGCAACAACGCAATTGCCGTCGCAGGCGTCTCTTCCGAGGGTTTGATGATGATCGAGCAGCCCGCTCCAAGTGCGCCGGCCATTTTTCGCGCCGGCGTTAACGCCGGGAAATTCCAGGGCGTGAACGCGGCAACGACACCGACCGGTTCGCGCAACACCATCTGGCGAATTGCCGGCGAACGCGCGGGCACGATGCGCCCGTACGCGCGTCGGCCTTCTTCCGCGGCCCAATCGAAGATGTCGGCTGCGGCGCCGACTTCCAAACGCGACTCCGCGATGACCTTGCCTTGTTCTAGCGACATCGTGCGTGCGATCGTCTCGAGCCGTTCGCGCATCAATGCAGCGCCGCGATGTAGAATATTCGCCCGGTCGTACGCCGAGACGTTGCGCCAGCGTTCGAATCCACGCGCCGCAGCTTCCAATGCGCGGGCTAAGTCGTCGTCGGTCGCTACGGGAAGACGCCCTAACACACCGCCCGTTGCCGGATCGAGAACATCGAGCGCGCGCCGCCCGTCCATGGAGACTCGCTTTCCATCGATGAACAGGAACAGATCGCTGTAGGGCTGCTGAATGGTAGCGGACATCTTGTGGCTCTCCACTTTCTTTAGAGGCATTGACACGGTTTACTGTAGCGTGGTACGGTCCTGTCTGACAAGAGACTTGTCTGACAAGTGACCATCGAGGAGTCCGCCATCCGTATCGTAGAGATGACGGTGACGCCTATCGCGATCGCCGATCCTCCGCTCCGTAGTTCATACGGCCTTCACGCGCCGTACGCCTTACGTACTGTAATCGAACTGCGAAGTGAAGACGGAGTTGTCGGGATCGCGGAAGCGCACGGCGGCGAGAAAGCCACTGCGGAGTTCGAGCGGGTTCGTCCCCTTGTGATCGGCGCGAATGCCTTTCATCTAGCGAGGTTGCAGAAGCAAGTCAATCGCCTTTTCGATCCTCATCACGGCGGCGGCAACGGCGCAATCGATCGCAGTCAAACGCAATTCGTCCCGGGCGAAAATCCGCACGACGTCTCGCTTCGCATTTACGCCGCGCTGGAAGTCGCCGCACTCGATCTCGTCGGTAAGGCGACGGGCGCGCCTGTTTACGATTTGCTTGGCGGCCGGGTTCGCGAAGCCATTCCGTTTAGCGCGTACCTCTTTTACAAGCATGCCGGAGGCGGCGGCGAAGGGAGCGATGCTCGCGAGGACCTCTACGGCGAGTGTCTCTCGCCCGAAACGATTGTCGAACAAGCACAAGCGTTCACGAAAAGATTCGGATTCTCAGGCTACAAGCTGAAGGGCGGCGTCCTCGATCCATCCGTTGAGGCCGACACGATTCTCGCGCTTCGCCGCGCCCTTGGTCCCGATGCGCCGCTGCGCATCGATCCTAACGCAGCCTGGTCCAACCCAACGGCGCTTCGCGTTGCAAAAGAGCTCTACGGCACGCTCGAATATCTCGAGGATCCGGTTCCGACGATTCCAGGCATGGGTGAGCTGTACGACGAGATGCAGCGCGCGGGCTGCCTGATTCCGCTCGCAAGCAACGTCGCCGTAACGCATTTCGATGACCTTCCTAACGCATTGGCGTGCAATGGCGCGCAAGTTGTTTTGGGGGATCATCATTACTGGGGCGGCCCGCGTGCGATTACGCACCTCGGGCGAATCTGCGAGATGTTCGGTCTGGGCCTCTCGATGCACTCGAACAGTCATCTTGGTGTTTCGCTAATGGCTATGGTTCATGTTGCAGCTGCTACTCCTCAACTAACATATGCCTGCGACACACACTACCCATGGCAGCATGCGAGCGATGAAATCGTTGAAGGCGGACGCGTTCCCATCGTGGACGGATTTGTGCACGTGCCGGAATTGCCGGGCCTCGGTGTTACCATCGATCAAGATCGACTTGCAAGAGGCGCGGAGCGTTATCGTAAAATCCCGTATCGGAAGCGCGACGATACGGCGGAAATGCGCAAATACGTCGATCCCACATGGAGGCGAACGGTACCCGCATGGTAATGTTTGAAGGCCCAATTGCTTTTCCCATCACGCCGTTCGCCGCGAGCGGAGACGTCGATTACGAAGCGTTGCGTACGAATGCGCAAATGCTGGCGAATAGCGGCGTCGCCTCGATCGTCGCACCAAGCGGAACCGGCGAACTCTTCTCGCTCTCGCCGCAAGAGGCACGCGAGATTACGAGTGCAACGGTAAAAGCGGCCGGCGGTAAAAAACCGGTAATCGCGGCGGTGGGAATGGGACCGCGCATTGCGGTTGAGCTTGCCGTGGCCGCCGAAGAAGCCGGCGCAGATGCGATTCTGATTCTGCCTCCGTATTACCAAAATCCCGATCCCGAAGGGCTGCTGGCCTATTATCTTGCCGTTGCCCGCGCGACAAAACTTCCGATCGTTCCCTATGCGCGTGATGCGGCAATGTTCACGCCCGAACTGGTCGAGCGTCTGGCACGCGAGGCGAAGAATTTCGTCGCGTTCAAAGATGGCCGCGGCGATATTCGCACGTTCATGCGAATTCGCGAACACGTAATCGAACGTCTGGGCGAAAAGCGTCTCATGTGGCTCGGCGGCGTCGGCGACGATCTTCTGGCGCCCTACGTTGCGGCGGGCGCGCAAGGATTTACGTCTTCCATGGCCTGTTTTTGGCCCGAGATCGCCGTCGATTTGTGGGAAGCCCGCAACGACACGCCGCGCTTCTTGGAGTTGCATACGCGTGCGATCCGTCCGTTCTACGAGTTACGCGCACGCCGCCGTGGCTATGAAGTTTCCGTGATGAAAGCTGCAATGGAAGCCGCAGGCTATCCGGCGGGGCCGCCGCGTGCACCGATCGTTCCGGTAACGATTGAAGAGCGCCGGGAAATTGAAATGCTGGTGTCGCGACTGAAGGTGCCTACGCTTGCATCGCGAGGTGCTCTCGTCTAACGAATGAGGATTCGAAGCCGCGACGGCGGTGAATTCGATGCGGAACTCGTTCGCCCGGACGCAACTCGCCGTCCAGGCATCATAGTTCTTACGCCCATCTTCGGCGTCGAGGCGGGCATGCGCGAAGTTTTGGAACGCTATGCGAGCCGCGGCTATATCGTGGTTGCGCCCGATCTTTTCTGGCGCGTCGCGCCCGGTCCGCTGCAACGTACCGAAGCCGGAATGCACGCCGCGAACGACCGGAAGAAAAAAGTCGACGTCGCTTCATGCTTAGACGACGTCGCAGCCACGATCGACGCATTGCGCGCTCTGCCTGAGTGCAACGGCAGCGTTGCCATAGTAGGATTTTGTTTTGGCGGCCGTTATGCGTATCTTGCCGCCGCCGATTTGGATGTTGCTGCGGCGGCCGCTTTTCATCCAACCGAGATCGGTCAAACGCTCGAAGCGGCGCCGCGTGTTACACGTCCCTTGAGCCTGCATTTCGGCGGTCAAGATGCGATCGTGTCGATGGCCGAAGTGCAATCGATTGCACGCGCGCTTGACGGTAATCCGCACGTTGAGATTTACGTTTATCCTGAGGCGCGTCACAGCTTCGCCGTGCCGCAAACTCCCGCTTACGATGCTGCTGCTGCGGCGCTCGGCGAAGATCGCGCGTTCGCGCTATTCGAACGTGTGGTTCGGCACTGAGCGCCGATAGAACGCGATACTGAGCAACCCGCCCAAGGCCGCGCAAATCCCAACGTTGATGGAAGACGTGAACGGCAGCATGCCCACCACGGTGCTTCCGATCGAACCGCCGAGTTGTTGCGACGAGCCAAGCGTAGCAGATGCGGTGCCTGCGATTTGCGGCGCGTCATGCAATCCTAGCGCATACGCTTGCGGAATCGACATTCCGTAGCAGAACGCAAACGCGGACATCAAAGCGACGAACGCGATGAGCGTCGGATGGAAGCCCACGAGCAGCGTTGCGATGCCCGCCACGCCCACGCCGGCCGTGCCGAGTTGCAAGATGCGATCGGGTTCCATCGTCCTTGCGAGATACCCGCCGGTGTAAGATCCGGCGAGCAAACACAACGCGTTCGTTGCAAACGCAATAGAAAAAACCAGAGGCGGCAAATGCAGTTGGTGTTCCAGGACGAACGGCGATCCGCTGATGTATGAAAAATAGGCGCCGAAGACCGTCGCTATCACGAATGCTAACGGCAACGATCGAGGAAGCCGGAGAAATTGTCGGTACGATTCCAAGACGTGTGCTTGCGGCTGTGGACGCAACGTTTCCGGAACGCTGAAGGTCGCAACGGCAACCAAAACGAGGCCGCTTATCGCGAGAAATCCGTAAATCGCCCGCCACCCAAGCGGCATGATCGCCGCGCCCAGCAATGGAGCGACGACCGGAGCGATGGAAACCGCAACCGTAATGTACGCCTGAAGACGCGCAGCTTCACGGCGATCGCTCACAACATCGCGTACGATAGCTCGCGTAACGGTCGCGCCGGCGCAGGCTCCCAGACCCTGAAAAAAGCGTGCAGCGTCTAAGAACATCGCGTTCGGTGCAAACGCACACGCGATACCCGCTACGGTGTAGAGCACCATTCCTAAGACGATAACCGGACGGCGTCCCCAGCGATCCGACAAGGGCCCGTAAATCAATTGTCCTAGCGCGAACGCAAGCATGAAGCCGCCGAGCGACGCTTGCATCATCCAATCGGGTGCATCCAAGGCGCGCGCTATTTGTGGAAATGCTGGAAGCGCCGAATCGTTCGAAAGCGGTGCTAGCGCGGAGATCGCGCCAAGCATTGCAACGAAGAACGGAGATCCGTGAGTGACTCGCGCGGTAAACGCTATGATTCGAATCCGGCCGCGGCCGTCGATTGCCGAAGCAGGCGCTCATCGCGACGACGTTCACGTACGACGGCGAGCACCGAAAGCGGCAGCAGAATGACAAGTCCGAGGGCAGCGATTTCGAGAGCTCGATCGAGCGAGAGGTTTTTGATTACGATAATGCAGACGCCGACGACCATGATCGAGCAGCCGAAGAATTTGCGCGCAATATTTTTCTCTTTGAAAATCAACGCGCCCATTAGGACCACGATGAGTAAGTCGGCGCGGCGCATCGTTTGCATGATGAAGGGCGGCATCATCGACATCGCAATGTAGTACGTAACCAAAACGATGGCGTCCGAAGAAGAGAGAAAGAACAGGCGCCACGGCTCTTTGCGAAAAATCGATTTCAGTTGCTCTTGTTCGCCACGCGCAATGCCCGCTGCGAGCCACATCGCCGCCGTTCCGAACGCAAGAACCATCGACTCGAGGTACGGCCCGCTCATGTCCACGACGCTTTTCTCGATGGGACTGACGATCGCGTAAAGGCCGCACACTCCCATCATCCAACGGCTGCCGGGATCCTTGAAAATCGCCTTGATCGGATCGAACGGACCTTTGGAAAGCACGTCCAAGTGAATGGCAAACGCGCCGGCAACGACGAGCATAATACCGATGAATTTGACGGGCGAGGGATATTGTTGAAATGCAATCCAGGTGGTGAACAGTGCGAAAACCGGCGTAAATGAAAGCAACGGCGCGGTGGTTGAAAGCTCACCGACTTGAAACGCTTTCAAATGCATCCACGTCGCGGTTCCCAGAATCGCGATAACGATTACCATGTAAATCGCGAAGCCGGAAACCGGCGCGAAGTGAAGAAACGGAGCGCCGAAAAGTGGACCCCGATCGACGATACGAACCGTCGCCCCTTGCCGGGACATCAGCAAAATGATGATGCCGATAAAGAGCGCCGTCGGCAGGCGATATGCAAAGGTTACGGTTCCCGGGCTAAAGCGACCCACTAAGCGCTTCCGCAAAACTTCGCCGAGCGCATTGCCTCCCGCAGAAGTCAGGGCCATCAACAAGCCGAAGGTCGGGAGCTGGTCGACAATCATGCGGCGATCCTTATAGTGGTGCGCTCCTGTCCGCTTATCAGACCGGAACACTGCGACGCTTTATTCTATGCGAGTGAAGTCTTCCTGTCGATGCTTGGTCAGCCAATCACGTTGACAGTGGTTAAATGCGGTGTTAACGTACCTATCAGACAAGCCGACAGGATGATGTCTGACACGATGTCGGCGCGTGTGATATGTGCTGTGGAGGCAATATGACTCGACCCGTAACGCGACGTTTACTGTGTTGCGCAATTTTGTGTGCATCCGTGCTCGCACAGATCACGCCGGCGTTCGCCGGAACGACCGGCGGCCTTACGGGGTCCGTCGTAGATCAGGCTTCCGGCGCACCGATCGCCGGTGCGGATGTAAAGGCAACGAGCGCTTCAGAGGTATCGACGGCGCGGACTGATGCGTCCGGCCGTTTTATCTTCATTTCTCTAGCGCCGGACACGTATACGGTTTCGGTTTCTAAAACCGGATACGAGCCCGCGACTGAACCCGGCATCTCTGTTTTTGCGGATTCTCAGGCAGTTGCGCAATTGCGAATGCAGTCGGCGTTGAAGACGATCGCTAACGTGCGCACGCGCGGAACTTCGAATCTGGTGCGCTCGGGTACGACCGCCGACGTCTACTCCATTAACGCCGCTACGCAAGACAAAATCTCGGCTCTTGGCGGCGGCGGCAACCTCAATAGCGCGTATGCGGCAGTATCGTCCGTTCCGGGTGCAGTCATGCCGGCGAATCAAACCGGCTACAATCAGACCATCAGCATTCGCGGCGGCAATTACAATCAAGTCGGATACGAATTCGACGGCGTTCCGATCAATCGATCGTTCGATAACGCGCCCCCCGCAGCGATGTCTTCACTTGGCATGGGCGAACTTCAGGTCTATACCGGTGCAACGCCGGCAAATTCTGAAGGCCAGGGCCTTGCGGGTTACATTAACCAAGTAATCAAGACCGGCACGTATCCGGGCTATGCGACCGCTGCACTAGCTGTCGGCACGCCGACGTTCTATCACAAAGCAAACATTGAAGCCGGCGGCGCATCGCCGAACCGTCTTTTCTCTTATTACGTCGGACTTGGCGGCTACAATCAGGAATTTCGCTACGTCGACAATTCCAACGCCGCGCAGTATTCGCAATTCGGACAAGTCCTGAATTACGTGCCGTGTCCGGCGACGCCCGATCCGAATCTTTCCGCATGCTATGCCGGCGGATTCGGACCCGGCGGCTACGTGATGGCGCCGTATCAGTTCGGCATGCAATCCGGTATCACGGCGCGCGACGCCGTGGTGAACTTCCACTTTGGAATCCCGCATAAAAACGACGGCGGCCGCGACGACGTTCAGTTGCTCTTCGATAACTCGCAGCTGCATAACACGTTCTACTCGTCCGTGAACGACCTCGGCGGTCTCGCGTTTGCTCAAAATGCATTCGCCGGGATTCAACCGTACTACATCGACGGCTACACTTGGAGCGGGCCCGTCGGCGCCACCGTACCGGTAAGCTACAATTTCGGCGGCCAGATCGGGCCGTATTGGTATCCGAGCACGACGCAGAATCGCGCGTTCCAAGGAACGTTGCCGTTGGATGCACGGGACACGCAATGGAACACGCAATCCATCTTCAAGGCACAATATCAAAAGAATTTCGGCTCGAGCGCATATCTGCGGCTCTACGGTTACGCGTTCTACTCGAACAATTTGCAAAACGGTCCGATGAGCGCGTTCCTGGCAAGCGGCGACGGCGGCGGTTTCGCGCAAACGAGTGGTGCGCGTGATTACATCCTCGGAGCGCATTCGCGCGGTATTGCGGCGGCGTTCTCGGATCAACTGAATGCGAAAAACTTACTGAGCATTTCGGGAAATTACACGTACGCAACCTCGACGCGTTCGAATAGCACGACGATGGCAAATGGTTCCGGTTCCGGCTCTCGTTTTGCGGTGCTGGTCGACCCGAATAACCTTTCGAACGGCATCTGCTATCAGTACGACGCTGCTTCGGGAACGACGTCGCCAACGACGTGTACCGTCAACGCGGGCTCTAAAACGCGCGCAACGTGGCTAACATTGGGTAGCCAAGGTGCAACGAACGTCGCCCCCGGCACACTGTGCGGCCCGGATCCCTGTCAGTTCTTCGTTGCGGAGAACGGGTTGCACTCGAGCTACAACGCGGTTTCGCCGGCGTTTACGTCCGGTTCGATTACCGACGAGTTTCGTCCAAGCGATAAGTTCCTCTTCACCGTTGGATTGCGCGATGACAACATGCGGTTCAACGGGAGCGACACGCGGCCGAACGATCCGGCACGCGCATTCTGGTTCAACGCGTTCAACCACGACTATTGTATCGACAACGCGACCGGCAAACCGGTTGCCAACGATCCTACGACTGCATGTCCGGCGGGAACGTCCGTTCCAAATTTGCAAAACATCCCGTCGCAGGTCTTCACGTACAACGTGCTGCAGCCGCGCTTTGCCGGAACCTACACGCTGAATGCGGACTCCGTGCTGCGCTTCAGCGCCGGACGCTACGTCCAGCCTCCGACCAGCGCGCAAGAGCAGTACGACACGTGGCAAGAGAATCTCGCGGCGTATCTGGGTACGAACTTCTACCGCTTCGGCTTCACGACACCGGGCCACGCGATTCGTCCGTCGGTGTCGAACAACTATGACGTGTCGTTCGAACACCACTTTAAGAACAGCGACGTTTCCATGAAGCTCACGCCGTTCTATCGCAAGACGAACGATCAGACGCAGAGCTTCTATCTCGATCAGCTTTCCGGATTTACTTCGTATCTGAACGTCGGAAGTCAAACGAGCGAAGGCTTCGAATTCTTGCTCACCAAAGGTGATTTCAATCGCAATGGTTTTGCAGGCATGCTGTCGTTCACGTATACGAACAGCTACATCCAGTATCAGCCGCTTTCGAACGGTCTAACGCTGGTCGCGCAAATGAATTCGGACATCACGAACTACAATTCGTACACGTCCTTCTGCAGCACACATCAAAGCGACGCCCGTTGCGCCGGCGGATCCCAACTTGGAAGCGCCGCGCCGTGCTATGCGGGCGGCGGCACGCCGGACCCGGCGTGCGCGGCTGGTTCGATTGCAAATCCATATTGGAACGCGCCGGTTCAACCGTTGCTCGATCCGAACGGCAAGTATGCTCCGTACGATCTCTTCCCAGGTCCGGTCGGTGGTGCGGCCGATTCATTCAACATCCCGTACGCCGCGACGCTTATTCTTAACTATAAGCACGACAAGTTGGCGATTACGCCGAGCTTCGAGTTCGTCTCGGGTAATCATTACGGTTCGCCCGAATCGATGGTCGGAGTCGATCCCGCGGCGGGCTGCAGTGCGCTCGCCGGAACGACCACGGGCGATCCGCGTTATCCGTACGGCGCAAGCGGTGGCGCCCCATTCGACGCGACGTCTTGTGCGGGAACGATTCCAGTTCCGAACCGGTTTACCGGCAACTTCGATCCCATTGGTGCATTCGTCAATCCGAACGAGTTCCTGATAAATTTGCAGGCAAGCTACGAAGTATCGCCGCGCATGACGGTCGTCGCAACGCTCGCGAATCTAGTAAACACCTGCTTCGGTGGAACGAAAGCTGCGTGGACGTTCAACAACAACGGCAGTATCTGCTCGTATAGCGTGAACAACACACAAGGCGCGATTCCGCCGGTTGCCAACGTCTATAATCCGGGCGCACAATTCCAGCCGGTCGCGGAGTTCCCGTACGCTGCGTACCTGGGTGCGTACAATGCGGCGGAGAATTCCACCAAGATGCCGTTCAACGCATATTTCGAACTGCGTCTGAAACTCTAGGAGCAACCGGCCATTCGTATCGTCGAAATGATCGTGACTCCGGTCGCGATCGCGGATCCACCGCTGCGCAGTTCGTATGGATTACACGCCCCGTATACTACAAGAACGATCGTCGAGCTGCGCAGTGAAGACGGTATCACGGGGATCTCGGAAACGAGAGGGGGCGACAAAATGCTGGCCGACTTCGAACGGGTTCGCCCCTTCGTAGTCGGCAGCAACGCCTACGCTCTCACGACGCTCTGGAACGACGTTAAGCGCGCGCATGAAACAACGGAGCGCTTTGCGATGCCGGGTGAAACTCCTCATTCGCTCGATGTCGCATTACGTGTGTACAGCGCGCTCGAAGTCGCGGCTCTGGACCTTATCGCGAAATCGTTACGCATTCCGTTCTGCGATTTGCTTGGCGGACGTGTACGCGATGAAGTTCCGTTCAGCGGCTATCTTTTCTACAAGCATGCCGGTGGCGGCGGCGAAGGCGACGACGCGCGTGAAGACGTTTATGGCGAAGCGCTAACGCCCGAAGCGATCGTCGAACAAGCGAAGAAGCTTCGCGCAACGTACGGCTTCAAAAGCCTGAAGCTGAAGGCCGGCGTTCTCGACCCGGTCGATGAAGTCGCGACGATTCTTGCGCTTCGCGACGCTTTCGGTCCGGACGTTCCCTTACGCATCGATCCGAACTGCGCATGGACAAACCCAACGGCGCTTTCGGTAGCGCAACAGTTATACGGGACGATCGAATACCTGGAGGATCCGGTTCCAGGTATCGAAGGTATGGGAGAGTTGGTCACAGCGATGCGCGAAGCCGGTTGTGAAATTCCGCTCGCGAGCAACGTTGCCGTGATGCACTTCGACCACATTCCTGCGGCACTCGCCTGCGACGCCGTGCAAATCGTTCTCGGCGATCATCATTTCTGGGGCGGTCCACGAGCGATCGGTCAACTAGGACGTGTCTGCGAAACGTTCGGCCTTGGGCTTTCGATGCATTCGAACAGCCACTTGGGCATTTCGCTCATGGCGATGGTTCACGTCGCCGCTGCGACGCCACAACTGAACTACACTTGCGACACCCACTATCCGTGGCAATACGCGCACGATGAAATCGTCGAGGGCGGACGCATCGCAATCGTCGACGGCGCCGTCCGCATCCCGAACCTACCAGGACTCGGCGTCACCCTCGATCGCGATCAACTCGCCCGCGGCAACGAACGCTACGAACGCACTCCTTATCGCAAACGCGACGACACCGCAGAGATGCGCAAACACGTCGATCC
>CAZJLJ010000018.1:36093-53541 GCA_964546935.1 uncultured bacterium | reverse complement strand
GATCGCGATTCAACCAAACCTGCAGATATTCGTCTGCCGGTAGCTTTGCGACATCGTCGGCCGTGATTGCGGCCAACATATCGAGGAGACGTGAAAAAACACTGAAGAAAATCCGGCGAAAAATAAAGCCCGCTTAAAAGCGGGCCTTATTTTAATGGACGTTAATGCGCGGGTCCTATTCGCACCGCAGATAGCCGTTTTCGTTGCGAATGCCGGCGCCGCCTGAATTGCAACGGTTCACATCGATTGAGGAGTTGATCTGCTGGCCGTATACGCTCGAGCAAGAAGCTGAGAGCACTGAGCCACGCATGCGAATGTTGTTGCAGCTCTGTTGGTACGAGCCCGGCGGTACGGAACCATACGAGTTGCCGTACCCGTAGCCGTTGCCGTTCCCATAGCCGTACGCATGGCCGTTGCCATGTTGATGGTGATGGCCCCAGCCATGCCCGTTTCCATTATCGTTCTCGTTGTTGTTATTGTCTTCGTCGTCGTTGTCACGGTTATAGCCGTTGCGGCCGCCGTTGTAGTAACCGCCTCCGTTGTAGTAACCGCCGCTGGAGTAGCCGTTGCCATTGCATGTCAGGTAACCATTTGAGTTCGCAATGTCACCGCGGCATCGGCTTACTTCGATCGACGAATATACGTGCTGGCCGGAGGTGCTCGTACATGACGCGGAGAGCGTCGAGCCGCGCATGCGCACGTTACTACAGCTTTGTTGATACGATCCGGGCGGCACGCCGTAACCGTAGCCGTAGCTCTGCGCATCTGCGGAAACGAAGGAAGCCGCTCCGAGACTGATGGCGAGCGTTAAGACAGAGAAGATTCGAACCATGCGTGACCTCTTTACCTTTCGGGCCGGTATTGCGAAGGCAGCTACACGGGAAACGAGCAAGGAGGCCTCAAGAGTTCCCACTACGCTTGGATGTTTCAAGCGCAAAGAAAAGCACGGGTAGCCCGAGCACGTAGGCCTTCCCCAAGTAAATGTCCGGGTCGACTTCACGAATCTCGTCGCGAATGAAGCGTGCTACGAGCGAGGTACGAGAGTAGTCGATCACGATGCACGGAGCTCCGTCGCTTAGGCTTTCGGCGACATAGACTTGCGCGCGAACCGCGGAGAGATCCAGCGGTGTTACGCGATTCGCAAGCGATCTTCCATCGGCGGCAAACGTTTTACCTTTCCATGCAAACGCCCGCACCGTCCGAGCGAAGATCCGCGCAAGCGGCGTCCCCGTTGCTATAAGCGCACTGCCGCGCGTCCGTCCACGGGGAATCCCTTTCGCGCTCGAGGCTCTAAATAGGGCCTCCAACTGTCTCGGACCCATATCGTATAGCGAACGCATGCCCTGATTATAGTGTTTTCAGGCTTGGCCTCGCGCTATTAGATGGAGGCATTTCACGGTTTCCGGCATCGGATCGACATCGAATTCGCAGCGTAGGCGTTGCTGGAACGAACGATAGGACGCCAGCGCGCCGGCGCGATCGCCCACTTCGAAACGTAACATCATCAGATCGCGCATCGCATCCTCGCGCCAAGGATCAAGCTCCAGCAGTTTTGCCACATACTCCAGTGCCTGATATCTATCGGCGCTTTGCCGCGACTGTGCGATGAGGCGTTCCAGCACGCGACACGCGCGGCGATGGAGTTGTTCGCGGATCGTCGTCGCCCACTCATGATCGATGCGTGGAAGAAAATCACCCGTGTAAATCTTCGCGGCCGCATCGAGCGAGGCGTCGGATTCGCTTAAACGCAGGAACTCGCAGACGTCAACGTATGTACCGGGATCGTTCTTCCAACTTGCAGTCCGGGCATCGCAGACCAAGAATGGACGAACGCAGGCGGGCAAGGCCTGTTGGAGACGATAGATGTGCCGGCGCAGTTTCCCGCGAGCTTCTTCTTCACTCTCGTCAGGCCACAACGTAAAGGCGATATCTTCGCGGCTGAGCATCTCGCATTTACTCAAAGCCAACATCGCAAAGACGAGCAGTGTTTGAGGTTGCAGCAGAATTTCGGCGTCGTTTTGCTCGCAGAAAATTCGTGGCCGGCCTAGGAGCTGAATTCGAATGTCCGGCTGCTGGGCAACCGTGAATGATGGCAACATTGGAGACTCGATTAGCTGGGCGTTCATTTTGAGATAAGGGCCTTCACTGTCTTACGAGAAGAGGCGCAGGGTTTTAGAAGCGACTGCCGCGCGAGAGCAAGGGTCAAACGAATCAAGACGAGGTCGGTAGCCCGCTTCGCGAGTCGCTGACAGTTGGGGCATGCGCAGCGCTGTGCCGCGTCAGTCCAATCTCTGGCGGTAAGCCGCTCTGCTAAACCCATGGTTTGCGCCCCCGGATGGTGACGATTTGATGGATTCATCGTGTCAGAATCTCGACTCGTGCCCCAGTTACATCTATACTTCTTATCTGTACATGTAGACATGTGGGGGATTTCCACATGAAGATCTGCTTCGTCGACAACTTCCTTTTGGCACAGGACACCGACGGGTTTCGAGTCGAGCTTCAGCCACATCTGGGACTTATTTCCCTCATCGCAGTGGCGCGCGCGCACGGCCACCAGGCGGTCTTGTACGATCCCAAGCTCGAGTTTTATCGTGGGGACCTGAAGCTTGGCCCAGATCTGTACGCTACCGCAGCGAACCGGATTCTCGCGGAAAACCCAGACGTCGTCGGCTTCACTTCCTTAGGTTGCAACTTCGCCTGTACGCTGCGAATGGCGGACGAGGTGCGCGCGCGCAAGCCCGAGATTCCGATCCTCCTCGGCGGTCCGCATGCAAGTATTCTCGACCGCGAGATACTCGAGCGGTATAAACAATTCGACGTTATCGTGCGCGGCGAGACGGAGCTTACGCTTCCAGACGTCCTCGCCGCCGTTGAAGGCCGTGCGCAGATTTCCGAATGCGACGGTGTGACGTTCCGTTCCGGTGGCCAAATTCACCGAACCCCAGATGCGGGCCCGATTCTGGACCTAGATGGACTACCGGAACCGGCTTACGATGCGTATCCGGTCGCCGAAATGAACTTGTCCTGGCTCGACGTCGACGCCGGGCGCGGATGTCCGTTTCATTGCAGCTTCTGCTCGACGGCAAGCTTCTTTGGCCGCCGCTATCGAATCAAATCCGCCGCGCGGCTGGTTCGAGATTTGGATCGGCTTCACGCGACATACGGCGTCCACCATTTCGGCTTAAACCACGATCTCTTCACAGTAAACAAAGCCAAGATACGTGAATTTTGTGACGCCGTCGCACCTCGCCGTTACACTTGGGGTTGCTCCGCCCGTATCGATTGCGTCGATGAACAACTTCTTGGGGAAATGCGCAAGGCCGGATGCACTTCCATTTTCTATGGCGTCGAAACCGGGTCGCAGCGTCTTCAAAAAATCATAAATAAGAATCTCGACTTGGCGCTCTACGAACCGATCGTTTCTGCTTCTGTAGGCCTCGGCATGAAAGTCACCGCCTCTTTTATCACGGGATACCCGAATGAAGTTCTAGAGGATCAAGCCGCGACGCTGGACCTCATCGACCACAGCATCACGTCATATCTAGACGACTTGCACGTACAACTTCATCTTCTTACACCCGAACCAGGGACCGCTATGCTCGCCGATTTTGCGGATGCGGTAAAGTACGATGGACACATCAGTGATTTCAACTTCCCGCCGTTAGATTCTCGCGATGCAAAGATCGTAGCGGAAGACGCTGCCGTTTTCATCTGTCAGCGCTACTATGACGCGGGCTGCGATCGCACACAAAACATCGCGATATCGGAAGGTTTTCGCTTGTTGTACGGCCTCGGTCATGTCCTGTTGCGAGCAATGAAAGAGTCCTATGGTGGAACGCTTTGTGAGATGTTTGAAGAGTGCGGACGGCTGGCCGTTCGCATGCAAGCGCCGTACATGACTAAAATCGTAGCATTTGTCACGGAACGCTGGGGTGAGCAGCATCCGCTCTATGACATCTGCAAGTACCTTGCTGCGCTAATGCAGTTGCAACCGGACGGCGCGGAACGAACTACGTCCATCAAAATGGAAGCGCCGATACGGCTAGCCCGTTGTATAGTTCCCATCGGTTATACCCGAAATGGATTCGAATTGGGACACGAACTATACGGTGGAGCAACGTTGAATGACAACCACGCATACGGCTGGCATATCATCGTGGCCGACAAGGAACTTCGATCGCACACCTTATTCGTCGTGGAAAAGAGTCTTTATGATTTGCTCCATGCACTAAAAACGCCCGGAACGGCAGCGGAGCTCGCCGTTCGATTCGACTCTGCAGACATAGCCGAACGGCTATGGCCGCTCACCCTCATGGGCGCACTTGTTTCGTGCGATGGAACGCGCGAAGCGTCTCAAGGCGAACCGCGGATAAGAGAACTGTGGGAAGGAGTCCCGGCATCACGGACCTGGTGACGACGGCGGCGGCGTATATCTGATAAATTCCAGCCGAGCTGGTATTTCGAATTTCAGCGTAAGCGCGTTACCCACTGAGTCTTTGATTTCGTTGTTTGCCGCCTCTTGAATCTTGGTAACGTCGCCGGTTTGCACTATTTTCTGTTGTTCCGGCGTCAATCCGAAATGTTCCATTTCGTCTTTTGCGCCTTCTGCTGAACTGTTGTGACGGGCGCGAGCTCGAGGGTGGGATGCCATGAAAACCAGATATTCCGCGAGAGAAGGCATGATAGAGAATCCTCCTCGATCGTCGACATATTATATTTTATTAGGCTCTCTTGAACGGTAGCAAATTTCTTCGAGAACGCCAATCTCGTCTAACCGCGCGCCTCTTTGAATGCACTCGGAATAGGCCAAAATATCCATACTTGCTTGCAATGCGTTGCGCGTTCCGGTGCGCAGTTCTTCAACGAGGAACGCGAAGCGATACGGAAACGATGCCATCCGGCTATCGACAAAACCGAGCAGGCGTGCCGCTTGTTCCAAATGACCGAGTCGCTGACATATGGCGGCGCAAACGGTAAGCGCCTCTAGGAATGAAGCCGCCACCCGGTCTTCGGTAAGGTCTTCCACCGCGGAGAAGGCGAGAGGCTGCGCTTCCTCGAGGCGATTCGCGAGGAGCAATGCGTGAGCCAGCTGGTAATGCGCATCAGCTCTCATTCGCGTGCTATTGCAACCCTCAGATTCGCGCAAAGCTTGTGAAAACAACTCGATCGCTGCAGGGACGTCATTTTTCGCTAACGCGGTCTCGCCGAAACAGCGAAGGATCAACGCTTTCTCACGAGGGTGCGGCTCTTTCGGCAAAAGCGATTCTGCGCGAACCAGGTCGGCAAAGGCTTCATCAAGCTTATGCCGGTACAGTTTTGCGAATCCGCTAATAGTTGCTAGGTGTGCCGCCGAGACCGCATCGATCCGCGCTGATGAAATCGCCTCAGCTTCCCTGATAATTGCCGAGGCTTCTTCATAACGTCCAGCGTTTATCAGCGTTAGGGCCCCGTACTCAAGCGAGTGATAGAGGCCCTCGGCGTCATCCGCGCCACGATACGCCTCGATGGCAGACTGCGACAATTCTATCGCTTCTTCCGCGAGCGGAAAACGTCTCACGGACTCAAGAATTACGCTCGCGGCGAGCGACGGATCTAGCCTGTCGATTAGAGCGCGCGCCGAAGCCAGCCAACGTTTACCTTCAACGTAGCTTCGAGCTTCCCAAAACGGTCCGAATCTGGCCGCAACTTCTGCACCGAGTGGAACATCGTGTTCATCTGAAAGCGACCAGCTCAATACGCTGCGAATGTTTTCGATTTCAGGTGAGACGGCGTCGAGCCAAGCTTGCGTATCGGCCGGATCGAAAGTCGTCCTGACCCGGCGCGCAAACATCAAGACATAAAACGCGTTGCGCTGCGCGATAGCATCGTACGATCCCGTTTCAGCCAGCCTCTCCGTTGAGTACGCGCGAGTGGTCTCCAGAAGTCGAAATCGCTTTTCGCCGTCGCTTGCAAACTCCGAGACTACTAATGATTTTTCAACCAGCGCAATTAGAAGGTGCAGCGCATCATTTTCTTGTGCGCTCGCTTCCAGACATACCGACGCCGCAGCTTCTGCGCTGAAGCTTCCGCGAAAAATCGATAACCGGGCAAGAAAGGATTGCTCGTCCGGCAATAAGAGATCGTAACTCCAATCGATCAGCGCTCGAAGTGTCTGCTGGCGTGGGAGCGCGGTACTTGCCCCGTCTGAGAGCAACGTAAATCGATACTTTAGGTATTCTGCAATTTGAGCAACACTAAGTGCGGCGACCTTTGAAGCGGCAAGTTCGATGGCAAACGGTATGCCGTCAATATGGCGGCAAATCGAAGCGATGGTGCCGGCGTTTTTATCGGTGATGGCAAAACTGGGATCCGCTGCGACGGCGCATTGCACGAACAGCTTTACGGCAGCGAAATCCAACGCTGCCTCAGCATCGAGCGTTGACGTTTCTTCCGGAAACAGAAGCGGAGGCAGCCGGAAAACCGATTCGCCGGATATGCGCAATGGTTGCCGGCTAGTAGCTATGACAGTGAGCCCACTGCATTCATTTAAGAGCGTTTGGACGACTTGAGCGGCTTCGTGCAGGACGTGCTCGCAATTATCGAACACGAGCAACAGGGTTTTGTGACGCACCGCTGTTACGATGGTTGCTAAAAGCGAGCGTTCCGACACCTCCCGAATCTGGAGAACGGTCGAGACTGCCTGCGCGACAAGAGTCGCGTCGCGCAGTGGAGCTAAATCCACAAGCCACGCCCCGTCCGGATAATTTTTTACGATGGCTGTCGCAATTTCAATAGCCGTTCGCGTCTTTCCAACGCCGCCGGGACCGGTGAGGGTGACCAATCTTCGCTGCGCGACCAGTTGTTGAAGTGCGTGCACCTCAGATTCGCGTCCGACGAAAGGCGTTAGCAGTCGCGGTAAATTCCTGCGTTCGACGAAAGCCGGGGGCGGAATTTCGCCCCGCTCCGATCGCCGGCGTGGAGTCGAAGGCTTAACCGCCGCCGCTTCGAGTAGCTCTCGATCGGATGATCCCAGTTCGAGTGCATCGATCAAGAGGCTCAACGTTTGCCGCTGCGGCGCTTTGCGACTGCCGCGCTCGAGGGCCCCGACAGCTTCGGCGCTGATGCGAGCGAGATCGGCCAGCGCCTCTTGTGAGAGGCCCCGCGAAAGGCGCAATTTCCGCAACAACGGTCCGAAAGCCGGACTCTCGCCAGAGTCCACTGCTCAACCCTCCGGCCGAGCGCCTCTTTACCCGCAAACGGCGCTAGCTGACGACGGTCTTTAATCTGAAGTCAGCCTACGTCAAAATGGGGCGCCGTAGCAAGTGAAGCGCGGGGCCGGAAAAACGTAGTGAGGAACCAGCAAAGCTGATTCCCCACGCTGCGTGCGTTGTTTTTCGTTAATAGACTTATTGATTGTTGAAGGTCACGTCGTAGAGCGCTGTGTCTTCAGCAGCGTTGCACCCGATGCTCGCCGGCGCGTAGTGCGACCGCTGCACTTGGCGCATCGCTGCAAAGTCAAGATCGAAGCTTCCGGATGACTGCGCGATCGCCATGGCTTTGACTTGACCCGCGGCTGACAAGTTTACGCGCACGATCGCTTCGCCGCTTGCGCCTACGCCCTCCGGGGTCTCCAGAATGGGGCTGCTCAGAACGGAGGCACCGTGGTCTGCCGTCGCGCAGGACGAGATTAACGCGATCTGCGTGTCCGCCAAGGCGGCCTTGCTGGTCGCAACAACGCCGCTAAGCGCCAGAGCGGCGGCGAAGAGCTTCGGTCCCCACCCGTGGAAGAGTGGATTGGGGGTACGCATAGGCCGAACGGTTCCCGCTTCGGAGTCGGGACGTCCGGGGTAACGGATTTGTTGGCCTTTTTCGTTCTCGATAGGTAGCATCACGGTGTCCTCACTGGCAAAATTGATTACACCGAGACTGTAATACCGGCGCCGTTTTGCAAACGTCCCAAAAACGTACCGCTTTCGTCCACGGGGTATCAGGAGTCTATGAACTCTCGAAGGACCGAGGCAGCAATCACACGGGTCGCGCCATGGGTGGCGGTTTTCGCGCTGCCGCTCGCCCTTAACGTTCCCGCGCCCGCGGACCCCGACGCATATCAACTGTACGCTCGCGCCCGCGCGGTCTGGTTATCGCAACACTATCCCGCGTCGATTGCATACACCATTGCCGTTGCCGTAGACGACCATGGGGTCGTAAAAACCAATCACTACAAGGCGTTTTACGATAGCACGCGCGCAAACATCGATGTGGACCCCGTAAGTGTGGAAGAGCATAACGATCCGCACACGCCGAGCGGCGTCAACATGTCCATAAGACCAAAGCGAAACTTTCAAACGATCTTCGTGAAACCGGTCGGGCGTCCCGAAGACGCGGTCGACTTCCTTGGCGTGCCGCATCTCGCTCCGAACTATTCCTTCGGGATCGCGCCCCAAATCGTTGCCGCCAACGATCAAAGCGATGCGGCCAAACGCGCGGCACTCGTTCGGGCGATCCGCGAACAGTACAACGATCCGATGTCCCAACAAAAGAATCAACAACTCGAGAAAACCGAGCCGTTGAAAGAGATCGCGAACGTAGCGACTTCCAACCGAAATTACGTCGTCACGTTCGCCGGCATGGAATACCTGAACGGTCGCGACATGTACCACCTCTCACTGCGGCCGGTCCATTCGCCATTACGCCTTCGCTTACGCGAGCTGTGGGTCGATACTCAGACGTTCGCAACGTCGCAACTCGTAACCGAAGGGAACTTCAATCGTTTCGGCAGCGTGCCATGGACCGTTACGTTTCAAAACATTGATGGCGCACAATACATTGCTTCGGAATCCGCAAACAGCACGGTTACCGTGGGTCTTCACACGTATCGCAGCGCGACAATAACGTTCGAATCGATCGCCATCGGCCAAAAGCCGCCATCGTTGATGAAACCGTTTATGCCGGTCAACAACATGCTCGAAGAGCCGTCAATGTAATTGCCGAATATACTTAACGCTAGGAGGCAGCATGCGCGTTCTCTCGTTCAATGATTTCCTCAATCAGCCCGACGGGATTCTTTTTCAGATAGTGCATCGTGGAAAGCCGCCCGGCGTTTTGATGGCGCGAGGCACTGTAACGCGATATGACAAGATTGCGCGTTTCGTAGCGGCATCGCTCTCTCCCGACGAAGACCCTACGAGTGCCTCCTATGCGTGGCCCGCTAAAAGCGGAGCCTTTACGTTCGAATACGATGACGTCGAGGACGTGCGGTTCCTGGTTCTGGACCGCGACGACGTCCGGACGTTGACGCACTTGATTCGCGTTCCACTGGACGCGATTCACGCATACGAACACGGTCATGCGGGCGTGGGGCATCCGCAAGGATGGAAAGCATGCCATTCGGCGATGTTCGATCACGAGAACTCTCGTCACGCGCGATCGCAGCTCGTTCACTGAAAATCGCGGGTAAAGACCTCACTACACCATGCGGAGATTAATTGCCGAGTCGAACGACGGTTGAATTTTGGAGCACCGTCCGGTTTCTTTATCGACCCTTTGGTAACTTAAGAGGGGCGGTGAGTAGAGTTCCACGCTAAACGCCGGAGCAGGTGCCGCATTGGACACTTCGTGCAGGTCGAGTGTTCCTCCGATGTAGTCGATGTCGCCCGCAACGAGACTCGTGGTTCCAGTTTGTGTGAAACGAGCATACACACCGCGAGGGAAGCTATGACGCCGATAGGTCACCGTTTGCAGTTCACCTTCCAACACGACCGCCCAACATTGGGAGCCGCC
Source organism: uncultured bacterium (assembly GCA_964546935.1). Taxonomy (GTDB): domain Bacteria; phylum Vulcanimicrobiota; class Vulcanimicrobiia; order Vulcanimicrobiales; family Vulcanimicrobiaceae; genus JALYTY01. Next base: position 43,779 of record CAZJLJ010000018.1, on the reverse strand, counting down.
ATGATCGTGAAGAGCGGTCAATGATCCCGGCGACCAGCGCATGACGACGATTTCGAAAGCGTTGTCTAAGTACAAGAGCGTCCGCGTAAAAGAGTGCGCGATTGGAAGCGCGTCGCGGTACTTTGGAAAATTATCAATTGCAGCGCGCATCGCGCTGACGAGCGGCGATTTAACGATCGAGTTTTGCAGCCGCCCTTGAAGTTGGATTGTCACAATGCCGTAATGATACGCCGCTCGCCGGCAAGCGGCCAACGCGATTGCGCCAAAGATCTATCCGATTGCGACTACGGCGCGTACCCTTGATCTTGCCATCGCTTGAAACGCTCGCACATTTCGGGTGTCCAGCGCGGTTCGCCGGAGGGTTTCGGAGGCATCGATCCGGTGGTGACCACATCGTAAATCGCATCGGCGTGCGCCTTGACGGACTCGAGGTCGCTCAAATCCAAACCCGACGGTTTCATATGAGCCACATCTAAATCGGTAAACATCGGACGAATATCTTTGGCGAAGCTCAGGTTCCCCACGTCGGCCATCTTTCGACTCCTTCGCAGCAAGCGACGCCATCCATCGTATCACATGTCTACCTGACTTGCGGACGTGGCCGGGCAGCTATTGAAACGTAACGCTGTCGGCAAAAACGTAAAGTCCACCGCCCGGATCGGGACCACCGATTACAAGACTTCCTCCGCCGACGCGATTCCAAGTGCAATAAATGTGTCCCGCCGCAACGCCGCATCGATCGAAAATCCAGTTCTCCGACGGTGTTCGCGGATGTCCGAAAAGAGCGCTCAGCGAAGCGGCCGTTGCGCTTAGAGCTGCAGTTGCCTGATCGCCATTACTCCACGCGTGAAAAACGGCGTCCATGCATGCCGCAGGATCTTGAATTCTAAGATAATCCATGACAACGGCTTGCCACGTATACCAATTCACAATACCGTCGCTCGCCAGACCGACGGGATACTGCAAAAATTCCACTGCGCGTTGCGTTTCGGCATCGAACGTGCCGCTCACTGTAACCTGCGGACTACGCGAATTCAGCTGGCTTTGCACCGCGCGCACAGCGTCGCCGGAATTCCCTTGCGAAAGCTCTACGACGAGTGCGGCCCAGGTCGCGTCACCGACAATGCCGTCGGCGACCAGGCCCAAATTATTTTGAAACGCCGTAACCGCAGCCTCAGTTAACGGCCCGAAATCACCATCGACAGTGAGCGACGCCCCGTTCGCATTCAACAGATACTGAATCGTGCGGACGGTTTCACCCGTCGCTCCCTGTCGTTGAAGTGGCCAATACATACCGATGCCTCACTTGGCGTGCCTTGGGAGTTCATTCTCCCATTTGCAGCGTGCTTGGGCCACTCTTTTCGGATGTTATTGCTTCCCTGCCAAGGCGATCCGTATGGGTTTGCAGTTCGTCGCCTGACATGTGAAGAGAATATGGTGAGGCACGAAGTCCTTGGGCGCCCAGAACACGACGGTAACTCTCGACGCCGCGGCCTGCGGTAGATTGAGTGTGTCGGGTCCCATCGCGCGTGTATCGGCCAGCACGCCGTCGGCGTCGGCAAGCTTAAAGCTCGGGTCGTCAATATACGGTTGCGAACGACCGTTACTGATCACGCCCACGAAAATCAGCGCCTGTTTGTCGGCGGGCGGTGCATCTGCGCCCCACGTCGGCAAGGTATCGGTTGAACGCGGCGGCCCGAAATAGACGGGTTTGATTCGAACGTAACCGTTGAAGACCGGATGCGCCATTGTTCCGTCGACGCCGGCTGCTTGATTCGCGCCGCCGGGTGGCGGGGTCGCGGCTGAGGCGCTCGAGATCGGCGCGGTGATGGCCAGTACTAGCAGCAAAGGACGAACGAAAATCCGCTTGTGCATAAGCCTCCTATTGCTTGGAGCGCGGTTTTGTTAAGGTCCCGCTGCGAAGGTTCAACGTTCGGTGGAGACAACCCACTTGTGGCGGGATGGCGCGACCGGCTTCCGCGCCGTAAGATATTTGTACGGCAATGCAAAGGCGGTTCGTGCATGCGGCCGCACTCGTGGCGCTAACGTTAAGCGCCGGATGCGCCGCCGGCGAAGGCTCCGGCACGACGGTGACCACGAGGACCACCGCACAGTGGAACGCGTTCGTTGCGCAGCCCTCGCTGCCCGTGCTCGTAACGCCGGGCCAAACCGTGATCATTGTGATTCAGTTCGTTCCGGTTAATAGTTTCTTTTTCACCGGCACCATTTTTCTGAACACGTTCGTCGGCGCAAACCCGGGAATTTTCACCGCTTGCCCCGGCATCGTGAACGTCGGCAATCCCGTCTTGGGAACAACGTTCAATACCGGTGCGCCGTCGATTTTTCTCCCGGTGACGCCGATCGTTTCCGGCACGTGTACGATCCCGTTTAACATGGGCCTGAGCGGTACGGTGCCGATTCAAATTATCGGCGGATAAACCAATTCCGGTTGGAGACTCGCGTTAAAAAGCCGTTGTACCGTTCGGCGTACCGAGTCCCGTCGGACCGTCGTACCCCGCAACAGCGTTACACTCGTACTGAACCGAACAGCTTCCATTGTTTCCACCCACAACGTCGTACAACGCCGATGCGTTCGCGTAAAGACTCGAAGCTGCAGTTTGCGACGATGCATTTCCGGCAAGCGCAAACACTGCCGCGATAATCGGGCTTGACGCACTCGTACCGCCGACGACTTGCCAGCCGATGCCGCCTTCGTACGGAATCGAGTCGTAGACGGCTACGCCGGTATTGGGATCTGCTACCGCGGAGATGTCGGCGACATTGCGCATCGAGCACGCATCTTTCTGCCAAGACGGCTTGACGACGTATGCGCTGCATCCCGAATCAGCACCGCTCCATGCCGTCTCCGACCATCCGCGCGAGTTGCTCACTTTGGAAAGAGTTGTGCCGCCTACGGCAACGACGCTGCTGTACGCAGATGGATCCTGCACGCCGCCGGAGTACCCGCTATCACCCGTACTTGCGGTGATTACGATGCCGCTGTGCGAATAAGCCGGATCGCTCGGCGAACCTTCGCTTCCACCGTAGCTGTTGCTGATCTCATTGGCTCCCAAACGGGCCGCGGTATTCTCAGCTGTCGCAAGATCGCTGGTCAGCGACGTCGTTGCTTCCACAAGCAAAATGTGACAGTTGGGACAAGTCGCGGAGACCATGTCTAAATCAAGTGAGATTTCGGTTGCCCAACCCGGATCGGGCACGGGAAATGTGCTGCCTCCGTTTTCATCGACTTTTTTGAAGCAGCCGTTCGCGGTTGTGCAAGGTGGCAAACCATATTGAGAGCGATAGACGCCTAAGTCTTGTTCGGCATTAGGATCGTCCATCGCGTCCACGATGGCGACGGTCTGTCCTTTGCCTGCCGATGCGGACGCTGTTTTCAACGCGTAGGCCGATTGCAAATCAGGCGGCCCGTATCCCGATGGACTGCCGAAAACTAAGTTTGGCCCAGTCGCACCCGGATGAGCGTACAGGCCGTGGTAACCTTTCGGATTACCACCGCCGATATCAGTGCGAATTTGACTGAAACACCGGACGTGGCCGGGCACCGCCGGCGCTCCGCATGCTAAGCGGACATTCGCTGCAACGCCGATGCGCTGCGATCGAACCTCGTTCGTCTGCGGCAGAGCGCCGTTCCGATGATTCGACCCTCCGCCGGCGCAACCGGCAGCTAGGGCAAAGAACACCGCGCAAACCCAACCAAATCGACGCATAGCGCCCTCCCGTGAACTCTCGTCAACTCCAGAACACCACAGGTGTTGCAGGTCACGATATACCGGTTTTTGGGTAGGCGTCGCCAGGGTTGCTTTTCTCCCAACGCGCGTTATTGAACGGCACTATGTCAAGCCACGCACAACTTTTGATCGATCATACGATCGTTAACATTTGGGAGAAGCTCCCCGAAGATGCGCAAATTCCGGAGCAGGTTGAGAGTGAGATGCTGCAGGCCGTCGTCGAACGGCTCAAAGCATTCAAATCAAATCCGCAAGCTTTTCGGCCGCGAACGCCCATCGACAAAGACGCGCTAAAGCAACGTTTTGCGAAAGCGTACGCACCGTGGAGCGACGAGGAAACACAGCGGCTTTCCGAGCGCTATCGGAGCGGAGCTTCAGTTGCAACGCTAACCGCGGAATTCGAGCGCAGCCGCGGAGCTATCGTTCGCAGGCTCGAGCGGCTCGGACTGATCGACCCGCGTTAACGAACGTAGCTGCCGCCGTTTATGTCGATTGTGGCGCCGTTCGCATAATCACCCTCGCGTCCGGCAAAGAACGCAATAATCCGAGCCACTTCTTCCGCAGTACCAACCCGGCGTGCCGGAATCTCGCTCTCGATCTCGGCGCGCCGGTTCTCGAGCTCTTCGGCAGCCATGTCGGTTTCAATGAACCCCGGTGCAATCGCAATGGCAACGATTCCCTCGGGCGCACACGATCTTGCGATTGATTTCGTAAGATTCACCAGCGCTGCCTTACTTGCGCCATAATCCGCAAATTCAAGCTCACCGCGGTGAGCGGAGCGGGACGCAACATTGATGATCTTGCCGTAGCCCTGTTCGCGCATGCGCTGAAGTGCCAGCCAAGTTAGATTTGCGGTCCCGAATAAGTTTATCGAAAACGTGCGCTGCCATCCGAGCTGCCACGCTTCGTAATCCGTTCCAAAAAATGGATTGTGCTCGAAGACGGCCCCGTTGTTGATCAGAACGTCAACAGATCCAAATCTCTGAACGCACGCATCTATTACGCCCGGTAACGATCTCGCGTCTGCCAAATCGCAATGAACGGTCGCAACACGATCGCCGAGTTCAGCGCAAAGCGCTTCAGCTTCTTCCTTGCGGCTGGTGTAAGTAAACATCACCCGCTTCCCAGATTGGTGCAGCGCGCGCACGGCGGCGAGCCCAATGCCTCGCGATCCGCCCGTCAAAAGCACAACGTCGTCGTTCATCTTTACTCCTACGCACTGACGTTACACAAGCAACTATCCGCGTGCAAGGCCTAAAACTAGCACTAGAAATCGAAAAGCCCGTCAATCGCTTCCGTGTGAAGAAATAGCCTTGATCTGAACGCCCGCGGAGAGAAGCGCGCCGCGAATTGCTCGTGCGAACTCGAGCGCGTGCGCGCCGTCACCGTGAAGGCATACCGTGTCGGCACCGCGTTGGAATAACTTCAACGTCTGTTCCACTGCTTCGCTGGGATCGTCGATCAATGCACCGGGCGTTCCACGCGGGACAAGTTCTCCGTCGGCGGTATATCGGCGATCCGCGAAAATCTCTTCGATGGGGCGTAGTCCGAACCGGCGCGCCGCCGCGATCGTCGCTCCGCCTGCAAGACCGACGAGCGCCAAACCCGCATCGAAGTCATGAACCGCCTTTGCAATCGCTTCCGAAAGTTGCGGGTCGCGTGCAGCTGCGTTATAGAGCGCACCGTGCGGCTTTACGTGCGTCATCCGTGCGCCTTCGGACCGAATCACGGAATAGAGCGCTTGGAGCTGGGCGAGCACATCATCATAGACTTCATCCGGGGTGCGCAGCATTGGCGTGCGACCGAAATTCTCGCGATCGGGATACGACGGATGCGCACCGATCGCGACGCCTTTTTCGAGTGCTGCGCGAACGGTATCTCGCATCGTGTACTCGTCTCCGGCGTGCCAGCCGCAGGCAACATTGGCCGAGGTTACGAGTTCGAAAAGCGCGTTGTCGTTGCCACAGCCTTCCCCAACGTCGGCGTTGAGGTCGAGCGACCACGCGTCACGCACTTTTTGCCTGCGATTGAATTGCTGCAGTGACTTCCATCAAATAACGTTCCACATTTCGTTTTGCCTCGGCGGCTTCCGCCGCGGTGTACTCGCGGAAGCGCAATCTTCCGCCAAGAGCCATGTCGGCAAACTTGCGAAGGTCGGCAGCGATAACAACCGCGATCTTCGGATACCCACCCGTCGTTTGCGCGTCGTTCAACAGCACGATGGGCTCTCCGGACGGCGGCACTTGAATTACGCCGGGAAGGACGCCGTGCGATAGCTCCATGCCGCCTTGCCCGGAAACGCGATCCAGAACTGGTCCCTTCAGCAAATATCCCATCCGGTTGCTTTCCGGAGAGACAATCCATTCGTCGTTCCATAGCGCGCGGCGCGCCTCGGCAGAGAAGGAGTCGTATTCCGGCCCGCGGAGCGCACCTATGACGTGGGAATCAAATTCCCATTGCGGCGGCTTCACGCGAAAGCGCTCCTGCGCCACATCATTGTGCGGCTCGCCCAGCGCAAGGCGGTCGCCGCTCTTCAGCTGACGGCCCTGATGGCCGCCGAACCCGGCCGCTAAATCCGTGCTTCGCGAACCGAGTGCGTTGGGGACGTCGATCCCGCCGTTCAAGGCCAATATCGTCCGCATTCCGGAACGCGGGACGCTCAACTCCAACACTTGGCCCGCTTTTGCAGAAGCGGCACTCCACGGCGCCACGGGTTCGCTATCGAGGCGCGCATCGGTGTCGGCGCCGGCGAGCGCAAAGTGCGTTGCGCTTTCAAACCTGAACGCGCAGTTTCCCAAAGTGATTTCAAGCGCAGCTGCATCGTCCGAGTTTCCCACCATGCGATTTGCCACAACGAGCGCTAGCGGATCTATCGCACCGCACATCGCAACGCCGTAGCTGCGATAGTTCGGACGGCCGAGATCTTGAACGGTCGTAAGAATTCCCGGTCGAAGCGCGACGACTTCGCGCACTTATTCTCCGGCCACCGGCACAAAGACGACGCGGTCGCCGGCAGCGAGCAATGACGGCGGTGTACGAAGCGGATCGAATAGCCGGACGTTGGTTCTGCCTATAAGATGCCAACCGCCGGGCGAACGCAATGGATAAATTCCGGTTTGCTCGCCGGCGATCGCAACGGAACCCGCCGGTACGGATTGGCGCGGTGAGTTCCGGCGAGGAACGTGCAACCGCGAATCGAGACCTCCTAAATACGGAAAGCCGGGCTGAAAGCCAATGAAGTACACGACGTATTCACGTCCACTGTGCATTCGAATGACGTCGCTTTCTGAGCAACCGCACTGCCGGGCAACAAAAGAGAGGTCCGGTCCGTCTTCGCCGCCGTAGGCGGTGGGAATTTCAATGCGCCGTCCTTCGAACGCGGATGCGCCCGCGGAGTCCCACGCCCTTTGCAACGTCGTGCGGAACTGTTCGGGCGCAAACGGCGACTCTAAAATTAGCGTCACATTGTTCATCCCAACAACGGCCTCCGCAACGCCAAGCCACCCTCGCGCTGCGGCCGCCACGGACCAAATGCGCCGTTGAACTTCGATTGAGCCGGGCGGATCCAACGCCAAGACCAACGCGGATTCCCCAAGCGGATAGATTTGTGGAGTCATCAGTGTTCGAGTCGAGGTTCAGTTCCCGCCCGGCTGCTTCCGCCATGAAGCAAGCATAGCTTTTAGGGGTAAACGGTGATCATGGTGTGGAGCTTCCGCTCGGCCGACGCCCGGGAGGCGCTGGCGTGCTGTCATCAGTTCCTAGCGGCAGTAAGGGATGAGGCATCATTGCCGGTCGATACTTTTGCTTCTTCACTTATCTATAGCGAGCTTGTAACGAACGTCGTCTACCACACACCCGGCGGTATCGAAATTTCGGTCGACGTGCAAGACAACGACGCGGTGCTCACGGTGGCCGATGAGGGCCCAGGCTTCGCGCT
>CAZJLJ010000018.1:7894-35993 GCA_964546935.1 uncultured bacterium | reverse complement strand
CCGCTCGGCTTGATGCAATCGCGTTTCAAAATAAATGCCATCACGTTAGCGTAGTCGTCCGGCGATAGCGATCCCGGAGCATTTAGCGGCATCTGCTTCGATACAATGGAGTAGATTTGCGAAACATTCAGATTCGCGTGTCCAAATTGCGGACCCGTCAGCGCGGGCGCGGAAACGCCTTGTAATTGTGCGCCGTGACACGACGCACATTTTGCCTGGTAGACCTTTTGTCCGGCAACGACTTGATCTGCCGTGTAGGGAACTGTTCCTTGCGCAATGGTCGTCGGCGCCCCTCCGCTCTCTGTCTTCGCACCGCCCGCCTTCGCAACGTTCGGCTTAGGTTGGCCTGAAGCGTCGTTCATCGCGGTTTGCGTGGCACCGATGCGGTATGCAACAACACGCCCACCTTGTGACTTCGGTAAATTGGGCGTTTGCTGATTGCCGCCTTCGCCTGCGATTACGACGAGATATTCGTTTCCATCGGCACCTTGATAGGCCGAAAGCGGCGCAACGATTGCCGACCCCGTATCGTCATGCCACAAATCTTTGCCCGTCCTCGCATCGAGCGCGTAGATCCGTCCGCTAACATCGCTAGTGAAGATCAAGCCGTTGGGCTGCACGAGAACCCCGCCTTGCGCGGGATACGGCACGGAATCTTTCCACGCGACCTTTCCTGTGGCAACGTCGATTGCCGTAATCACACCGGTCGCGGGCTGGCGCTTGGGTAATGGACCAGCGCTGTACGGTTGTCCGGGAATATAGGGAACAGCGCCCGTGTAAATGATCTTCCAAACCGCGCACTCATTAGTGCTTGGAATGTAGAACATGTTCGTTTGCGGCGAATACGCACCGCCGTTCCATTCAATGCCGCCGCCGTGATTAGGACATGCGTGCACTCCTTGCGGCGTCGGCGGCTGATCCAAGTTCACCTGTTGGCTCACCACGTCGCGATAAACTTGTTTGCCGTTGGTGCGATCGAGAATAACGAAGTCCCCCGCCTTATCACCGGTGGCCAATAATTTACGTGGCGTTCCGCTTACCGTTCCGTCGAACAACACCGGCGGCATTGCCGGATCTGCGTCATGCGTGTCATTTTCAAGAACTTGGTAATACCACTTTAACTTCGGTTGGGAACCGGTTGCATCGAGCGCTACGACGGAATCCGAATAGAGATTCTTACCCTTACGTCCGTACAGCGTAAGATTGGGTCCGGGATTTCCCGGCGCGGCGTACACGGTATCGTCTTCCTGGCCGATGGACAACCCGGCCCAAACTGCAGCGCCTCCGTGAATCCACGAATTTCCCGGCCAAGTATCGTGCCCGGGTTCACCCGGCTGCGCAACCGTATGCCAATCCCATAAACGGTTGCCGTTGTTCGCATCGAACGCGCTGACGAGTCCGCTGCCGCCCAAATCGCCTCCGGAAGTCCCGACGATGACTTTATCTTTGTACACGTACGCCGCGGTCGAATACCAGGTGTTGGTCGTGTCGTGGCATGCCGGAACGTTGAAGCGTTGCGACCCTGTCGCTGCGTCGACCGCCACTAACCGGCAATCTTGGGTAACGATGTACACGTTTCCGTTATCGATTGCAACACCCCGATTGACCGCGTATTGCAACTCGTACGACGGATTGTAACCGAATGCCCACTTTAGTTTTCCGTTCGTTCCGTCCAACGCCAAAACGTTGTCATGCGCGGTTGAAAGGTACACCACGCCATCCCAGACGATCGGTGAGGCTTCTTCTTCTCCGTCATCTGCAACCGCGGTCACCCACGCTTTCTTCAGCGTCGCAACATTTGACGGCGTAATTTGCGTCAACCCGGTAAGACGATTTCCACCGTACGTTTTGCCGTAAATCGGCCAGTTTGCGCTGTCACTTTGCGCATTGAGCAACACGTTTGCATCGGGGAAGCTGGTTGAGACTGGGCTCGCGGCGCCTGAAGCTGAAACTCCCGGCGAAACCGATTCACCTGGGGATGCAGAGGCTTGTGCAACGGAAGTTTCACCGGGTGACGCCGACGCGTTACTTGAAGTTGAAGTTTGATTGCCGGTACACGCCGACAGCACCGAGAGCGCCAAGATTGCAGCAACGGAAGCACGCATGAAAAGTGTTCCTTTCTCTCCTAAGTCAGCCGGTTGGAAATCGATAAAAGCGAAAGAGCAGCGCCCACAGCGCGCTGGCCCAGGCCAGCCCAAAGAGTGTACCCCCAATAATGTCGATGGGATAATGTGCTCCAAGCGCCATGCGCGACCAAGATATCCCCAGTGCCCATAACAGAACGGTAGCCGCAAGAACGATTTTGACATCGCTTGGCAGTGGTTGCAACATGACAAAGACCGCCCAGGAACCATAGAAGACGACCGCAGTTGTTGCGTGCCCGCTTGGAAACGAAAAACCAAGTTCCTGATGAACGATCCAAGCGTCCGGCCGCGTGCGGCGAAAGATGCGTTTTAGCGTTTCGGCGCCGGCCTGCGAAAGCAATTGTGCCGCGACGATAGCGACTGCGACTTCCCAGCCCGTTTTCGTAACCACGGTTAAAACGATAGCCAAAGTTCCCAAAAAAAGCAGTGGCATCGAGCGTCCGCTCAGCGTAAAGAAGAGAGCCAGCGGAACGGCGTTTCCGCGAAGTGCGCTCGCTTCCGCGTCGATCGCCCAAAGCGAACCCGCCCGCGATACGAAATAACCCAAAATCAAGGCGGCGCAAAGAAAAGCGACGCCGGCTACCAACAGTTCCGCGCTCAACATTACGCCGACTTGGCTGCCGAAGACGGAACGAGTACCCGTAGTGCTTTCGGCGCCACGCCGACGGTAATGGGTGTTTTACACAGAAGCGATCCGTCTACCGCCACAGATACCTTCGGCTTCGCCTTGATCTTCATCTCGCAGTCCGTCGACCAGAGATGAACGCCATCCAACCGTTCTTGCGTTCCGCGTAAGAGCGCAAGATGCGTTTGCATCAGGTCGATTTTGCTCTTTGCATCCCGCACGAAGACGGTAAGTTTTCCGTCGACAAGCGAAGCGTTTTTTGAAAGAGCTTGATGCCCGTAGTATCGACCGTTTGCGATGATGATTTGGTGAGTTTCAACATCCACGCGATGCCTTTTCCACGTGATCTTGGCGGAAAACGGCCGGTGTATGAGCAGCGGAATGACACCGGAAATACCGTACGCAATTGCGCCGATTGCGCGCTTCAACCCACGCGGAGTCTCTTTCGCCACCTCTGAAGGAAGTCCGATGGTAAGGAAATTCGCAAAGTATTGCCCGTCGATCGTTCCAAGATCGATCTGAGTTTCCTCACCGTGTGCGATTGCATCCGCGGCTGCTTCGAACGACCCCTCGATGCCGACACCTAAAGCAAAGCTATTGCCCGTCCCGGCCGGCACAATTCCAAGCGTGCAATTTGTGTGCGCCAAGAGCGGCACCGCGTGCGTTAAGGTTCCGTCACCTCCGCAAATGACAATCAGCCGGGCGCCCCGCTTCATTACGCGCTTCACGCGTTTCGCGAGCGATTTGCGCGTCGGCTCGTAATACGCGTCCATAACCTCGACGCCACGTTCCCGTAGCAACGAGGGAATCGCGTCGTACGCCGCGCGACCTTCCCTGGAACGTCCGGATGCAATAACGACCGCCTGACGTTGCGTCATGCGGCCGTTTTACCCACTTCTTGGTTACTATGCTTAGTTCCGGACGAACCTCATACGCTCGCGCATTTCGATCGTTGGAACTTTGATCTCGCGGGCAAGGCGAACCCATGCGAGCGCCTTGATGATCCACCAAACGGGATCGAATTCGAACCAGCGCAATCCATGTCGCGCGGAAAATTGGAAGGCATGGTGGTTGTTGTGCCATCCTTCGCCCCACGAAAGAATAGCGACCCACCAATTGTTGCGCGAAAGATCGTTCGTCTTATACGAGCGATATCCGAACATGTGCGAAGCCGAATTCACGAACCACGTGGAGTGATACATCAGTACCAGCCGAACGAAGACGCCCCAAACGACTGCCGGTAAGCCGCCGAAGAAGTAGAGCGCAACGCCAAGCGCGACTTGTATCGGGACGTCGTATTTATCGAGGAAGCGATAAAACGGATCGCTTGCGAGATCGCGTGCTAAACGTACGCGATCGTCCGCCGACGGAACGTTCCTGTTCTTCGCAAAAAGCCACGCCATGTGCGACCACAGAAAACCGCGGTCGGCTCCGTGCGGATCGCCTTCGGCGTCCGTGGCAGCGTGATGCTGGCGATGCGTCGCAACCCAGGTGATGGGACCGCCTTGAAGTGCAAGCGTACCGAAGAACGCTGTAATGTATTCCAGAGGCTTGATCAACCGCAGGCCGCGATGCGTTAGCGATCGATGGAAGCACAACGAGATTCCAATCGCCGACGTCAAAATACACAAGACGATCATCGTGATGACGGCCTTCCACGTGAACAACGCCGGAAGGAGCGCGGCAAGCGCGCAAAGATGGATGACGATGATCCCGGTCGAGGTGCCCCAGTTGATCGTTTTTATGAAGGTCCGCGTTCGAGCGGCCAAGCGGTTCAGCATGCGACGCACCATACCACAGAAGTGAGCCAGCCCCTTGGGGGCAAGCTCAGAGTTTTACAATCGAAACTTAGCCGGCGCTCAAAGGCGCCTCGAGCCTACCCCAGAGCCCTTTCGATCATGGACCATACCATGGTACGGGGGACCAGGACGGGAGACTCCGATATGGTGAGCGTCAAGCGTTGCGCTTTCTCGTCGTAATCGAACGCTCCCGCGAAACCGCCCTTCGAAATTTCGCCGCTGTCCGTTTCAGGAAGCGAAACGAACGCCGCAAGCGACGAACGAAGTTGATTCAATTTCGCGCGGTCGACGTTTTCGTACGTGCGCGTTTCGGCTGCCATTTTTGTTTCCTACTCCGATTCCGGTGAAAAGGCTTTGAGCGCCGTTACGGACGGCACAACGTAGTATGCGCCGGTGAGCGGTTTCGTGAAGCGCGTCAAAGCGTCGCGAATGCCGTCTTCGGATCCCGCCATACGTTCCAACATCCTTTGCAAACGTGATTGTTGCGCGCTGAATCCAACGAAGATCGTGCCATGTTCCATTACGTTGCCGTAGGGAACGTTGCGGCGGAAGATATCGCGTTCTTCTCCATCGACGATGTCCTTAGCGCGCGCAACGTGGGCGTCGGCCGGCATTTTATCTTCTGCGAATTCGATGCTGCGGTCTTTGGTGCGGCCCATTGCCTTTTCTTGTTCGGCCGTCGAAAGCGCAAACCACGAAGCATAATGAACCCATTGTTGAAAGAGCAGAATGCTGGCGCCTTCGCCCTTTCTTCCCTCAGGAACTAGAGCGATATCCGGCGCTTCCAAGAGATTGGGATTCTCCGTCCCGTCTTCGAAACCGGTAAGGTCGCGGCTGTGATGGTACGGCCATCCGTCCACTTCGCGTACAACCTTCGCAACCTCACGCAGCGCCTTGACGGCGTCGAGCGCACTGTCCCAAACGATATCGTAGGAAGCGCCGGCAAACCACAACCAAAGATCAGCTTGGGTCGCAGGCATTACAAAACCGTCGACGCCGGCAATCGGAGCGGTAAAGCTCTTCGCATCTTCGGGTGTGTCATCCGGCGCTATCTCCCGAAAAAGCTCGGGCCGAAATCCTACCACGAAGTTGACGCCGCCGACCGTGGTACGCGGTTCGTGAATCGAAGCTACCGCCGCAGCCAACTCCGCAGCACTCTTTCCATCGTTTAAGGCCAGTTCCAAAAAAATCTGCGAAGAGTCGCCTAGAGCGAATATCCCGCTTTGAGGTGGATTCATGAGCGGGCGTTACTGAGTTGCGACGCGCCGCTCCTACGCGGGAATTGACGCAGCGCGATGCGCTTGTCGAGGACTTTCGGGTGAAAACAAAAGCGCAACTGTGGTTCCGCCGGACCTTGACAAGTTCAATGTGATAATCGATTCGATTGTGGAAGTGTTAAGCGCCGGCTAAAAGCCCTAAAAACGGGGATGTATCGCAGCGTACGCCGGGGGGTACGATGTCTGCACTGTGAGCATCGATACCGAACTGGACAAGGCCAGCACGCTGATCGCGGACGCCGAAAATCTCTTCAGTCAATTTCCCAGCGGCAGCGTGGAGCGGGTTGCGTGGGAGAACCTGAAGGCGCACGTGAACGCGTGGCGGGCGCAGCAATGGATCCCCGACCCGAACCGGCGGATGGTTCGGATCCACGAATTGCGCAAGCAGCTGGACGACGTCAAGGCGCTGCTGACCGAGGCGGGACTCCTCGGCAACTAGCGAATAATCGCGGGCAATCCCCTCTCCCGCGAAGGTCTTCCGTGACGCAATACGTGTATACGATGCATCGCGTCGGCAAAGTCGTGCCGCCGAAGCGTCAAATCCTCAAAGATATTTCCCTCAGCTTTTTCCCGGGCGCAAAAATCGGCATCCTCGGCCTAAACGGCTCGGGCAAATCTTCTCTGCTGCGTATCATGGCGGGCGCGGACACCGAGATCGACGGCGAAGCCAAACCGGCGCCAAACCTGACGGTCGGGCACCTCGAACAAGAGCCGAAATTGGACCCGGACAAAACGGTTCGCGAAACGGTCGAAGAGGGGTTAGGCGAACTGCTCGCCGCGCGCAAGCGCTTGGAAGATATCTACGCAGCCTACGGCGATCCTGATGCCGACTTCGACAAACTTGCCGAAGAGCAATCGAAACTAGAGGCCGTTATAGCTGCTGCAGGCGACGATTTAGATCAGCAACTGGAGATCGCCGCCGACGCACTTCGATTGCCGTCTTGGGACGCGAAGATTGGTCCGCTCTCGGGTGGCGAGAAACGCCGTGTCGCGCTCTGCCGGCTTTTGCTTTCGAAGCCCGACATGCTATTGCTCGACGAGCCTACGAACCATCTCGATGCCGAGAGCGTCGAATGGCTCGAACAGTATTTGCAGCGCTTCCCGGGGACGGTCGTAGCCGTTACGCACGACCGCTACTTTTTGGATAACGCCGCCGAGTGGATTCTCGAACTCGATCGAGGGCGCGGCATCCCGTGGAAGGGCAACTACAGTTCGTGGCTAGATCAAAAGCAAGACAGGCTCGCACAGGAAGAAACCGCTGAATCCGCACGTCAAAAAGCGCTTAAGAAAGAACTCGAATGGGTTCGCCAGGGCACCAAGGGCCGTCAAAGCAAGAGCAAGAGCCGTCTTGCGCGTTTCGAAGAGCTCTCGAGCTACGAGTACCAGCGACGCAACGAAACGCAAGAAATCTTCATCCCCGTAGCAGAACGCTTGGGCGATCGCGTTATCGATTTCGAGCACGTTAGCAAAGCCTACGGCGACAAGCTGTTGCTCGATGACGTCAACTTTTCGATTCCACCCGGAGCAATCGTCGGTATCATCGGACCAAACGGCGCCGGTAAAACGACGTTATTTCGAATGATCGCCGGAAAAGAAAAACCCGACAGCGGCGAGATCAAAATCGGCCCTTCGGTAAAACTGGCACTTGTCGATCAATCACGTGAAGATTTAGACAACAGCAAGACCGCGTGGGAAGACGTAAGCGGCGGGCTGGATATCCTGCAAGTCGGGCGTTTTGAAATGCCGTCGCGTGCTTATCTCGGACGCTTCAACTTCAAGGGCGGAGATCAGCAGAAAAACGTCGGAACGCTCTCCGGCGGCGAACGCGGACGCTTGCATTTGGCGAAGACGCTGTTGACCGGTGCAAACGTTCTACTTTTGGACGAACCGTCGAACGACCTAGATGTAGAAACGCTGCGCGCGCTCGAAGATGCGCTAGCGGAATTCGCCGGGACCGTGATGGTAATCAGCCACGACCGCTGGTTCCTCGATCGTATCGCAACGCACATCCTTGCCTTCGAAGGCGACAGTCGAGTCTATTTCTTCGAAGGTAATTACCAAGAGTACGAAGCCGATAAGATCAAACGGCTTGGCGAAGAGGCTGCGCGCCCGAAGCGGATTCGGTACCGCCCGCTCTCGCTTTCGTAGTTTACCTGCCGGCCCAATATTCGCAGGGCCGGGGGGCCCAATACTCGTCCAGCAAACAAGGGACCGCGCCCTGCGTGCCGCGGGCCTATAGGCTTAGCGACTCTACCCTAGTGCACCGCACGCCTGCCGTTGGAATTGCAGTATTCTTTGTCCATGGACCGGCGGGCACCAAATGGCCCTGGCCAGCCAGCCGAAGCATGGATGCGGTTTCCGCGACGCGTACGAGGATTTCCACGTACGCGTCCGCGTTTTATGGAGAAACACCGACAGCAATGGACACGTGGATCGGCGTCGATCTCGGCGGAACGAAGATCGAAGTAATCGCTTTGAACTCACTGCATGAAACGCTCCTTCGGCGGCGCGTGCCCACGCCGCAAGGTGACTACGAGGCCACGGTTTCCGCAATCGGCGAGTTGGTCGAGGGTGCCGAGAACGAACTAGGAATTCGCGCGCCGGTAGGCGTTGGTACACCCGGCGCGACGTCGCTTGAAACGCATCTGATCAAAAATGCAAATAGCACCGTACTCATCGGCAAACCGCTGCAGCGCAATATCGAGCAACGGCTCGACCGCGAAATTCGAATGACCAACGATGCCAATTGCTTCGTGCTTTCCGAAGCTGTAGACGGCGCGGCAAGCGACGCCGGCGTTGCGTTCGGCGTGATTTTGGGAACCGGTGTCGGCGGCGGAATCAGCGTGAACAAACATATTCTCGAGGGCCGGAATGCAATCGCGGGAGAGTGGGGGCACAATCCTCTTCCCTGGCCTCAAGCCGATGAACTCCCCGGGCCAAGGTGCTATTGTGGCAAATACGGATGCATCGAGACGTGGCTCTCGGGTCCTGCACTGGAAAGAGAGCGTTTGGCGCATCCAGGGACCGATGTTATGGATCGCTACATCGATCGTCTCGCGCGCGCACTTGCAACGGTTATCAATGTGTTGGATCCGGATACCATCGTTCTAGGGGGCGGCGTTTCCAATATCGACCGTCTCTACGGCGAACTGCCGCAGAGATTGCCGCGTTACGTTTTTTCAGATTCGGTACGAACGCGAGTTCGTCGTGCCGTTCATGGTGATTCGAGCGGCGTGCGTGGTGCCGCTATGCTTTGGGAAAGGCGATATCCATGAGAGCTGTGATTGTCGAACACTTGGGCGAACAAGGATCGATTCGTGAAGTTCCAACGCCGCAACCCGGAAACGGCGAAGTACTCGTCCGGGTAACTGCTGCCGGAGTCAATCCCGTCGATTGGAAGATCCGTGACGGTGGACAGCACCCCATGCCTTTCGTGCTCGGCCAAGATTTCGCCGGCATCGTCGTAAGCAACGGCCCGAACGCATACAAATATAACGTTGATGACCGGATCTTCGGAATGGCACGCGCCCATGGCAGCTATGCGGAATACACCATCGTTCCGGAAGACGACAATTCACAACCGATTGCAAAAATACCCGACACTGTCGGTGACGCCGACGCAGCAGCGCTTCCCACCGCCGGCCTCACGGCGCTCGCCGCAATCGAAACGTTAAACGTTCGCGACGGAATGCGCGTCGCAATTCTTGGTGTCACAGGGGGCGTAGGTTCCTTTGCCTCACAGATGGCGCACGCGAGGAATGCGTACGTCATTGGCTCCGGGCATTCACGCTATCAGAATGAAGCGCCCAACTTTGGTGTCGACCGTTACATCGCCTACGACAAGGAAGATGTCGCCGAAGCGCTCGGTAAGGAAAAAGTCGACGCCGTCATCGATCTGGTAGATGACGCAGATGCCACAAAGCGTCTGCAGGGCGTGCTTAAAAGCGGATCCGCGATTTTGTCCACCATCGGCGCTCTCAATGCAGACGAATGGAAGTCTCGCGGAATAACAGCTCATAATTTGGTGATGCACAAGACGCCGCAATCTTCACACGCCGGTTTACGTGAACTCGCTCGCCTTGTTGAAGACGGTACGGTCCGCGTAATAATCAGCACCGAACGGGATTTGCAAGATGCGACCGTCGCGCTCGAGCAAAGCAAAAACGGAACGGTAGAAGGCAAGATCGTCCTGACGGTGGAGCCGATCGGGTTGTAGACTGACGAGACATAAGCGTCCGACGTTTCTATTATGGGCGACAAGCTGTCCGCACTGTGTCGAAGTCGAGCGTCCAAGCAGCCGAACGATCATACTACGAGTCACAGGCTAACGATGACGGAATAAGTTGCGATCGAATTGTTTAAAAATCGATACAAACGGTTCTAAGCCGCTTCTCGCTTAGAGCCGTTAACTATTATGTGACGGATGAGCTAAAGCGCCGGCGCGATTTTTCTTTGCTCTGGAGCGGCCAATCGATTTCTCAGCTTGGTGGACAACTAAGCATCTTCGCCCTCCCCACCATCGCGATTCTTGTACTCCATGCAAATGCGGCGCAGGTCGGCGCATTGCAGAGTTTGGAGTTTTCGGTTGTCGCCGTACTCGCAATTTTTGTCGGCGTGATCGTCGACCGGTTCAAACGACGTCCACTGATGCTCGCGGCCAACCTCGTGCGAATCCTCAGCATCGGATCGCTTCCGCTCGCGTTTGCGTTGCATCGCTTATCGCTGCCTCAATTCTTTGTCTGCGCCGCGATTACGGCTGCGGCAAACGTAGTATTCGATACGGCCTTCGGCGCATTTGTACCGTCGCTGCTCGGACGTGAAGAGTTCGGCAAAGGCAATGCCAAGATGACGATGTCTGCCTCCGCGGCAGAAGCGATCGGCAACAGCAGCTCGGGTGTCATCGTTCAATTCGTTGGAGCGCCGCTCGCGTTGCTCCTCAACTGTTTCGCCTACATTTTCTCTTCATTCTCGCTCGCAAAGTTGCAGGTTGAAGAAAAGATTGAACCCGCAGCGGGGGAGCAGAATGCACTGCGCCGGTTCGCAAGCGAATTCATGGACGGCCTCGCGTTGGTTTGGAATAAACGCGAACTGCGCGCCATTGCGCTCACCAGCTCGACCGCATACTTCAGCGGTTCGATGGTGACGGCGGTGTTCGCACTTTACGCGTACCGCACGCTGCACATGTCTCCCCTCACGTTCGGCGTGTTGATGGGCTTCGGCAATCTCGGACTTTTAGGCGGCATCATTGCAAAGCCGCTCGCTTCGCGAATGGGCCCGCGCACCACATTGGCTTTTGCCACGACGCTCTCGGGCGTTGCGAAACTGCTCTTCTTGATCGCTCCGTTTCCCTTCTTCTCGATTCTTGCAGGGCGGTTGTTGCTCTCGTTGACGGGTCCGATTTACAACATCGTCGACCAAGAGATCCGCGTGCTCTCTGTTGATGACAAGATGATGGGCCGGATGAACGCGACGATGCGAACGCTTATTTGGGGCGCGTTGCCCCTCGGAGCCCTTGCGGGCGGATCCTTCGCTCAGATGGCCGGAATTCACGCGACCATGCTTGTCGGCGGACTTATCGGAGTCGTGTCGTCGGTATGGCTGCTGCTATGCCCGCCGATTCGTTCGTACGCGCGAATTGCGTCGCGCCTGGGTACATCGAATGCATGGCGCAAGAACCCGCACCGTCATTTGGCGGCAATCCGTTTTTTGACGGCATCGTACGTGCGACCCAAGATCAACCGGCGCTCCAAAACTTCACGCAGCGCCTCCAGCCGCTTGTCAAACAAGCGTTCGAAGGCAACCGCCGCGTAAAAAACGCGCTTCACGGAACGTGGGTGGGACATCCGCTCCATCCTATTTTGACGGACGTGCCGATCGGCGCTTGGACGATGGCCGCCGTCTTCGATGTAATGACGTTGTTCGGCCGCCGCGAAATGGATATTGCGGCGGATATCAGTGTCGACATCGGAATCGTAGGCGCAACTGGGGCCGCGCTCTGTGGCCTTGCGGATTGGAGCGAAACATTCGGACGTCCCGCACGCGTAGGCCTCGTGCACGCTACGTGTAATACGCTCGCACTCAGTGCGTACGTCGTTTCGCATTTTGCGCGCAAAACATCGCGCACCACCGGTATAATCGCGTCTTTTGCGGGACTCGGCATGGTGATCCTCGGCGCCGGTCTCGGTGGACACCTGGTTTACGGCGAAAATCAGGGCGTGAATCATGCCGCCGCAGAGGATTTACCCGTCGAATTCGTGCGTCTTCTTCCTCTCGAAGAGCTGATGGAGAACAAACCGCATCGCGCGAATCTCAACGGCCGCAACATTGCGCTAATACGCCGGGGCGGCGAAATCTATGCATTGCTTGACTCGTGCGCTCATTTGGGCGGTCCGCTTTCGCAAGGCACGGTCGAAGACTGCAGCATTCGCTGTCCCTGGCACGGTTCGCGCTTTTCTCTCGAAAACGGACGCGTGCTTGACGGTCCGGCGACGCTCAATCAGCCGACGCTACAAGCACGCGTTGTGAACGGTTACGTTGAGGTGAGGGCTTTCGAACCTGAAGCCCCTTAGCGCTGAGTCACCAAAGTGCGGCCTTTCAGCAAACGCTGCGCATCAGGTTCCAGCGCTTTTACTTGCGTCCCATAGCGCTCGATCAACTGCATTTGAACTTGCGTCGGCGCGGCAAACGACGATGCGATAATGTGCCGCAGATACGCAATCTGATCGAGAACTTGCGCGGGATGTTTATAGCCGGCGTTCTCGCTGCCGTCGCCGTTGCGCAAGCGGTCGGCGAATCGATCGAGGGCAGCCGAGTGTTTCTTCTTCTCCGAACGGCGAATATCGGCAAGCCATCTTTCGCCCTGTTCCTGCATCGAAGCGAGACGCGAAAGTGCGTCGTATTGCGCTTGCAGATCCTGGTTCGAAACTTTTACCGTGGGATCCAAGCGAACCGTCAATGGCACATTCAACGTTTCACCACGCGCGTGCAGCCGCACCGTGTACGTTCCCGGCAACACCTCCGGACCATCGATCTCCAGCGGATAGAAAACGTAGTAAGGGCGCGGATCTTGCACTGCGTGCGTTCCTCCGGGGGCGTTCGTCGTAAGATCCCAGGCGACGCGATTGATTCCGTCTTTTGCAGTTCCCGTAAAATCGCGCACGACGGTACCGCGCGTATCTAGAATCTGCAGCGTAATTTTTTCGCGCGGCGCTTTCTTTTTCTCACTCTTCGGATGCGGACGGGGCGAAAGGTAATACGAAATATCGGCGCCATATGGCTTCACGTCTGCAATGAATTCGTTCTCTCCGAAGTCATGCGTCGGGCGAGCCGCGTAACGCCATGCATCACGTGGCGTAAAGAGCGCGACATCTCCGTGGACTGCGCCGGCCAGCGTCTCAAGCGGCGTGATGTCGTCGAGAATAGCGAAGCCGCGCCCGTGCGTACCCGCAATCAGGTCGTTGGCGTCGGGCTGGATCTGTAAGTCGTACACGGGAACGTGGCCGCTTCCAAGATCTAGCGAAGCCCAATGTGCACCGCGGTCGAATGACGCGAAAACGCCTTCTTCGGTTCCGGCAAAAAGGAGATTCGGTTGGCGAGGATCCTCGCGCACCACGTAAGCCCAGTACGGCAGTCCGGTTCCAACGTTCATCCAGTGCGCACCGAAGTCGGTCGTGCGATAAACATACGGCTTCGTATCGCCGAAGCGATGTCTATCGAAGGTTACGTACGCGCTGCCGCTCGAAACACGCGAAGCATCGATCGATGCGACCCACGAATTCGGCGGCAACCCCGGAACGTTCGCCGTGACATTGGTCCACGTCGCCCCGCCGTCTTTCGTAATCTCAAGGTTGCCGTCGTCGGTTCCCGCCCATAGCGCTCCGTCGGAAACGTCTTCCGCAAGAGCGTAAATCGTACAATACGCTTCGGCGTTGGTGTTGTCGTGCGTGATCGGACCGCCGCTTTCCGCGATCCACTCTTTTTTACAGGGCTGTGAGAGGTCGGGACTGATCGCGCGCCACGATGTACCCTCGTCGTCGCTTTCGAAGAGCACGTTTGCGCCGTAGTAAATTGGGTGCGGTACGTGCGATGACACCAGGAGCGGTGCGCTCCAATTGAAGCGGTACGGCTGCGCACCTGCGCCGGTTCCGAACGCAATGACGGGCTGCGGGCCGATGTAACGCGCTTCGCCCGTCGTTAGATCGCGGCGCGTCAAATCTCCGAAGTGGGTGTCTTCGTAAATGATATTCGCGTTCGCGGGGTCGGGTTGCGCATATTGGCCGTCACCCCAATCGGAGATGTTCCGCCAAGAACCGCCGTCGATTCCCGTGCCGTTCCATAAGTTGCTCGGTCCCCACCAGACTTCGTGGTCTTGCATTCCGCCCATAACGTGGTACGGCACTTCGCGATCGTAGCCAACGCGATAAACTTGCGCGAACGGAACGGTGTTTACGTAATTCCACGTTTTGCCCGCGTCGACGGAGCGATGGAAACCCATGTCGCTGCCCAGGAGCACGACGCTTGCGTTTTGCGGATCGATCCATAGATCGTGATTGTCGCCGCCCGCATCGACGCTCTTGAAATGTTTGCCGCCGTCTTTGGAGCGACGCAGTTCGCCCGAGACGATCCACACGTCGTTCGGATCGTTCGGATCGACGCGAACTTGCGAAAAATAGAACGGCCGGAAAACCAAGTCTTGCGACGCATTTACCAGTTTCCAAGTGTTACCCGCATCGTTGGAACGGTACAGTATTCCGCTTTTCGTCGGCACCACCGCGTAAACGACATTGGGGTGATGCGCTGAAAGCGCAACGCCGACGCGATTGATAATGCCGCCCGGCAGGCCGTTGTGCAAAGCTGAATCCGTAAGGAGTCTCCATGTTTTGCCGCCGTCGACGGATTTGTAGAGTCCGCTACCGGCGCCGCCGCCGCGAAAGGTCCACGGTTGTCGCAAATAGTCAAACGTTCCGGCATACGCAACGGCGCCATTGGAGGGATCGAAGGCAACATCGCTGCCGCCGGTCGTGGGATTGACGTAGAGAACTCGCGTCCAATGGACGCCTCCGTCGTCGGTCCGGTAAATTCCGCGGTCGCCGCCGGCATTAAATTCCGGCCCCATCACGGCTACCAGCGCAATTTGCGGATTCTGCGGATCGACGGCGATGCGCGCAACGTGTTGCGTCTTCGTTAATCCGGCAGTGCGCCAGGTTGAACCGCCATCGCGCGAAACGAAGACGCCGTCGCCGATAGCAGCCGTATTGCGCGGAAAACCTTCACCCGTGCCGATGTAAACCGTTTTTGGATCGGAGGGTGCAATGCCGATGGCACCGATCGATGAAGACGTTCCGCTGCGAAAGATCGAGGAGAACGTCATGCCGCCGTTAGTTGATTTGTACAGCCCGCCCGACGAATGGCCGAGATAGATCGTCGTACTATCGCCCGGAATGCCGGCGACGGCGTCGAGCCGTCCACCCATCACTGCCGGGCCGATTTCGCGCCATTTCAATACGCCAAAATCCGCGGGAGTAACCGCTGCGTGCGCTCGCGCCGGAACCGGCGAACCCATTGCCGCAGCCGGTTTACTCGGCGGCGATGGATGGAACGAACATGCGGAAAGCAGCAGCGTTAAAACCGCAACGGGGTATCTCAGCGACATGCAGACTGATTTCTTCATGCGCATGCCGGACCCTGATCCGAATACGGTTCCGCCGGCCCCTCAACCGGCCCCGGGCGAGCCGGGTCCGGTTGAGGAGCCGCCGATCGATCCGATTCCAAACCCTATTTTAGAGGCTTCGGAACCGTAACGGTTCCGTAGCTGCCGGTTTTCAGGGTCGTATTCAATTGAGGCAACGTCGCAATGTAGTTGTTGAATTGCGAGACTGCCGCAACGTACGAACGATCGACTCTTCCGGCAACTTCCTCGACAGCCGGCGTGACCAAGCCGGTCCCGATGATTCCCATCAGGTCTTCGCGCAATTTTCCCGGACGCTGAATGAAGTCTTCACCGTTCTGGTAGTTCGCGGTCAGCTCGTCTTGAAGTTTTTGGCGGTTCGCAAGCGCCGCGTCGATGGTGGCGACTGCCGCCGTGTCGTTTTTGGCAACGGCCGCCTTGCGGGCTTTCTCGAGATCCGACTTCACCTCGTCTAAGCGGTTCAAGCCCGCGTCAAGCTCGGAGAGCCGGTTCAGGAAGTGCTTGCTGAACTTGTACGATGCAACAAGCTCCGCTTGCGTGAAGTGCGTTTCGGGGTCGGCTTTCACAGTAAACGGCTGCGTAAAGGTGCGTCCATCGATCGTCATGCTGACCGTATAACGCCCCGGAACAACGGAAGCGCCTTCGTTCGGGCCTTTGAAGAACTTGCCCGCGCCGTTCCATTTTACGGGGCCGTCTTCGGTCATGTCCCAAACGAATTGCTGGAGTCCGGCGTCGTTTTTAATCCACGGTTCGTCTTTGCCCACATACGGATTCGATTTGATTCCGGAGACCGTGCGTATGAGATGATGTTGCTCGTCGTAGATGCGAATGACCGGAGCGTCTTTCGAAGCCTTAGGCTGATAGTACGTAACGGCAACACCGTACGGCGGATTCTGAGCCGCCCAATCGGTGTACGTGCCTTCATCGTCGCCGTGCAGGTTGTACTGGTATGTTACGCGCGGCGCGACAACGAACGCCTGATCCGGCTTTCGACACGCTGCCGATTGCAAGGGCCGCAGATCGTCCATCACATAGATGCCGCGCCCATGGGTTGCGATAACCATGTCGTCCCACTGCGGTTGAAAGCGGATATCTCGCACCGCGACGGTGGGCAGGTTGTTTTTGAAATCGTGCCACGACGATCCGCGATCGCACGAGATCCAGAAACCGGTTTCCGTTCCGGCGTAAACGATATTGCGATTGCGCAAGTCTTGACGAACCGAACGCGCGTATTGGCCGTCGGGAATTCCGTTGGCAATGCTGGTCCAGGTTTTCCCGAAGTCGTGCGTCACGAAGAGGTACGGTTTGTAATCGCCCAACAGATGCTTGTCGTAGCTTACGTAGACCGTTCCGTCGTCGGTGGTCGAAGGCGCAACGGTTTCGGCCTCCCCGTGATCCGGCGCTTTCTTCGGCGTCACGTTTTTCCAATGCGTGCCGCCATCGATGGTGTATTGAACCTGGCCGTCATCGGTCCCGGCCCAAATCTCGCCCTTACGAAGCGACGAGCCTTCGACGTCTAGAATCGTGTTGTAATTCTCCGCACCGGAAACGTCGTGCGTGATCGGGCCACCCGGCGGTGCCTGATGGTCTTTTTCGTTCAATGTGAGATCCGGGCTAATCGCTTTCCAGTGACGTCCGCGATCGCTCGTTTGAAAGACCGCATTTCCCGCGAGCCATGCAACGTGACCGTCCCACGGTGCAAACGCAATCGGTGAGTCCCAATTGAAGCGATAACGCGCCAAACGCGTATCGAATTGTTCCGCAGATGTGCCGATGTACGGCTGACTGACGTAGAAATCGCGCGTGCGTTTGTTGTAAATCGCAAGGAATCCCTGTTGCGAATCGGACCACATGATGTCGGGATCGAGCGGATCCGGGACGGCCCATTCACCGTCGCCCCCGTTCGTATTCACCCAATGCTTGTTTTGAACGCCCGACGGGTCGGTGTTGAATGCCGGTCCGCACCACGCGTTGTTGTCTTGCCAGCCGCCGCAAACCCAATACGGATTGCCCGTCATACCGACGCCGACGTGATAAACTTCGCCGATTGGTAGATTACGGTCGAAGAACCACGTACCGCCGCCGTCCAACGTGCGACCGACGCCACCGTCTTCGGCAACGATAATGCGTGCCGGATCGTTCGGCGCAATCCACATTCCGTGGAAGTCACCGTGCGGCGCACTGAACATTCCCTTGAACGTCTTTCCGCCGTCTTTCGATTGTGAAAGCGAGGCAGAAACGCCGTACACGTGATCGGCGTCCTTGGGGTCGACGTAGATGTGCGAGAAATAAAATGGACGTTGATCCACGAGCGTATCGTTGCTCGTCATCGTCCAATTTTTGCCGCCGTCATCCGAGCGCCACAAAATGCCTTGGTTCGATTCGATCAATGCGTAGATACGATTCGGATTGCTCGGAGCGACCGCCAAACCGATGCGGCCGATCGTGTCGGTAGGCAAGCCGTTCCCGGTTAGTTTCGTCCAGCTTTTGCCGCCGTCGGTCGACTTGAAGAGCCCGTCGTCGGACCCCCCGCTATTCGTCGTCCAGGGCTTGCGCATGAAGTGCCACATCCCGGCGTAGACGACGTTGGGGTTATTTGGATTCCAAGCGAGATCGGAACCGCCGCTCTGCTCGCTAAGATAGAGCGTCTTCTTCCACGTCTTTCCGCCGTCTTCGGTCACAAAGATACCGCGCTCTTCGCTTGGCGCGTAAATGTCGCCGAGCGCAGCGACCAGCACGTGATTAGAATTGTGTGGGTCGACCAAAATGCGCGCGATCGTGCGTGTGTTCTGCAGGCCCACGACGTTCCAAGTTTTGCCGCCGTCGGTCGACTTGTAGACGCCGCCGCCGGGAATCACGTCGTTGCGAGGATTCCCCTCGCCCGTTGCCACCCAAACAACGTTGTCATTGTTCGGATCGATAACAACGTCGCCGATCGATGCCACTGCCTGTTTATCGAAAACGTCGTTCCACGTCTCGCCGCCGTCGGTCGTCTTCCAGACGCCGCCGCCCGCCGTCGCTACATAATAAAGGTTGATATCTTTTGCGGAGCCGGCCACGTTGGCCGCACGGCCGCCCATCAATCCGGGGCCGAGCTGACGCCACTGCATGTCCTGATACACCGCCTTGGCCGTGGGCGATGGAGAGGGAGACGGCGATACCGACGGCGATGGAGATGGCGACGGTTCGGCAAAAGCGACCGCGCAGCTGAGCGTCACGGCCGCGACAAAGAATGCCGCATGCCGGACGATGACCGGGACTCGAATCAAACGAAGCTCCTTCAGGTGAAACGGATGTCGTTAACTATAGAACGTGAGGAGTCAAAAAATCTTCAGACGGGCTTCTTAGACCGTAGATTTTCTCTAAACGGTTGGACTCTCGCCGTTCTGTTGACGCTTGGCGTCGCGTTTCTGATTCGGTTTTGGGGACTGGGATTAGTTCCCGGCGCTCTTCATCCTGATGAGCTCGCCGGATACACCGGCGTGCTCGACGAGCTGACGCATCGCGCGCCCTTACGGGCGTTCTTCGACTACCGGATCATGTATTTGCCGCTCTACGGCATCTTCGAGTATTTCACGAGCCTCTTCTTCGGCAACTCCGCGATGGCGTTTCGCTTTCCGGCAGTCGTGTTTGGTGTCTTGACTGTTTTTTGCACGTACGGGTTCACGCGAAGCTTGACGCGGGATCGTGTTATCGCGTTGCTCGCGGCCGCCATCATGGCGATACTGCCTTGGGACGTCGTCGTTTCACGCGTTGGGTGGGAACCCGCGGCGATGTTGCCGTTCATCCTTGGTGGGCTCTGGTCGCTCGATAGCGGACTTCGCAAGCGCGACTTTCGGCTAGTCTTGTTAGCGGGATTCCTTTTCGGCGCGGGCAGCTACAGTTATCGCGCCGCGCTTCCGGACAGTGCCGTTCTTGTGTCGGCGCTGGTGCTGTACAGATTTAAAGACAGCCGGCGTTCTTGGCGCGCGATCCTGGTCATGGCCGGCGTTTGGACGGCAGTCCTATTGCCGCTCATCTTTTCCGTTGCTAACGACCCGGACTTCTTCTGGCGCGACAAGCACATCTCAACCTTCGCCGACGGCGTCAACGCAAAGTCGCTGGCACTGTTCGCAAGGAACTACCTTGAACACTTCGATCCGATCGCACTCTTTCGGGCTGGGGACGGAAACGCGAACCACGGACCATCGTTCGGCGTGCTCTACGTTTGGATGTTTCCATGGATTGTCTTCGGGGCGATTGCGACGTGGAGGCGATATGGCGCAGGACTTACGCTCTTTCTGTTGGTTTGGGCTTTGCTCTATCCGCTTGGCGGTGCGCTGACGAACGACGGCGTTCCGCACTTTCTTCGCACGCTCATCGGCGCGCCGCTCGCGTGCATTCTCACCGCGATCGGAATTGCTGTTGCTTGGGACGTTCTCTCGCGCACGAGAATCGCACCTTACCGTCGGGAAATTGCATTGATTTTTTGTGCGATTATCCTCGCGCAATTTGTCCTCTTCTGTCGCGCTTATTTCATCCTCTACGTTGCGCCCTCTGCGGACGCGAATCAGTTCGAAAACCGGGAAGTCTTCGATATCGTGCGTTCGCTCGAACCGCAAGCTTCGCGCGTTTGTTTTCCGACGATCAATGGAATGAATTCGCTCACACTTTTTTCATACTATTTGCGTAAATCTAAGCTGCAGGTAATTGAAGGCATGCCGTTCGATTGCGAACGGCCGCGCTCCATCGTCGTGACGAACAACAAACTGGACGTTCCGCCAAAGGCACGATTGGTGGCCACAGCACAGAACTACGAAGGCCGCACTGTAGATTACATCTACATGACCGGTCCCTAAGGGAAGGACTTCGGACGCTAGGGGCAGGTGTTGCATACGCCGTAAGTCTCGAAGTACGCTCGTCTTGTAAGGAGGCTCTATGAAGCAAACCTCACGTAAGGAAGCGTTAAAGCAAATCGTCGTTCTTCCGGCGCTCGCCGGGCTTGCGCTCGCCGGGACCTCCACGATTGCCCAAGCAAAATCATCAAAAGCCGCGATGAAATATCAGAACACGCCGAAAGGCTCTGCGAAGTGCTCCGGCTGCTCGCTTTTCATTCCCGGCAAAACCGCCAAAGCAAACGGCACATGCAAGGTCGTAGAGGGCTCTATTAGCCCGAACGGCTGGTGTGTCGCGTACACCCCGAAGGCATAACACTGATTAACCAATACGCTCGAATTGGCGGTATCGCGACAGCGGTGCCGCCTTTTGCCCTCGAACAAAGCGACATTGCAGCACGGGTCGAAGCGCAATTCACACGTTCGGAAATCGTTCAGCGCCTACTGCCGGTTTTTTCGAACACCGGTATAGACCGTCGTTATTCGTGCGTTCCGGTCGACTGGTATTACAGCGCGCACGAATGGCCCGAACGCAATGAACTCTACCGCACTTCGGCCGTCGACTTGCTGGAACGCGCCACCCGAAGCGCGTTGGAACGTGCCGGCAAAACGATTGAGGAGGTCGACGCGATCGTCGCCGTTTCCACAACCGGCATTGCTACGCCCAGCCTCGACGCCTTACTCATGGAACGCCTGCCATTTCGGCGAAACGTTCGCCGCCTGCCGATTTTCGGCTTAGGGTGCGTCGGCGGAGCGGTCGGCCTTGCTCGAGCTGCAACGATGGCGGCCGCAGATCCCGGGAGTACGGTGCTCTTTCTCGTCATCGAACTTTGTGCGTTATGGTTTCGCCGCGATGATTTGACAAAAAGCAACATCGTAGCGACGGCGCTCTTCGGAGACGGAGCCGCCGCGATGATTCTTTCAACCACCGCGAACGGGCCGGCCGTAATTGCCTCGGGCGAGTACACGTTTCCGGATACGCTCGACATCATGGGCTGGGACGTCGCCGAAGATGGCTTACGCGCGATTTTTTCGCGAGACATTCCAAACCTTGTTGAGACGCAGCTCCGTTCGGTATTGGATCCATATCTGGCACAGTGCGGACTATCACGCGAAGAAATCGACGTGTTTCTTTCGCACCCGGGCGGCACGAAAGTCTTGGACGCGCTGGAGAGCGCCTTTGGAGTCGAACCCGGATCGCTTCTGGATTCGCGGGCGATTCTTCGCGAATACGGGAATATGTCGGCGGTCACCGTGCTGTTCGTTCTCGAACGCGCCCTTCGCGAAGGCGCATTACGCAACGGCTCGTGGCGCAATGTGCTGCTCACCGCGATGGGTCCCGGTTTCACGGCCGCCTTCGTAAATTTGCAACACGAGTGATTCTCGCAGTCGTCCTTCTGCTCGTAGCGGCGCAACGGCTGATCGAAATCTCTTACGCGGAACGCAATACGCGAGCGTTACGGGCGCGGGGCGCTGTTGAAATCGCCCCCGAGCAGCATCCGTTTTTCGTGGCGGTTCACGCCGCATGGCTATTGTCGCTTTGGCTCTTCGTTCCGCACGATGCGGTTCCGAATTGGTGGCTGCTTGCGGCTTTCGCACTGCTCCAGGCGTTGCGCATCTGGGTTCTGGCGACGCTCGGCCCCTATTGGACGACGCGAATCATAACGTTACCAGGTGCGCCGCTCGTACGCAGCGGACCGTATCGATTTATGCGTCATCCGAACTACGCTATCGTTTGCGGCGAGATTCTTCTTCTGCCGCTGGCGTTCGGCGCATGGAAAATTGCACTGATTTTTACCCTGCTCAATGCCGCACTGCTGGCGTGGCGGATCCGCACGGAGAATGCAGTCTTAGCCTCGCGCACCTGAGCAGCGATCCCCGCGCTGTCCCGTGGTTAGCGTTACGAACGCGGCGGGTGCTCCGGCGTGATATGTGCCTGTGAATTGAAGCGCGCCATTCGGCAACCGCGACGGTTCTATACCTCGTGTGGTAAATGCGCACGCCGGCGCCGGCATCACTTCGCCGTTCGCGACCAAACGAATCGGCAGAAAGATGGCGGAGATGCTATCACCAGGTTTAACGGCTTCGGCGTTCAGTTGAATGTAAGGCTTGACGAAGGCGAATTGATTTCGCGGCCATGCTCCCACTTGAGCTGCGTCGATGTACGCGTAATACGCTTTGTCGTCGGCACGAACAGTTAGAACGCAGCCCGGCGCGCATCCCACGACGAATGCCTTGAACGAAGCGCGAGATTTGAGCCCTTGAGTCGCCGTGAATCCGGTCAACGCGTTCGAAGCGCTGCGAGCTAGCCCGACCTCGATCGACGGTCCCGATTCGGTTCTACCAAGAAGCATCACGCCGACGGTCGTCCACGACCGGTTGCCCGGTGATGGTTGAAGAGCCGCTTGATATGAGACGATGAAGTTTCGGGAAAGATCACCGGTGACGTACACCGTTGCTTCCCCATCGGTCGAAACGGCTTTCACCGTGGCGGCAGACCGGACGTTCCCCAAAATGAAACATAGGAGGAACAACATTCCGGTTAGTTTCAAGACGAAATTGAAATGTCGCACAACCTACTCCATCTAGCGTGGGTTCACTCATCAGGAAAGGGGTTCTCAATATGGAGACGTTAACGGAAATTACCGAAATCCTGCGCCTGCCCTCGCCGGCGCCGAGGCCATTGGGACTGGCGTTCGATGGAACGGCGCTTTGGATGGCCAGCCGCGAGACGGACAAACTTTATGCGATCGATCCCACGAAGTGGACTGTGCGCGAAGAAGCTGACGCGCCCGGCGGCGCATTCGGCATGACCGTCGTAGGCGACGAACTTCGCGTCGTAATCGGCCTAGGCGACAAGGAAGAGGACCGATACATCTACCGCTTCGTGCCGGGACATGGATTCAAGGATCGTATGGAATGTCCGGACTTAACGGGCGCTCACGTCGCCTATGACGGCGACACGCTCTTCCTCTCGCAGGCTGCCTATATGAGAATTCTGGCGCTGGATGGACACGGCGCAGTGGTCCGCGAGATTCCCTTGGGTCGTAAACCGCTTGGCATGACGATCGCCAACGGCTATTTCTATCTCGTCACCGGCGATGAAGAGTTCGAGAACCTTCAACTCACGAAGATCGATGCAAAAGGCGAAACGCCTCGTATTGCGGCGCTCGCCTCAATTCCATTTGATGCGCGCGGCCTTACGTTCGACGGATCGCGCTTCTGGACAAGCGATCGCGACAACCACCAAATCGTTGCTTTCGCACATCCCGAGAAGTAGCGTCTACTTGTTGCGCTTCGGCACACGAAGTGCGAAGGCCAGCGGAGCTACACACAACGCTAGGATAGCCGTGTACAGATTGCTATCCGCATAGGCGGAGATGTAGCTCTGCTGCTGCGCAACGCCTCCAAGAAGGACCAGCGGGCTATGCAGGTGACCGTGCACGAATAACGCGACGTTAGGCTGCGCAAGATTGATCCCTTCGGTTATTTGCGAAAAATGAAGTGTGGCGCGGCGATCGACGATCGTCGCCAGCATCGCTGACGCGAATGCACCTCCCGTCACGATGCTGAGCTTGAAGATCGCAACGCCGTGAGTAATTTTCTCCGGCGGAAGCGAAAAGATCACCGTCCGCGCAATCGGCGAGAACAAGAGTGAGAACGCGAAACCTTGCAGGACGAACGGCAAAATGAAGGTGCCGAAGTCCGAGAGATACGTCGTGTGAAGGAACAAGATCCAGTACGAAAGTGCGACGAGGATAAATCCGGTAACGATCAGGTAGCGCGGATCTAAGAGCTGCTTACCGAGCGCATATGCGACCAACGGGACGGTGATTAAAATCGGGATAGCGCGGACCATCAGCTCCGCGCCCGCGAGCCCCGGTGTGAACGAGATTCCGGTCTGCAAGTACTGCTCAAAAATGTTGCCGCCGAACAGCGGTACTCCTAAGATGAACCCGAGAAACGCCCCCCATCGAACATTGTGTATCAAAAACAAGCGCACTTGAATGAACGGATTGCGGCACCGCACCTCCCACACGAAGAAGAGCACGCTGGCGAGCAGGAACAAGACGAGCACGGTGACGATTTGGGGACTACCTAACCAGTCGCGGCGCTCGCCCTCCTGCAGCAGGTAATGATATGTAAAATAGTGGATCGACGCCAGAAAGAACCCCAGGAAGTCGGTCGGCAAGCTTGGGACACGCGCGTCGGGCGGATCACGCAACGTCTTTCTGATGATCAACGATGCGGTCGCAGCTAACGCTGCCATCACGGCAAAGACGACTTGCCATGCGTTCAGATCGGAAAACCAGCCGCCGATCGCCGGTCCCAGCGACGGACCTGCCAACGCCGTAGTGGCGAAAAGCCCAAATCCGATGTATACGATCTGCTTTGGAAAGACGGTGAGTATCGTCACCACCGCACAAACGAAGAACGTGCCCTGGCCCAGCCCCTGAAGGGTGCGCCAACCCACGACACTCCAAAATCCGCCGCTGAACGCGATCATCAGCGACGCAACCGCGAACGTCGCATGACCGTACGCCCAAACCGTGCGGCGTCCGAACTTCGAAATCATCCACGGCGTGGCAATCAGTGCCAAGTAGTACGCCGAGTTGTAACCGATCTGCAACCACAGGCCTTCGTCCGACGACGCGCCAAGCGTACCGGTCATGTAGGTGACGATTGCCTGCTCGATCCCGCTTGTCGATTGATCCAAGAAAACGGAAATCAAGCACGCGACTGCAATGACTGCTAGCCGCCATCCGTGCTCTTCAAAGGTGAAGGTGCTGGTTTCCGCCGGCCTTGTTTGTTCCGGGGCTGCTATGGTCATCATGCACCGCGCGAGTGGGACTCACTGATTGTAGCCCACTCTCGAGGAGAACTGTCTGCAACGCACCACTTTGCAGAGGAGGGCAGCGGTCACAATCCCGTGAGGGATTGTCACCGCCACGAACTAAGCCACTTCGAACAAGCCGGCAGCGCCCATGCCGCCACCTATGCACATCGTTACGACGACGTACTTGACGCCGCGTCGCTTGCCTTCGATAAGGGCGTGCATCGTCATGCGGGCACCGCTCATGCCGTACGGATGGCCGATGGAAATCGCGCCGCCGTCGACATTGAAGCGATCGTTTGGAATTCCAAGAACGTCGCGGCAGTAAACGGTTTGCACCGCGAAGGCTTCATTGAGTTCCCAAAGTCCGATGTCGTCGATTTTTAAGCCGTGCTGCTTGAGCAGTTTCGGAACTGCGAAAACCGGACCTATGCCCATTTCGCCGGGTTCCACGCCGGCGACGACAAAGCCGCGGTAGATCCCCAACGGTTCGAGGTTGCGTTTTTGCGCGAGCTTCGAATCCATCACGACGACGGCAGCCGCTCCATCGGAAAGCTGCGAAGAGTTGCCGGCGGTAATGGATGTGTCTTTGATGCCCGGTACGGCACCTTTCAGTGCAGAAAGGCCTGCAAGCGTTGTATCGGCGCGGTTGCCTTCGTCACGCGAGAGCGTAACGTGCTCTTCGGAAACCTTACCCGTCTCTTTTTCTTGATTGTACTTCCAAGTTGGAAGCGACACGATCTCGGCATCGAAACGCCCGGCAGCCTGCGCCGCAGCGGTGCGCTGCTGGCTTTGCAACGCGTATTCATCCTGGCGTTCACGCGAAACGTTGTACTTTTTCGCAACATTGTCGGCCGTGTAAAGCATCGGCATGTAGACGTCGGGCGTATGACGCAGCAGCCACTCCTCGGTGAAGTACTCCATGTTCAAATTGTTTTGAACCATGGAGATCGATTCCACGCCGCCGCCGACGACGACGTTCGCACCATCGACGACAACGCTCTTTGCTGCCGCTGCAATTGCATCGAGACCCGAAGCGCAGAAACGGCTTACCGTTTGTCCCGGAACCGTTACCGGCAATCCGGCACGTAGCGCAGCTGTGCGGCCGATGTTGTTTCCGGTCGCGCCCTCGGGTAATCCGGAACCAATGACTACGTCTTCGACTTCCGCCGGATCGACGCCGGCGCGTTGGATCGCGCTTTGCACGACGTGTCCGGCAAGTGTGGCACCGGCTGTTTGATTGTACGCGCCGCGAAATGCCTTTCCAATTGGCGTCCGCGCCGCCGAGACGATTACCGCCTCACGCATTGACTAGTTCTCCTTCACCCTTCGACTTCGTCGTGGTGACAGATGCAAACGTTCCATTTTCGTCTGCGAGTTTTTTCAGTAACGGCGCCGGTTCCCAACCGAATTCAACGACTTTGTTGTAGACGTTTTTCACGCCCACTTCATCGGCGTACCACATCGGGCCGCCGTGATGCGGCGGGAAACCGTAACCATAGACATAGACGATATCGATGTCGCCGGGTCGCAACGCAACGCGCTCTTCCAGTAGAAACGCGCCACGGTTGATAAGCGCAAACGTGAGGCGTTGCAGAATCTCCTCGTCGGAAACTTCGCGCGACGCGATGCCTGCTTTCTTTGCTTCTTCCGCAAAGAGCGCTTCGATTTCGGGATCCGGAATCGGCTCGCGGCCTTTACCGACGCTCTTATCGTATTTGAAGTAGCCCGCCATCGTCTTTTGGCCAAGGCGCTTCATCTCGACGAGGCGATCGACGATCTTCGTGCGGCCTGCGGCGATATCCGGACGCGCTTTGCCGATGTGCCAGGCAACATCGATACCCGAGAGATCGCCCATTGCGAATGGCCCCATCGGGAAACCGAAGTTCTTCGCGACGGCGTCGATGCGAGACGGCGAAATGCCCTCTTCGGCCAGCGCACCGGCGGCCTTCGCGTAATCGAACACCATGCGGTTGCCGATGAACCCGAACGCATTCGCGGAGAGCACCGCAGTCTTTTTCAGCGTCTTGCCAAGCTTGAACGCCGTAGCGAGCGTTTCAGGGGACGTATCTTTGCCGCGCACGATTTCGAGCAACGGCATGATGTTTGCCGGAACGAAGAAGTGCAGTCCAACGAACTTGTCGGGACGCTTCGTTACCGATGCCATCTCGTCGATGTCGAGCGTCGACGTATTGGAAGCAAGAATACCTTCGGGCTTGACGATCTGGTCGAGCTTCTCGAAGACTTGCTTTTTAACGGTCATGTCTTCGAAGACGGCTTCCACCACGACATCCGCGTCGCTCAGTTCGCTGTAATCATCCGTGAACTGAATGGACTGGCCAAGTTTCCACGCTTCTTCTTGCGTCATGCGCCCTTTTTGCACTTGGTACATGAACATGCCGAAGACCGTTTGCTTTGCTTTTTCAACGGCGTCGTCGTTGGAATCGATTACGGTAACCGGAATGCCCGCTTGCGCGAACGTGATCGCGATGCCGGTGCCCATTGTGCCCGCGCCGATGACGCCGGCCTTCTTGATGTCGCGCGGTTGCGCACCTTTGAGGCCCGGAACTTTCGCTAGTTCGCGTTCCGCGAAGAAGACGTGGCGCAGGGCCGCCGACGGAGCCGAGCGCACCAGCTCTTCGAAGAGACGCGCTTCGCGGGCGATGCCGAATTCGAACGGCATCTCGACTGCCGCTTCGACTGCATCGATCAGTTTGTGCGCAGCGAAACCGCCGTTCTCTTCCGGCGGCACCATCTTATGGGCTTGCGAAACGACGAACGGTCCCGCTTGTTCAGTGATGCCTTTGCCGATGATCGCTTTCCGTTGCGAAATCCGACGCTTCCCTCTGTCATCCTGA
>CAZJLJ010000018.1:0-7794 GCA_964546935.1 uncultured bacterium | reverse complement strand
GCTTGTCGAAGGACCGATTCAGCGAGTGTGACCGCAGCGTCAACGACGTTGCCCTCTACCACTTCGTCGACGATGCCCTTCTCTTTCGCTTCATCCATGCGAACGTTGCGACCCTTGAGCATGATGTCGAGCGCATCTTGCGCGCCGATCAATCGCGGCAAGCGTTGCGTTCCACCGGCACCCGGTAACAAACCAAGTTTGATTTCCGGCAATCCGACTTTCGCGTCTTTTTGCGCAACGCGGTAGTCGCACGCGAGCGACAATTCCAATCCGCCGCCCAACGCATTCTTCTCAATTGCGGCGACGAAGATTTTGTCGCTCTTCTCAACGGCCGCAATGACATCGCGAACGGTCTTAGTTTCGGGCGTCGGTTCGGTGTTGAAGTCGTTGACGTCCGCGCCGGCAGAGAAAATGCCGTTGGCCCCGGTGAACACGACCGCCTTGATCGACGCATCGGCGGAAGCCGCCTCGACGATCGGCACGAGTTCGCCTGAAAGCGCGAACGATAGCGAGTTGACGGGCGGATTATCGAGAGTGATAACCCGCACCGCACCTCTGTCCTCAGTCTTGATGAATCCCATTATTATGCGGTAACCGCCAATTTCCGATCGAGTTCAAATGCTTCTTCAGGCAGCGTCATTACGTCGCCGGAACCGTCGATGATCTGGCGCTTGTACCACGCACCTTGCGTAAGAACGTGCGAGGCGTAGAATTTCGCCGTCGTGATTTTTGCCGCGTAGAACGGGTCTTTGTCGCCCGCCGCGATCTTTTCGGCGGCAACTTTCGCGGCACGCGCCATCTGCCAGCCGCCGGCGACAACGCCCCACAGCTTCAGATACGGAACGGAGCACGCGAACGCTTTGCGCAGATCGCCCATCGCGTTCATGCCGATCCATTGCGAAACTTCCGCGAGCGTCGCAATGCCCTTGAGCAGCGCTTCACCGATCGCCTTCACATCGGCGTTGGAATCCGCCGCCGCTTCCTTCGCGAACTTCTCCATGTCTTTGATGACGGTTGTCGCGGCGGCGCCCATGTCGCGAATCAGTTTGCGTCCTACGAGATCCAGTGCCTGAATACCAGTCGTGCCTTCGTAGATCGTCGTGATACGCACGTCGCGATACTGTTGCGCGATGCCGGTCTCTTCAACGTATCCCATGCCCCCGAAGATCTGCAGCGCTGTCGAACACAGTTCGACCGCATTCTCGGTGCACCAGCCTTTGACGACTGGAATCATGAGCTCGACGAACG
Source organism: uncultured bacterium (assembly GCA_964546935.1). Classification (GTDB taxonomy): domain Bacteria; phylum Vulcanimicrobiota; class Vulcanimicrobiia; order Vulcanimicrobiales; family Vulcanimicrobiaceae; genus JALYTY01. The sequence goes on along the minus strand of CAZJLJ010000018.1, from coordinate 6,546 downwards.
CCTTATGCTGCTTGCGAACTTTTTCATCCGGGTGCTTATGCGAAAGATCGAGCGAAGCAGCCGTCACGTACGAGAGCGCACGCATGGCTTCGATGTTCGCTTTTTGCCACATCAGCATGCGGCGAACGTCGGGATGTTCGATGATGCGCACGGGCGTTTTGCTGCGCGAAGCCGCATCGGACATCTGCACGCGTTCCTTCGCGTATTCCAGCGAATGTTGATACGCGCGATCCGCTACTGCAAAGCCTTGTACGCCGACCGAGAAACGCGCCGCGTTCATCATGATGAACATGTACTCAAGGCCGCGATTTGCTTCGCCTACGAGATAGCCGACGGCGCCTTTGCCGGCTTCGCCGAACTTCATCGTACAAGTCGGATTGCCGTTGATGCCGAGCTTGTGTTCGATACCCGCGCAAACAACGTCGTTCTTTTCACCAAGCGAACCATCGGCATTGACAAGCACTTTCGGCACGATGAAGAGCGAGATGCCCTTCACGCCTTCGGGTGCATCGGGCAGACGCGCCAGCACGAGGTGCACGATGTTCTCGGCCATATCGTGCTCGCCGAATGTGATGAAAATCTTTTCACCGGTGATTAGATAGTGGTCGCCGTTCGGAACGGCTTTCGTGCGGACTTGTGCAAGATCGGAGCCGGCTTGCGGTTCGGTAAGATTCATCGTGCCGGTCCACTTACCGGAGACGAGATTCGGAATCCAGCGATTCTTTTGTTCGTCCGAACCAACGAGTTCGATTGCTTCGATCGCACCTTGATTCAGGAGCGGACCGTTTGCGAAGCCGATGTTCGACGCGTTCCACATCTCGAGCGTTGGCCCGAGCAGTACTTGCGGCAACCCTTGGCCGCCGTATTCCGGCGGAACGGGCAGACCGATCCAACCGGCGTCGGCAAACTTTTTATACGCTTCTTTGAAGCCTTTCGGGGTTGTGACCTCGCCGTTGTTCCACGTGCAGCCTTCTTTGTCGGCCGTGCGATTGAGCGGATCCAACACGCCGGTCGCAAATGAACCCGCTTCTTCGAGGATCGAATCGACAACGTCCAGCGTGTCTTCATATCCCGGAAGTTTAGCGATTTCTTCGATCCCTGCGAGTTCGTGCAGAACGAATTGCATGTCGCGTAATGGAGCTTGATAGGTGCTCATCTCGTCGTCTTCTCCTCAGAAGTTTAGGCTGCGTTAACGTCGTCGTAGAGCTCGCGACGCAAACGTTCGATGGATCCCGCGAGCATATCTAGATAAGGAAGCATCCCCGTTTTGATGCGTTCGAGGCGTTTGCGGCCGTCGTCGGTGATGCGATAGAAACGCCGCGAGCGTTTCGTGGGATGCTCCCACTCGCCGACGATAAATCCGCGTTCTTCCAAACGTCGCAACAGCGGATAGATCGTGTTCGTATTCACGGCAAGTAAGCCGGCGCACAGCGCTTCGATCCGGCTCATAAGGCCGGACCCGTGATCGGCCCGGTCTTCCAGCAAGTGCAGAATAAGGACCGGGAAGACCGTCTTCGACTTGATCGGCCCGGCTATGACTTCTTCGGCTGCAGATTTAGCCATGATAGATAAAGCATTATTAGAATTAATAAGGCGACTTTTCCTGCATAACCCGGTGCTGTGAAAATCATTTTCAGTTGCTGGGCGCGGTGTGCTAGAATCACGGCAGATGACCGCCGTGGAGCTCGAGGCGAAGCTCTCCAAAAATCATCGCCTCGTCTTCGAAATCGTCCGCGAGCAAGGGCCCGGCCGCCATTTGGCGATGTCGGAGCTTTTTGATTTGGCGCGCGAGCGCCACCCGGGGATTGGTTTCACCACGGTCTACCGGGCGCTCAATCGCTTGCGCGACCTTGGCATGGTGGCCGAGATTACCGTGCCCGGGGCGGACTCCGCCTACTACGAACCCGCCGGCCCGCCGCACGCGCACTTCCGCTGCTCGGAGTGCGGGACGGTAAGCGACGTGGCTTTCCAACTGCCGTCGGAGTCGGTGGTGGCCCTCGCTTCGAAGCTAGGTGCCGAAGTCTCCGGCGCCGTGATCACACTGCAGGGCCGCTGCGCCGCCTGCGTTTCCAAAACAGCATCGCGCTAGCCGCGTAGAACCGTTCGTCTATGAACGGTCTGGAGTTCGTACGCGGGTTGAATTTCGAGCATCCGATGCCGATGGCTTCGCAATTCAATTTTCGCATCGTCGAAGTCGAACGCGGAGTAGTTTCCGCGACTGCAACGCCCGGTGAGCGGCATTACAATCCGTTCCGCGTCGTTCAAGGCGGTTTTGCCGCGACGGTTTTGGATATCGCGCTTGGACTCGTTTCGATAACGATGCTCGAAGATGACGCCGTTTCGATTGCAACGACCGATTTAAGCGTTCGCTACATCCGGCCGATCCGCGGTGATGCCGGCACGCTATTGATTCGAGCAAACGCCGTGCACGCCGGAAGGCAAACTGTTGTGTGCGAAGCGTTTCTTGAAAGCGACGAGGGGAAGTTGCTCGCCACCAGTCAATCGACCAGTCTCATCGTCCGCGAAGCTTCTTCTCCACTTCAGTCGTTGGTTTGAAGCCCAGCGAATCGTAGAGCGGCTGCCCCATCTCGGACGAGCGCAAACGAAGAACGTCGTAGCCTTTCTTGCGCGCCCAATCTTCCACCGCAGCCATTAACGCGGACGCAACTCCGCGGCGCCGATACTCCGGCTTTACATAAACTCCATGCACCGTCGCGTAACGCGTACCAAATGCATGCGTGCGATAATGATCCGATGCGGCAACAAACGCCGTGCCGATCCGTTCGCCGTTCCCGGCGCGCGCGACGAAGAATTCGGCGTCGCCTCTCGCTTGACGCGATGAAAAAAATTCCGTCATGCGTTCGCGCCAGCCCGGATGTTCCTTATCGTGATCGACGCCCATCTCAAGGCTCATCGCGGCGCGCATCTCTACCGCAAAAGTGTAATCGTCACTACGCTCCACAGAAGTCTGCGACATCTTGCGCTGCTCCGTGCATTTCATTTATCAACGCTGCCACGATTGCTGCAGCTGGGCCCGTTCTGGCCATACGATATCCTTCACCGGCCCACATCGACAGATACTCCGCGCGGCCGGCACGTCCGGCAGCATTTCGAATATCCCTTGTGAGGGTGTTTTGGTACGGGTACGGCGCCACCGCATTGTCGCCGGAGAGCTCTTCGATGAAGCGATTGCGCAAACCGCGCGCCGTTCGGCCGGAGAAAACCGAAGTCAGTACCGGTTCGCCCGATTGTCTTTGCAGTGCGGCACGATACGCCGGAACCGTTCCGGCTTCGTCCGCAAGCAGAAACGCCGTTCCGAGTTGCGCGGCCGACGCGCCGAGGGCAATTGCAGCGGCGACGCCGCCGCCGGTCATAATGCCGCCCGTTGCAATCACGGGAATCGAAACTGCATCAGCGACCTGTTTCACGAGCTCGAACGTCCCCGTTAGCCCCGTTGCGACATCGTGCGCAAAAGTTCCGCGATGACCACCCGCTTCGGCGCCCTGCGCAATTACGGCGTCGATTCCCGCGTCTTGAATTATCTTCGCTTCACGCACCGACGTCGCGGTACCAATCGTGTAGACGCCCGCGTCGCCAAACGCTTCGATGATTCGTTGTTCGGGAATCCCAAATACGAAGCTGAACGCAGCCGGCCGCGCTCGCAAGACAGCTTCGATTTGCGCCTCGTAATACTCCGGCGGACGCGTGGCCTTCACCGAATGCTCGATGCCGAGTTCATCACGGTACCGCCGCAGGCGTTCGTGCGCTGATTGCAATACAGCTTCGTCAATCGGCGGCAACGGTGGTTCGATAAAAAGATTGACGCCGAACGGACGGTTTGTCAGCGCGCGAACGCGTGCAATCTCACTCGTAATGCGTTCGGGATCGAAGTAAGCGCACGGGAGAAACCCGAACGCGCCGGCATTGCAGACGGCTGCGGTTAATTCCGCAGTGCCCGGCCCTCCAAGGGGCGCAAGCACGATCGGTGTGTCTAAAAACGGGATACGTTGCGGCATGCTTCCATGATGCGCTCGGCGTCGTGCTCGCGGGTACGTAAAATGTCGCGAACGCTCGTTCACTCAGTAACAGCGATTAATTACCAATAAATCTAGTAATTGACGACGAGGAGAAGGCCGGCGCCGACCGCGGCGTTGCTCCTCGTAACCGTTTCCCGCGGTACTTATGCAGCGGATCAGCGCTAACATCCGCCGGTACCACCGTTGCCGCCGCCGCTCGACGGTGGGGTAGCTTGCGGACCTGGTGTTGCGCTATTGCCGACCTCGATAACGCCGCGCATGCTGGGGTTTGTCATGTAGTTTAATGCGGACCTATGAAGAACGAGCCGGGCGTTGTAAGCATTACGGTCGCCGTGCCGCCACGATGATAAAAGTATGACGGCCGCACGGTCACGGCCTTCGGCGAAAAATGAATCCTAGGGACTAAGCGCGACCTCGAATTCTACTTTGACGTCGTCCTTCACCGACACCGTTCCGCCGGCAACTTTGATCGGCGTAATGCCGAACATCGTTTGCCGGACCGTCGTTGAGCCGGTGAAGTGCGTCGCATCCTGCTTGACAACTTGCAGCGCGACTGGATGCGTCTGGCCATGCAGCGTAAGATTGCCCGTAATCGCCCAGTGGTTGGGATCGGCGCTGTCGATTGTCGTCGAGCGAAACGAGATCGTCGGGTATCTTGCGACGTCGAGCACTTCCGAACTCGCCATATTCGACTGTACTTTGTCGCGCTTGCTAGCTGCTGATTTGGGATCGAGCACCTGCATCTTCGTCGCATCTACTGTGACGTCGACGACGCGCGCTGCGTCATCGTACGAGCCCGTCGTTATCGGCGCGTTTATTTCATGGTCGTCGGCGAGAAACGAGAAGGGGCCTTGCTTGTACACGTATACCGTCATCTTAGAGTGTTGCACGTCGATCGCTTGCGAGTTTGCGCGAACCGGGCCTCCGTTCATCATCGCAGCGGCAACACACGCGGCGATCAGTAGGCGAGGCAATACGGCATGTGTTAAGGCGGCGAATCGAATTTGCATGCGTTGAAACCTCCAAGACCGGATACGGGCGCGAGCATACGCAAAAGCTCTAAGGAAAGTGTGAAGCGTCTGAACGCTAGGGAGCAGGGGTCGCGTCGCGCATCGCCGATTCAACGTCGGCTGCATCTTGATTCGTAAATTTGATGCGTTTGTTGTAAGTAATTTCGCCCTTGGCGTTGGGGTATAGGGTCAAAGCGTAGTCGTACGGCGATCTACGTTTCGGGCCGTTTATTAAGTACACAGGGCGGTATACTTCGGCTCGGGAACGCCCTTTTGTCATGCAAACACTTCGTCCGCCGGACCTCAAGACGCACATTGGACGAGTTGCCGCGCGATTGTTTTACGATGAGGGCATACATGCCGTCGGCGTGGATCGGATAGCGTCGGTCGCAGAAGTCACCAAACGGACGCTCTATCACCATTACGCTTCGAAAGACGATCTCATCGCAGCTGCGATCCGGTTGGCACCGATCGTCCATTTTCCCGAGGAAGGATCTGCCCAAGAGCGGATCTTGGGCGCATTCCACGCGTTAGCCGAGTTTCTTCAATGCACGGAGTATCGCGGCTGCCCGTACATTATTTTCACTGCGGAGTTGGTTCATCGCGAACACCCGGCCCGTGCGATTATCGAACGGCGCATCCGTAAACGGCGCCAGTGGTTTGCCGAACGCGCAACCGAAGCCGGCGCTCGCGATCCGGAAATGCTCGCCGAGCAACTTGACGTTTTATTTGACGGTGCAATCGCTTCGGGCGCCAAGCGATTCAATACGGCGCCGGCACACGCGGCCGTCGAAGCTGTCCGCGCACTGATAGGAATGCAATGCTCTTAAAGAAGTTCGAACATCCTGACCGCGTAGAAACGTTCGAAAAAGGCAGATTCGAAATCATTACCGTCGGACCGATGACGCTTGGGCGTGCAACGTACGAACCGGGGTGGCGCTGGTCGACGCACATTGGCGCGCGCGACAATAAGCAATGGTGCACGACAGAACACGTTGGAATCGTCGTGTCGGGAACAGCCGCGGTTTCGTACCCGGATGGAACCGTCGAACAAATGCAAGCCGGTGACGCGTTTCACATCACAGGTGAACATGACAGCTGGGTCATCGGCGATGACAAGTACGTATCAATTCATTTAGCGGGCGCGGCGGAGTACGCGTCGTAGCCCCGGTGCCCGTCTACACCGGCCGCACGTCGCGGATTTCGTTTATCGGAACGGCGGTCGTATGCGCACCCCGTCCATGCCGGCGGTACGGCGGCTTTGGTGCATCGGGATCGCGAAGTTGCAAAAAGACATGTTCCGGGTCACCATCGATCTTCTCGAGCATGCCCTCGTAGTGTCCCTCATCGTGCGAGGGAGGGATCGGACGGGTAACAATCTCTACATTCTTCCCAAAGAAGTGACTGAGTTCTTGTAACTTCATTTCCGCATCGTACCCGTAATCGCGAATTGATGAAAAGTAGCCTCCCGCACGTCGCAATTGTTGGTACCGGTGATT